>DATKCF010000175.1:0-12979 GCA_035513345.1 Longimicrobiales bacterium
GGGCACGAAATGGGCGCGGAATCGGTGCCGGGCGGGGCGTGTGGTACGGGCGCTCGGCCCCAGACCGCGTGGGTGTTCCAGGCGGGTCAGACGGGGTCCTCGAGGGTCCGGCGGGCGGAATACCGGGTCTGCAGGCGGATCTTGACAGAGTGTACGGTTGGCGGTTAGTGTCAGGTACCTGACACTAGACCTTCGCGTCACTCAACGCGATACGATCACATGAAGGCCACGACACCGACCATGAGCCCACGACCAACAGGAATCGGGACCAGCCTCGTCATGCGGGCGATCAGTGAAGGACATCGGCACGGCGCCGACATCATGGCGGAGACGGGGCAGGGTGGCGGCACGGTCTACAAGGTTCTGCGGCGTCTGGAGCAGCGCGGTCTGGTCCGCGGGGAGTGGGAGGATGCGGGGATCGCGGAGCGCGAGCGGCGTCCTCGCCGGCGCTACTACCGGCTGACTGGAGCCGGCCGGTTGGAGCTCGGCGAAGCCATGGAGCGGTACCGTGACCTGGCGGTGCGACCATTGGGTGAGGTCGTCGCGGAAGGTGGCGGATGAGTCGTCGCGTGGAATGCGACGGGCGAGTCGGCGGATGAGTCGTCGCCTGGAATCGGACCGGCCGGGCAGAGGTGCTCGGGACCAGCGTTCGGGCGCGGGCGGAGTGCGGTGGCGCCGCGGCGTGGTGCTTCGAGTGTCCCGGCTGCTGTTGCGGTACGCCTCGGGCAGCGTGCCGGTGATGCGGCGGCGCGAGTGGCTGGAGGAGTGGGAAGGCGAGTTGTGGATGTTGGGGGAGCGTGGCGCAACTCGTGGTGCGCTGTTGCGGTTCGGGCTGGATTCGATCGGAGAGGCGCGCTGGGAGCGGCGCGAGGAGGAAGGCGCGATGGGCGGGATCGCAGGGGACATCCGCTATGCGTGGCGCCGGTTGTCGCGCCGTCCGGGCTACGCGCTGGTGATCGTGCTCGTGCTCGGGCTGGGCATCGGTGCGAACACGGCGTTGTTCGGTGCGCTGCGGGCGGCGCTGCTCGACGCGCCGCCGTATCCGGAAGCGGAGCGGATCGTGACGGTGGATCTGCTGCTTGCGCAGCGGTCGGAGTTGGCGCCGGACACGATGCCGTGGTCGTGGCCGAAGTTCGTGCAGGTGCGTGAGGCGATGCGTTCGGTTGAATCGCTGGCGGGCTGGACCGCGCAGACGAACACGGTGACGGGTGATGGATTCGCGATGCGTGTGGGGGTGGAGTACGTGACGCCGGGCTACTTCGAGCTGCTGGGCGTGCGTGCGCGCGCGGGCCGGCTGTTCGGTTCCGCGGAGGAGGAACCGGGGCCGGCAGCGGTGGTGGCGTTGTCGCATGCATTCTGGCAGTCGCGGTATGGCTCGGACCCATCCGTGATCGGCCGGATGCTGACGCTGAACGGTGTCCAGCTGGAGATCATCGGGATCGTTCCGGAGGGGTTCGCGGGTGTATCGGGCGGTGCGGATGTGTGGGTGCCTGTCGCGGGCATCACGGCGATCCAGGGTCCGCGGCGGCTGCAGCTGGCGTGGGCTCACTGGCTGAGGGTACTCGGTCGCCTGGCCGATGGTGTGACTCTGGAGCAGGCTCGAGCGGAAGGCGAGCTGCTGGGCGCCGCGCTGACGGAGGCGTATCCGGATCCGTCCGGCGGCGGTGAACACAGCGTGACGATGGTGCCGTTCCTCGCGGCGATGGTGAATCCTGTGGCGCGTGTGTCGGTGGCGGTGGTGTCGGTGGCGGCGCTGCTGCTGCTTCTGATCGCGTGCGGCAATGTTGCGGGCCTGATGCTGGCGCGTGCGTCGGCGAACCGCGGGGACGTGGTGGTGCGTGCGGCGCTGGGTGCCGGCCGTGCGCGGCTGGTCCGCGAATCACTGGTCGAGAGCCTGCTGCTGGCCGGTGCGGGCGGTGTGCTCGGGCTGGTCCTGGCTTTCGCCGGCCGCGATGCAGTTGCGCTGGCGGCCGGCTCGGCGCTCGACCTGACGGGCACGCGCGGGATGCAGTTCATGGCGCAGGATGCGATTCGAGTGGATGTCGTCGTGCTGGCCGGCGGAATCCTGGTCGCGCTGCTGACGGGTCTGCTGCCCGCTCGCCATGCGTCGCGATTCGACCTTGGCGGCGACCTGCGCGGCGGGCGGTCGACAGTGGGCGGGATCGTCGGCCGGGACGCCGGCCGGTCCGCGCTGGTGGCCGGGCAACTGGCGCTGACGCTGATCCTGCTCGCCGGCGCAGGCCTCATGGCTGCGAGCTTCGCGCGGCTGTCGGCGGTGGACGTGGGCTTCACGAACGATGGGGTCCTCGCGGTAGCGTACGACCGGGGCCCGGGCGACACGGCGGATCAGTTGCGCGCGTTCGAAGCGACACTGCTGGAGCGGGCCGCAGCCCTGCCCGGTGTCCACGCGGCTGCGATCTCGCCGTGCGCACCGCTTGCGGGACGTTGCGAGATTGTCGGCCTGAGGCAGGTCGACGACCAGCCGCCGATCGACTACGGCGACATGGATGTCGGGCTGGTCGCGTACGCCGTGTCGGACGCCTATTTCGCGACGCTGGGCATTCCGGTGCGCGCGGGCCGGACGTTCGACGGCGCGGACGGGCCGGGCGCGCCGGCCGTTGCCGTGATCAACGAGGCGGCGGCGGCCGAGTTGTTCGGCGGTGCTTCGGCGATCGGTCATCGCATCGGCGTGACGCATGACCTGACGCCGGAGGACGGCCCGCTAGCCGAGATCGTCGGCGTCGTGGCGGACGTTCCGTACGGCTCGCTCGAGGAGGGCACGATGCCGGCGATCTACTTCTCGCGCGGACAGGCACCAGTCGCGTACGGCACGCTCCTGGTGGCAACCAGCGGCGATCCGTACGCCCTCGTCGGCGCGACGCGCGAGCTGGCCGCCGGAATCGAGAGCGACATGCCGCTGTTCCGCATTACGACACTGGGCGACCTGAGGAAGCGTGCGACGGCGCGAACGCGCGTCGTCCTCGCCCTGCTTGCGACATTCGGCGCGACAGGCCTGCTGATGTCGGCCGTCGGCCTGTACGGCATCGTGTCGTATTCCGTCGTGCGCCGCACCCGCGAGATGGGACTGCGGCTCGCGCTGGGCGCGGCCAGCCACGACGTCGCGCGTCTCGTTCTGAAGGCGCCGGCATTGCTCGCGCTGGCCGGCGTCGTTGCCGGAATGGCGGGCGCTGCGCTGCTGACGCGGTATCTGGAAGCTCTGCTGTTCGGCGTCGACGCGTCGGATCCGCGTATCCTGGCGGCGGCCGCGACGCTGCTCGTCGGCGTCGCGCTGGCGGCCGCGTGGGTGCCGGCTCGCCTCGCCCTGCGTGTCGATCCGGCATCGGCGCTGCGCGAAGACTGAAGCCTCGATCGTCGGCGCCCTTCATGGTGGGACGGTTCGCTGCCGAGACTGATGCAAACAGCCGTCTTCGTCCATGCGCGGACCGTGCGTGGCGTTCGAACGCGTGCGGAACTGCAGTCAAAGCCGGGAACAGGCCGATGAGCAAACACGTCGTAGCGCGATACCAGGATGGGCGAGTCCTCAAGGGCACGAGCCTCGATGTCGACCCGAACCGAATGATATTCCACCTCCGGCCTGCCGAAGGTCCCGCGATTCAGGTCAACCTGAGCGACCTCAAGGCGCTGTTCTTCGTGCGCGACCTGGATGGCAACGCGGCGAGGGACGACCAGCACAATCTGGATCCGGACGATCCGCGCAGTCGTGGTTCCACCATCGTCCGCCTCCGCTTCGCGGACGGCGAAACCATCACCGGCCTGGCCGTTGCCTGGCCGCCGCGCAAGCAGTTCTTCTTCGTCGTGCCGGTCGATACCGGCAGCAACAATGTCCGGATCCTGGTCAACCGTGACACCGTGACCGCGATGGAGCAGGTCGACGCGACTCAGCCGACCGGGTAGCGCCGCGCACGGACCCAGGTGCCCGGGCGAAGGACCAGTTTACCAAGCGCGCTGCCAGTACGCGGGCGATGCCGCTTGCAATTGTTGCCGCCGTGCCGCCATTTGCCTCGCAATCTCCCGGCTCGAGCGTGACGCCGGGCCAGCCAGCTCCCGTCAAAGAGGCAGGCGACAATGCTGTCCATCCACGACCTGACGCTTCACGATGTCGGCTTCAAGGTTTCGCACAACTCGTACGACATCAAGCCGTTCGATCCGGCGCTGCAGTACGCGGCCAATGTACGCGGGTTAGAGATCGACATCAGCCAGTACAAGACGAAGTGGGACTGGTGTGTACGCCACGGGCTGGGCTGTGATTCGCATGCGCGGCCGCTGTCGGAATACCTCGAGCAGATCTGGGAATGGCACGCGACGGGGCCGGGCGAGCAGCCGAAAGACCCGATGATGGTGTACATCGACCTGAAGAAGGGGCCATGGACCGACAATGAGTTCGCTCAGCGATTCGACGACTACATCCTCGAGTGCTGCCCCGATCCGGATCGCATCTTCTCGCCCGGCCAGCTCATGATCGGACCCTCCGACCTGATGCAGGGCGCCATGGCGCTCGGCTGGCCCACACTCGGTGAGCTGCGCGGACAACTCATCCTCTGCATCTCCGGCGACGGGCCCGGCAAGCGGAAGTACTCCGAAACGGATCCGGCTCGCCGCGTCTGTTTTGCCGATCGCGAGACGGTCGTGCCCGATTGCTGTTCGTCAGGCTCGCGGCTCTTCATCAACGTCAGCCAGACCGCGCATTTCTTCGACCTTCCGCATCTCGGCCGCTGGCTGCGAACCCATCGCGCGCTCATCGGCCGGGCCTACGACATCATATCCGGCCACGGCTGGAACATGATGCGCGATGTCGGCTTCAACATGCTCGCCGTGGACGAACGCTTCGCACTCGATCCGGATATTCCGTCGCATCCCTACTGGCCGATCCCTTGATTCGGAACGGCTGCCCGCTGACGAAATCCCGGCCGGTCAGCGGTCAGCCGTATTCCCGGTGCTCGCGCCGGCCACATCCGCATAGTGCATCGCAAGCGGGTAGTCGCTGTCCTGCATCTCGGCCGCCACCCATGCGGACAGCCGCTCGCGCACCGCGTCCGGAACGTCCGTGTGCCGATCCACCGTGCCGCGCACGAACAGCTCCGCGTCCGTCTGCAGAATGTGCGGCGGATTCATCTCGAACGCGTCCTTGTGCCGTTGCATGTACGCGAAGGCGCATTTCTCGACGACACGGCCGACTTCCTCATCCGTGAGCGGCGCCATTCCGAGGAACGCGGCGACTTGCCGCGCCACGCCCGCAAGGTCCTGTTTCATGTCCTCGAAGTGCAGGAACAGCACGTTGTCCGATTCCTTCGACCGCTGCCACCAGCCCTTCACGTGATCCGTCCATGTGCCCCACCACATCCCGTCGGGCGCGCGGAACCACGCTTCGACGACCTCCACACCGGGAGCCAGCGTACCGATGTTCGTTGCCACGAAGTCGACGCAACTCGCAAAGCACGAGACCGGATGGCGAGCGACATAGATGTACTTCGCGCCCGCGCTCCACGGGCAGAGCCGAACCGGCAGATGCGTCTTGATGATCCGCGATGGCCGCTCCTCACTGACCAGCGGCGCTTTCTCGACCGGCACGCTCTTGCGCGCTTCCAGCCACGGCGACACCGCGTACAGTGTGCGACCCGACTCGACAATGTCACCGCCGCCACGCTCCAGCACCTCGTACACGACGTGCTGCATCCACGTCGTGCCGCACTTCATCTGCGTGACGACGAACACGACCTCGGGCTTCCCTGCATAGCCGTCCGCCTTCGCGAAGCTGTCCTCTCCGCACGTTCCGCGCGGGCCGGCAACACCGCGATGGCTAAAGCTGGCCTTCTCGAACGTGAACGTGGACATCCTGCCGAGCACTCGCAGAATCGGGTACAGCAGCCGCGCGTGCGTTCGAAGTCGTCGCTTGAACGCTTCGCGACCGGCGGGCGGAAGGCCATAGTACCGCAGGCCGCGCGTCTGCTGGTCCTCCCACGACAGCACCATCGCCAGGTAGATCAGCTGCGCAACCAGCAGCAGCACGACCAGCCCGGCTGTCACACCGATCCAGAACAGCACGTTCCCCCGAGGACGATCGTTCGACGACGGCCACGACCGGCTGGCACGCCGATCGACGGTCGCGAGGCGCCAATGTGACGCGCCACCAGCCCGCCGTCCATAGACGTCGGCGACGTGTCGAACGCCAGTCGTCGGCAACGCCGCGTCGACAGCTTCCGTGCCAGTTCCCGAACCGACCGCCGATCCGCATGACCAGCCATTACTTGCGCGCCCGCTCGCAAGGCGCGGCCGGACGTTGCGCGCGCGCCACTCCGCAGGATCTTCGCGTTCCGCGCAAAGGGTTGGTGGGCCCGGGCCGTCCGGCGAACGGGTGTGTCGCCTTAAATCACGACATGTCAACATATTACGCGCCTGATGGATCACCGGACTGGACATTGCCACCTGACCGTGGGCCGGGCGCGTCCGGCATGCACTGGATCCCTGGGACGATCAATTCGATGCAGGCAGCGACCCTCACGTGGCTACTGATAACGGTAGCGTCCGGTACGTCCTCGATGGGCGAGGCCCGACGTGCTGGCCTGCCCGGATGCGAGCCGTGGCCGGCCTGCGTTGTGGAAGCGGGTGGAGTCGCGGTCACGGCATCCGACGAGCGGCCGCTATCGATCGTTCGTCTGCGAGACCCCGACGAGCGGCCGCCATCGATCGTTCGTCTGCGCGATCCCGGCGAGCGGTTCCCGGTCGTGCGGCTGACGGCGATCCGACCGCCTCTCGTCGTGCCACACAGCGTTCAGGGCCTGTTCGAGTATTCCGACGGGTACTCGACGCGGCTGGACATACACCGTGTAGCCAGCTATGCCACGCTTCCGCTGTTCCTGGCGCAGGTCGTGATCGGTGAGGTGCTGTTGCGGAACGTCGGCGATCAACCGGCGTGGGCGAAGTATGCGGATGGTCCGCTGGCGGGCGCGCTCGGTGGACTGTTCGTGGTGAACACCGTGACGGGCGGGTTGAATCTGCAGGAGGCGAGGCGTGATCCGAACGTGGAGTCCCGCACGCTGATTCACAGCATGATCATGATCCTCGCGGACGCGGGCTTCGTGTGGACGGGCCTGACGGTGAGCAAGGCGGGCACCGTGGCGCCTAACGGTCGCTTGCGGACGGCACACAGGCGGGTAGCGCTGATCGCGATGGGGGTGGCGACGACCGGTTACCTGATCATGATTCCACCGTTCCGGCGGGACTGATGGCCGGTCTGATCGAAGGGCTGGCGACGTTCGCGCAGCCATGGTCGGACCTGTACCCGGGCTCGACGGCGCTGTCGGCGACGGTTGCGTTCCTTCACCTTGGCGGCCTCCTGGTGGCGGGCGGTTTCGCGCTTGCGTTCGACCGCGCCTCGCTACGCGTCGTCCGTGGTGTGGTCCCTGACCGATCGGGGTTTCTGCGCGAGCTGACCGCGATTCATCTGCCTGTGGTGGCGGCGCTGGCGGTGGTCATCATGAGCGGCGTCGCACTCATGATGGCCGATGTCGAAGTGTTCCTTCCGTCGACCGTTTTCTGGCTGAAGATGGGCGGCTTCGTGCTTCTGCTGGTGAACGGCCTCGCGATACAGGCTGCGGGCCGGCGTCTGCAGCGGGACGCGATGGACGCGCGCGGCTGGACGCGAGCGGCTGGACGCGACTCCGGCGCGCGTCGCTGCGAAGCACCAGTCTGTGGGTCGCCGTTCTCTTTCTCGGCGTGCTTCTCACCGTTGCGGCGTAAGGAGTGTTCCAGGCATGAATCCGCTTCGAAACGGCCCGGCCGGCTGCGCCGGTTGCGAGCATGCGCCTCGCCTCGGTCATGACGAATCGAAGGCGACACGTTGCGATTTCGTTCGCGGCGCGGCCACTACCCTCGCCGGGTTCTTCGCCGCGGCCGGATTGGCGCACGCCGAACTGGCTGCACTGCCGTTCGATTCAGGCACCGGCAATCGCAGCCATGATGGCAGTGTGACCTACCCGTTGCCTGACGCCGATGGTGTCACCATCGACCGCGACAACGAGATCATCCTGGTCCGGTGGCGCGCGCACCTGTACGCGTTCGCCCTCTCGTGCCCGCACCAGCGCACCATGCTGAAATGGCGAGAGAACGAGTCGCAGTTCCAGTGCACGAAGCACAAGTCGAAGTACCAGCCGGACGGCACGTTCATCTCGGGCCGTGCCACACGCGGCATGGACCGGTACCCGGTGCGGATCGCGGGTGGCAGCGTGAGCGTCGACACGTCGAGTGTGATCCTCCAGGACGAGGACGAGGCGGCGTGGGAGGCAGCGTCTGTCACACTGAGCTGAAGCGGTTGCAGCCCGCGGCGGCAAGGTCTGCATGGACGGTCCCGCAGTACACCCGCCTGTTCGAGTCGCACGCTTTTCCTGTCGCAACCTCGCCAGCGCGAGCAGTTGGCGGTATCCTCACGACATGAGCTATCGGACCTTTCTGAGCGCCCTTGCCGCCTGTTCCGCGACGGCACTGCCGCTTCAGGCACAGGACACGATTCCGCAACCGCCGGACCCATCGACGTGGCAGGTCTACACGAGTGACGGCCGGCCGGCGTCGCTCGAGGACGTGATCGAAGCGACGCGTGCAGCCGAAGTCGTGCTGCTCGGCGAAAGCCACAACGACCGGGTCGGCCACGGCCTCCAGCTCGAGATTTTCGAACGTATCGCCAACCGTGCGGCGGCGCGTGCGGGCGACGCCACGCTGGAGGCATCCGGCGAGCCCGGCGTGGTTCTGTCGCTCGAGATGTTCGAGCGCGATGTGCAGTACGTGCTCGACGAGTACATCGACGGCATCATCACGGAGGACCAGTTCCGCCGCAGTGCCCGACCGTGGACGTTCTACGAGGAGGACTACCGGCCGGTAGTGGAGAACGCGAGGTCCAGGGGCGTGCCGATCATCGCGGCCAACGCGCCCCGCCGGTACGTCAATCTCGTTTCGCGGGAAGGTCCGGACGCGCTGCGGCGGCTCAGCGACCAGGCGATGCAGTACCTTCCGCCGCTGCCGTACGCGGGGCCGTCGGACGCGTACCGCGCGGAACTCGACGCGATCATGGCGGGTCATGGCGGCACGAGCGATCCGGGCGCGAACGCGGGCGGCTACTGGTCACAGGCACTGTGGGACGCGACGATGGCGTATTCGATCGTCCAGTCGCTGATGCGCAGCCCGACCGCGAAGGTCGCCCATCTCGTCGGCTCGTTCCATGTACGCAACGGTACGGGCGTACCGGAGCACATCGAGCGATACCGCCCGGGCACTCGCCAGTTGATCATCTTCGTCGATGCGGTCGACGATGTCGGTGCCTTCACGGACGAGGTCCGGGGCGCGGGCGACTTCGTGATCCTTACCGCCGAATCACTGGCACGCCGGAACCAGATGGCCGGTTCATAGCCCGTTCGACGAACTGCCCGTCCCGCGGCGGTGAACGGAGGGCCCGGCGTGGCGGGCGGGCCTCACACGCGCGCTTGACAAATGCCGTGGCCGGAGCCCACAATCACCCACTCATTTCCGGCTTGCCGACACTCCGCCGACGAGCTAACCCGGGCGCCGGACGCGGTCGCCTCAGCTACATATACCCCATCGAGCGGGTCCCATGCGAAACAACTCACTGAGAGCAGTGACACTGCTGCTCGCGGCCGGCGCATTCGTGAGCGTCGTGCCCGCTGATGCGATGGCCCAGCGCGGCGGCCGGACCGGTGGCCAGGGCGGGGCGGGTCAGGATGCACCGGCAGGTCCAAAGCCGTACGCCGAAGTCGTGACGGAGGACGCGCAGACGCGCGATGGCATGTTCAAGGTGCACCGTATCGACGAGAAGCTGCTGTTCGAGATCCCGCGCAACCAGCTCGACCGTGACATCCTGCTGGTCAAGGAAATCGCGCAGACGACGCTCGGCATCGGCTATGGCGGGCAGGCCGTGGGCAACGACGTGTTCCGCTTCGAGCGCCGTGGCAACCGCCTTCTGCTGCGCGGTGTCTCGTACGAAGCGGTGGCGGATCCGAGCCGGCCGGAGTACCTGGCGGTGAAGAACGCCAACGTCGATCCGATCATTTCGGCGCTCGACATCGCGGCGTTCGGTCCGGACAGCACGATGGTTGTCGATGTCACGCGGCTGTTCACCTCGCCGCCGGCCGAACTCGGGCCGGGTGCCAGGATCCCGGGCAACGTGGATGCCGATCGTTCGTGGGTCGAGCGCGCGACGCCGTTCGTCGACAACGTCAACGTCTACTCGACACTCACGTTCGCGCAGGCGGCCGGCCGCGGTGCGGCTGCACCCGCAGGCGGGCGGGGCGGGGCGACCAACACGAACCCGTCGAACACGATCGTGATGAGCTGGAGCTTCCACCGGCTGCCTGACGAGCCGATGATGCCTAGGCTCTGTGACAACCGCGTCGGCTACTTCTCGGTCCGCTTCACGGACTACACCGACGAGGGCCAGCAGGTGAAGGAGACCTGCTACATCACGCGCTATCGCCTCGAGAAGAAGAACCCGAACGCGGCCGTGTCGGACCCCGTCGAACCGATCGTCTACTACCTCGACCACGCCACGCCGACGCGATGGATCCCCTACTTCATCGAGGCGATCGAGTCGTGGCAGCCCGCGTTCGAGGCGGCAGGCTTCAGCAACGCGATCATCGGTCGCGTCGCGCCGGACGATCCCGACTGGTCGCCCGAGGACGCACGCTACTCGGTCGTGCGCTGGCTGCCATCCACGACGGAAAACGCGTCCGGCCCGCACGTCCACGATCCACGATCCGGTGAGATCCTGAACGCGCACATCCAGTTCTACCAGAACGTGCAGCGCCTGCAGCTCACGTGGTATTTCACGCAGGCGGCCGCGCTCGATCCGCGGGCCAGGAAGTTCCCGTATCCGGATGACCTCATGGGCAAGCTGCTCGGCTACGTGATGGCGCACGAAGTCGGCCACACGCTCGGCTTCCAGCACAACATGAAGGCCAGCTCGATGTATCCGACCGACTCGCTGCGCAACGAGTCGTTCCTGCGGCGCATGAGCCATACACCCACGCTCATGGATTACTCCCGGTTCAACTACGTCGTCCAGCCGGAGGACAACATCCCGGTCGACCTGCTGATCCCGCAGATCGGGCCGTACGACAAGTGGGCCACAATGTGGGGATACAAGCCGATCCCGGGCGCGGAATCGTCGGACGACGAGCGCGCCACGCTGGATGAATGGGCGCGCGAGCAGGACACGAAGCCGTACCTCCGCTTCTCGACATCCGGCAGCTCGGGTACGGATCCGGGCGAGTTGACGGAAGCCGTCGGTGACTACGACGCGGTCAAGGCGACACGCTGGGGTATCGCCAATCTCGAGCGCGGCATGCAGTGGGTGCTGCCAGCCACATTGAAGCCGACCGAAGGATGGGATGACCTGAACAACCTGTACGGCCGCATGATCGGGCAGTGGCGGACCGAACTGAACCACGTCAACGCGATCGTCGGCGGCTACAACTCACAGGAGAAGTACGGCAGCCAGACCGGTGTCCGCTTCGAACCGATCAGCCGGGCGCGACAGAAGGAGGCGGTCGCGTTCCTCAACGAGCAGGCGTTCCGCACACCGGAGTTCTTCCTCGACCGTGAGATTCTCGGCCGACTCAGTCCGGGCGGTGAAGTCGCCAGGATCGTGTCCGCGCAGGCCGGTCTGCTCAATTCGCTGCTGAGCAACGCTCGCCTCATACGCATGAGCGAGATCGCACACGGCTCACCCGCAGGGGCGTATCCCGTACTCGAGCTGTTGGCCGATGTCCGCGCGGGCATCTTCAGCGAGCTGGGCTCCGGCGCCGATATCGACGTTTACCGCCGTGCCCTGCAGCGCGCGTATGTTGGCCTGCTCGACAACAGGCTCAATCCGCCACCGCCGCCCGCGGCTGCGGCCGGGCGTGGTGGCCGCGGCGGCGGCGTTCCTGCGCTCGCGACCGAGCTGTCGGACGTCTACCCAGCCGCCCGGGCAGAGCTTTCCGCGCTCGGCCGGGCGGTCGAAGCGGCGATTCCCGGGGCGACGGGCATGAAGCGCGCCCACCTCGAGGACCTGCGCCACCGCATTGCCGCTTCGCTGAAGGGCGAAGAGGAAGTCTAGACGCAACACGCGTCTGACGTGACCATGGCGGCCGGTCGCACGCATGTCGTGCGGCCGGCCGTTCCCTTGACCGGAATCCGCGATTCCGCGATTCTGATTCATTGCCTCGCGCCCGACGTTCCCGCGGACGCGAGGCCCACTTTCCGCGGTATCGATGAGGTCCGGGTGTTCAGGTTGGAAGTTCCAGCACGATCGAGCGCTTTCCTGGCGTGCATCCTGGCTGCGGTTGCCGCAATCGGCTGGCCGTGGGCGGAAGACCTGGCGGGCGACACCGGCGGCGGAACCGTGCCGGTGTGTGCGCCGATCGCGGGGCCGGATCCGTTCGTCGTGCGCCTCGTCCCGACCGCGAACGCCAATGGCGCCAGTGGCACCGTCGACATGCGGTTCGCCGAGTCGCCGTTCGGCGTCGCGGTCACTCCCGATGGTCACCACGCATATGCCGCCGACATCCGGACGCGCGGTCTGCGGCCCGCGGGCTCGGCGCTCGTCGTCTGGGCCGCAACGCCGTCGCTCGATCAGGTGACCCGTATGGGCGCGCTCGCCGACGATGGCAGCCTTTCCGGAACCATCGCCTACAACAAGTTCCTCGTTTTCGTGACCGCTGAGGCGTCCGCGGACGTCGAACGCTGGTCCGGTCCGATCCTGCTGCGCGGCGCTTCGCCGAGCGCACGAATGCACACCATGGCCGGTCACGGGCCGTTCTCCACCGAGTCATGTCGGGACTGGGGTTTCGGTCCGGGTACGCCCGAGACCAGCCCTCGGTGATTCCCGTGCGTACCGCGGCCCTGATCGCCGCATTCGGTGCCGTCGCCACTTCGAGTTCCGCACACGGGCAGGATCCCGGAGCCCACGCCGGCC
>DATKCF010000176.1:0-8123 GCA_035513345.1 Longimicrobiales bacterium
CGTCACTGCGATTGCCGACCCGGACCCGGCGGCCCTGCGTCGTGCGCAGGATCGGGTCCCTGACGCGCGCGCGGTTTCCGACTGGACGGAACTGATCGAAGGCGACGATGTCGACGCTGTGCTCGTCGCGCTGCCAACTGCCATGCACGCCGAAGCCGCCGTCGCGGTGATGCGCGCCGGCCGACATGTGTACCTCGAGAAGCCGGTTGCGACATCGCTGGACAGCGCTCGATCGGTGCAGGATGCAGCCCGCGACAACGATGTCATCGCCATGATCGGGTTCAATTACCGGTTCAATCGATTGTTCGCTCAGCTTCGCGCTATCGCAGGTGACGGCACGATCGGCCGGCTCATCGCGGTGCGCTCGTGCTTCTCGACATACGGGCAGAGCGGTGGCTGGCGTTCCGATACCGGCGGGGGCGGCGGCGTCCTGCTCGATCTGGCGAGTCACCATGCCGACCTGATCCCGTACATCACCGGCAGGCGAGTGGTCGCCGTCGGCGCCACCGTAGGCTCGGTTACCCACGAAGGCGACACTGCGGCCCTCACACTCGAACTCGAGGACGGCGTCATCGCACAATCGCTGTTCACGGCTGCGGGGCCGGAACAGGACACGGTCGAGTTGATCGGCGAGTCAGGGTCTGCGACCGTGCGCCGGTACGAATCACTGGCCGTCGAGTTACGCGGCAGGAACGCGGCCGGCGCCCGCCGCGACCAGCTCCGCAACGTGCTGCGTTCGGCGAGCGCCGTGCCATACCTGCGGGCGAAGCGTCGCGCACCCGGCAACGAACCGTCGTACCTGGCCGCCTTGTACCGATTCGTCGAAAGCATTCGAACCGGCAGTGCCGCCTCACCCGGCATCGAGGATGGCATCGAAGCACTCGCCGTGATCGAAGCAGCGGGATTGGCGGCAGCAGGCGGGATGGTCGTGCGGACGCACCGTCACGCAGCCACGGACTCGCGCAATAACGCACCGCTGCCCGCGCAATGAACGAGAAACGAATGAACACGTCCGATACGCCACAACTCTCCGTCATACTGATCTCGCGCGGTGACTATGCGGACATCAGGCGGACGGTCCGGCACTTCGCTCGCCAGACCATCGCCGACGCGATCGAACTGGTGCTCGTCTCCATGCCCGGACCTGACGCGGCGCCCGATGAACGCGACATGGCCGCGTTCCATTCACACCGCGTCGTCCGCATCGATGCCATGCCTTCGACTGCCGCCGCCCGCGCGGCCGGTATCCTGAAAGCGAAGGCGCCGTACATCGCGTTCGGCGAGGAGCACTCGCATCCGGATCCCGCCTGGGCAGAGACTCTGACACGTACCCTCGATGAAGGCTTTGTCGCGGTGGGACCCGGCATGCACAACGCGAATCCGGGGACCGCGCTGAGCTGGGCGAACCTGCTGCCGGAGTACGGCCTGTGGATGGCAAGAAAGCGCGACGACGACATCGATCACATCCCCGGCCACAACGGATCGTACCGGCGCGACATCCTGCTCGAGTACGGTGACCGGCTCGAGGAGATGCTCATCGCCGAGAGCGTGCTGCACTGGGACCAGCGCGCGAAGGGCAGACGCCTCTGCCTCCAGCCCGAAGCGCGCACGTACCACCTCAACATGTCGAGATGGCGGCCGACCATCGGCCTGCGGTTCCGGGGCGGTCGCGTGTTCGCGGCGAAACGCGCTGCTGCCTGGCCGGTTCTCAAGCGAATTGCATACGCGATCGGTTCACCGCTGATCCCGCTGGTCAGGTTCCGCCGCACGGTCGCGGATGTGCGGCGCATCGGCAAGGTCGAGCAGATCCCCCGTGGTACTCTGCTTGCGACGTTCGTGACCCTCACGCTCGAAAGCCTGGGTGAAGCGACCGGCTACGCCATCGGCAAGGGCAATGCACTCGACATGCTCACGGAATTCGAGTTCGACCGCGCGACGTACCTGACCGCCGAAGATCGGGCCAGCCTCGCCGCCGAAGGAACCGCTTGATGGGTCAGGACACCAGGCTGTCCGCCCGGCGAGCGCTATCGTTCAGCGTGGTCGTGCCGACACGCAACCGGCATACTCAGCTCGCCGAGTGCCTGGCATCGCTGGCCGCGCAGGACTATCCCGCCGACCGGTTCGAGGTCGTCGTCGTCGATGACGGCAGTGATCCGCCCATCAGCACTGTCGCGCGTTCCTTCGAACACCGGATTGCCGTGCGCGTCGTGAGACGCCAACACGACGGGCCGGGCGTAGCGCGCAATGCCGGCGTCGCTGCCGCGACCGGTGACTGCATCGCGTTCACCGATGACGACTGCACAGTGTCCCAGGGCTGGTTGAGCGCCTACGCAAAAGCCCTGGCGGAACATCCTGACGCACTGCTGAGCGGGCCGATCGTGAACGGGCTCGATGACAATGTCTTCGCCAGAACCAGCCAGGTCCTCGTCGACTACCTCTACGGCTACTACAACCGGAACGCCGGACGGGCGACATTCCTGACCTCCAACAACCTGGCCGTATCCCGCGCGAAGCTGCGTGAGGTCGGCGGCTTCGATCCCATCTTCGTCCGCGCCGCGGGCGAGGACCGCGAACTCAGCTCGCGCTGGGCGCACGTCGGACGCCCCGCGTTCGTCGTGCCGGACGCCGTCGTCACACACAGGCATCACATGGGTCTCCAGGGGTTCCTGCGCCAGCACTTCGGCTACGGCCGCGGCGCACTCTACTTCCACATCAAGGAAACCGAGCGAGGCAACACGAACGTCCGGATCGAGCCGCGCAGCTTCTACACCGACATGCTGCGCGCACCCAGAGCGCACGCCAACGGGCTCGCGGCCACCACAATGAGCGGCCTGCTCATCGTCAGCCAGGCCGCGAACACCGCCGGCTATTTCTGGGAGAAGCACATCGGCCGCAAACGGCGCGGTCCGGCATCCGGAATGGATGCGCCGCAGGGCCGCCACGATGGCGACGACTGAACGGGAACAGGCGCCGCCGCGTAATCCGCGACGACTGAACGGGAAACGGGCGCCGCCGCGTGATCCGCGACGACGCCCGCCAAGCCTCTCGACTGAGGTTCGATCCGCTATTCGCCTACGCCGATCAACTCGATTTCGAAGATCAGCGTGGCGTTCGGCCCGATCATCGCGCCATTGCCCGCCGGCCCGTATCCGAGACTGCCGGGAATCACGAAGCGGTACTGACTGCCAACCGGCATGAGCTGGAGGGCTTCCGCGAAACCCGCGATCACGCCGCCGACCTGGAACGTAGTCGGCTCGCCACGCCCATACGAACTGTCGAACTCCGTGCCGTCGATCAGTGTGCCGCGGTAGTGAATCGTGACCTCGTCCTCCGGGGTCGGCTTCGGACCCTCGGCTTCCCGCATCACTTCGTACTGAAGCCCGGACTCCGTCACCATCACACCGTCCTTCGCGGCGTTCTCCGCCAGAAACGCCTCGCCAGCTTCCAGGTTGGCGGCGCTCTCCGCCTCCATCCTCGCCTGCTGCTCCTCGCCGATCGTCTGCTGAAACCGCATCATCACTTCCTGCAGCTCCGCCTGCGCGATCACCGGTTCGCGCTCCGACATCGCGTCCTGCATCCCGCGCAGGAACGCGTCCATGTCGACGTGATCCTCGATGTCAGCCAGTGATCCGCCGATCTGCAGGCCGATCGCGTAGCTCGCCTTCTGATCATCAGTGTCCAGCGCGGCATTCTGAGCGGCCTCGTAACCGCCACCCTGACAGGCGGCAATGAGTACCGCGGAAAACAGGAATGCGGCCTTCGCCGCCAGGTCGATCCGTGCGTTCATGCTCTCATATCCTGTGGAGACAAGGGAACTCTCAATATACCGAAGTTCGCGATGAGACGCCATTACCCCACCCCGCCTCGCCCGTGCCGCGGTCGACGGCTGTGGCCGGTCGAAGCCCCCGCCGATGACGTTCGGTAACGGATTCAGGCGACGTCACTTCGCGGCGGCCCGTCGCTCCCGAACGGGTGCGGAGAGGACGGTGTCGCCGAAGCGTCGCCAAGCATGCGGATGCACGGCCGGATCAGGTAGAGGTTGCCGGCCAGCCGACCGGCAATGAACGCGGCAACGGCCGCGGTGGCACCGACCATTCCGAGCTTCCAGCCGAGCACGGGGAAGAGTATTGCGATACCGGCGACCTCGATCAACGTGGCCCACGTGAGCGGCCTGGTGCTGTGTCCGACGACGAGGATGCCGCGCTGGTACGAAAGCAGTACGGACATCAGCGGCAGCGGGATGAAGAGGATCGTGGGCGTGATCGCGAACCGGACCAGCTCGGGACTCAGGCCGGAAACGGTGCCGAACCAGAACGTGGAGAGGGGCGTGAGCGCCACGAGAGCGAGGCCGGCGGACGACACAATGCCGAGTATGACGGCGAATCGGCCCAGTGCGCGCGCGTGCTCGTGATACCGGCCCATCTTCGCGATCGCGACTTCCTGGTACGACAGTCCCATTGCCCGGAAGAGGAACCCGAGCGAGCTGACGACGGGGAAGACGGCGAGTGATTCGACCGGCGATGGCGCGCGGCTCATGAAGAATGTGAGCAGAGGCTGTACCGCGAGCCCGATCATCGAGGTGAGCGCGAGCGGATAGTAGAATCTCAGGATACCGCCGAAACCGAGCGTTGCGGCGTTCGAACCGGCTGCTGGCGGGGCGGTCGCGAATCGCCGGATCGATGCCCGGGCCATCCATCGGCTGGCCACGGCTTCGGCCGACACGCCCGCGGTCAGTGCGGCGGCGCCGACGTACGCGCCCGGCAGCGAGAAGCCGAAGAACAGGCCGAACGCGGTCGCCGTCATCGCGCTCAGGCGAAGTACCGTGCCATACGCCACGAGACGCGGCCGGCCATCCCGTATCATAAGCCCCTGGTAGAAACGGCGGAACCCGATCGCGCCAGGCCACGGCAGCAGGATCCACAGCGCAATGTACGTGCGGTGCGCGACTTCCGCCGGCAACGCGATCATGTCGACTGCGATCACGTGGTAGATGGCGGGAACCAGCAGCAGCATCATGGCTGCCGTGACCGCCGCGATCAGGACGTACGTGAACGCGCGCAACCTGCGGAAACTCGGGCCGTCCTCGATCAGCGCCGTCGCCGCACTCATCAGCATGATGACGGGCGCTTCGGCCAGCAGTGCGAACGCGTATGCGACGCCGTATGCTGCAAGGTTGAACACGGGATCCGCCAGCCGCGCGATCACCGCGGCAAGGAACGGACCCTCGACCGCCATCATCAGCCATGTCGCGGCCAGCGGCAGCCAGAACAGAAATATCGATCGGCCTTGCGTCATGCGCCCCGATGGCATCTAATGCACACGTCCGACCATCACCGACATGACACGGAGGCCGACGGAATGAGGACGTTCCTCAAGTGGGCAGCGTACATCCTCGGTGCAATTGTCGTGCTCCTGACCATCGCCGGCGTCGTCGCCTTCACCGTATCGAACGGCAAGCTGAACGCGACGCACGACGTGGCCGCGAACGCCATTCCGATACCGTCCGACTCGGCCAGTCTCGACCGTGGCAGACACTTCAACACGATCATGGGGTGCACCGAGTGCCATGGTGAGGACTTCGGAGGCAGGATCCTGATCGACGCGGCACCGTTTGTCGTCCTGTATTCGCCTAATCTCACCACGGGCGAGGGCGGCGCCGGGAACCGCTACGACGATGCCGGCTTCGCGCGTGCGATTCGCCATGGCATCGGCGACGACGACCGATCGCTCCTCATCATGCCGTCGCCAGAGTACAACCACCTCAGCGACGCCGATGTCGGCGCAATGATCGCATGGATCAGGCGAGCGCCGCCAGTCCACAACCTGACACCGGAACCCAGCTTCGGACCGATCGGCAGGCTCCTCGTTGCGACCGATCAGGCGCCCGGCCTGATCGTGGCAACCTCGATAGACCACGACGCGCCCCGCCCGCCAGCGCCGCCCGCCGGACCCACCGTCGAGTACGGCCAGTACCTCGCCCGAGTCTGCGCCGGTTGTCACACGCAGAACTATGCCGGAACAAGCACGGACGGGCCGGATGGGTCGCCGCCCGTCCTCAACATCACACCCGCGGGCCGGCTCGGACACTGGTCGAATGACGAGTTCCGTACCGCAATGCGCACCGGTGTTACGCCCAACGGCTACGCGCTCAAGGCGCAGTTCATGCCATGGCCCTTCATCGGACAGGCGACCGACGTCGAACTTGATGCGATGTACCTCTACCTGCGTTCGCTGCCGTCGGCGTTCCCCGAATAGCCGGACCCGAAGAAACACCGACACTGGCGTTTGACACGGACCGCCACCCCGCCATACCGTCAAGGCTTCCCGGCGACGTTTTTTGCTCTCCAACGACACCCCTACCGGAGGTGAGTATGAAGTCGCGTATCCTGCCTGTCCTTTGTGTCGCACTCCTCGCAGTCTCGTGCGGCGGTGAACCGGCCGAAGACGAGATGACCACGGATGCCGCGGCTGAATCGGCCGGCGTGGACGTCAGCGCCGACGAAGCGGCCATCGATGCGCTGCGGCTGGACTACGTGCAGCACTACAACATGCACCATGCTTCGGTGGTGGCGGACATGTACGCGGACTCTGCGGTGTGGCTGAGCGCCGATGGCAGCGTACTCGAGAACAGGGACGAGATACTGGCTTCGCTCGAAACGGCAATGGGTGGCACGCCGACGCTGAACCTCTCGACCCGCGAACTGAGGGTGTTCGGCGACCATGCCGTGGCAATCGGGGACTACGACATCCAGACGACGGTGCCGGACGCTGGTGCGATTTCCGTAGCCGGCCACTACCTGACGGGCTTCAACCGTGTGGACGGGCAGTGGAAGATCATGGGCGTGGTTACGAACTACAACGCGGAACCGCCGGCTGGTCTGCCGGTCGTGATGGACGATGGTGAAGCGCCGCCGGAGAACGGCACAATGACGGAGATGGTGACCGCGTACGAGACGCACTTCAACCTGGGTCACGCCGACATGGTCGCGGACCTGTTCACCGATGACGCTGTCGCGGCATTCGGCAACCTGCCGCTCAGCCAGGGGCGCGCGGCGATCGAGGCGGCGCTGCAGCAGCGGATCGCGATGGGCGACTCGCCCCAGGTCGACATCCACGACGTCTACACCATGGAGCTGGGTGACGGCTGGGCAGTCGATTCGGGCTGGTACGAGATCACTGCCACAGGCGAGGCCGGACCGGTCGGGCAGAGCGGCGCGTACATCAACCTGGTTCGCCGCCAGGCGGATGGCAGCTGGAAGATCCACTGGCTGGTCTCGAACGCTCAGCCCACGGGCGGTTGAGTCTCGAGCCGTAGTGAACGGGCCCCCGCGATCGCCGTATCGCCGGGGCCCGTTTCGCATCATTCGATCGCACCGAGGACGCGGACCAGGAACTCCTCGATGTACTCGCCATCGCCGCCCGGACTCGGACCCTGCCGTACGACCACCAGGTCCCGCGACGGGATGATCATCGTGATCTGGCCCATGTAGCCGGCCATCCAGTAGGCGTCCTCCGGGAGCCGGTCCCGCGCGCCTCCGCGGTTCAGCCAGAACAGGCCGCCGTAGCCACGGCCCGGGTCGCCGGGCGCCGGCGTCGACACGAATGATGCCCACTCCGCAGGCAGCACGCGCTGGCCATCCCATTGGCCGCCCTGCAGATACAGCATGCCCAGCCGGGCCCAGTCGCGCGTGCCGCCATAGTCGAACCCCGTGATGATGAAGTTGCCCCATGCATCGGTCTCGAGGACGAAACTGTGTGCGCCGATGCGGTCGAAGAGCGCCCGCTGCGGGAAGCTCAGGAAATCGTCGCCCCTCGCCTCGACGACTCGCCGCGCAATGTGCATCAGCGTCAGCGGATCGGAGTTCCGGTAGCGCCAGACTGTGCCCGGCGAGAAACGGAGCGGCTGGTTGACCGCGTGCGCCGCAACGTCGAGCGCGTCGAAGTAGATCCGGAAATGTTCGTTCGCCGCGTCGTATGAACTTCCCGGGTTCAGCCCGAAATTGTCGAAGTCGAGACCGCTCGACATGCGCAGCAGATCGGCCACCAGAATCTCACGTCTCGGATCACGCGCCGCCTGCCATTCCGCGACGGGTGCCGGATCGTCCACCGCAAGTTCGCCCTGC
>DATKCF010000177.1:0-39713 GCA_035513345.1 Longimicrobiales bacterium
ACGATCTTGACGAGTTGTGCCTGGCGCAGTGCGGTAGGCAGCTGGCCGGAGTTGCGCCAGCGGACCTCGATGTCCCAGGTCGAACTGTCGCTGTCGGCCGATACTCGCCGGACCTGCGGCTCCAGCAGTTCCAGCCGCGGCAGGTGCGTCGCCATCTCGAGATTGAAGAGCGCCTGGTTGCGAGCCCAGTGTTCGAGGACGCGTGGAGGTCCGTTCTGCGAGAAGAACTTCGGATGGAACCCGCCGATCTCGACATCGCCCCAGACCGGGTGCGGCACGCTCATCGGCGTCCAGTCGAGGAATCCCTCGCCGTTGTTGTCGCGGTCGTCGAAGATCAGGGCGTCGAGAATGTCGCGCTCGCCATCCCCATTCTCGTCGCCCATGATGCCGCCGTTCCACAACTCATCGCCGTACCAGATCGAGCCGTAGTAGAAGTAACCGAAGTCGGGGCCATGGCCGAACAGCGGGCTGCCCTCGAGTTCCTGGCCGGGCTCCGGCTCGCGGTTGCGGGTGGCATACGTGTAGTAAACATCGCCGGCCCACGGGTAGTTGGTGATGCTCAGTCCGATCGAGTCGAAGCGCTCGTAGTAGCGCAGGTCCTCGGGGTACATGCGCTCTTCGCTCTTCGATGTCGAGGGCGGGCGCAGATGCATGGGCACGCGGGTGTCCATCGAGTTGACGACCGACACGTTCGGGTGCGACAGCAGCCACAGAACGGTGGCGCGCGTCTCGGGCTCGCTCAGCGGGAACTCGCCCGCGCCGAACTGCGTGTAGCCGCGGCCGGTCTCGTCTCTGCCGGTGTCCGGGCGCCAGTTCTCGGGATAGTTTCGGTGCAGGTCGAGGCCACCGATGCCATCCTCGTCGATGCGGCCGTCGCCGTCATTGTCGATTCCTTCGGAGGCGACACGCCAGATGCCGGTCTCGCCGGCGCGTGCCGGCCGCATCAGGCGGCCTTCAGGATCACGTTCGTCGAGTACCATGTTCGGAGGAATCGTGTCCTCGCCCTGCATCGTCGGCTTCCACCGGATCTGGCGGATCACGCCGTCGCCATCGATGTCGTCGGGCGGGTCTTCATCGAGGAGCCCATCGCCATCGTTGTCGATCGGTCGGACGGTGCTCCGGTTCGCCTGCGCCGTGTGCAGATAGAGGTTCGATCCGTCGGGGTTGTTCTGCGGCCGCAGGTGTATGGCGGCGCGGTCGAGCAGATCGGTAATGCGTTCGTCCGCACCGTAACCTTCGACCAGGTGCTTCGTCAGCCAGAGTATCGATTCCGACGATGTGATCTCACCGCTGTGACGGCCGCCCTCGAAGTACGCGGCGGGCTTGTCCACGGCGGCGCCCGTGCTTCTGTTCGTAAGCGTGACCTGGAGGATCGGCCGGCCTTCGTAGCTGCGGCCCACCTCGTACAGCTCGACAATATCCGGATACTGCTCGGCCCAGCGGCGCAGCCAGGTGTACATCACATCGACCGTATGATAGTGGTCGAACGTGAGCGTGCTGCCCGCTTCGTACTCGACCTGCGGGTGCCTTACGCGCGGAAAATACGAGATGCCGTGTCGTTCTCCGCGCAGGATGTACCGGTCGGCGTCGCGCTCGGACTCCGGCGGTACGGGCGGAATCCACTGCTGTTGCGCGGCCAGCGCCGTCGGCATGACCATCACAAGGGCGCAGGCGGCGAACGACAGCGCCTTCGTCGCGCCGTGCATCACGGACTGTGGGACGAGCATGGAGCCTCCGGACTTCGGCTGGAAACGGGTTCGTCAACCGGTATCAAGGAAGGGATTGCCTGCCGGACCCGCCCTGTCAAGCGCTGCAGCCGTTCCCTCGACCGATTCCCGGCGTGTTACATCGTCGAGAATGCGACCGATACTCGAAGCCGCGCCCTCGACATCGATCTCTTGGATCGTGCCGGTTCTGCGTTCGCGGACCTCGAGGCGACCGGACCCGACCGCCTTCGCGCCGATGACCACGCGAAGCGCAGCGCCAATCAGATCCGCGTCAGCGAACTTCTCACCGGCCCGGACGTCGCGGTCATCAAACAGGACGGTGCGACCCGCCTGCTCGAGCGATCCGTACAGTTCGTCGGCGACCTCGCCCGCGGCGACATCGACGGAGCCTGTCGTCATCAGGTGGATGTCGAAGGGAGCGATGACAGCCGGCAACGCGATGCCGGCATCGTCGTGATGCTGCTCGACCAGGACGGCGAGCAGTCGGCTGATGCCAATGCCATAGCTGCCCATGACGAGCGGTACCAGATGGCCATCGCGATTCGTCACGCGAACGCCGAGCGCCTCGGAGTAGCGCGTGCCGAGCTGGAAGATGTTGCCGACTTCTATGGCTCTGCGCAGTTCGAGCGCAGCGCCGCATGTCCCGCACATGTCGCCGCGGATCAACTCGATGTTGGCCGCATCGCCACACCGCGCACACAGACCGACCGTGTCCTCTCCTGATTCGTGCAACGCCGAAAACTCGTGCGCTACGCGGCCACCCATGTCGCCCGCCGAGGATCGCACGACGCGAACGTCGCGCAGTCCTGTACGTTCGAAAACGCGCAGGTACGCTTCCGCCTGTCCGGCGTATGCACGCTCGAGCCCGGCCTGGTCGATGCTGAGCGAGTACGCGTCCTTCATGATGAACTCTCGCGTCCGCAACAGACCGGCCCGAGGCCGCAGTTCATCCCGGAACTTCGTCTGGATCTGATAGACGACAACTCCGGACTGTCTGTATGACGTGATCTCGGATGCCGCCAGTTCGGCCACGATCTCTTCGTGCGTCATGCCGAGCACCATGTCGCGGCCGCGGCGGTCACGGAACCGCACGAGCGTGGCGTCGATCGACGACCAGCGACCTGTCGCCTTCCATGGATCCGCGGACTGCACGACGCTCATCAGGATCTCCTGCGCCCCCGTTGCGTCCATTTCCTCGCGAACGATCCGCTCGATCCGGCGGAGCGATCGCAGGCCGGGCGTCAGCCACGAGTAGATACCCGCCGCGTGCTGGCGAATGTAGCCGGCGCGGAGAAGCAGGTCATGGCTGGTGGATTCGGTATCCGCCGCGCGCTCGCGGAGGCGGCGGCCGAACAGACTTGTCATTCGCATCGATGTGCTCCGTTGTGTCGGTTCCGGTTCCTGCAGGACCGCGGAGCGCTCGATCGCGAAAACGAAAAAGGGCACTCCGCCCGAATCAGGGGAGTGCCCGGTGCAGTCGTCCGCTCGTGGACGCTACATGCCCGGTCGCGACCAGGCCCGGGAACTCCCCCGACCGGGTCGCGGAAACGCCACTACGGAGACGATGGTGCGATGCGTGTTGACCATTTCGAATGCTAGCGTACCGCCCTGCTGAGCGCAATACGGCAGCACTACGACCAGCCGTCCGAGCGCAGCACGCTGAGCGGATCCGTGCGCGCCGCGCGCAGTGCAGGCGATACGCAGGCAGCGACAGCGGTTGCAAGCACGATGGCTGCCGCGGCAATGAGTACGACCGGATCGTGAGCGCGGACTCCGAACAGCAGCGTCTCGACGAACCGGCCGGTCGCCAGTGCGGCGACAATGCCGATCGCGGTGCCCAGCGCTGCCATCACGATGCCCTCGGCGATCACGAGCCTGCCCACATTCATCGGTGTGGCGCCGCATGCCATGCGTACGCCCAGTTCGCGCGTTCGCCCACGTACGCCGGCGGCCATTACGCCATAGGCGCCGACAGCGGCCAGCAGCAGAATGATGGCGGCGATCGCGCCGAGAATGGTCAGTGCGAAGCGCGGGCGGGCGAGCGGCGTCGACAGACGCTCGGGCACTGACGTTGCCCCAACGACGCGGACCCCCGGATCGGCGGTCGCGAAAGCATCGCGCACCACGCTCATCAGGTCCACCGGCGCTGCGGTCCGGACCGCGATCCAGCGAGCGGCGAAAAGCGTCATCTGGCGCAAGGGCACGTACACCGATGGCCGCACGTCGAGGAGCGCGCGGTAGCGGGCATCAGCGGCAACACCAACGACGGTCCACATGATGTCCGCGTAGCCGGGCCACGGCATCTCGATACGCTTGCCGATCGGATCCTCGCCGGGCCAGAGCGCGTGCGCGGCCGCTTCGTTCACGACGACCACATTCTGCGAGCCCGCCACATCCGCGTCGCTTGTCGGCCTGCCGCGGACGATCGGCAGCCGGAGCGTCTCGAAGTACTCCGGCATCACGGTCTCGAAGTTCACGTACGGCAGGGATCTGTCGGGCGACACCTCGCCTTCGATAGTCGGCACGAAGTCGTACCCGCCGCTCACGACGAGCGGCGGAACGATCACGGGAGTAGCGGCAGCGATGCCGCGCTCACGCATGAGCGATTCCGTTGCGGCAGCCAGACGGTCGGGCCAGTCCGGCGGGACCGAGAACATGTCGTGACGATGGTCGATCTGAACGACGTACAGCCCGGTCTGATCGAAGCCGGTGTCGAGCGCGCGCAGGTTGGCGAGCGACCGGACGAGCAGCGCGGCAACAACCACGGCCCAGAGCGCCAGGGCGGCCTGTCCGGCGACGACGGCCGTGCGTGTTCGCCTGCGGCGAGGACCGGCACGCAAACCGGATCGCAGCAACCCGCCGGGATCCAGGGGCCCACGCCCCCGCCAGACGGGTATGCCGGCAAGCAGTGCGCAGCACACGGAGAGCAGAGCGGCCAGGAGGAGCCAGGTCGCAGCATCGGGCCGCACAGTTTCGAGAACCGGCAGGCCAGCGGGCGCGAGCGGAAGCACGGCTCGCAGGCTTCCCGCGGTGACAATGCCGGCGACCACGGCGGCGAGCCCCGTGATCACTGCCGCTTCGACAACCGGTCCTACCGTCAACTGCGCGCGCGACCCACCGAGTGCGCGCCGCACCGACCAGCCCGCTGCGCGGTCACCTGCGCGCATCAGCACGAGGTTCGAAACATTCACGCACGCGACGAGCATGAGCAGAACCGATCCCGCGAACAGCAGCAGCACGACCTGCCGCATGTCGCCCAGCATGACATCGCGGAACGGCCGTACGACCGGCGTGACATCGCCGTACGCATCGGCGAGCGCGGCATCGTCGCCGAGAACACGCGCGATCTCCGAGCCGAATCTGTCGCCTGACGTGCCCGGCGCCAGCCGCGCGATCAGATCGAGTTCCATCCGCGGCAGCTCGGTCGTGCCAGCGGCATACTCTGTCCGCATCGGAACCCAGACATCCGTGCCGCGCGGGAAATCGAACTCGCGCGGCAGCACACCCACGACGCTGTGCGACTCGCCGTTCACCATGAGCGTTGCGCCCAGGACCGATGGCGCGCCGTTCCAGCGCCGCAACCACAGACCCCACGACACGACCGCCACGCGCGCGCCACCACTCACATCGTCGGTGATATCGAGGGAGCGGCCGAGGACCGGGCGGACATCCAGCACGCCGAAGAAATCGCCGAGAACGCGGCTCCAGCGGGTCGGCATGAGACCGTCGCCATTCTCGACCAGTCGCTCCGTCGGGCCCCACGCGTCCGTGCCCGCGAGCGCCTCGACACCGTTCGCGCCGTTCGTGATCTGCTCCCACGCGGCGTAGCTGTACGGGAAGTGGTCGAAGCCGCGAGTCCTGTGATTGCCCCACGTCACAACGACCGCCGACTCGTCGCGGATCGGCAGTGGCTCCAGCACGACCTGCCGAACGAGGGCGAACATCGCACCGGCCGCTCCCGCGCCGAGTCCGAGCGTCACCGCGGCGAGCGCCACGAACGCGGGTGACCGTCGGAGCGACCGCAGCGCGCCCCGCACGTCCGGAGATATCCTCATCAACCGACCTCCTCCACGATCACGGTGTCGAACGATCCGGTCAGAATGCTGTCGCCACGCCGCACCTGAATCCAGATCCGGTACGGGCCGGCCGCTGGCACAACGAACGGGAACCGGATCGTGCCGTCCCCTCCCGCAATGACATTGGCCGACGCTGACATGTCCATCCCCTCGTGCATGCCCGACATTTCCGTGCCGGCCGTGTTCAGTACGGATTGCGCAGCCATAGAGATCATGCCACTGGGATGCAGATGCACGAAAACCTCGCCGTCAGTGCGGCTCAGCATTGCGTGGCCCTGCATGCCCATGTACGGATCGAGGGCGACGACACGGCCTTCCACGTTCTCGACGCGGATGACGAGGTCCGCGTCCCGGCCGGCCGCGAGCGGTTCGTCGGCGTTCAGCCAGCGCATGACGGACCCGTCGGTCAACCGGGTGGTGGCCTCGCCCGCTGCCGGTGTCGACGGCACGGCGGCTTCCGCGGCCTGCGATCCGGCACTGTCCGGCCGGACCGGGGTCCCGGCGATCCACCACGCATCATCGGGATCCGCGGCCGGATCCGGTACCGGATCGGCACTCTGGTCGCCATCGCGATTCGCAATCGGTTCGGCCGATTGTGGCGAGGGCGGACCGGCCTCGACGGACGCGACCAGCGTGTGGGCGTAGCCGTCCTCGTGCGTGATGTCGGCGTATACGCGATAGGCGCCTGGCGGCAGCGGCGGAAACGCGACGGCGAACCGATTGGCGTCGAGCCGCTCGGGGTGTATGTGCGCGAACGCGGCCATGTCGCCGTCCCGGACCACGAACATGTGCACCATCTTGCCATGGTCGGGGATCAGGTCGGCTCGCCGGTAGCGGTTGTTGCGGACTCGCCATTCGTCGTCATCGCGATTGACCCAGAGCGCCTCCGTGATCGCGAACTCGAGGACGCGAGACTCGCCGCGCTCGTGCATGGTGGCCGTGGACGACCACGGTCGGTCGAGCCTGGACCTGTGCAACTCGGATTCGGCGCGTACCCAGGCCCAGCCACCGTAGAGAGCGAGCCCGAGCACGAGCGTGGCCACGGCCGTGGCTCGCCATGCGCGGCGGCGGTCGGCCGGCATTGGTTGCGTGCCTGCCGGCAGGACGCTCTCGCGGGACGCGGTGCCGACGATCGTGAGAAGGCCGAGTACCAGGAAGAGGCCACCACCGAGAATGAGGAACTGGAGACCTCTCGCCATCTCGAGCTGCCGGGTGGCGGCGGCCACGATCGGGATCCTCGCCACGCCCTGGCCCGCCGTGCCTTCGACGGTTACCGCGACCTCGTGGGTACCGGGATTCATCAGCCAGAGTTGTGCGGCGTACAGGCCGGTTTCGCCACGGACCTCGGTAGCCACGTCGGGCGGAGGCGCTTCGCCGCCGCCTTCGCGGGACAGGCGAGCCGTCACGAACACCTGTTCGACGCCCGGCTCCGCGACCCGAACACTGATGTCGGCAAGGCCGGGAATCACGCCTGGTTGCCGAATGCTCACGCGAATGTTCCACGGGCCGGCATTGCCCGCGAAGAAGACATCGGATGTGCCGACGTGCGCTGTGAGCAGCACGGCGATGCTCAGCGCACCCGCCGTTCGCCAGGCGAGCGGCACTCGGGCCGCTGGTCGGGGCGCGTGCCTCATCGCTGGACCTTTCGCATCCATGAGCCCCATGCAAGGCCGGCGCGAGCCGACAGCGTCGCAATCGCTGCTGCGATCACCATGTCGGTCATGAACGCGGCGCTCAACAGCGGCCGCGCATCCCAGAATGCGCGCTCGAAGTCACCCGGCGTACTGAAGTATGGCCAGTGACGCGCAAGGAAGAAATCATTCTGCGCGAGCGGTGATTCGACGAGGAACGTCGCGAACGGCCAGTGCACGGCCACGGCGATGACGATGAAGGCGGTGCCGAGCAGACCGGCCAGCTTCCAATCGCCGATCCCGTTCCAGCGGCGCAGGCCCAGATCGATCGCGAGGGCTGGCGCGACCAGGAGCATCGGGAATCCATACGCGGCCATGTGCGTGAGCGGCCGTACGATCGGCGCCAACCTCGGCGTCGCCTCGAACTGCACGAGGATCCACTGGGTCACGAGGAAGATAACCATGTAGGTGAGCGCGGTGCCCGTCGCCGGCAACCGGACCCGGCCCGCCCGCGCGGTCGCAAGCAGAAAGAACGGGAACACGGCACCGGCGACTTTCCACGTCAGTCCGCTGTGCCAGAGGTTCGGCTGTATCGTGTATTCGGAGATCGCGATGGCGACCATGGCTGTGAGCGCGCCCGCCGCCACCACGTACGCTAATCCGAGGCGTTTGACCGAGGCCGTGCCCGCGCGGTTCTGCATCCCGAGCGCCAGCAGCATTGCGCCCAGCTGGATCGCGAGCATACCCGCGAGCAGTACGATGTGAGGCGGACTGAGGATCTCGACGTCGAGGCCGTACGCGTTGTGCCACCAGTCGTCGAATGGCACGGAGAAGATCATTGCAAAGGCGCCCCAGATCGCGACCCATGCGCCGAGCGGCGCACGGAACCCCCAGAAGCGGACCGACCCGGCCTTCGCTTCCACTGATCCGGCCAACGTCGTGCGCAGAACGAGGAACCCGCACGCCAGTCCAGCCGCGCCGGCGCCGATCTGCTCGAGCACGTGCGGCGGGCTCCATAGCGTGTCCCGCCCGATCGTCAGGTGCCACGAAATGTCCCAGATGAGTCCCGTCACGATGCACAGCGACGAGAACAGCAATACACCGACGAGCCAGCCAACGCCGGCATCGGTACGATCCACCTGAATCGGATCGCCGTGCAGGCGGGGTGACGCTTCGGCTGCTGACGTGGCCATGATCGCCCTCCGGATAACAGTCGCTACCAGCGCCTTCAACTTCAGCGGTTTCGCCGATCTCCGCAAACCGCTATCAGAAGATCCACCTTCCGCCAGTGAGGCCGCTTCGATAGCGTCAGCCACGTTCAGGATCATCACGGAAGGATCATCGATGCCACGCAGCGCGTACCCGGATGAAGCGGAGATCGACGAGATCGAGCGCCTGCCCGATCCGGTAGTCCGCAACCTCCGGGTGACCCAGGGCTACCACGAGCTGGCAACCGCGCTTGCTGCGCGAACGGGTCCGTGGACCAACTGGTGTGCGATGGCGACCTGGGCGTCGCGCCAGGCCGGCCGAACGATCCGCGCGGAGGACCTGGATGCTGCCGTGGCGCGCCTGTCAGCGGACGTCTTCGGGTCGCCGGTTGCGGATGCGCTGGTCCGGGCGCTCCGTGCACTGGGGGCGCGGGCGGACGTGGTAGTAGTCCGCGCGGCCATTCGTCGCCGGCTTGGGCTCGACGACGCACTACGCCGATCGAGCGAGGCCGTCTCGCGCGGCAATATCAAGGTGTTTACGGAGATTGGCCGGGACCTCTCGCGGTTCCTCCGGTTCGTCGAAGCCAGCGGCCCGCTCGACGAATCGGCCGTCCTGCTGTTCGTCGAGTCCATGCCACCAGGCGAGCCACCGGAGGGCAAGGGCCTTCTGCGTGACGCGATCCTCCACCTGCACCGGTCGATGTCCGACCGCGAAGCCGACCTCGCCGCGCAATGGCAGTTGTTGTCGAACCTCGAGATCGGTCTTCACGAGCAGACCCGGCTGCAGGACGAGATCGCCGCCGCCCTCGACTCGCCGTTGCCGGATGCCGACGTTCTGGTCGACCGACTGCTGGCCGATCTCTTCCCACGGCGAAACTGGATCGTACGGGCGAGGCGGCAGCTCGCACGGTTGGCCGGCGGACCGACGCCGCTCGATCGTGCCGCCGCGGCACTCGTTGCCGACGCGCGCTCGCGGTTACGCCGCAGCCTGACGGACCGCATCATGACGCTCGATGTGGCCGGCCAGCTCGTTCGGCTCGGCAGGGATGTTCCGGCGCCGTTTCCGTCATCCGTCGTGCGAGCCGAGCTGGCCGAGCTGGTCGCCCTGCTCGGCCGTATCGATCCGACGCCCGACAGCCCGCGCGAGAGTGCCGCTGTCGACTGGGCGGACCTCGGCGAACGAATGCACTTCATCGCGGACCTGTTCCGTGCCTGGCACGAGGCCCCGCAACTGCTGGCCTCGCCTTTCACCGTCGAACAGGTCATCGCGATGCGCGCCGGCCATGTGCCAGAAGGTCCGCTCTGAGGGGAGTCGGTACGTGACGATCCGGAACTGAGCGGTCGGGCCGACGGCGTTCTGGCCGTCGGCCCCGACATCCACCGCTCCGTCCTACCGGGCCGGCACGTTCGTGGCGAGAGTGCGCGCAGTCTCGACCAGTTCGAGGAAGCCCGCACGGTAGCCGCCGACGTCGCGGCCCATGCCGTCGCGCGCGAGAGCGAGCACGGTGTCGAACGTCGCGTTGCCGCTGTGCGGCGACTCGCGCAGGAGCATGCCGAACGAAGCGACCGCCGCGGCGAACGTAAGATCCGCGCTCGACGTCGTCGTACGCCCTGCCACGCCCACCTCCAGGAGCTGGCTGCGCTCGCCATCCGGGGCCTTGTAGCGGACCTTCACGAACGCCAGTTCATCGCTGTCGGCAGCCCGTTCGCCAGCCGTGCCATAGCGCAGCGGGTCCGTGCCCCGGATCTCGACATCCGTTGCCGCGCCGACCGGCACGATCTCGTACAGCGCCGTCACCGAGTGTCCCGCGCCCAGCTCGCCGGCGTCCTTCGTGTCGTCGTTGAAGTCCTCCGCCGCCAGCAGGCGATTCTCGTACCCGATCAGGCGGTACGCGCGCACCTTCGACGGATTGAACTCGATCTGCAGCTTCACATCCTTCGCGACGGCCAGCAGGGTTCCGCCCATCTCGTGCACGAGCACCTTGCGCGCCTCGGCAATGCCGTCGATGTACGCGTAGTTGCCGTTTCCGTGATCGGCCAGCGTTTCCATTTTCGAGTCCTTCAGGTTACCGGTACCGAAGCCGAGGACCGTGAGGAACGTGCCCTGCCCACGCTTCTCCTCGATCAGCCGCATCATCTCGGCGTCGCTCGATGCACCGATGTTGAAGTCACCATCGGTGGCCAGGATGACGCGGTTGTTGCCGCCTTCAATGTGATTGCGCTGCGCGACGTCGTACGCCAGACGGATACCGGCGCCACCGGCCGTCGAGCCGCCGGCCTCGAGCCGCTCGATGGCCGAGATGATCTGCTCCTTGCGGTCGCCCCGTGTGGACTCGAGAACGATGCCGGCGGCGCCCGCATAGACCACGATCGCAACACGGTCCCGGGACCCGAGCTCATTGACCAGCAGGCCGAACGCCTGCTTCAGCAACGGCAGCTTGTCCGGCGAGTTCATCGAGCCCGACACGTCCATCAGGAACACCAGGTTGCTCGGAGGCATGTTCTCTGTCTCGACGGCCGTCGCCTGGAGCCCGATCCGGAGCAGCAGGTGACCCGGCCGCCACGGCGCATCGCCCAGCTCGGTCGTGACCGCGAACGGCGAGTCGGCCGCCGGCGCAGGATCGTCGAACGTGAAGTAGTTCACCAGTTCCTCGATACGGACCGCATCCGTTGGCGGAAGCCGGCCGTCCCGCAGGAAGCGACGCACATTCGCGTACGACGCGCGATCGACATCGATCGAGAACGTGGACAGCGGATTGCCGGTCGCTGCAAGGAACGGATTGTCGTCGAAACCGGCGTAGCCTTCCGTGTTGAAGTCCGGGTCCGCAGCCGCGTGCAGCTCGTTCGCCCTGGTGCGGCGGAATTGATCGACAGAGCGACCGTCGCCGGCTGCCCGCGCAGCGGTCGCCACCGCGTTCAGGCCCATGACCGACGCCGGCGAGGCCAGCGATGACACGGGCACGTTCGCCGCTATCGCATCGACTGTGCTCCTGCCGTTGCCTTCCGTTTCCTCGCCCTGCTTGCCGGTTCGATCCGTCAGGGTCGTCTCGGCGTCGTTGTTGCCCAGCGCGCCCGCCGTGCAACCGGCCAGCACGAGCGCCGCGATTGCAGGGAACGAGTAAGCGCGGGCGGTGCGCCGCGTAGCCATGAACCGCATTGTCGCCTCCAACGGTGTGCGTTTCAGCCGCGCGAACCGCGGCATCACTCTGGAGGTCGTTCGAGCGGCCATCGCTTGCACACCGGTCGGCCCGGCAGCGATCATTGCGGTTGGCCAACGCAGTTGTCTCACGCGGGAGCAAGGATGAATCGTGGGCGGTCAACACCCGCTCGCCCGAAGCCGTGCGCAGGCGTGCTTCTTGTCCGGGCGCTCCGCCTGGCATGTCCGAACTGCGGGCGAGGCCCGCTGTTCCACTCGTGGTTCAAGCTGCGCGAATCGTGTCCATCGTGCGGGCTGCTCCTTCAGCGCAACGAGGACGCCGACTACTGGACCGGCGGGTGGATGATCAACTTCATGATTGCGGAAACAGCCGTCGCGGTGCTGATCGCGGTGCTCGTGTGGATCCTGTGGCCTGACGTGCCGTGGAACGGTGTCCTGTACGGGACGGCTGCCGCCGCGATCGCGGCGCCGCTCCTCACATGGCCCGTTTCGCGGACGCTATGGCTGGCCATCGACCTCGCGTTCAGACCGCCCGAAGACGCGGACTTCGCAAACACCAGCGGATCCGGTGCACGATGAACCTGCACGCGCGCGCGTGGCACGAATGGAATCCCGGACCGACCGTGGTCCGCACGATCGATGCGCACGCGGAAGGCGAGCCTCTGCGCGTCATCCTCGACGGCTTGCCGAGTCTCGAAGGCGACACGATTCTCGAACGCCGCCGTTTCGCCCGCCGGCACATCGACACGATCCGTACAGCGCTCATGTGGGAGCCACGCGGGCACGCCGACATGTACGGCTGCATCCTGACGCCACCCGTAACACCCGGCGCGGATTTCGGTGTTCTGTTCCTGCACAACGAGGGCTTCAGCACGATGTGCGGCCACGGCATCATAGCCGTTTCGACAGTCGTCATCGAGACCGGCATCGTGCGGGCCACGCCTCCGATTACGACACTGCGCATCGACACGCCGGCGGGTGCTGTCACCGCGTTTGCACACGGCTCGGCGGAGCGTGTCGATCGCGTGACGTTCCACAACGTGCCGTCGTACGTGCTCGAACTCGGAGGTTCCGTACGCATCGACGGAGTGGGCGACGTCGTCTTCGACCTGGCGTTCGGCGGCGCGTTCTACGCCTTCGTCGATGCCGCGTCCGTCGGTCTGCGTTGCGAGCCCGGACAACTCCGACAGCTGATCGAGACTGGCAACGCCATCAAGGCCGGCGTCACTGCGGCGCGCACCATCGAGCATCCCACCGATCCGGACCTCGCGTTCCTCTACGGAACGATCTTCACCGGGCCAGCGCTGTCACCTGACGCGCACAGCCGCAACGTCTGCATTTTCGCCGACGGCGAAGTCGACCGCAGTCCGACAGGCACGGGCGTGTCCGCGCGTGTAGCGATCCACCACGCACGCGGCGAGCTGGATATCGGAACGATGATCTCGATCGAGAGCATCATCGGCTCACGATTCACCGGACGTGTCGTCGAACAGACAACTTTCGGCGGCGCGCCCGCCGTGATCCCGGAGGTCGGCGGGCGCGCATTCATCACCGGCCGTCACGAGTTCGTGCTCGATCCGGCCGATCCGTTTCGCAGCGGTTTCTTCCTGCGGTGACGGCGCGCTGCCGATCAGGCAGCGCCGAATTCGGCGTCCATGATCTCGTCGAGTGCGACCTGCAGCGCCGTGGCCCGCTCCTCCTTCATGCCGTACACGGAAACCCACACTCCGCAGTGCCATGACGGGGTGCCCGACTCCAGCTCGATGAAGAGCAGGCCGTCATCGAGCGACGTCAGTGTGCCCGCGAAGTTGCGCGGCTCGCGCACGTATTCGACCTGACCGCTCTGCACGCCGTCCAGCCGCATCGTGTAACTCGTTCCCGGCCCGGCCTTCGATGCATCAATGCCCGTGCGCGCAAGCAGAGACTTCCAGACCTCCTCCACCGGCCGCGTCGTGGACCGCCGTGACGAGATCAGGCGCCGCAACTTCCCGCGATGCCGAACCACGTACCACGCCAGGTTGAACATGAAGTACGTCCAGCCCGCCTTCGTCGCATCGTACTGTTCGTCCCAACCGGCCCCCTCGCCGAAACCGGAGTGTACCAGACGAAGCTTCGTAGACCCGCCTCGCTGCGCCTCGAGTTCGAAATCGATGAGGAACCGCACCGGCGTGTCCGCTTCGAACGGCTCACGCCACGCAATCCGCCGGTTCGGCTCCCACACCACGATGCGGCCCTCTCCCTCGACGCCCGCACCCCACGACAGGAAGATCGAGCCACCCTCGCCGGGCTTCACCCTCGCTGTTGGCGGAAACCACTGCTCGAGACCTTCGCCCGTCGACAGCGCCGCCCACACCGCCTCCGCCGGCGCATCGATCGTGATCTCCATCTCGATCGACCGCGTCCCCGCATCCGTTCCCGTGCTCACGACTGCCTCCGCGTGTGTACGATCTCCATCATCCTGAATGCACCACCGCCCCGCGTGTGCGCTTCATCATGGAACACGATCTCGATCACGTACCGGTTGCTGCTCTCGATGCGAAGCACGAAATCGTAGACCTGCATATGAGCCATGGTGACCTCGTCGTCCGTTCCGCTCATCACGATCGATCCGTCCGCCTGCCGGGGACCTTGCGCTGTCACCCAGTACGTGCCCTGCGTGTCCAGCCCGATCAGCGTGTACTCGCCGTGCCTGCGATCGAATCCCAGGATCGTCACCGATTCCATCGGCTCGCCACCGAACGAAGCCATCGAACGGCTTTCGATGAAGCGGCCGCCAAGGATGGCGCGGTTCTCCGACGTGCCTGTCACTTCGATCGGCTCCGCTCCCGGAGACGGCCACACGCGAAGCCGCTGATCCCATTCGCCTGCCAGCCGTCCCAGTTCCTCGTGCTCCGGACCCGGCTTCCCCAGCTCCATCATGCGTGCCACCTGCTCCGCCGATGGCTCTTGCCCCAGCACCACGCCCGGTCCGATCGCCAGACTCGCAACCGCCATCCCGGCCACCAATCGCAGCTTCTTCACGAATCCTCTCCTCCCTCAGCATGTGATCCCGCCGGCTCCGCTGGACGCGGGTAGCCCACCAGGTTGAAACAGAACGTGCGCCCGACCTTCGCATGCTCATCATGGTATTTCGCCGCAAGCGCGCCGAGCGCCTGCCCGAGTTCCTCCGCGAAATCGTGCTGGTCGGCCGGACTCGCGAAACGCACCTCCGTCTGCAACGACAGCGTCGGCAGCGACTTCCCACTCGCGTCCGCCGCCTTCCGCAGCTCCGACATGTCGCGCAACGTCTGGCCCGCCACACCCACCACGTAGGCACTCGAGAACCGGTCCGTCACCGCACCGGCTCCCATCGCGCCCAGCGCCTGCGGCGCGATCACGTACGCACGCGCCGTCGCTCGGACAACACGCTCCGTGCAATTGCCCCGGCGTCGCTCCTCCACCGCCTCCACCAGCCCAGCCCGCTCCAGTTCACGAACGTGGTACGTCACCCGCTGCCGCGGCATCGCCAGAGCGCGGGCAACGCCCGCGGCCGAATCCGGTTCCTGCAGATGCTCGAGGATCCTGCGCCGCAGCGGGTGCAGCGCGACGGTGGCGTCGTCGGCCCGGTCGATGATGTGGACGGCGTTGGTCATGCGGGTAAAGGTGGCACCGACGAATTCATTTGTCAAGGAAAATATTGTCTTCGGATTGTCGGCGCGGTGTTCGGCCGCCTCGCCACCGATGTCGTGTCGGCAACGGCGCAGGGCGCGGCGCTGCGCGCACCCTCGGCCGCGATCGATCTGCGGGTGGTGCTGTTCAGTACGCTGCTGACAGTTCCTCGCCGCCATGGCCGTCGGCCTGTGGCCGGCGCTGAGCGCGGGCAGTGATGTGGCGGAGACGCTCAAGGACACGACCGCGGGCCGGCGACGGCCGAGTCGCGGCCGCGCGAGGTTGCGAACATCGCAGGCGCGGCATCCTGCGACGCCGACTGCGCGATTCGAACATCATGCGACACCGAACTCCGCACACGCGGGTGGCGCGCGCTCACGACGGCGGGATTCGGTGTCCCATTGGCTCTCAATGCCGCACGCGCGCTCGCAACATGCACCGACTGCGGAATCGGCAACGCTTCCGCCCATGGCCTCGGCCGGACAACCACGACGACGATCGCCTCTGCGAGCACAGTCGGGTCGAGCGTATGAAAGGCCGGCGTGCACAGCGCAACGGGTATACGAAGCGCACCCAGCGCACGCGTGTGGGCACGTTGGAGTTTCGTGTGCCGCCGACGCGGGACGGCTTCGTCCCATCCGTTCTGCGGCGGTATCAGAGGAGCGAGAGGGCGTTGATCAGCGCTCTCGCGGAGTGCTACGTGCAGGGCGTATCGACGCGGAAGGTGGCGTCGACCCCCGCGTCCACCGCACCCGCTGAGCCCGCACCGGCATTCGGGACTCCGATTTTCTCGGTGGCTGGGTTAACCGGGTTCACTGTTGACGCGCGACTATCAGATGTCTCAGGCCGCGAGGGCGTTGCGGGTAGTCACCCCAGGAAATGACCGGCACGCGGCCGGCCCCGGAAAGGCTGCGATCCCACCGCGAACCCGGCTCCCGGCGTCCTCCGCACCCCCGGCGCCCCCAGCGTGAAACCCCGAGTGCCTGTACCGCTGCCCGGAGCGTGATACCCGTGACACCCCTCACCGCCTGAGTCGAAGAGTTTCACGCTGACCTTTACAGCGACTGCTCCACCCCGCAGTTTTTTCGGCCTCCTTCCCACAACCCGATAGAAAGCGGAAATGACGAGCGACGACGGTTCGGTGGAATCCCGGAGTGTGAACGTGATACGCGGCCTGGCGATGGACGCGGTCGAGCAGGCGAACTCGGGTCATCCGGGCCTGCCGATGGGTGCTGCGGCGGTTGCGTACACGGTGTGGACGCGGCATCTGCGGCACGATCCGTCGGATCCGGCATGGCCGGACCGCGACCGGTTCGTGTTGTCAGCGGGTCACGGGTCGATGCTGCTGTACGCGCTGCTGCACCTGAGCGGGTACGACCTGCCATTGTCGGAGCTGAAGAATTTCCGGCAGTGGGGCAGCCGGACGCCGGGGCATCCGGAGCACGGGCTGACGCCTGGCGTGGAGACGACGACGGGTCCGCTGGGTCAGGGCTTCGGCAACGCGGTGGGAATGGCGCTGGCGGAGCGGTGGATGGCGGCGACGTGGAACCGGCCGGGCCACGAGCTGTTCGGTCACCGGACGTACGTACTTGCGAGCGATGGCGACCTGATGGAGGGCGTCCAGTCGGAGGCGGCCTCGCTTGCGGGGCACCTCGGACTGGGCGGTCTGGTCGTGCTGTACGATGCGAACCGGATCTCGATCGACGGCTCGACGGACCTGACGTTCACGGAGGATGTCGGCAAGAGGTACGAGGCGTACGACTGGCACGTTCAGCACGTCGAGGATGGCAACAGTGTGGAGGCGGTTGACGCGGCGCTTCGTGCGGCGGCGGGTGATGCGGAGCGGCCGTCGCTGATCGTGGTGCGGACGCAGATCGGTTTCGGTTCACCGAACAGGCAGGACACGGCAGCGGCGCACGGAGCACCGCTGGGGGCGGCCGAGGTGCGGCTGGCGAAGGCGACGCTCGGGTTACCGGAGGACGAGACGTTCTGGATTCCCGCGGACGTGCGCGAGCACATGGACGCGCGGACGGCGGGCCGGTCGCTGACGGACGAGTGGCGGCGCCGTCACGCCGCGTGGTCGGCAGCGTTCCCGGATCTCGCGCCGGAACTGGACCGGAGCCTTCGCAACGAGTTGCCGCCCGACTGGCGCGATGCGCTGCCGACGTTCGAGCCGGGGAAGAAGATGGCGACGCGCAAGGCGTCGGGCACGACGATCGCGGCGATAGCCGGCCGGATACCGAACCTCATAGGTGGATCGGCCGACCTGGCGGCATCGAACAACACGGGGTTCGAGGACGATCCGGCCATCGGCAAGGGGCAGTACGGCGCGCGCAAGATCCACTTCGGTGTGCGGGAGCACGCGATGGGTGCGATGCTGAACGGCATGTCGCTTCACGGCGGCATCCGCCCGTTCGGCGGCACCTTCCTGATTTTTTCGGACTACATGCGTCCGACGATCCGATTGGCTGCGCTGATGCACCAGCCGGTCACGTACATATTCACGCACGATTCGATCGGGCTGGGTGAAGACGGCCCCACGCATCAGCCGATCGAGCAGCTGATGTCGTTGCGGCTCATCCCGAACATGGATGTGATCCGGCCGGCGGACGCGGCGGAAACAGCGATCGCGTGGGCGATGGCCATGGAGCGTCGATCGGGACCGACGGCGCTGATCCTGACTCGCCAGGGCCTGCCGGTTCTGGATCGTTCCGAGGGCTCGGGCCTGGCAGCTGCCAACGGCGCCGAACGAGGCGGCTACGTGCTTGCGGAGGCGATGCGCGGAGGCACGGCTGTCGAGCCGGATGTGGTGCTCATCGGGACGGGCAGCGAGGTGCACGTGTGTCTGGAGGCCCGCGATGGTCTTGCGAAGGGCGATGTCGCCGCATGCGTCGTCAGCATGCCCTCACTCACGCGATTCAACGAACAGCCGCAGGCGTATCGCGATCAGGTGCTGCCGCCGGAACTGCTTGCGCGAGTGGTGGTCGAAGCCGGCGCTACACTCGGCTGGGAATCGGTCGCGGGGCCGGCGGGCGAAATCATTGGCATCGACCGGTTCGGCGCGTCAGCGCCGGGCGGCGTTGTCATGCGCGAACTCGGCTTCACCGCGGAAAACGCGATGGCGCGCGCGCGGGCATCGATCGAGCGTGCCGCGGGCATCGACGTGCGCGTGAAAGTGTAGACGCGGTCGCCCATCTCCGACTCATCGCCATCGCCGGCATTGGCGGCCGCGTCGAGCCTGACAGCGCCGCCGGATTCCGGTGCGGTCCAGCGGATGCTCCAGACGGCACGGCCATCGGTACCGACCGCCACACCGTCGATCGTGTGCTGGGCGTAGGCGACACCGCTGCGAGCGTCCTTCATGACGCTGGTCCGATTGCTCGTCGATGCCAGGGATCCCGCGTTCGTAGCGGCTGCATCGCCTCCGGCAAACCGAACGGCCAGCTGGAACCCCGATGCGCGCATGCCTGCCGCCTTCACGATCACGTCGAGGTCGTAGGTGCGGCCGGCAACGTAGCGGGAGGGGAAGCCGGCGACATGAAACGCCGCACTATCGCCGGCCGCTTCGAACTCCCAGTGACAATACTGACACGTCTCTTCGCCGAAGCCGCCCGTGAAACGCGGCGGCGGCCCGGTCCGGAACGCCGAGACCACGAGGACCGGCGCGACAGATGCGGCGATCGAGATGATCAGAACGAGACGACGGCCCCGGCTCGTGGCGCCCTCCGATCTCCGCGAAGGAAGATCCCGGGATGGAGGTCGCCGGCCGGGGCCGTCGCATTCATGCACTGTTACGCGCGCATCACTGCGGCACGACCGCACGCCCGATGTTGCCCGTATCGGTACCGAACCAGATCTGGCGGGTCCGGGGATCGAACATCATATGGCGCACGGTGCCGCCGCCGCTGGGCAGCGGCGTGTTGCTGATGAACGATTCCGTTGCGGGATCGAAGCCCACGAAGTGATTCGGGCTGCCGCCCTCGACGTACCAGATGCGGCCCCGATCATCGACGTCCATCGCATACGGCTGCGACCGTGCGCCGCCTGGCGAGTCCCACGTCCTGGACTGCCCGGTCTTCGGATCGTAGGCGCCGAGCTGGCCCAGCGCGTAGTCGACCCACCAGACGCGCTGATCCGGTGTGATCGCGATCCGCCGCGGCCTCGCCTCCGGCGCGGGCAGGTCGACCGACGTGACCTCGTGCGTGCCGTGGTCGATCTTCACCATCCGGTTCGTGCCGAACAGCACGACCCACGGGTTGCCCTGCGCATCGAGCTTGATGCCGTAGGGTCGGCTGCGGTCCGGCATCTTGATCAGGTGCGTCTGCTTCGCAACCGGATCGAGGTGCCCGATGAATGCGCCGTTCTGCACCGTGAACCAGAGCGTGCCGTCCGGGTGCAACACGAGCGTGTGCGGGTCGCGCGCCGCCGGGTCCGGCATCGGGAAGATCTCGAACTCGCCCGTTGCTGGATCGAGCCGGCCAACGCGCGCGTTGCGGTTGCCCGCGTACCACACGCCGCGCTCGTCGACCACGAGATTGTGCGGGAAGGTGCCTTCCTCGAGTTCGAACTGCCTGAACTGCTCGGTGTCCGGATCGAAGAACGCGACGTAGTTGCCCTGCTGACCCACGAACCAGACCTTGCCGTCCGGTCCGACGTACGGATCACGGGGCCGCGTCTGGGCGCCCCACGGCACGGGATACTCCTTGATGTCGACGGCCTTCATCTCCTGGGCGGAGGCCGGCGAGGTCGCGACGGTGGCCGTCGCGGGAAACAATGTCGCCACGATGAGGGCGTGCACCACGGTCCGGGTCATGGGCGGTCCTTTCGCATCAAGTGGGCAGGGAGGTTTCGGTTCCGAGGACGGGTTCGATTCTCAGCACGGGTCCGACTGGATCATACGACATTCGGGCCGATCCGTCATCACCGACAATCGACGCGTTTGCGGAAACGAACGTTGGGATGGCGGACGCAGACCGCTGAATTATCAATCGCGTCCGCTCCCCCCGCGTCCGCCGCGTGAACCCCCGACCGGAGAAGAGCCTGAGTCCGATGGAGAAACGAGTGTTACGCTCGATCGAATCGCGGACGGGAGTCCGTCGACCGCCCCGGACCGGGAACCGCGCCGGCCGGGGTGTCCGCCGCTAGAACAGGCGCATGATCGCGAAGCTCAGCGGCACGAGATAGTAGAAACTGCGGATCAACTCTCCGATATTGCGGCTCGTCACGGCCGGAATGTCGATGACGTCACCGGCCCGCAAGCTCAACTGGTCCATCGTTCGGCCCTGGACGATCGCGGTCTTTAACGCTTCGCCTTCCCAGATCGTTTCGTCGCCTCGCCTGATCTTCATCTTGTCGAGATTGGCGCCCCGCGTCGGCTGGCCGAGCGTGGCGATCACGTCGGGCAGGCGGGCCTCGGCCGCCACTGTCTGGTAGCCGATGTTGCCGATTTCGCCGACGGCCTGCAACCGCATCGACGTCTGAACGAAGACCTGCGGATCCCTGTAGTATTTCGCTACGAAAGCGGACAGGCTGTCGTGCAGTTCGGACCGCAGCAGGCCGGCCAGCGGCATGGCTTCCTCGAGGTCCGGCAGCAGGAGCAACCGACCCGGCGCCACGGTGAAGATGCCAGTGAGGCCGGTCTGGCCGGCCACCGTCACCGTAATCTGGTCGCCGACCTCGAAGTCGCCATCGCGCAGTCGATCGCGGATCAGGTCCGCCTCATCGCCAGCCGGCATGCGCACCGCTTCGCTGTAGATCGTCGCGGTCGATGCGCCCTCGAATCGGGCGAGCATCGCCTGGAGTTCGGCGCGCGAGGCGTACAGCTGGCCCGATTCCCAGTTCTGGGTCTGCGCGAGGAGCCCCGCCGGCAGCAACGCGGCCGCCGCGAGCACCAGTACCAGGATTGCGCTCGACTGCTTCATTTCTCCTCCGTGGTCCGCGACGCACTACGGCGTCGGGACGGGTGACTACCGCCTGAGTATCGGCGAGCCCCCGGCCGCAAGCCCGAACGCTGCCAGCCGGGCCAGGCTATGCAGGAACCGGTCCGTCTGGTCACGCGCCGGCAACAACTGACAACATCGATCACAGAACAGGTACCCGAGACGTTCAGCCAAGGCATCCATGCCGTGCGGCCGGGTTGTCATGTGCCACGCGTCCCCGGGGAGATTCTGACACAGGTCGCACACCATTGTTCCACCTCGATCCGACTAGGCCGCGAGCCGTCTCCCTGCGCGGTCTGTCCGAGCACTCATGTGCACGTTCCCGTTGACTCGAGCCCATCCCATCATCAAATTCGGTGCCGCGAACGAAAGGGAGGCCGCAGAACGCTGCACTGCCAGCTCACACGCCCCGATCGGAGCGGGATGGCGCATCGGATGCTGGCGCGCTCCCTCGTCGGCGGTGTCGCAACGTTGCAACGGCCGCTGACTGGATGACCGCACGGACCGGCGGGACGGCACCGTCCCGGGAGCGACGGTGCGAATTCTCCAAGTATGCTGTTTGCAGAGGGTTACGGTGTTGGAGCCGCGCCCCGCGCCGGACGACTGTCCGGGTGCCGTTGCGGGAGCACGACTCGTGCGTTCCCACTCGACACATGCGAGAGATACGGGCGCTGCTGCCCTCCAGACAAAGCGACCAACCCCCCGGCAGCCGGGCAGGAGACGCCAAGTCCATGGATCCTGTTCCACGGGTCCCGCGCAAGCCCGTGGTGGCGATTGCCGGCTACCACGAATGGCTCGTGCGGTCGCTCGAGAGCATCCTCGGATCGAACGGGTTCACCGCATTCTCGCGAGCCGGCTTCGACTCGCACGATTGGCTCGGCGGATCGCGCCCGGACCTCATCGTGATCGAGGGCGTGCGCTCGGAGGAAGGCTGGACCGACAGGTTCGCCCGGCTCCGGCGGGCACGCGGCGTCACGCGCGCCACGCCCGTCATCGTGGTGACCTCGGAGACACTGACGCGGACGAAACGGCTCGACGCGCTGCGGGCAGGCGCATGGGACATCTTCGGCCATCCGCTCGATGCCGAAGCCCTGGTCCTGAAGGCGAACACCTTCGTGGCCGCCAAGATGGAGGAAGAGGATGCGCGCGAGCGCAGCCTGATCGATCCCGAAACGGATTTCTACAACGTTCGCGGCGTGCTTCGCCGGATCTACGAGGAAGCCTCCGAAGCGGCCCGGACACAGCGCCCGCTCGCCTGTCTCGTCACGTCCGTCGAAGGTACGCCCGCGGAATCGGCAAACCCCGAGCGTGCGCGCGCCCTGGCCCGCGCACTCCGGGAAGCCAGTCGGTCCTCGGATGTCTTCGGCCGTCTCGGTCCCAACGAGTTCGTCGTGGTAGCGCCGGGCACCGACTCTCCCGGCGCCCGCATTTTCGCGGAGCGGCTCGCGACCCTGGCAGTCGGGTCCGACGATCCGGCCGGGTCGTCGTTCCCACTTCGGGCCGGCTTCGCCGCGATCTCCGACATGAGGGCCACCGAAGTCGAACCCGTCGATCTCTTCGTTCGCGCTGTCGCCGCCCTCCGGGCCGCCCAGGCGTCGGAGACCGGTGACAGGATCCGCTCGTACGACTGAGTGGCCGCGGAGCGGAGCCTCGAGGACGCAGACCTCGAGGACGCAGACCACGGGGTTTCACGCTGGGGACGCAGGGGGGGGGCGGAGGCCGCTGGGAGCCAGGTCCGCGGTGGGATTGCGGCCTTTCCGGGGCCGGCTGGGCGCCGGTCATTTTGTTGGGTACTACCCGCAACGTCCCCGCCGCGCGAGAGATCTGGAAGCCGCGCGGTTTAGAGAGTGAACCCCCGTCAACACACGGATAACCCGGAAGAGCCACCCAAAAAAATCCGGAGCCCCGAATGCCGGTGCGAGCCCAGCGGGTGCGCGTCGCAACAGCGTCCTCAGCCCCCCTGCGCCCCCAGCGTGAAACAGGTTGTTCCTTTCCCGGCCTGGCCCGCTCGGGATTTCACGCGGCGGCAGGGTGCGCGGAGGATGCCGGGAGCCGCTCCCCGACCTCAGTCTTCGCCGATGGTGGCGGCCGGCCTGTCGCCGGTGGCACGAGGAGCTTCCGCGTCGGATTCGGAGGTCAGAGCACGTGTCTCGGCATCATCGATCACTTCATAGCCGGACACGTACGAGTAGTAGCGGTACGGTCCGCCCTGCGTGACGTCGTTGAGGACGGCACCGAGGACGCGGACCGGGAGCCGGTCGAGCGCGTCGAGCTTGGACTCGGCGAGAGTGCGGTCGGTCGACCCGCTGCGCACGACGAGCACGAGGTTGCGGGTCAGCGTCGCGAGGATCATCGGGTCGACGCACGCGCCAAGCGGCGGGCTGTCGACGAGTATGACGTCGTACTCGGTGCGCAGATCGCGCATGAGATTCCGCATGGCCGGCGAGCCGAGGAGCTTGGGTCCGCTGTCCTGGCGCGAGCCGCAGCCGATGAAGTGCAGCAGCGGATAACGCGTTTCCTGGATCATCGTCTTCCGATCGGTGCGTCCCCCGAGGTAATCGGTCAGTCCCGGCTTGTGGGTGACGCCGAGCAGCTTGTGCATCGTACCGCGTCGAACGTCACCATCGATGACGAGTGTGCGGTGGCCCATGTCGGCGAACGCGATGGCGAGGTTCGACGTGACGAAAGACTTTCCGTCCGATGCGCCGGGACTCGAGAACGTCACCATGATCGGACCGCCGTCGGCCGCCGCGTGGGTCAGACTCAGCTGGATGGATCGGAACGCTTCCACAGCCAGCGCCATGTCGCCCGAGCCGAGCCGGCCGCCGCGCAGAGCGGGTACCGCGCCCAGGATGGTGAGGCCCATGCCACCGGTTACCTGATCCGGGTACTGTACGCGCGGGTCGACGCGGTCACGCAGAACGGCAAGGGCGAGAGCGAGGCCGAAGGCTCCGGCGACGATCATGAGGAACAGGTCGCGCCGCGTGTCCGACACCGGGGCATACGGAACGTTCGGCTCGTCGAGGACCTGCATGTCCGCGACCTGAATGACTTCGGCGAGCTTCGACGCCTGGTAGTTGTTCTCGAGCTGGCGGTAGAGCTGGTCCGCGATGGCCACCTGCCGCTGCAACTGACCTTCCTGGATCGACCTCGCCGGGATCTCGCGCAGTTCCGTCGCGACGCTGGTCATCTGCGTCTCGATCTGGGCGTCGCGCGCCCCCATCTCGTTCATGAGCGTTCGAGCCAGCCCGGGAATGACGCTCTGCAGCAGTGAATCGCGATACTCGGTCTGCCTGGCCACCTGCGGATTCAGCGGAGTCAGCGTGACTTCGAGGGCTCGGCGCTGCGCTTCCGCATCGGCCGCCTCCTGAATCGCGCGGTTCAGCGATGAGTTCGAGCCGACACTGCCAATGACTTCGAGCGCAGTGACCAGCGCGAAATCACCGGTGTGGTTGTCGAGCGCACGCGCGATCGCCTGCCGGTCCTGCGCCAGCTCATCCTTCTGCGTGCTCAACGTGAAGTAGGTCCCGAACACCGACTGTGTCGTCTGCTGCAGCCCAGCCGCCACCGGTACACCGGTGCCACGCGCTTCCGTCGGCGATGTGGCCGTCTGGATCTGGAACGACTGCAACGCACTCTCGCGCAGCCCCAGCTGCAACTCCGCCGCGTCCAGCTGCTCCTTCAGGATTGCGGTTTGCGCCGCAAGGCGTTCCGTCTTCAGTTCGAGCGCGACGCGCTCGAACCGGTCGATCACGGTCACCAGAGTGGCCGCGATCTGCTGCCGGTCCGGTCCCCGCAGAGATATGTTCAGGAACGTCTCATCAGTGCGTCCGCCGACGGCCGGATTGCTGAGGCGAAGGTCCGTGGCCAGCTGGTTGCGCACATCGCCGGGCGAGAGGATCCTGAACTCGAGCGAGCGGCCTCGCGGAACCCGGGCGCTGGCCGGAACCCACTGGAATCCGACGGCGGGGCCCACCGAATCGCCCCACGCCCCGCTCTGGATACGGTTGCCGCGATCGTCGAGCAGCACGAACCCGCGGCCGTTCTCGTCCCAGTCCAGACGGTAGACGCCCGGAACCAGGCGAGCCTCGTTCACCCCGAACGCCTCGAACGCCAGGCTGTCTGCCGCGTTCGCCGTCTGGATGAACATGCGCCGGTTGAAGATCACCGAGTCGAGGACCGTCGAGGACCGAAGCAGGCTCTGCCAGCCGGCATTGTCCAGCAGGGTGCCCTGCCGGATCGGCCCGGTCGGCCCGCTGCCCACCATCGCCGCACCGAACCAGACCCTGGCCCGTGTCTCGTACACAGGCTCCTGGAACTGGATCGCCGCGTAGGCCGCGCCGACGCCCAGCACCAGGATCGCGAGGATCATCCACTTGAACCGATAGAGCGCCGTCAGCGTCCGCTGCACGATCCCGGTCGTCGGACCGGCTGGTTCCTGCGGTCCTCGCGACATGCCGCCGCCCGGGCCGCCGTACGCGGGCGCGCCCGGCGCACGGTACGCCCCGAGGTCCGAGGGGCCGCCATACGGATCGTACGGTACCGGGTTCTTGCTGGTCATTCGTCGCCTCGATGCATGGATCAACTCGCTGCCGCGGCCGCTTCGATGCGATCTGCGTGCCGCTCCGACCGCGCGGGCCGGCAACGGCGCGGCCGCGGGTTCGAAATTACCCAGCCACATGGTGGCAAGTTTCGCGCACAACGCGCGTCCGCGCCGCGAGGCCGCGGGCGGTCCGGCCTCGCGGAAGTCGGGCCGGCGCGTCGCCGAAAGGTCGCTGAAACTGTTGCCGAACCTCGACAAGAGAGCGCGTCAACTGTTGGCTGCGTGCAACCCGTCCCACAGCCACGGCTTCGGCGCAGGTGGGGTTCAAGGTCCGGGAGCATTCAGCCGAAACCCATCATTGTAGCGGCAATCAAATGATTGAGGGGCTGGCGCGACGCAGGTTGCCATGGTAACATCGAGGCGTCGTGTGGCGGCCGGACAGCGAACGGTCGTCGCCGGGCGGCAGTCCCCGGCCGCGCGCGGAGTTGATCCTCCGGACGATACGTCCAGCAGTGTTCCCCGAGGCGGCAGTTGACTCTGCAGGAAGCAGGGGTCGGCCGACCGAAGGAGCGTCCCGCTCGAACGGATACCGGCGGGTCCAACGACGGACGAATGTGCCCTTTGTCCGGGATGAAAGCGCCACGCGGATCGGACGGATCCGGCGTGGAGTGAGCGCCGTTGCGTCCACGATGAAAGGTGGAACATGACGAGTGACGTGCTGGTGGATGGTCCGAACCGGAGTGTGTTCTCGCGCGACGACGAGCATGTGGAGGCACCCGAGGCGGAACTCGGCGCGGAGGCGAAATCAGGCATGCACGTCCTGATCGTTGACGACGAGTACACGCTGCGGGAAAGCTGCGCGAGCCTGCTGCGGCAGGAAGGCTACAAGGTCACGGTGTGCGAGGGTGGCGCCGAGGCGATCGAGCTGATGAAACGACGTCCGGTCGACATCGCGCTGATCGACCTGTTCATGGAAGGGTTGTCGGGGCTCGAAGTGCTGGCTGGCTGTCTGGAGGCGAAGCCGGACACGCTGGCGATCATCATGACGGGCAATCCGAGCGTCGAGTCGAGCGTGATGGCGCTTGGCGCGGGCGCATGGGATTACCTGCCGAAGCCATTCTCCGCGACGCACCTTCAGATCCTGGTGGGCCGGGCGGCGCACACGGTGATCCGGAACCGGGAGCAGTCGGAGACGCCGGAGATGCTGACGCTGCCGCGGGGGCACAGCGAGAAGGTGCCGCTGCTCGGCCAGAGCCCGACGTTCGCGAAGGTCATCGAGCTGGCGCGCAAGGTGGCGGCGACGGACGCGTCCGTGTTCATCATGGGCGAGAGCGGCACGGGCAAGGAAATGATCGCGCAGTTCATTCACCAGCACAGCCGGCGCGCATCGCGGCCGATGGTAGCGGTGAACTGCGCGGCGCTTCCGGAAACGCTCCTGGAGTCGGAGATGTTCGGCCATGTAAAGGGAGCGTTCACGGGTGCGGTTCGGGACAAGCCGGGCCTGCTCGAGGTCGCGAACGGCAGTTCGTTCTTCCTCGACGAGCTGACGGAGATGCCGCTGACGATTCAGGCGAAGTTGCTGCGCGTCATTCAGGATGGCGTGGTGCGGCGAGTTGGCAGCGAGACGACGGACTCGGTAGTGAACGTCCGATTCATCGCGGCGACGAACCGCGACGTCCGCCCGGCCGTGGACGAGGGGTCGTTGCGCAAGGACCTGTTCTACCGGTTGAGCGTCGTGCCGATTCACCTTCCACCGCTTCGTGACAGACCCGAGGACATCGCGCTGCTTGCGGAGAACTTCCTGAGCCGGTACTGGAAGCGGCATCGCGGAACCCGGGCACCGATGCCGAAACTGACGAAGGCAGCGCTGCGATCGCTCGAAACGCGGCCGTGGCGAGGAAATGTGCGCGAATTGCAGAACGCGATCGAGCATGCCGTCGTGCTGCTCGAACCGGGCATCGATATCCAGCCGGAGGACATTCCGGTGATCGACGCCGCATCGTCGCCGTCGACACCGCTGGCCGGATTCGATCCGGCGGGCGAAAAGTACCACTCCGCGCGCGATCGTATCCTCGCCGATTTCGAGAAGACGTATCTGAGCTGGCTGCTCGACCGCGTCGGGGCGAACATGTCGCGCGCCGCGAAAGTGGCAGGAGTCGACAGGACAACGCTGTACCGGCTGATGGAGAAGCACGGGCTGCAGCGCGACACCGTAATCAAGGCTGGCTGACTTCACGGATCGTCCGGTGGCGGACTTCGGACGATCCGGCCGTTTGTTGTGGGACGAGTGGAGGCGTAGTTGAGCAGAGACCCGACATCCCCGGATCCGCGAGCAGTCCCCGTGACTGCCGCCAGCGGCGTTGATGCCGACGGGCCCGGACCTGTGCTGCCCGGCCGGGCCGAAGCGGATCAGCGGCCGCAGGTGCCCGACGGTTACGAGTTCGCGGCCGGCGTCGCCCACGACCTGCGCTCACCGCTGACATCGATCCTGTTCCTGGCCGAAACGCTGCTCTCGGGGCAGAGCGGCCCGATCAACGATACACAGCGCCGCCAGCTGGGCATCATCTACAGCGCGGCTCTCGGCCTGACGTCCGTAGCCAGCGACATCATCGAACTGGTCCGTGGCGGCGATGGCCTCACCGAACGCGAGCCGACGCTCTTCTCCGTGACCGAGATCCTCGAGTCCGTCCATGACATCGTCCGGCCCATGGCCGAAGAAAAGGGCCTCGGCGTACACCTGTTCCCGCCGGCCATCGATCACCGCTTCGGTTTTCCGCTCGCGCTCAGCAGGGTCCTCCTCAACCTCACAACCAACGGGCTCAAGTTCACCGACAACGGCTTCGTCGAAATCGCGGTCCGCGCAACTTCACCGACGCACCTCGAGTTTTCCGTGCGCGACACCGGCCGCGGATACGCTCCCGAAGCGCTCGAAACCCTCTACGAGCCGTTCCGCCGATCCAGCGGTCCAGTCGGCTTCGGGTTCTCGGGCAGCGGCCTCGGCCTCGCGATCTCGCGAAAGCTCATTGCAGCGCTCGGCTCCTCGCTTCACGTCGAAACGCGAGCCCGGTGGGGAACCCGCTTCCATTTTGAGGTCGAACTGCCGCCCGCGCCGTCCACGACGTCCGCGAACCGGGCCTGATCGGTCGGCTCCGTCCCACTGTCGCTCTCTCTGCTGGTCCGGGCCACGACCTCTTCGGCGATCGTCCGTACCGTCCGCGTGGCCGGTGCGCCGGCCGTCGTGCGCATTCCTTCGTGGAAGCACGGCCACAGCTCCCTGTAGCGGGCCTCCAACACACGTGGATACGAGGCCACTTGCCGGTGGCGCGGAAAATCGTGGCACGATCATTGAACACATTGTGCCGCAAGGGTTTCTGGTCAGGAGCCCGGCTTGCACGAGCATTGCTCCAGTCCCGCAAAGAATGAGAAGCAGAGCGCTGAACCGTCGAAACGGATGTCCCGCATGCTGATGCCCTCAGAAGCACGACCTGCCACGATCTCACGCGTCCCTGCGCCGACAGCGACACACAGCGGGAGCGCAACCACATATGACTGGGTCGCGACGTACAGGACGTGGACGCAGGACGGTCATGCCGGCGAGTTTGCGGGTACGGAGACCAGCCCGGGCGACCGCGTTCGCCGTGTGATCAACGTCATGCTGGCGGCAGTGGCGCTGGTGGCAACCTTGCCGGTGATGATCCTGATCGGCCTCGTGATCAGGCTGACGTCGGCCGGCCCGATTCTCTACACGCAGGCCCGGGTAGGCGTCGACAGGCGTCGACCCGGCAAGGGTGCGCGTGACAGCCGCCGGGTCGTGGACTACGGTGGCAGCCTGTTCCGGATCTACAAGTTCCGGACGATGTACGTGAGTCCGGGTGACGCTCCGCAGCAGTGGGCTCGCCAGGACGACCCGCGAGTAACGCCCGTCGGGCGGTTCCTGCGGAAGTACCGGCTCGACGAGTTGCCGCAGTTGTACAACGTTCTGCGGGGGGAGATGAACGTTGTGGGTCCGCGTCCGGAGCAGCCGCGGATCTTCGCGATGCTGCGGGACCAGATCGAGAACTACGAGTTCCGCCAGCGCGTGCTCCCGGGAATCACGGGTCTGGCGCAGGTTCGCCAGAACTACGACACGTCGACCGAGGACGTGCGCCGGAAGGTGAACTACGATCTCGAGTACATCGCTCGCCGCTCTGCCGGCGAGGATGTCCGGATCATTCTGATGACCCTGCCAGCCGTTCTGAAGAAGGGCGGGTGGTAACGGACGGTCTGGCCGTCCCGGCTCCCGCGGGCCGGGACCTGGCGGCGGCGGCGCCGTGGGTTGCGGCGGCCGCTGCGTTCGCGCTCCTCTTCTGGCGACCGATCACCGGTACCGCCGACCTCTGGTGGAACGACCCGGACGCGGGCCACGGCCTCCTCCTGGTACCGACCGCCGCGTTCCTGGCATGGCGAGCCGGACTGTCGCCGGACCGACGTGGCCAGGCTCTGATCGGCGGCCTGATGCTGGCCGGCGCAGTCGCGCTCCGGTATCTGTCCGCGCTCGCCGCGGAACTCTTCACGATGCGGCTGTCCGTGCTCGCCGCCATGTTCGCGATCGTCGTATTCCTGTGGGGCATGAAGCAGCTGCGCCACTGGTGGCTGCCGGCGGTGCTGCTGCTGCTCTCCGTGCCGCTGCCGGAGATGCTGATCAGTACACTGTCCCTGCCGCTCCAGTTCACTGCGTCGGAGATCGGCGCAGCGCTGCTCGACTGGAGGCACGTGCCGGCCGGTCTCGACGGCAACGTCATCCTGCTGGCCCGGCCGACGCCCGACGGCGGGTTCATCGCCGTGACCCACCTCTTCGTCACCGAGGCGTGCAGCGGACTCCGATCATTGTCCGCGCTTCTCGCCCTCGGGTTCCTGATCGGCGGCATCTGGCTGCACACAGGGTGGGCCAGAGCCGTGCTGGTTCTCATCGCGATACCGATCGCGGTCGGGCTAAACAGCATCCGGGTATTCCTCACCGGCTTCGCCGTCTACTACATCGACGAAGCCCTCGGTGAGGGCGTGATGCACTATACCGAAGGATGGGCCATGTTCATCGCCGCATTCGTCGTACTCGGTGGAGCGGCCTGGCTGCTCGGCCGGGCTGAACGGCCGTTCCTCCGACGACGGGCTGCAGCGTGAACCGGTTCCGAGCCTGGGTGCCGGCTACGATCCTGGCTGTTGGCGTGCTTCTGCTTCAGGGCGCCGGACGCCAGCACCGCATGGAGCTGCGCGCCCCGCTCGACGAGACCATCCCCCTGCGCCTGGTGGACATGGCGGGTCGTGACACGACAATCGCACGCGAAGAGGTTGCGGTTGTAGGGATGACCTCATACGTGTTGCGCCGATATGGCACCGATCTGGAAACGCGGGGCGCCGACTTCTCGCTCTACGTCGGCTACTACGACAGCCAGACGCAGGGGCGGACGATCCACTCGCCGAAGAACTGTCTGCCCGGCGCCGGCTGGGAGCCCGTGAGTTCCGGTACGGCCGTCATCGCTACGGTGGACGGTCCCGTGACGGTCAACCGGTACCTCATCCAGAATGGCACCAGTCGTGCAATTGTCCTGTATTGGTATCAAGGCCGCGGCCGTGTAGCGGCCAGCGAGTATGCCGTGAAGTGGGATCTGTTGCGCGACGCCGCACTGAGGGGCCGGACCGAGGAGGCCCTTGTTCGTGTCGCGGTTCCCGTCGATGGCCACGAGGACGCCGAATCGGCCGCGTTCGATCTTGCAGCGAGGGTGGCCGGAAGCGTCATACCCTCGGTGTTCCTGGCACTACCGGAAGCGTAGATGGAGATGGCAATGGCGACAGCCCAGAGAGACCGGCCGCCGATCGTCGTAGGCGATTCGAGGGAGACGGGCCGGTTCCGTCTGCTCGGTGTGCACACCGCGCAGAACGCCACCCGTGTCCTCTGGGCAGCCGGCCTTCTCTATCTCATTGGCAGCCTGGCCGACGTGATACTCGCGTGGATCGTGAACGCCGATCCCGGCAATCCGAACTGGGAGTTCATCGCGCTCTCCAGTACGGTCGAAGGTACACCCCGGATCGTCCTGGCAGTTGCCTTGATCTGGGTCGCTCTGCACATTCGCGGATCGGCTTCGCTGTTGACCCAGCGCTTCTTCGGCTTGATCCTGATCCTCCTCGGGATCGGTGGCGCCATCGTGGGCGCCATGATGGTCAGCGACTACTTCGTAATTCGCAGCCAGGTACTGCCTGAAGAACAGACTGTTTTCGCCAGTATCGTTCTCAAGACGCTGACCCTCAGCGCGCTGCACCTCGTGCTGCTCGTTCCGGTTGGCGTTCTCGCTGTGCGGCGTCCGAGAGGATGAGTCGATGACCCCGGCACGCTCTCGACGCCCACAAACGGCGGTTCGCCGAATATTGTATTCGGTAGCCGTCGGACTCTTTGCAGGAAAGGAGGTGGGCATGAAGATTCCGGTCCCGTACTTACGAAGGTCGGTGATCGCTGCAGCTGCGGTCGCCACGTTCGGAGTACCCGGCGTTGGTCAGGCCCAGACGGTCACTGTCTCATCGATGGCCCAGGCTGTGTGCATCGGTAACTGCGCGACGGTGAGGTTTGCCATTAGCCTCGACGGAACGTACTACTCGAGGCGTGTCAGGCTGTGGAGCAGTAATCCGAGTCAGTGGGCGTTCTCGGGTATTTCCAATGTCCAGGACGGCAACGGGACGGTGTTGCCATGGTCGACTTACGTCGGGGGCGGCGGGTCGTTCGCCCAGACGTTCGACCTCAACACCTGGGCGCCCTTGCCGATCTACGTTACGACGAAGATGAGTACGTACTCGTCGATCAGCAATCTGTACAAGGGTGCTCTGAGCTACGAAATCCTGGTCAGTCAGGACCCTTCCGGCAGTGAGCCGCGGGCCGAGGTTACCGGCCTCGTCGCATCGCCGGAACCAGGAACCCTGTTGCTGTTAGGAACGGGATTGGCCGGTGTCCTGGGTGCAGCGCGTCGTCGCAGGCGCGAAGGCATCGAAGACACCGTCTGATCACGCAGTTTCCAGTTAGCAAGCCGGCTGGCGGGTAGCGGACATCCCGGGGTGCCGCCCGACCGGCCACGATCCACGGACGGGTCGGGGCAAGGTAAAGGAAGGTAAAGGCAGGAATGGCCGCGCGTGACTTCGGTCATGTGTGGAATCAGGATGGCCCGGTGGGCAATCGCCCGCCGGGCCAGCTTGATGTGGAGGTGCTCCTTGCGTCGAGACGCCCCGGTCGTGGCCTGGCCCTGAGTTTCCCACATGCGACAGCCCGGTTTTCCACATCCATCCCGCAGCGGCGCGATGCGTTGAGCCACGACGTATCTGGCCGGGCGATAATGGCGCCGTTATGCGATTGGTACACCTCCTGCATGACCGCGCGGACCATGCCTTACAATCCGGAATAACGGGGACACCAGGGACGGTGTGGGAACGCTCGACGCGCCGCAGCATGCGAGCAGAGGGGTTCGGGTTCACGCGGTCGGTTACACGCTCAGCGTGTTTCCGGGTGCGCCTCCGTCCATCGGCCTCGGTCGACGCCCTGCCGCCACTCGTCGCGGGCCGCGCGCCTCGTGCTACACGCCTCCGACAATTTCTGCCTCCGAGGCCATCGCGCCCGCACAGGTGCGGCTCGCGCACGCGGGTGCGAACGCTCGCATGCGTGTGCCTGCGGACCATCGTTGTCCGGCGGGACCCGTGAGAACGTGCGGACGGCTCTGCGAGGGGGACCACTAAGTGACGCGGTCGCGAATGTTTTTCGTTGCCGGCGTTGGAAGGAGAAAGGTTAGGTTGGCGTAAATCATTGTTTTGAAGGGGTTTAGAAGAATAATTGATACCGGCACGGCTCGTGTAAGAGTGCCGGGTGCGCTGCTCAGAGCAAACCCGCCGAAAGGCGGCGACGCAGAGCCACGGGGCTGAAGCAGGAAGACTGTATGCCCGCCGGGCCGCCAGCGACTCGTGGTCGGAGTTGTGGCGGCATTCTGTGCGCCATGGAGCCAACTGGATCGGACCCCCCAGACCGACGGATGATAAATGAAGACGATGCGCAATGGCGCGCATGGAGCGGCCCCCCCGGTAGCTTGCATGGCGCTGATACTCCTGGTTGCATGCTCGGACGGCGGTTCAACACCGCTGACAGAAAACGACTACCCGACAAAAGGCCAATCGATGTCGGTGAATCCGCCGGTGGCCGAGATTCTGGAAACGGGCCAGAAAGTGAAGCTCGAGGCGGATGTACGGGACGCGCTCGGGAAGCAGATATCGGGCGCGAGTGTGAAGTGGGAAGCGCTGGACCCGTCCGTTGCGACGGTCGATTTTTCGGGAACGGTAACCGGAATGAACGAAGGCGTGGCGGAGATCCGCGGGACATTCTCGGGTCTATCGGCCACGGCGATCGTAGCAGTGTCACGGCCGAACCTGCGGAGTGCGGCTGGTGAATCGGTAACCGTGTATCCGGACAGTGACACGATTGCGACCGTGGGCGGCGTGTTGCGCCTGCTGGCTGTCGGCCGGATGAAGAATGGCAAGCTCGTCGGCAGCTCGAAGCTTGCATGGAGCAGCACGAACACGAGTGTCGCGACGGTCGACAAGCAGGGCGATGTCACGGGTCGCAAGTCGGGCACCACGCTGGTCGTGGTGCAGAACGGTGCAGCAGCGGACACGGCGCACATATCGGTAGCGCCGACCGATGTAGCGACGTCGATCGTCATCACGCCTCGCCTGGACACGATTCCGGTGATTGGCAGTTCGGTGACGCTGGGCGCTCGGGTGTTGAACGGCTCGAACGAGGAGATGGAAAATCGCGCGATCGGTTGGATCAGCCTGGATCCCTCTGTCGCAACGGTGAGCAGTGGCGTGGTTCTGGGCGTGAAGAAGGGTACGGCCAGGATCGTCGCGTCCCACAGCAATTTCCAGGACACGGCGAGGGTCGTGGTAGCGCCCGTCCCGCCGGTGACGAGCCTGTACCTGACGCCGAAGACGGATACGATCCCGCAGGTTGGCGGTTCGGTGACGCTGAAGGCGACACTGCTCGACGGGACGGGTGCGACGGTCTCGGATCAGGTCACCTGGGGCACGATGGACCCCGGCGTGGCATCGGTCACCCAGAGCGGTGCGGTGAAGGGCGTGACGGTTGGAGTCGCCCGCATCACCGCGAAGTACAACGCGCTGGTGGATACGGCGCGCGTGTGGGTATCGCCGCCGGCGCCGGCTCCGACGCACGTGGTGGCCACGACACCGGCGACGCACGCAATGGCAGTCGGCGCGACCGTAGAGGTTGAAGCGTCCATTCGCGATTCGAGCGGTCAGGACCTGGCTGCGAACGCGTCGTGGACCAGCCTGGATGCGACGGTCGCGACGGTCAGCACCGCCGGCCCGATCCATGGTGTCGACGTGAAGGCTATCAAGGTCGGGACGGCGCGCATTGTCGCGCAGTATGGCGGCGCTGCCGACACGACGACCGTCACGGTGACTGGCGGCGCGAACGGGTACACGGCTCGCCTGACGCCGGATACGGTGACGCTGGCGGTGACCGACGCGGACGTCTTTGTCGACTGGTTCGGGTATGATGCGAGCGGCAAGGAGGTCACGAGCACGCTTGCGACATGGACCAGCGCGGACCCGTCGATTGCGACGGTTCCGGCGGGTCCGGCGGGGCACGCATACGTGAAGGCGATATCGCCGGGTGTCACGCAGATCGTCGCGACATGGAACGGCACGGTGGTCGCGTCGACGATAATTGTCGGCAAGGCCCCGGGTACTGCCAGTGCGTGGGTCGAGGTTACACCATCGACGTCAACGATCGCTTCGGCTGGCGAGAGCACGCAGCTCGGCGTTGCCGCAAAGGACGCGGATGGCACGGCGGTGAACTCGAGTCAGGTAACCTGGAAGAGCCTCGATCCCGCTACCGCAGCGGTGAACGGGACCGGTCTGGCAAGCGGCGTTGCGCAGGGTACGGCGCGGATCGTCGCGCAGTACAGTGGCGCGGCTGACACTGCGAGCGTCACAGTGCTCGATGGCGGCACGGGCGGCAATGGGTATACTGCCAGGCTGACACCGGATACGGTACGTGTGACGGTGTCCGGCCCGGACGTGTTCGTCGACTGGTTCGGGTATGATGCGAACGGCAACGAGGTAACGACTTCGTATCCGACATGGATCAGCGTGGACCCGTTGATTGCGACGGTTCCCGCGGATCCGGGCGGACACGCATACGTGAAGGCGATATCGGCGGGTGTCACGCAGGTCGCGGCAACGTGGAACGGCGTGGTCGTCACCGCGACGGTCATCGTCCAGTCTGCAGCGGCCGGCAGCGCGTGGATCCAGGTCAGTCCGTCCACCTCCACGATCTCATCGGTCGGTGACAGCACCCAGCTCAGCGTTGCGGCGAAGGACACAGCGGGTAACACCGTGAGCCCGAACCTGGTGAGCTGGCAGAGCCTCGATCCCGCAACGGCAACAGTGAATGGCAACGGTCTGGTGAACGGGACGGCGAAGGGCACTGCCCGTATCGTCGCGACGTACACCACGGCATCGGATACGGCGGAAGTTGTGGTTGCGCCGACTCCGCCGCCGCCGCTGCAACCTTCGGGATCGCAACTGACCCCGGCCAATCTGAGGGCGGTGCTGGGTCCGCTGGTGGCTCGCAACACGAGCGGCATGTCCGTGATCCAGGCATTCGACCTTCGGTTCGAGCAGACGGAGCAGGCCCGATTCCAGGACTTCCTCAACGTGCTGAACGATCCGCAGGGGGCATACCTGAGCGCGAACCACTATGGTGGCCTGCGTTCGCGTCTGATGTGGGCGATCCGGAACAACGAGCCGTACGGCATCGGCGTTACGGATGAGAGCCAGTACGTATACGCCCGCGGCCGTCGGATCCTGAAGCGGTACCTGGAGTGGACGAAGGCGAACGGGTATGCGATCCCGCCGCACAACAACACGGGCGTGGCCGACGTCGAGGCGCTGTACGTACTCGAGGGCGACCAGGACGCGTTGACGCATATTCATGTGACGGCGATGGCGGCGACGTGGGATCCGTGGGGCTATCTGAAGTTCCAGAACAGCCAATCGGATGCGCGCCAGGTTGCCATATCTCTGCAGCTGATCAAGGCCGCACACCGGCTCGGGATTCCGTATGAGCGGAACCCGGCGAACCACAATGTCGGATTCGACACGTCGCCCGGCTCGTGGTACGCGGCTGGCAGACGCCAGATCGACTGGGCACGTCAGTACGCAGTACAGTCGAACGGCGCGATTCCGAGTCCGGCGCACGGCGGTTCGGAGGCATACCTGTTCAACGCACTGCTGGCGACCCAGTTGCTGGAGTGGTGCGCGACCGTCGAATGGGATCAGGCGGTCTTCGACCTGGCCAGGCTGATCATGGATCACCTGATCGCGGTTCAGAAGTCGGGCTGGAGCACACTGGGCTACCTCAGCTCGAGCAGTGGGCCAGCGACGGACCTCGCCAGCTTCTATGTGTGGCCATCGCTGGCGATGTGGCAGGAGACCGGCGATCAGAAGTACTACGATTTCGCAATGAAGAACGTGCAGGCGGCGAACACCGCCTACATCTCGAATATGAAGCAGTGGAACCAGGTGTACAGCACGCTCGCGCAGGGTGCGGAAGCGCTGCTCACGGGCAACCCCTGGCGCTGATGCAAGGCGAACCCAGACAGGAGGCGGCAGCACGGTAGCTGCCGCGAACGGAACGGGACGGACCGGCGGCGCCATCACGGTGCCGCCGGTTTCGTCTGTCAGACCCGCACTACGCGATCGGCTCCGCTCAGTGCCATCCACACACCGGATGCCGTTCAGCGCTGAACGGTCCGCGCTGTTGACCGACCTGTGTGCGGCCTCGCATGCGGGTCTGCCGGCTGGACCCGGGCACGGATGTGCAGGGTAGGGAAGAGATCTAATCTCGTGTACCACAGTGTCGGAGGCCGACGATGGGCAGAAGGGCGGTCGAACGCTGGAACCGGGCCCGGGCGCGCAAGGCATTGCTTGTCATAGGTGTGCCGATCCTGTCCGGCATGCTGATCGGACTCATTCTCACCGAGCCGAATCCATCCGTTGCGGGTGAACCTCCGAGCGAGCGGGACACCGCGGCTGCGTATGACGGCGCTGCGGCACCGGATCCTGCAGCTGCGGGCGACGATCGGGAACCACGCGCCGCGAACGCGGCGGTCGAAGCAGCCGAACCGCGCGCGGGCGATGCGCCGGACGGAAACGCGGACCAGCAGGCGCAGGGACGGCCGTCGATCACGCCGGAGGCACTCAGGCCGATTCTCGGACCTCTTGCGTTGAAAGGGTCGGGCCCGGCCGTACCCGGCATCCGGACCTACGATGATCGGTTCGCCAGAACCGAACAAGCGCGCTACGACGACTACGTGAAGGTGGAGCAGGACCGCCAGGGCGCGTTCCTCCTGGGGCACCACTACGGCGGCCTCATATCGCGACTCATGTGGTCGATCCGGACGTCGGCGCCGATCGGTCCGTCCTCGCCGCCCGAGAACGTGTCCGCCTACGCACGGGGCCGGCGCATCGTGCGACGGTACCTCGAGTGGTCGAAACGCAATGGCTACAGCATCCCGCCCCACAACAACACCGGGATGGCGGATATCGAGGCCCTGTACGTACTCGAGGGTGACGAGGACGCGCTCACACATATTCATGTCGCGGCGATGAGCGCAACGACGGATCGCTACGGGTATCTCCAGTTCAGGAATCCGAAATCGGACGCGAGACAGGTGGCGGTCGCTCTTCAGGCATTCATGGCTGCGCACAGGCTCGGCATTCCGTTCGAGAGAAGCAGGGCGAACAACAACATCGGATTCGACGCGGAACTGGGGTCGTGGTTGGCGGCTGCCAGGCGGCAGATCGGTTGGGTCCGCGACAACGGGGTCAAGGCAGACGGTGCGATACCCAGTCCTTCACACGGTGGTCACGAAGCATACCTGTTCAATGCGCTTCTGGCCACTCGCCTGTTGGAGTGGTGCGCAAACATCGAGTGGGACCCGGAAGTGTTCGGACTGGCGCAGCGCATCATGGATCATCTGATTGACGCACGGAAGCCGGCGTTGCCCGCACTCGGGTATCAGTCGAACAGCCCGCAGGCCGCGACCGACCTGGCAGCGTTCTACATCTGGCCGTCGCTCGTGCTATGGCAGGAGACAGGCGATCCGAAGTACCGCGATTTCGCGATCCAGAACATCGGCGCTTCTTCGACGGCCTACATCGACCAGATGAAGCAGTGGAATCAGATATACAGTACCCTCGGCCAGGGCGCCGAGGCATTGCTCGCACGAGTGAGCTGGCGCTAGACGTGCGGGGCGCACGTTCCAACCGTCAGACAGGACACCGCACCTGCGCATGAGTATCCGTGTCGTTTCCAATCTCAGGCGATTCGACTCGGAACTGGCAAGCGAAATCCAGTTCGCATCGCTGCACGAGCCCGGCGTCGGCCGCCTTGAGCGCATCATCCGCATCATACGGGAATGCCATCGTGCGGATGTCGTGTTCATCGCAGCGCCAATCCTCTGATCATTTCGGTTCCGGACGACGCGGAGCTCGAACGTTGGGATATGCACACTCGATTGCCGCGTCGCGCGGCTTTCGGGGACAATACAATCCTGCCGTATTCACCAGAACACAGTTGACGTGTAGTGGGGTGTGAAAAACCACATGGCGTATCTCTCGTCCCGGTGCTAAGATGCAGGTGCGAGCCAAACACCTTGCACGCGGAAACGAGCGACACGCCATGGGTGAAT
>DATKCF010000178.1:0-3409 GCA_035513345.1 Longimicrobiales bacterium
GCGAAGTACTCGAACATCATCTTCGTGAAGTAGCCCTGCATGTCGCCGAAGCCGTGGGCCTTGCCGGGCATGATCATGAAATCGAACCGTTTGTCGGCCTTGATCAGGGCTTCGGCCAGGCGGATCGTGCCGGCGGGGTGGACGTTGTTGTCCATGTCGCCGTGCACGAGGAGGAGTCGGCCCTTCAGGTTCTCGGCGAGTTCGGCGTTGGCTGGCACGCGGATCTCGAACTTGATGCGTTCGGCAGCCTGGTCCTGCTGCCCGTTCGATGCGTCGCCGTCGTTGGTCCCGTTCTCGGTGTCTGTGACAACGCGGCGAGTCGTGTCACGCACCTCCCGCAGGCCGTGGTGCTGCTCGCTCCAGTTCTGGTTGTACACGTTGTTGTCATGGTTGCCCGCCGACGATACACCGACCTTGAAGAAGTCGTTGTACGGCGGCAGCAGCACCGCGGCCGCGGTCATGAAGCCGCCACCGCTATGGCCATAGATGCCGACGCGGTCGGTGTCGATCCACGGGTAGCGGGCGCCGAGCTGTTCGATGCCGGCTTTCTTGTCGGCCAGGCCGTAGTCGCGGAGGTTGAAGTAGCCGTAGCTGTGGTACGCGTTCGAGCGGAGCGGGCTGCCGCCGCGGTTGCCGATATGGATGACAATGAAGCCGAGTTGCGCGAGTCGCTGCTGGACCGCTGTCGGCGCGAACGTCGTCGTGACGGACTCGGTCTGCGGGCCCGGGTAGACGTGCGCGATGATCGGGTACGACTTTGTCGAATCGAAGTCGAATGGCTTCCACATGTGGCCATAGATGTCGGTCACGCCGTCGGCCGCTTTCACAACGAACCGTTCGGGCGCCTGCCAGCCGAGTTCCGTGAGGCGAGCGACATCCGTCACGCCGAGTTCGAGGATCTCGCGGCCGGCATTGTCGCGGAGCACGGAACGGCCGGGCATGTCGATGCGTGAATAGTTGTCGACCACGAACCGTCGTGACGGCGAGAGCTGGGAGCGGTGGTCGGCATCGCCGGGATCGAGCAGCGCGATTGACGGATGATCGATGCTGGTCCGGTAGAGGTGCCGGTAGTAGACGTTCTCGTCCGGTTCGCGGCCGAAGCCATTGAAGAACAGGACGCGGCTGGTCGAATCGATGGCGGCCACGCCGCTGGCTCTCCAGTTGCCCGACGTGATCGCGTGCTTCAGGGTGCCGTCGTGGTCGTACAGGTAGTAGTGACCCCAGCCGTTGCGTTCGGACCACCAGATGAAGTCGCCGCCGGCTTCCACGTAGCGCACGTTCTCGCGTTCGAGGTACGCGTTCTCGACGGATTCTGTCAGCAGGACGCGGGTCTCGAGTGATGGGATCGTGACCTCGATCAGTTCGAGATTGCGCTGGAGCCGGTCACGGCGCACCAGGCGAAGCCGGTCGCCATCGACGGGCCAGTGGGCATTGAAGAGCCGCTGGTCCTGCCAGCGGTCGACCGGAACCTTGATGAGGTCGGTCCCGCCACGTACGTACGCGAACAGCTCCATCTGGGCGACGTTCTCCTCGCCCGGCATCGCGTACTTGTAGGACACGAGTTCGGGTCGAGGGTCCGCCAGTACGTTCACGAGGTACAGCTCATCGACCTCGCGCGAGTCCGATCGCGTGGCCGAAAACGCCCGCGAGTCCGGCGACCATTCGACGCGGGCGCGGACGCGAGGATCGCGCGAGCGCCGGTTCTGCCGCGTCGTCTGGCCGTCCTCGTCATCATCCTCCTGCTGCTGCCGCGTCTGCGCGGTGTCCCGTGCGCCGAAGCTGAAGTACTCCTCGCCGTCCGTGCTGAGCTGGATCGTGTCGCCGGTCGCGACCTCGACCACGAACAGGTTGTGATCGCGCGCGAACGCGAACGCCGTGCTGTCCGGCGAGAAGTTGCGGAAATCGTCGTTCTGTCCGCCGCCGAACCCGCCGCCGCCGCCGCCGCGACCGCCTCGCCCGCGGCCAGCGGCGCGAGTCGTGTCGCGCGGCGTCGGCCCCAGGCTGGCCAACTGGCTCGTAGCGAGGCTCCAGCGGTAGCGCGTGCTGTCGACATCGAAGTGGAACGTGCGTCCGACCGAGTCGAACTCGACCGAAGTGAAGGGCAGATCGTGCGCCTCCTACGGCTTGCGGTGCAGCGACGAGAGCTGCGCGGCCATTGCCGGATGATCGAAGAGCGGCTGCTTCGTTCGCGACTGGGGCAGCACGAGCCAGAACGCGGCGCCCTTCGGATCGCGCCAGTTGTACCACAGCGAGTCGGTCTCGTTAATGAAACGCGCACTCGCCGTGGTCGAGAAGACGACATCGCGCAGGTTGTCAGTCTCGAACTTCTCGGCCAGCGCCCAGTTCGCGAGGTTTGGCCGCTGCTGCGCCATGGCAGGCGCCACGACCAGCGTGAACATGACGAGTACGACAAGGACGGATCGGAGTCTTGCGATCGGCATGGCTGCTCTCCATTGAACGGGCCTGCGGTGGAAAGCCCCCCGTTGCGAAGACCGGCCGCGGTTGTGAGCCGCTCGGGGAGCGCCGTGCGCCCGGTCGCTGGTCCGGAACGCGTGCAAGATACGACGGCCCGGCCCCGCGCGGGAGGCCGGGCCGCAACAGCAAGCCCCTTAAGCAGATACGGCTGTGTCAGCCCTCGCCTTCAAAGGTCGGATCGCCGACTCGGCCCACGAACAGCAGGGTCCCGAGCGATCGCTCGCGGATCGCGAACAGGAACGGCCGATCGATCCGGATCGACGGCGGAAGCGACGTGATTCCGATGCCGACGGCGGTCGCCGCGGCGGCTTCCGTGCCGTCCTCGTCCACCGCAATGAACGTCTTGTGCTCGACCCGCGAGATGTACAGCTTCTTCGGGCCGACCACGGCGATCCGAGCGAAGTCGGCCTGGTGCGGGATGAAGGCGATGCCCATGCCGGCGTCCCTGAGCGCATCGTTGAGGCGCTTGCCGAAGTCGAAACGGAACTTCGGCATGGTCAGCATGACCCGGCCATTCGACAGCTCGGACATCCACGAATCCCACGTCTCGGGACTGAGCGAACCGATCAGCCCGCTTAGGGACCGACCCTGCGCCGGCATCACGACGACCATGCTGAACGCGCTGTCACCATAGAGCAGCTCGACCGCCTCGATCTCGGTATTCGATACGAACGGACGGGCCGCGTCCACCGTCATCATCGGCGTCATGACTGTGCTGCCATTCGCGCGCGTGAACGTATCATCACGCGTCGCGTCCTTATGGAACGGTGTCGTCCATGCCGCCTTGAAGTACACCGCGTTCACGAGGAACATGACTTCGTCCGCATCGATCGACTTGATGAGATCCTTTATCCGGCCGTTGGTTGCGTTCTCGGCCCACGCGCTGATCGTGCCGGGCGCGCCCGGTGCCGAGAAATCGAGTGGCTCGACTGCA
>DATKCF010000179.1:0-11767 GCA_035513345.1 Longimicrobiales bacterium
CGCTCAGCAAGCGGTCCCGCTGACCGATGAGCGAGATGCCGGCGTTGTTGATCAGCAGATCGAGTCTGCCGTAGTCGCGCAGCAGCGTCTCGCCGAGGCGCCGGACTTCGTCGAGCGACGCGAAGTCGGCGGGGTAGAATCGTGCGCTGCCCTTGCCATCCGCTTCGATCCGTGCCACGACGTCGGCGCCGCGCTCGCGGTTGCGGCCGTGGATGATGACGTGCGCACCGGACGCCGCCAGCCGGTACGCGACTTCGCGGCCGAGGCCGTCGGTCGAGCCCGTGACCAGCGCAATCTGACGGCCCGTCGTATCCGGCGGCTGCGACGAGTCGGACTGGCCATTGGCCGATGCGGGCATCGCACAGATCGCGATCGTCAGCGATGCGACTCGTGCGAATCTGCGTGCGGCGCCGTGCGGGCCCGGATGGTGCCGCATGAGGGTCCTGAGCATGATGCGATTCTAGCGGAGCGCCGCAGGCGCGGCCAGCGTGGCGTCGGGTCCGCGGCGGTGGTGGCCCGGGCGACTCCCGCTTCGCCGACCTTGCGTCGCGCCGACGATACTTCCGATTGTGAGGCCGGGCGCACGGCCAGAGCGCGCGACTCATGCGAACGGAGGTTGCCGATGCACGGTCTCGACCCGATCGATCCGGATGGCCTTGCCGAGTTTTCGGTCGTCTTTACCGAGCGCTCGCTCAATCACATGTCCCGCCGCTTCCAGCAGGTCATGCGCGACATCTCGAGCACGCTCCGCACGTCGTACAGTGCCGCCGCCGTGGTGGTCGTTCCGGGTGGCGGAACGTACGGCATGGAGGCGATCGCCCGGCAGTTCGCGGGGGACCGCACGTGTCTCGTGATCCGCAACGGCTATTTCAGCTTCCGCTGGAGTCAGATCCTCGAGACCGCCAGGATCACCTCGGATGTACGGGTGCTGCAGGCGACACCGCTCGCGCCGGGCCCGCGGCAGCCCTTCGCGCCGCCGGCGCTCGACACGGTCCTCGCCACGATACGTGAGGTCCGGCCCGACATCGTCTTCGCCCCGCACGTCGACACGTCATCCGGAATGCTGCTGCCGGATGCGTACGTACGCGCCGTGGGTGAAGCGGTGCACGAATCCGGCGGCCTGTTCGTGCTCGATTGCGTCGCGTCCGGAGCGATACGCGTGGACATGAAGGAATGCGGAGTCGATGTGCTTCTGACCGCGCCGCAGAAGGGCTGGAGCGCTTCGCCCTGTGCGGGTCTGGTCATGCTGGGCGACGACGCCGCGGAACGGATCCGGACGACACGCAGTACCAGCTTCGCGTGCGACTTGCTGCGGTGGTTGCAGATCATGCAGGCGTACGAGAACGGCGGACACGCGTATCACGCCACGCTCCCGACCGATTCGCTGCGGCGGTTCCGGGACGCCATGCTGGAGACGGTGGCGTTCGGGCTCGATGAGGCGGAGCGGCGGCAATGGGAGCTGGGCGGACGGGTCCGCGCCCTGCTCGGCGATGCGGGATTCCCGAGCGTGGCGGCGCCCGGATACGAGGCGCCCGGCGTCGTCGTCTGCTACACGGACGATCCGGCAATCCAGAACGGCAGCCGGTTCGCCGATGCAGGCATACAGATCGCGGCGGGCGTCCCGCTGATGTGCGACGAGCCACCGGAGTTCCGGACCTTTCGCGTCGGCCTGTTCGGCCTGGACAAGTGGAAGGACGTCGATGGTACTGTTCTCCGGCTCGATCAGGCACTCCGCACCGTGCAGCACGCCCGCTGATGAGAGAGTGAACCACTCCCGTACCGTCCGGCGTCGGGTCGGCGACGGGCCTTGCTCGACCTTCCGGCCATCCGCTCTATTGCGGCTGAACCCATGCGCTTCCTGACCGTCGAGGAGGAGAGACGCCCACGATGGATGATCGGCGATCCTGCGCTTCGGCCCTCTCACGCCGCTCGTTCCTGGCCGGGCTGGCGGGTACCGCTGCGCTCGGACTGCCGCGAAGGACCGTTGCGGGTCGTGTCGTGCCCGGCCTCGCTCTGCCGCCGTTCCTCGCGCGGCCGACCACCCGGTCGATCTTCGTCAGCGCGCGCAACGGAGTACTCGATGCAACCGCTCGCCTGGAAGTGAGACAGCAGGGCCCGACCCGCTGGATCGCGGCGGGCGAGGACCGGCTAGTGCGGGCGGGCGAATTCATGACGTGGATGCCGGAGCAGCTCGTGGCCGGCACCCGCTACGATTACCGCCTGCTCATGGCGGAGCCGGGCCAGGATCTCGCCGCCGTAGCCGCCGGCCGCTTCACCACGCAGCGCACCGGCGAAGTCGGCTTCACGGCGGCGTTGTCGACGGACTCGCACACCGGTTCGTTCGAAGAGGGCAGCCTGCCGCTCGAGATCCTGGACGACGTCGTCGGCAACGTCGCGGCCGACCGCCCGGACTTCATGATCGCGCTCGGCGACAACGTCGCGTGGTACACCTCGCGCGAGCTGGCGCAGGATAGTGATAGCGGCGCGCGCTTCGCCTACGACATGTACCGGCGCCACCTCGCGCCACTTTCTCACTCGTGCCCGCACTTCGGTCTGATCGGCAACTGGGAAGGCGAGTCGGGCAAGTTCCCCGACGAAAGCCAGCGGCGCATCGCCGCCGTGCGCCGGCAGTTCGCTCCGAACCCCGACCACCGCACCTATCCGCAGGGCGGCAGCGCGAACGAAGACTACTACGCGTTCGAGTGGGGACCGGTGCTCTTCGTCGTGCTCAACGTTCAGACGTACAGCGAGCCGTCAGGCCCGCTCGACAGTATCCTCGACGACGTCACGCGCATGTCGGACTGGACGCTCGGCGCCGCGCAGCGCTCCTGGCTCGAGCGCGTGCTCGCCGCATCCGACCACCCGTTCCGCTTCGTCTGCATTCATCACGCGGTCGGCGGCAACGCGGGCAGTGCGTTCGAGACGCTGTACGGGAGGGGCGGCCCGCGCGCCGCATCGGTCGGCGAACAGGCCATCGTGCACGCGATGATGCGCGAGTTCGGCGTGCAGATCTTCTTCTTCGGTCACGACCACGTCTTCCTCGACGAAGTCGTCGACGGCATTCACTACACACTTCCCGGCAGCTGCGGCGCACCCTGGAAATTCGGCACTGACGTGACCGGCTACGACCGCTACTGGGAGGACTCGGGTCACGGCCGGCTCATGGTCCGCCCCGACCAGGCCACCGTCGAGTTCGTCAACCGCCAGGGCCGCGTGATCCACCGCTTCTCCGTGCGGCCTCGATAGCTCACCTCAGATCTTCACGCCCAGCGGCTTCGCCAGCGCAAACGCGAAGACCATTGTGAGGATGAAGAACGCGATGATCCAGTGCATCTCGATGCCGAACAGGTTGACGTCGGCGTCGGCGTAGGCGACACGGATCGATTCCACCCCCGACGCGCGTGGCAGCGGCGGCTCGGCCGGATAGACGACCTGGCCGAGCAGGCTCGCGGGGCGCAGCGGCGAACGGCGCACGGTCGTTCCCGATACGCGCAGCGACTTGGTCAAACGCTGGTCGCCCATGCGCACGACGAGCTCGTACTCGCCCGGCGCATCGGCAACGACGCGCCAGTTGGCCTCGCGCAGCGATGGAATCCAGACCGTCGGCGTCTCTACGCGGATGCCAGCCGGCGGTTCGAGCGCGATCGCTTCGCCTTCCGTCCCCGCCGCGCCCACGCTCGCTTCAGCCAGCTCGACCGACACGATCGTAGATTCGCCCGGCTCGAGGCTCGCGTACCCGTACTGGAACTGGAGCTGGATCACGATGACGACGATCGGCAGCATGATCCAGAGCATGGGCACCATCGAGAAGCGGAAGTATGTGCCGGTGTGTCGCAGGATCGACAGCTGCGACGCGAAGATCGCGCGCAGGTCGTCCTTGTAGAGACGGATCTCGTAGACGCCCGCGGCAATGCGGCGTTTTACCCGGTCGAGCGCGGCCTGGTCGGACACTCGCCTGAACGCGATCAGCATGCCGGCGCTCACGAGCGCGGAGATCACCGTCAGACCCACCGCCGGCGGCATCGTCCGGAACGGCAGCAACAGCAGGTCGAAGACCGAGCCCAGCAGCCGGTTGATGAACGACATCAGGAAATGTATCCGAGTCCCTGGAGACGCTTGCGGATCTCCTCTTCGGAATCCGCGTCCTCGAGCAGCAGCAGCTCCTTCTCGACGGCGTGAGTGATGAATTCGGCGGGCGACGAGTAACCCGCGATTCGCGAGTACTTCTCGATCCGCTGGACCAGGTCCTTTTCGAGCTTCACGTTCGTCTTCGAGCCGAACACGATGCCTCCTCTGTTTTGGCGGGCCCCGGCCGGTGCGTCACGGGCGAGGGTACGGGAAACCGGTCAGTCCGAACTCGGCGAGCACCGCGGCGGCGAGGTCACGCAGCGATCCCGCGGGCTGCCGGAGCGGCCGGCTCGATAGCAGCACGCCGGGCACGGCTTCGTGGTCCATGATGTGATCGCCGCTCCAGGCGCCGGTGTTGTCGACGATGATGTGCGCCGGGATCTGGCCGGCCGCGGAAGCGTCCGAGCTGCGTGTCCCGCGTGCGAAACCGACCACCAGGTCGGGCCCGATCGCCGCGTGGCCGGTGTCCGCGTACGTCGCATCGCGCGGATAGACCCGCGTGATCGCGGGCCCGCCCGTCGCCGAATCGACCACCGCGAGGAGCTCGCGCGTGATTTCGGCGAGCAGCGCGTTCCGATCCGCAGGCTTCACGATGCCGTCCGCTTCCCTGCCCTCGAGGTTCACGTACAGCCCACTCAGCCCGAGGGCGTATGCGCGTGTCGCGGACCAGTCGACGTTCGTCAGGAACTCGAGATCGCGGCGGTTGCGGTCCAGCACCTTCAGATAGCCGTTCTGCTCGAGCCAGCTGTTCAGGCTGAACGCCCGCCGCCAGGACGCGAAGCCGTGATCCGACATTACGATCAGCGTGCCGCCGCCGCCCAGCTCGTCCAGTCTCGCCAGCGTCTCGCCCACGATCTCGTCTGCTTCCTCGTACAGCGACTCGATCACTCCGGCGTACGGACCGTCACGCTCCGTGTCGTACGCCGGATGCTCCGGGTCCGTCGCCCGCCACATGATGTGCGAGACCTGGTCGATGAAGCCGAAGTAGTTGAACAGCAGCCCATCATCGAAATCGGCCAGCAGTCTCTCGTACTGGCGCCGGATCTCCGCGGCCGCGATCGCCGCCTGCGCGAGGAACTCGTCGATTTCGAACACGCCATCGGAGATCGCGTCCGTGTCCTCCGGAAACCCCTGCGTATAGAAGCGACCGCTCCGCGCCAGGTCCGCGGCGAAGCCCGCCGGGGACGACACGGGCATTGCGGGCTCGACCGGATCGATGTTGACCGGTGTCGCATACAGCTGGAACTCCGGCCGGACCTGCTTCAGATAGAAGCGCGTCATGCCGCGCAGCTTCTGGAACAGCGGAAGCGGGTACTCGACCGGCACCCACCCGCTCCAGTCGCCTTCCTGAAGGATCAGCGCCTGATCGCCGATCTCGATTTTCACGGCCGGCCGGACCGGATCGAGATACACCGTGAACGGCGACTGCAGGTCCTCGGGCTCGGCCAGCAGCGGATTCGGCGGACCACGCAACGCGCCATCGAATATGCCGCGCCGGATGTCCGCCCGCCGGATGTCGCCGCCCGGTGAGCCGCCGTACCGCTCGGGCGACGTCGTGAACAGACTGTACGTGCCGTAGCCGCCCAGCATGTCCGGCGTACCCATCCCGCTCAGCTCGCGCCCCGCCGTCCCCGATGGCGGGAAATTCGCCGGCATGCGCAAGATCGTCGTCGGCACGCCCGCTTGCTCGAGCACCTCCCAGAACGGCACACCCTGCCGCATGAGCACGACATCGCCACCGCCGAGTGGAACCTGCCAGCGGCCGATGCCGATGACACGCGACGGCGGCTCGGTCACCGTGGTCGAGAGGTACGGCACCATCGTCGCCGAATCGCGGTGCAGGAAGTCGAAGATGCCGTGACCGCCCGCGTCGAGTCCCGTGATGAAGTCCGACCACGCGACCGGGCTCTGCGGCGGAACGGACGTCTCGAGTGCGGAGAACGAACCATGCTCCGCCATGCGCGCGATATTCGGCAGCCGGCCCTCCGAGATGAGGCGGCGCGTCAGCGCGTGGTCCATCCCGTCGAACCCGAGCACGATGACGTGGTGGCCGACGGGTTCGGGCTCGCCGCACGCGACAGCGATCGAAGCTCCCCCGACGACGACGACGGCCGCAACGAGCGCCCGTGACCTCTCGCGCACGACGCGGATCGGGGCGCGCCCGATCCCGCCGACTTCGACAGCGAGCGCGCCCGCGTTCTTTCGAACGATGGATTCCGGCTTCATGTCTTCGGCTCCCGGTCGAACAGCAGCCGGCCATCCATGTGAGCGGGCGGCTCGACACCGAACAGCCAGAGCGCGGTCGGCGCGATGTCGATGAGAGCGGGATCCTCGTTGTCGATGCGGCGGTTGCTGAAGAACACGCCCGGCACGATTCGCGGATCCACGCAGTGGTCGCCGCTCCACGCCTTGACATTGTCCTCGAACACGGGGCCGGCGACGACACCCGTCGCGCCATCCCACGAGATACGGTAGCCGTGCGCGTAACCCATCAACAGGTCAGGCGCGTCGCGCAGATACGGTCCGCTGTACAGCGCGGCCGTGTCGAACGCTTCGCGAACCGCCAGATCGCCGGTCTCGCTGTCGCGCAGCCCCGTCAGTTTCCCGATCAGCTCCGCCTTCACAGCCGCGGCATCACCCGGCTTCACGGATCCTTCCGCTTCACGACCCTCGATATTGAGATAGACCCCTGTCAGCCCGAGCGCGTACGCCTTCGTGCGCGACCAGTCGACCTCGCGCAGCCACTCGCTCTCGCCGCGCGCGCCCTCCTTCAGCGTGAGCCAGCCGTTCTCGTGCAGCCACGCGTTGAGGTTCACGCCCCGGCGGAACGATGTGAAGCCGTGGTCGGAGATGACCATCAGGCAGTCGCCGTCGCGAAGCTGCGCGCGGATACGGCCGACCATGGCGTCATTGTGCTCGTACAGCTTCGCGATCGCGTCCGCGTGCTCGCCGCCCGGGCGGCCGTTGCCGTTGCCCGCGACCGTCCGAGCGGCCGGGTGTCCGTCCTCGATGTAGCGCCAGAACATGTGCTGGATGCGGTCCGTCGCATCGAACACGCACACGACGCTTCCCCTCCTCACCTTCTCGAGCGAGGCGAACAGCATCTCCTCGCGTTCCCTGTCGATGTCGTACGTCTGGCGCAGGAACGCGGCGTCGCTCATCACACCCTCGTTCAGCGCCCACGTGTCCTCTGCGAGCCCGAGCGTCGAGAACTTCCCCAGCTTCTTCGACAGGTACGTCGCGAAGTACGCCGGGTGGGAGATCGGCATGGCCGGGCTGTCCGGATCGAGATTGATCGGCGTCACGTACAGCGACACGTGCTCGTCCAGCTCCGTCAGCATCATCCGGCAGATGCCGCGCACGGTCACCGCGGGCGCCGCGCGGAAGCCCAGATCGACCCAGTCGCTCAGCTCGCCGGCGCGCAGGTCGAGCGACTTGTCGCCGACCTCGACCCGCGCGTGCCCCTTCGTTCCATTCGGCGTGATGGCAACCGGCAGCGTCAGCGGCGGCGTGCCCTCGACCAGCTCGTTGGCGGGTCCCTCGAGCGTGCCGTCGAACCGGTCACCCGCCCGCGTGAGTGCGACACGGCGCCCGCCCTCCTTGAACCGCACCTCCGCCCGGCGCGTCGTCAGCAGCGTGAACGTGCCCTGCGTGCCGAGCAGGTCCGGCACGCACATCGCACTGAGCTGCGCGCCGTGGAACCGGTCCGGCGGGAACGTGATCGGCACGCGCAGCACCGTGCTCCAGATGTGGTGCTCGCCCAGGATCGACCAGAACGGCTTCGACCGGCGCAGCAGCCGGATGTCCGGCTTGCCGATCGGGATACGGTAGCGCCCGAGCCGCAATGTCCGCTGCGGCGGCGCGATGTGCGTCGATGAGAGCAGCGGCAGGTACGTCCGCCGGTCCCGACTCAGGAAGTCGTAGATGTTGTGCTTCGCCGGGTGCGTGCCCGTGCTGAACGAGGACCACGCCACCGGCGACACGGATGGGAACGTCGACCGCAGCGGGTGATAGCACCCCTCTTCCGCCAGACGCCTGAAGTTCGGCAGCCTGCCTTCGGCCATGAAGCGGTCGGTCAGCTTCGGATCCTGGCCGTCGAAGCCGACCACGATCAGCCGCCGGACTCGCGGCTTCGGCAGCCGGCCGCGCCGGAGCAGACGGAACGCCGCCCGGAACGGCCACGCCAGCAGCGAGAACAGCGCGACCAGGCCCGTGACGATGAAGACCAGGAACGACGTCACGAACACGAAGCCGGCACCCGGCCCCACGTAGGCCGCGGCGGGAGACGGCAGCGCCGCCAGAATCAGGATGGTGATCGCCGCCGCCGGGATGGCTGCTGCGGCGCGGCGTCTGCGCGATGTATAATGTCGCGTACCGGCCTCATGGACCCTGACCGGCTCGAACGCACCATGCCCATCGCGATCCTGGAAAAGAGCCTGCGCCGAGTGCGCTACGGCGAGCCGATCATCGTCGTGTCCGGACTGCCCCGCTCCGGTACCTCCATGATGATGCAGATGCTGCACGCGGGCGGCGTCGAGACCGTGACCGACGGCCAGCGCCTGGCGGACGAAAGCAATCCGAAAGGCTACTTCGAGCTGGAGGCCGTGAAGGAACTGCACCGCGCGCCCGACAAGACCTGGCTGCGCGGGGCGCGCGGCCGCGCCGTCAAGATCATTGCGTTCCTCCTCGAGCACCTGCCCGACACGCACAACTACAAGGTCATCTTCATGCAGCGGAAGATGAAGGAGGTGCTCGCCTCGCAGTCCACCATGCTCGACCGGCTCGGTGAGTCGGACGATACCGGAGACGGCCGTATGCGACAGCTCTGGATCAACCATCTCGCGCGGACCCGAACGATGATCGCGCACCGGTCCTGCTTCGATGTGCATCACGTCCGGTACGACGAGGTCATCGCGGACAGCCAGGGCCAGGCCGAACGGGTTCGCCGCTTCCTCCGACGCCCGCTCGACGTGAACGCAATGGCTGCCGTCGTCTCGCCCGAGCTGTACCGCAACCGGCACTGATCCGACCGCCGCTCGACGGAGGCCTCCGGCCGCGCGGACCGGAGCCGCACGCGGCACCATCAGTTATTGATGTAGCCGAGGCTGCGCAGCCTCGCGATCTCCTCCGGACTCAACCCCTGGATCGCCTCCGTGTCCGGCGGCGGCTTGAGCGAGATGGCGTACTGTCTCCATGTGTCCAGCTCCGCCGCCAGCCGTTCCACGATGTCCGGATGCTCACCCGACACATCGACCATGTTGATCGGGTCCTTCACATGGTCGTACAGCTCGTACTCCGGCCAGTCCTCCGGGTGGTTCTCGTTCTTCACGAGCTTCCAGCCGTCCAGGATGATCGCGTACTGGTCGTGCGACAGCCCCATCTCGGGCATGCTCGGCGGAGCGACGCGCTCGCTGAACGCGGCGCGCCGGATCGCGCCGAAGTCCGAAACGCCCTCCGGATCCACGATCAGCGGCAGCAGGCTCTGACCCTGCACCGCCTCCGGCGGCCGGATGCCTGCCAGCTCCAGCACGGTCGGCATCATGTCCAGCGATTCCGTCGTCTGCGTGACCCGCGTCCCCGCGGGCAGCACGCCCGGCCACCACATGATCAGCGGCACGTTCATCATGTCGCCGTACGCGCTGTTGCCGTGGAAGTGGAACCCGTGCTCGAGGAACTCCTCGCCGTGGTCGGAGATGAAGATGAACAGCGTCTCCTCCGCGCTGATGCCCAGCTCCTCGAGACCCTCGAGAAGCCGCGCGATCTCCTCGTCCATCGCGCGGATCGAGCCGTCGTACCAGTCGTGCTCGTGCTGGACGAACATCTCCTGGTCGACATCGGTGGAGTCGATCTGCGCCTGCGTCGGCAGATCGTCGAACCCCGACTCCCACAGATCCAGCCCCCGCTTGTATTCGGTCTTGCCCTCTTCCGTGCCCCAAAGCACATCGTACGGCGAGTACGGCTCGAACGGACTGTGCGGGTCGAACGTGTGCACGAACGCGAAGAACGGCACGTCGTGATGATCCTCCGCCCACTCGAGAAAACGGTCCACGTATGATCTGGCCGTCTTCGCGCCGCTGTGGTCCAGCTCGCCGATCGAGCCTCGCTCGTGCAGCACGTCGACGCCCTGATGCAGGTTGCTCAGCTTGCCCGTGAACGGGACCGACGACGACTGCCAGGTCGCGTAGCCCGCGTCGCGGAAGACCTCCGACATCGTCGTCACGGACGACGGCAGCCGGTCCAGCATGTCCGTCATGCCGTGCGAGCTCGGGTACAGCGACGTCATCATCGACGGCACCGAGATCTTCGTCCATGCGCCCTGCGAGATGTTGTCCTCGAACACGATGCCTTCGTCACCGAGCGCGTGCAGCGCCGGCGACGTCTCGCGCTCGTAGCCGTACATCGACAGATGATCGCGGCGCAGCGCATCACCGAGGAACAGGATCACCGCTTTCGGGCGCCTCGTTCCGCCATCGGCGAGCGCGGCGCGATCCTCCGTCACGTGGTCGTTCACCGGCATCGCGCCGCTGCTCCGGATCACCGGCGAGCCCCAGTAGCCGAGCCGGCCCGGCTCGTCGGCATCGAGCCCGAACGACAGCGTCACGTTCCGTCCGGCGTAATCGGCGAGGTCGAGGCGCAGCGCGGTCCAGCGGTCTGGCGTCGTCACCGTCCGTCGCAGCAGCGACCGCTCCTCGCCGTTCACGTTCACCGTGACCCGGAACGTGACCGGACCATCCTCGACCGTGCCGAAGGCCAGATCCAGCCATGGATTGGCCGGCAGCTCGACGTCCGTCACGACTCGCTCGGGTGAGCGCGCTACGATCGTCTCGCGGTAGATCTCCGACAGCCCATGCCAGCCCGGTCCGGACGGAATCGACGCCAGGTGCTCCCTCAGAGGAATGATGCGGACGGACTCGATCTCGAACGCGGCACCTGCGCTGTCCGTCGGCCGGAGAACGAACATCCGGACGCCGCTCATGGGCATCGACATTCCCGCGTTGCGCAGCAGGTACGTCTGGAACTCTTCACCGGGCGTGAGGTCGGCCGTGAACATCGGCGGCCGGCCCACCTCGAGCGATTCCATGAGGTTCTCGCGGACCTCCTCATTCAGGGCGGGCGGGGGGATGGTGGTAAGAGCGACCTGCTCCCCGGCCGAGGCACGCATGCGTACCTCGATGCCCCAGAGCATGTCATCATCGTCCATGTCGTCGGAGCGGATCCCCACCAGAACAGGCTTCGCACCCGTCGTGCCGACGAGCCGCCCGTCCCGGACCGCCAGCCCCTCCACGTCGTGGAACGCTGTCCATCCAAGCGTCTCCCCGCCCTCTTCCGGCTCGATCGTGCCCGTGCCATCAAAGCGCCACTGCTTCCGCTCCATCTCGTCCGCCGGCGGACTGCCCTGCACCATCGACTCATCGAAGTCATCCACGAGTCGGACCCAGATCGCTTCGGGCTCGCCGCCGCACGCCGCGATGAAGGACGCGAGGACCGGGAATAACGCCTTACGCATGAATCCACCTCCGGAGCAGATTGGGGAGACGCGAGGTTGGACGTCCGGTGATGCCGACCGGATAAGGTAACGGGCGGAGCCCGTCGAAACAGCACCCGGCACGGGTTCGGCCGCCCGGCGCTTCCTCCGCAC
>DATKCF010000180.1:0-4342 GCA_035513345.1 Longimicrobiales bacterium
GGCAGCGCCGCGACCGCGATACCGACCTGCACGACAATGAGCGCGGTCCAGACGCCCCCGAGCTGCAGCGAGGACCCGCGCGCGGAGACCTGCTGCAGCCCGGCCTGCAGGCGCTTGCCCGTCGCCTTCAGTGCCGGCACCACGCCGACTATGCCCGCAGCCAGTATGGCCAGGATCGTGGCATAGATGACGACGCCAGCCGACAGACCGAAGTCCACCCAGAACGGCGGCTGGATCAGACCACCCCGTATGTAGTTCTCCGCTATCCGGAGTGCTGTGCCGGCGAGCACGAGACCGATCACGGCGGCGCTGGCCGAAAGCACCATCGCTTCCACGAACAGTTGCGAGACGACGCGGCGCCGGCTCGCACCCAGCGCGCTCCGAACCAGGATCTCGCCGAGCCGTGTTGCCGTCCGCGCATACACGAGAATCGAGACGTTGACAGCGACTATGACAAGCAGCAGTCCGATCGCGAGCTGCACCGCACGCACGGCGAGCGCCACCTCCGGACCCTCGAAGCCGATGTAGCCCCACGTGTACGGCATGATCTGGGGCCGGAGCTGCTCGTGGGTCTCCGGATAGGTGGCTGCCACTCGCCGGCCGACAGTCGTCAGCTCCGCCCTCGCCTCTCCAAGCGTGAACCCGTCGGCCAGCCGGCCGAACACGTCGAGCGAACCGCCCTCCCCCGGACCCGCGATCGCGTCGAGCCGCAGCGGCACCCAGAAACGGTGGTTGACCGGGAAGAGGAAGCCGTCCGGCATGACGCCGATCACCGTGTGAACCGTCTCGCCGAGCCTGACTGTGGTATCGATGATGTCCGGGTCGCCCTCGAAACGGCGCTGCCACTCGTCGTATCCGACCACGACGACGGACGGCGCACCCGGTAGCTGGTCCTCTTCGAGCAGCGGGCGGCCGAGCATGGCCGGAACCCGCGCCAGCGTGAATCCCGACGCCGTCATTTCCGCAACCGCGACGAGATGGGTGGCGCCGTCCTCCGTCATCAGGTTGCGTGAAACCGTCCGGAACGCCCCCAGGTTCACCGACGCTAGCTCGTCACGCCACAGCGCATAGTCGTGCGCGAATTGCAAGCCGTCGCGGCCGGGCCGCGCGATGTCCCGGTTGCGGACCGATACGATGCGGTCGCCTTCATCGAGCGGCAGCGCAGGGTCCATCAGGTCGCCGATGAAGGCGAAGTAGCCTGTCCCGACCGCGATCGCCACCGCCATTCCCACGACAGCGATGATCGACAGTCCCGGATACTTCGCGAGCATCCGCAGGCCCAGCTTCACGTCGAGCCAGGACACGTTCACTCGGTAACGCGATGCCCTCGCCCGCCGGTCGTCCTCGAGCAGCCGCTTGCACTCCTCGCGAACGTGTCCCAGATCGCCGAGCCGTTCGTGCGCCGCCCGCTCCGCTTCCGCGGGACTCATGCCGCGCGCGACGTAGTCGCGCACGCGCTGCTCCAGGTGCCGCTCCAACTCGCGGTCCACCTCTTCGGCCGGATCGAGCCGGAACACCCGCCGCCAGCGACGCCAGCGTTCCCTCACCATGGGCGGGACCTCGGCTTCGCCCGCGCCCGCACACCGCTCGCGCCAGGCATGGCCGCGCCGGAATCAACCTTTGGCGCGGATCCCGACTTCATCCCACCACATCCGGTTCGATGTCCGCCCGCACCGCCCGGCTCACGGCTCCCGACAGCCGCTCCCACCCGACCGACTGCTCCTCGAACTGCTTCCGACCTGCCTTCGTCAGACGGTAGAATTTCGCCTTCCGGTTGTTCTCGGACACGCCCCATTCGCCTTTGATCCACCCCTTCTTCGCCATCCGGTACAGCGCCGGATACAGCGAACCCTCCTCGACCCGCAACACATCGTCCGTCGCCGTCTCGATCCACGCGGCGATCCCGTACCCGTGCATCGGGCCCCACGACAGCCGCTTCAGCACCAACAGTTCTACCGTGCCCTGCAGCAGTCCGGCGTCTTTCGAGAACAAGGCATACTCCTGCGCGACAGGAAAATGGCGGTTCCCTATGTCGATCTATGGGAAAGTGGCAACCTTCCCCCAGATGCGCAAGGGGTAGCCCGACGCCACCGGCCCGCCGCACGTCGCGGGGCAACCGGTTCAGCGGGCGCGTCTCAGCCGTCGACGGCCTCGTCGAAGTTGCCGAGCGCTGTGTGGAACGTGGCGACGTGCAGGCGCGGAAAGCTGTCGGCGGTTGGCGGACCGGTCAGCGAGCGTCCGCGGCACTCAGGTCACGGGATCGATCGTGCGTCCGTGCGATGGCGGTTTGGCGGACCTGCGAATCTCGTAGAGCACGATGATCCCGGCGCCAGCCATGATGGCCACATCGGCGATATTGAAGACGCCCGTTCTGACCGGCCCGATGCCGACGTTGAGGAAGTCGACGACACTGCCGCGCAGAAGGCGGTCGATCCAGTTGGACGCGCCTCCGGCCACGAAGAGTGACAGGCCAAGCACCAGCCATGTGTCGGACCTGTGTCGAATGCCCAGCACGATGAGGGCAAGCAGCATCAACCCCGTTGATCCCGTGAAGACGGCTGTCCGGACGCCGGGCGACCAACTGGCGCCGAGCCCCATGAATCCGCCGGTATTCTCCACGTAGCCGAGCCAGACGGTATCCGCCAGATATGTCTGCGGCGGCGCTTCAGCGAGCGTTGTCGACGCGACGTGCTTCGTCACACGGTCGCAACCGATTGTGCCCAGAAAGACCGCGATCACCGCGATCCGGCTAGCCACGACCTTCGTGCTCATGTCATCGCGTACACGACGAGATTGACCGCGAACGTCGTATTATCCCGCGACCTGAAGCGCTTGTTGCGCCAGTCGTAGTCCCACTCGCAGCCGTAGTCCTTGTTCGAGTAGATCACGCCGAGCCGACCGTAGCGCTCGACGCCGCGCAGGTAGTCGTGCACGAGGTCGTCGCCCCAGCCGTTCAGTTCATGACTGGTCTGCGGGGGTCCGTCGGGGAAGCGGAAGAAGGCGCTGTAGAGCGGGTGCGAATTCGGGATCTTCGGCATCGATCCCGGACCGAACGCGCGATCCATCTCGGCCTCGAAGGACTTCGCGTACAGACCATCGATGTCGTGGTTGCAGTCGTCGGAGAACAGGACGCCGCCGTTCTCGACGTAGCGCACGATGCCCTGCCGTTCGCGCTCGCTGAAGCGGACCAGCTTGTGGCCGGTCATGAACAGGAACGGGAAAGCGAGCAGCTCGTCCGAGTCGGCCGTAATCACGATCTCGCGCTCGTTCACCGGGATGTTCGTGTACTGCACGAGCGTGTCGAGCACGTTCGCGCACACCTTCGGGTTGTAGTCCCAGTCACCGGAGTCGTAACGCAGGCGAGCGAACACGAACTCGTGGCGCAAGGCTGCCGCGCCGGCCAGCGGCGAAGCCATGAGGAAGCCGGTACCGATGCCGAGCCGGCCCAGGAACGTTCTTCGATCGATTGCCATGGTCAAAGATCGCGCCGGAGCGCCGCAGGCGCGAGGGCTGCGCAGGCGTTGCTCTTCTCCGGTCGGGGTTTCACGCAGCGGCCGCGGGGGGAGCAGGACGCGGGTGACGACAACTGATTATTTTTGTTGGCGCTTCCGGCTTCGGCGTGGGTTTATGCCGTCGCAGTGGGACAGGGCCGCCATGTCCTGTCGGCCGGGCAGGGGCACCGGTTTCCTGGGCCGATCCGGTCGCGGCGTGACGTGGACCTTCCCCAGAGCGGCATTTCTCAAGTCTGGGGTAATTCTGACGGCGCATGGAGGTGTCGGGTTTGCCCCGTCTCGTTTGAGCGGTACGGGCGGGGGTATGATTCACCGCTCCAGCAACAGTCAATGTTGCCCCGCGCCCGGCAGATGCCGGTTTGGGGCAAGGTTCACGTTGCGCCGGCGCGTGCAGCCAGCGGTGACGAACCACTCTGGAGTGCGCGGCCGGTATGCAGCCAGGCCGGCCAGCGCGTTCGATAGCGGCGGACTCGAAACAACCTATGCCAAAAGTCGGAAGAGCCCAAAACAAGTAATCCGTCCCTGTGTCCTCCGCCCCCATCGCGTCCCCAGCGTGAAACCCCGAGCGCCGGAACCGTCCTGCGCGAGCTCGGAACGGCTTTGCACGCAGGGGACGCGATGGGGGCGGACGCCGGCTGTTCGTCCGGCTCGGATGGCGCCGACTCCGGGCAGGCAGCCGGACACTTTTGGGGGCCCGTCTGGTCCTGGGCTGCGCCACGCCGCCTCCCGTCGCGAGATCAGCGGGGTTGATGCCGCCGTTTTCCGGTTGACGGCGACGGGCCGGACCCGTGTATTCCTGCGGCATGGAGATCGCCACCGGTGTGCACTGC
>DATKCF010000181.1:0-19048 GCA_035513345.1 Longimicrobiales bacterium
GACCGCACCTGGACCCGGTCGCTCGGGATCCGCTCGAAGGTCGCGCGTCTCGTCGAGTCGCCGTACGACCACCTGGCCCAGCACGCCACCTGCCTCGATCTACGGCTACTGGCCTGACGCCGCTGTCGAGGGCTACCACTGGTACTACGAGCGCGGGTTCGGCGCCGGCATGATCCCCACAAACGATGCGACCTGCATCTTCGCCGGAATGCCGCGCGCCCCGTTCGAGGCGTTCCGTCACGAAGGCACCGGTGCGCTGTTCCGCGATGTCATCGGGCGCTTCCCGGAATCGTTCAGGGACGTCGTCGGATCGGATCCGGTGCTGGCCGGGCTGAGGGCGTTTCCCGGTCGTACCGGCTTCTCCGTCGTGCTACGGGTCCCGGGTGGGTGCTGGTCGGCGGTGCCGGGTACTTCCGCGATCCGCTCACGGCGCACGGCATCACCGATGCGCTGCGCGAAGCAGCAATCATCTCCCGCGTGATCCTCGACGAGGGCGAGAGCGGGCTGCGGGAGTGTCAGGTACGGCGCGACGCGCTGGTCGGACCACTGCTGTCGATTACCGACAGGATCGCGTCCTTCGACTGGGACCTCGACGAGGTGCAGTCGTACCACCTCGACCTGAACCGTCAGATGAAGGCGTGCGTCGAGTTCCTGATGGCGATGGACACCGCTGGATCTCCCACCTGAAGCCGCGCGTTCGATCAGCGCTGGCAGGTCGGGCAGTAGAACGCGGAGCGGTTCGACAGGACGGTGCGTTTGATGGGCGTGGCGCACGCGGGGCAGGGCAGACCTTCGCGATCGTAGACCCGGAGGCGGAACTGGAAGGTGCCTTCGTTGCCGTCCGCGTCCCGGTAGTCGCTGAAGGTTGTGCCGCGATCTCGTATCGCCTCCTCGAGCACGGCTCGCAGCTCGCGGTGCATCGCTCCGGCTTCCGTTCTCGTGATGCGGTACGCTCTGCGAGTCGGCCTGATGCCGGAGCGGAACAGCGCTTCGTTCGCGTAGATGTTGCCCACGCCGGCGATGCGCGACTGGTCGAGGAGCCAGTTGCGGATCGGCATGACGGAGAGTCGCGTCATCGAATGGAGGTCGGCGGGCGAGAAGCCGTTGGCAAGCGGCTCGATGCCAATCTCCGCATCGCGTTCGCACCACGCGGCCTCGGTCCTTAGGTCGAGACGTCCGAAGCGCCGGGCATCGTCGTAGAGGAGCGAGCGGCCGTCCTCGAGGTCGATGCGTGCCGCGACGTGACCGAGCTCGTCGGCGCGCGGCGAGTCGCTCGACACGACACGACCCGTCATCCCGAGATTGACCACCAGGCGCAGGTCGCCGTCGAACGTCAGCACGAGGTTTTTTCCCCGGCGGTGTACATCGGAGATCCGCCGGCCGGGCAGGTTGCGGCGCAGTCTCGCCGCGGTAGTGCCGGGCGCGAGGATGTCGTGCTTCGCGATGCGGACGGCGTAGACGGTAGCACCGCAGACGCGGCCCTGGAGGTCGCGCGCGATGGTCTCGACTTCAGGCAGTTCCGGCATGCCGCTCGAGTTCTCGCCAGCCGATATCACGACGGAACTGGCATCCGTCGAACTCGATCGCGGCGGCAGCCGTGCGGCTGCGCTCCGCGGCCTGGCGGAGCGTCGGCGCGATGGCGGTGACGGCGAGGACGCGGCCGCCGTCGGTGAGCATGCGGCTGTCATCGCGGCGGGATCCGGCGTGGAAGACGATGACGTCGCCATCGGCCTCGAGGTCGGCGGGTATGCGGATCGGCAAGCCCGTGTGCGATGCGTCGGGGTAGCCGGGCGAGGCGAGCACGGTTGTGAGCGCTGCGGCGGGCTTCCATTGGAGAGTCGCGCCGGCGAGCGAACCGCCGCGGGCGACCTCGAGGAGCGGATCGAGCAGAGGCGACTCGAGCAAGGGCAGCAATGCCTGCGTCTCCGGGTCGCCGAAGCGCGCGTTGAATTCGATGACGGCGGGTCCGTCCGGGGTCAGCATGAGGCCGGCGTAGAGGAGCCCGCGGAACGTGCGGCCATCGTCGCGCATGGCACGAAGCACAGGCTCGAAAACGCGCTGCCGGGCGATCTCGATCACGGCGTCCGTAGCGATCGAGACGGGAGCGTAGGCGCCCATGCCGCCGGTGTTCGGCCCCGTGTCGCCTTCACCGATCCGTTTATGGTCCTGCGCGGGCAGCATGAGGAGCGCGTTCGTCCCATCCGTGATGGCGAAGATGGACAGCTCCTCGCCTTCGAGGTACTGCTCGATTACGATCTCGCGACCCGCCTCACCGAATGCATCGTCGGCGAGCATCGACGTCGCGGCGTCGAGCGCGGCTTCCACGGTGTCGCATACGATGGCGCCCTTGCCGGCCGCGAGACCGGAAGCCTTCACGACGATGGGCGCTCCATGTTCGCGGATGAAGTCGCACGCCTCATCGGCAGACGTGAATGTCGAGAACGCCGCGGTTGGCACACCGGCGTCACGCATGATGCGTTTGGCCCTGGCTTTGGAGGCCTCAAGGGCGGCGGCCGAGCGGGTGGGCCCGAAAACGGGCAGCCGTCGTTGGGCGAAGAGGTCCGCGATTCCACTGGCGAGCGGTGCTTCCGGCCCGACCACAGTGAGGTCGATCGCCTCGCCGTCGGCCCAGGCTGCGAGCGACGCGATGTCCGATGGCGCGATCGCGATGGCCTGCGCGAGCGAAGCCGTGCCCGCGTTGCCCCTCGTGATGAAGAACTCGGCGTCCGGCTTGTTCCTGTGGAGCGTGTGGAGCAGGGCGTGTTCGCGGCCGCCATGGCCGACGATGAGGATCTTCATCCGCGCTTTCCCGCGAGCAGAGCCGAAAGCGCCCGGAGGTGAGACGAACCCCCGGGCGCCGGCATTCTACGGGCGGCGGAAGCCCTCGGCAAATCGGTCGCGTGCGTCGCGAATCGCGTCACCGAACTGCTTCATGACGTCGCTGGCTTCGTCACGGTATGCGCGAGCGGCCTCTGCCAGGTCATCGACGTACGGCGCCTGGTCGTCGGTCCGCTTGCGGTACTCGCCGCGCACGATGCGGTCGTACTCACCGGCTTCGATCCAGTCACGCACCTCGGCGGCGCGCAGGACGTGGAACGGATGCGTCGTGCCGAGCAGGTTCAGCACCTTGAAGACGATATCGGCGACATCGCCGGTCTGACGATACTCGTCCGCCTGGCGGAGGAACTCGTTGAGGTCGTTCTCCCCGGGCTGGCCGCCGCCAGCCAGCTTCATGAAGGAGCGGAGCGTGGCATCCGGGTTCTGGACCGCGAGCAAGCCGGCGCGGTCGCATGACAGCTCTGCCTTTCGGCTCCATTCGAGCAGTGCCATGAGGACGGCACGAGCCGCGAGGCCGACGATCGGGAACCCGAGCGATGCGAGTTGCAACAGCAGCACGGTCATTGTCCGGTACAGCACGTGGCCGGACATGATGTGGCCGAGTTCATGGCCGATCAGGTACGTCAGTTCATCCTCGTTGAGCAGCCGGATCGAACCGCTGTTGAGCACGATGAACGGCTTGTCCATGCCGTAGGCGCCAGCGTTGACGAGCGGTGTCTGCGACACGAACAGATCGTAGGGCGGCGAATCGAGCGTCTCGAGCACTTCGAGGTAACGTTCCCAGATGTCGGGGAACTGCTTTTCCGAAACGCGCACGGCATTGGCCTGGAACGCGAGCCGGATCGGCTTCTCACCGAAAATGCCGAAGACTTTCTTCAGGACCTCGTCGAATCCGGGCAGTCTGCGCAACGCCGCGAGCGCGGCGCGATCCGCGGGGTGCTCCCACGAGCTCGGATGTATGTCCCTGAGGATGCGGCGAGCGCGGGGTACGTTGGTTTCCGCCATCGGTGCTGTGCTCCGATCAGGTCCGGTGTCGCGAGTCACGGCATCCGCCGCACGCGTGCCCGGAACAACCACATTCGATCATACGGCGGGGCGCAGGGTCGGGTTTCCCGGCGGCCGGCCGGGCCGTCGGTGAGGGGCCGCCGGCTCGTGGCGGACTCAGACGCCCGCGAAGGCCTGTTCCAGGTCCGCAACCAGGTCGTCGGCGTCCTCGACACCGACGGAAACGCGAAGCAGCCCGTCGGACACGCCCATGCTCTCGCGCATGCCGGCCGGCACGCTCGCGTGCGTCATCATCGCCGGGTGCACGATCAGGCTCTCGACACCGCCAAGGCTCTCGGCCAGCGCGAACAGCTTCGTCGACTCCGCCACCTTGCGGGCGCGTGCGAGCGAGCCCAGCTCGAAGCTGACCATGCCCGCGAAGCCACGCATCTGCCGTTTCGCCAGATCGTGCTGCTCGTGCGAGGCAAGACCCGGATAGTACACGCGTTCGACCGCGCCGTGCGATTCCAGCCATTCCGCGATCCGCTGGCCGTTGCGGTTGTGCGCCTCCATTCGCAGGTGCAACGTCTTCGTACCCCGCAGCACGAGCCAGGAGTCCCACGGCCCCGGAACGCCGCCGGTCGCCTTCTGCATGAAGCGCAGGTCTTCGGCGACGTCGTCGCTGTTCGTGACGACGATGCCGCCGACCACGTCGGAATGGCCGTTGAGGTACTTCGTGGTCGAATGAACGACCATGTCGGCGTCGAGTGCGAGGGGCTGCTGGTTGTAGGGCGATGCGAAGGTGTTGTCCACGGCGAGTTGCGCGCCCGACGCGTGCACGATCCTGGCGACGGCGCGGATGTCTGCGATCCGCATCATCGGATTGGTCGGCGTCTCGATGAGGGCGAGCCGGGTCTCAGGGCGGAGCGCAGCCTGGAGCGCATCGAGATCGCGCGAGTCGACGGGCGTGAACGACAGGCCGAGCCGCGCGAACACCTGCGAGAACATGCGGTGCGTTCCGCCGTACACGTTCTCTTCGTAGACGACGTGGTCGCCGGTACTGAGTCGCTTGATCATGGCCTCGATGGCGGCCATGCCGCTGGCGAACGCGACGCCGTGCCGGCCGCCTTCGAGGGAAGCGATATTCGCTTCCATCGCCTCGCGCGTCGGATTCTGGACCCGCGCGTATTCGTAGCCGTTGAGCGGCTCACCGAGCCGAGGTTGGACGTATGTCGACGTCTGATAGACCGGCGTCATGATCGCGCCCGTGCTCGGGTCGGGCGACTGGCCGGCGTGTACTGCGCGTGTGCCGAATCCCGGTTTCGTTTCCATGTCCGTTCGTTGTCGTCAAGCGACGTGTTCCCGGCGCCGAAGATATGGGGTGGCGCCGCGGCGCGCCAAACGACGACGCCGGCTTCGACGCCGGGGTCGTGGCCGGCCGCGCGTTGCGATAGGTTTCGGACCATGTCCAGCGAAATCGCGAAGCGATGTCCGACCCGGTTCTGACGCACGAAGTCGTGGTCGGGAACGCCGAGCCGCGCGCGTGGCTCTACTTTCTGCACGGCATCTTCGGCGCGGGCAGGAACTGGGCAACAGTTGCGCGCCGGGTCACCGAGGCGAGGCCCGGTTGGGGCGCCGTTCTCGTCGACCTGAGGGAGCACGGCGGCTCGCGCGGTTTCGCGGCGCCGCACTCGCTCGCGTCGGCGGCGTCCGATCTGACCAGACTCGAGGAGGCTGTCGACCGGCCGGCGACGGCCGTTCTCGGCCACTCGTTCGGCGGAAAGGTCGCGCTACGCTGGTCGCTCGATGCGACTTCGCTCCGTCAGGTCTGGCTCATCGATTCGACGCCGCAGGCCGGCGAGCCGAGCGGCAGCGCCTGGCGGATGCTTGACGTCCTGCGCGCTCTGCCCGACGTGTTCGACTCGCGCGCCGATGCGGTCGCAGCGCTCGAAGCCAGCGGCTTCGACACGCAGGTTGCACAGTGGATGGCAACCAACCTCGAACGAGACGGGGACGAGCTCCGGTGGCGCTTTGAAACGGCCGCAATCGAAGCGCTGTTGCGCGATTTCTTTCGGACAGATCTCTGGAACGCGGTCGAGAATCCGGCGCCCGGCGCGGAAGTGCACGTCGTGAAGGCGTCGCAATCAAGCGTGCTCTCGGGAGAACCGCTCGACCGCATGGACCGGATCGCGTCCGGCACCGACCGTGTCCATCTGCACACGCTCGAGGGCGGACACTGGGTCCATGCGGACAGCCCGCAGGATGTGATCGATTTGCTCGTTCGCCTGCTGCCGGACGACGGCTGAGGCGAGCGGCTGCACACGGGATGCAACGAAACGCGCACGGCGCGTCAGACGGGGGCGGATGGGGTTCGAGATACCTGAAGATCTGATGGTAAGCGTGTCCGGCGTGCGGGGTCGCGTCGGACAGGGATTGACGCCGGAGGTCGTGGCGCGTTTCGCGGCGGCGTTCGGGGCATGGCTGCGCGAGCGAACTGACCGCCCGCGCGTCGTGCTGGCCAGGGATTCCCGCGTCTCCGGGCCCATGTTCAGGCTCGCGGTCCTGGCCGGACTCCAGTCCGTGGGGTGCGACGTCATCGACGCCGGCCTCGTGCCGACTCCGACGGCCCTTTTCACGATCCGGCACCATGGTGCCGACGGGGGCATCGTCGTGACCGCGAGCCACAATCCGGTCGAGTGGAACGCGCTCAAGTTCGCGTCAGCTGCCGGCATGTTCCTCGACGGCGATGAAGCCGCCGCCATGCGTGCGTACCTCTCCGAGAAACCGATCCGCCGGGCGACCTGGGACACGTTGGGCTCGGCCGGTACCGACGCCGACGCTGTGGATCGCCACCTCGCCGCAGTCCTTGCCATCCGCTACCTGGACCTCGATGCGCTCAGGAATCGGCGGTTCCGTGTCGTTCTCGACTGCGCCCGGGGCGCTGGCGGCGTCATTCTGCCCCGCCTGCTGGAAGCACTCGGCTGCGACGTCGTCGGCATGGACCTCGAGCCCGATGGCCGTTTCTCGCGCACGCCCGAGCCGGTTGCGGAGAACCTGGCCGGCCTCGAGGCGAAGGTCCGTGATACCGGCGCGGACATCGGCATGGCCACCGACCCGGACGCCGACCGGCTCTCCCTCGTCAGCGGCGAGGGCCGTGCGATCGGCGAGGACCTGACTCTCGCGCTCGCGGCCGACCTCGTTCTGCGACACAACCCGGGCCCGGTTGTCACCAATCTGTCCACCAGCCGCGTCCTCCAGGACGTGGCCGAGGCCGCCGGCGCAACGCTGTACCGCTCGCCGGTCGGCGAAATCAATGTTGCGCGCGCGATGCAGCAGGTGAGGGCCGTAATCGGCGGCGAGGGTAACGGAGGCGTGATTCTGCCGGACATCCACCTGACGCGTGATTCGGCTGTCGCGGCCGCTCTCGTGCTTCAGGCGCTACTCGAAAGCGGCGGAACCCTGGCCGAGTTCTCGCACCGCCACGGCCCGTATGTTATTGTCAAAGATAAACTTCCGGCGACAACGTCGACCGACGCCGCGCTCCGGATCCTCGAGGAGCAACTCGCAGCCCCCGAATCCGATCGTCGCGACGGCCTGCGCCTGGATTGGCCCGCGGATCGCGCCTGGCTCCACCTCAGGGCATCGGGCACCGAACCTGTATTCAGGATCATTGCCGAAGCTCCAACGCTGGAGCAGGCGCGCGAGCTGGTCGACGAGGCGAGGGCGGTGCTTGGCGCTCGGAGTGTGGTGTAAACGGGCCGGAAACTTGCATTGGTCTGGGTCGCTTCAGCCACGAGGTTCAGAGAAGAACATGTGTGGAATCGTAGGATACGTAGGGACGCGGTCTGCCGTCCCGCTGCTGCTTGATGGTCTGCGACGCCTCGAGTACCGCGGATATGACTCCGCCGGTGTCACGGTGCTTTCCAACGGCGTCCTTGTCACGCGCAAGGCGGCCGGCAAGCTCATCGAGCTGGAGCGGATGGTCGGCAACGGTGCGGCGCCGCCGGGCACGATCGGAATCGGCCACACGCGGTGGGCCACGCACGGCGCGCCGACGGACGAAAACGCACACCCGCACAGCGACTGCAGCGGCGAGTTCGCGGTGGTCCACAACGGCATCATCGAGAACGCGTCGACGCTGCGCCAGCACCTGGTAGGGCGGGGCCACACGTTTCGCAGTGAGACGGACACGGAAGTACTGGCGCACCTGATCGAGTCGGCGTGGTACGGCGACCTCGAGACCGCGGTGCGCTCGGCGCTCAGTCACGTCGAGGGCGCATACGGCCTGGCGATCATGAGCAGCCGCGATCCGGGCAAGATTGTCGTGGCCCGGAACGGCAGTCCTCTGCTGCTGGGCATCGGCGAGAACGGGGAATACTACGTTGCGAGCGATGCGGCCGCGGTCCTCGAGCACACGCGCCAGGTTGTGTACCTCGACGATGGTGAGATGGCGGTTCTCACGGCGGAAGGCTACCGCACGCTGTCACTGCGCGGCGGAGAGGTCGTGAAGGCGATCGAGGAGATCGAGTGGGATCTGGCCTCGATCGAGCGGGGTGGCTTCACGCACTTCATGCTGAAGGAGATTTTCGAGCAGCCGGAGGCGTTGCGGAACACGCTGCGCGGGCGCCTGCTGATGGACGAAGGCACCGCGAAGCTGGGCGGTGTGACGCTGCTGGAACAGGAACTGAAGCAGATCGAGAACATAACGATCAGCGCGTGCGGCACGTCGTGGCACGCGGGCCTGATCGGCGAGTACATGATCGAAGACCTGGTCCGGATCCCGGTCGAAGTGGAGTACGCTTCTGAGTTCCGGTATCGCTCGCCGGTGGTGTCGGACAAGACGCTGATGATCGTGATCAGCCAGTCCGGCGAGACGGCGGATACGCGAGCGGCGATGCACGAGGCGAGGTCTCGTGGCGCGCGGGTGATGGGGATAGTGAACGTCGTCGGCTCGACCATCGCGCGGGAAACAGACTTCGGCATGTATCTGCACGCGGGTCCGGAGATCGGCGTGGCATCGACGAAAGCGTTCACGAGCCAGGTCGTGGCACTGATGCTGTTCACGCTGCTGCTCGGCCGTGTACGCGGCACGATTTCAGTCGAGAAGGGCCGCGAGATCGTCGAAGCATTGAACGCACTGCCCGGCCAGGTCGAGCGCGTCCTCGAACAGAACGACGCCATCAGGGAATTCGCGGAGCGCTACATCGGCGCGTCGAACTTCCTGTACCTCGGTCGCGGCTACAACTTCCCGACCGCGCTCGAAGGCGCGCTCAAGCTCAAGGAGATCAGCTACATCCACGCGGAGGGTCTGCCCGCCGCCGAGATGAAGCACGGGCCGATTGCCCTGATCGACGAAAACATGCCGGTCGTGGTAGTGGCGCCCACCGACGCCGTGTACCAGAAAGTCCTGTCGAACATGCAGGAAGTGAAGGCCAGGTCGGGCAACATCATCGCGATCGTGACCGAGGGCAACGGCGATCTCTCCAAGCTGGTCCACCACAAGATCGAAGTGCCGCGCACGATCGACATGCTCACGCCGGTCCTGACCACGATACCGCTGCAGCTGCTGGCATACCACATCGCGGTCATGCGTGGCTGCGATGTCGACATGCCGAGGAATCTGGCGAAGTCGGTTACGGTCGAATAGGTTCGAGCGCCGGACGGCGCTACTCGTAGCGGAGTGACTCGACGGGATCGAGGCGTGCCGCGCGGCGCGCGGGGAAGACACCCGCGAGGAATCCGATGACCGTAAGGATCAGCACCGTCGCGAACCCGATCGGCCAGGAGATCACCGGGTTCAGCAGGTACTGGAGCGCCTCGTTGGTTGGATCCAGCCCGTTCATGATGAGGACGGCGGCCCATGCCGCTGCCAGGCCGGCCAGACCGCCCGTGATCGCGAGCAACACGGCCTCGAACAGGAACTGCATGACGATGTGAGGCGCGCGCGCGCCGATCGCGCGCTTGATGCCGACCTCGTGAGTGCGCTCCTTCACCGCCACGTACATGATGTTGGCGACGCCCACGCCGGCGACGAGCAGCGTCAGCCCTCCGACCATCCCCATGAAGACCTGGATGCCCGTGAGGATGCGCCACGCCTCGCGGGCCTCCTCGGCCCAGTCGTTCATGAAAACGGCAGACCGGTCCGCCGGGTCGAAACGGTGCCGCTCGCCGAGCAAACGACGCACCTCGGCCTGTACGCCTTCGCTGTCCTGCGGGTCGCGCGCGCGCAGCAGGATCCTGCTGGAATTGCGCTGGTTGTAGACGGCGGCGAGCGTGCTCGCCGGGATCAGGGCGAGCATGTGATCTTCGTTGCCATCGATGCTGGTCTGCACCCGCGGCGCCGCGAGACCGATCACCGTGAACGGCTGATTGTTGAGACGCACGGCGTTGCCGATCGCGTCGCCGGCGGGAAACATGATGCGGGCGAGCGAGTCCGCCAGGAAGACGACTCGCCGGCGTTCGGCGTCATCGCGATCGTTCAGAAACCGTCCGCCCGGCGCTGCGGTCAGGTTCCTCAGGAGCGCGTACGATGCGTCGACCCCGCGCACGGTGACGTCCTCGGAAGCCCGCGCACCCGGAACCGTGAGACGCACGCCCATGACGTATTCCCTGCTCGCCAGGTCGACATCGGGGACCTCCCGCAGGAGCGCGGCGACGTCGTCGTCCTCGAAACGAACACGGCGGCGGGCCGGCAGGCCGCGGAACGGCTGCGTGGTCAGGCCGCCGAAGACGACAATGGCCTGGTCGTACTCGCCCAGTAGCTCGGTCATCACGGTGCGCTTGACGCCCTCGCCGAGCGCCAGCAGGACGACGACGATGAACGTGCCGCACGCGATGCCGAACCCGGTGAGCAGCACGCGCGTGCGCTGGGCGAGGAGATCACCCCAGAACTCGGACAGCAGAATTCGCCACATTCGGTGCCCCGCTAGCCGCGCAGGCAGGTGGCGGGGTCGAGCCGAGCGGCCTGGCGAGCGGGGAATACACCCGCTCCCACCGCGACCAGCGCGAGCACCGAGGCGGTGATCGCCGCCACGCCGGATGAGATGACTGGATCGCCCATCTCCTCCATTGCCGGTATGAGGCCGACGAGCTTGACGACCAGCACCGCGAAGAGGAACCCGAGCAATGCGCCGGATCCGACGAGCAGTGCGGCCTCGCTCATGAACTGCGAGAGGATGTGAGCGCGCCGCGCGCCGACCGCGCGCTTGACGCCGATCTCGACGCGCCGCTCGCGGACAACGACGAACATGATGTTCGCGACGCCGATGCCGCCGACCAGCAATGTGAATCCACCGACAACGGCGAGGAAGATCTTGAGCGCGAGCAGGAAGAAGCGAATCTCCTGCTCGAACTCGGCGGCGTCGAACTGACCGAGCGCGCGACGGTCGGACGGATCGAAGCGGTAACGCGCGCCGAGCAGCTCGAAGGCGAGTGCGACCGTCCTTGCGCGCAACTCGAGGGAAGCCGGCGCGTAGACAATGCTCGACAGTGTGCGGGTACCGTGCAGAATGTGGTCCGTCGTCGCCGGAATGAACACTCGCCGGTCGTTGATGAATCCGACCGAGCCCTCGCGACGGCGCAGCACGCCGACCACCGTGAACACGGAACCGCTCATCTCGAACGTGCGGCCCACGGCATCGCCATCGCCGAACAGCTCCGTCACTGCGTCGTTGCCGACCACGGCGATGCGTCGGCGCTCCACGATGTCGCGGCGATTGATGAAGCGGCTGCGCTCCGCGACCTCGATTCCGAGAAGCGGGGCATAATCCGGCTCGACACCGTACACCGAGAGCTGCGGGCTCCGCTCGTCCGCCCGCAGCACCCTGTTCGAGGAGGTCACCGTGCTGAGCATCGCGATATCCGGAATCTCACGACGGAGCAGCTCCGCGTCGTCGGAACGAAGCCGGATGGGCCGGCCCTCGGGGAGTCCACGATACGCGGTGCGCGTCAGACCGGTGCGCAGGCTGACCGGACCGGTGCCACCGGCCAGCTCCTCGTTCGCCTTGCGCTCGAGCCCGGCGCCGAACGCCAGCAGCACAACGACCGCGAACGTGCCCCAGAAGATGCCGAACAGCGTGAGCGTCAGGCGCAGCTTCTGCATGCGCAGGTCTTCCAGCAGCGAAGTCGGCAGCAGCCGGGTCACACGAGCACCGGGTCGTCGCGCGTGGCTGGCGTCATCCTCGGATGATGTGCGGGTTCGTCAGTTCCGGACCGGCTGCCCGAGCGTGGGGTCGACCAGGCGTTCGCCCACGGTGAGGCCGCTCAGCACCTGAACATTCACGGCGTCGCTCACGCCGGTGGTGATCGCTCGCCGCTCGGCAACACCCGCTGCCTTCTGCACCATGACGGTCGCGGTGTCGCCCGCGTACGTGATGAGCCGCTCCGGGATCAGCAGCGCGTCATCCGCCCGGCGCACGGTGATCTCGGCGCTGGCCGAGTAGCCCGCGCGCAGGACCGCGCCGTCCTGGTCCGTGATCTCGATCTCGACGGGAAAGCCGACGCTCTGTTCGGTTCGTGTGCTGCGCAGCGCGATGCGGGTTACGCGCCCCTTCATCTGCACCTCCGGCAGGGCGCCGACCAGGATCGCCACTTCCGCACCCGCCTTGAGCCGGCCGACGTCGATCTCGTCCACCGTGCCGCGAAACACGAGGTCGCCCATGTCCGCCATCCTGAACAGCACCGTGCCCGCCTGGAACGAGCTGAGCGGGATCACCATCTCGCCCACCTTCGCCGTGCGCTCGAGGATGTAGCCGTCGATCGGCGCGTACACCACGGACTCGAGGGCGCGATCGTCTATCGTCACGCTGCCGCCTTCGAGCAGGGCCAGCCGCTCGCGCGCGATCGTCACCTGCAGCTGCGCCGACTCGAACTGCCGCTCCGACTCCTCGACCTGCTCCGCGGTCACCGCCCCCTGCAACGAACGATTGCGCTCCAGCTCCCGAACCGCCGTCGACAGCTCCATCTCGCGCAGCTCCAGCTGCCGCCTCGCGTCCACCAGTTCCAGCGGCGTCGGGTCCGGACGGATCTCCAGCAGCGGCGTGCCCGCATCCACGTACGCGCCCGCTTCCGTGTACAGCTGCCGAATCACACCGGATACCTTCGACTTGACTTCCACCTCGGTGCTCGGCTCGATGGTGCCCGACGCGACCGCCTTCTCGATCACCGTGCCGGTCGTCACCTCGACCATCGCCGCCGCAGGACCTGACGGATCGGTTGGCCGTGGCAACATCGCCACGCTGCCTGCTCCGACGACGCCGATGACCACAATTGTGCCGAGGATGACTTTCGTCCGCCGTTTCATCATGAACTCCGCGACTGTGCCGTGGCTCGAGAGACCGACAGCCGACTCTGTTCGTGGGATTAGTGAAGGGGCGAAACGCGGCGGCCGCCGAAAGCTGCGAGCGAACCGACGCGATGTCAACGAACTACGCGGCTACCCGCTGTAGTGTTTCGAGGTCGGTCCGCTATGACGTCGACATGCCCCGCAATCTGGCGAAGTCGGTATCGGTCGAGTAGGTTCGGCCCGTGCGGGTTGTCCTGCAGCGGGTTTCGAGAGCAGAGGTGAGAATCGAGGAGCGGGTCGCCGGGCGCATCACGCGCGGTTATCTGCTCCTCGTCGGTTTCGGGAAGGATGACAACGAGACCGGTCTCGCCTGGATGGCTGACAAGATCGTGTCGCTTCGACTGTTCCCCGACGACGAGGGCCGCATAAACCGCGACCTCGCCGACGTGGACGGCGGCATGCTCGTCGTCAGCCAGTTCACCCTCTATGGCGATACCCGCAAGGGCAGGCGACCCAGCTTCATCGACGCGGCACCACCCGAAACCGCGATTCCTCTTTACGACCGGTTCGTCGAGCTGCTGCGCGAACGCGCGCCCGGTCCGGTCGAGACCGGCGAGTTCGGTGCGATGATGGATGTCGAACTCGTCAACGACGGTCCCGTCACACTCGTGCTCGAACGATGAGTGCGCCCCGGCTCATCCTCGCCTCCGCTTCGCCTCGCCGTGCCGAGCTGCTTCGCATGCTGGGCCTCGATTTCGAGATTCGCCCGGCCGACATCGACGAGACGTACATGCCGCACGAGGAGCCCGGCGCCCATGCCGAACGGCTCGCCCGCGAGAAGGCCGCCGCCATCGCCGCCGCCGAGCCGGACGCCATCGTCATCGGCAGTGACACCGTCGTCATTGCAGGCGACACTGTCCTCGGCAAACCTCGCGACGCCAGCGAAGCCGTCGACACGCTCCTCACCCTCCAGGGCAGGGAACACATCGTCGCCACCGGCGTGGCCGTCATCGCGGATGCCGACGTGGCCAGCCACGTCGAGCGCGTCCGCGTCCGGTTCCGCGAATTCGACCGTCCGCTCGCCGAGGCCTACGTTGCAACCCGCGAGCCCATGGACAAGGCCGGCGCCTACGGCATCCAGGGATATGGCGCAGTACTGGTGGAGCGGATCGATGGCGACTACTTCTCGGTCATGGGTTTGCCGGTCTCACGGCTGATCCGCATGCTCGACGCGGTCGGCATAACGTATTCGTTTCCCGGACTCGAGCGCCGGTCCCGATCATGACCCGACCGCGACCACGGGAAATCGACAGGACGCTGTCGGCGGAATGGCCACACCGGCACACGCGAGGAGAACGATGGATCGTACACCCATTCCCGGCGACGCCTCCGCGGCCCTGCTCGTCGCCGTGCTCGTTGCCGCCTGCGGAAGTGACGCCGGAGATTCCGCGTGGGTCGCAGAGGCTGACACAGTCGGGGGCATCGTGCGCGTCGTCAACACGCCACCGCCAGCCGGGACTTCACCGAGCCTGGTGGCTGTCGAAGAGCTGCAGATCGGCACGGTCGAGGGCGGCGGGCCGATGTCGTTTGGTGCGATCCGCTCGTTGGCGGTCCTGCCGGACGGCCGTATTGCGGTGGCGGACGGTCAGGCCGAGGAGGTGCGGCTGTTCGCTCGCGACGGGCAGCATCAACGGACGTTCGGCGGCGCGGGCGCGGGCCCGGGCGAGCTGGACGGAATGCAAGGCGTGCACACGGACCACGAAGGCATGTTGCGCGTGGCCGAGCAGGCAAACGCCAGGCTGTCGGTATTCCATCCGGACAGCGGGTACGTGGCGTCGTACCCGCTCCGCCTGTTCAGCTTCTCGTTCCGGGGTCCGTGGAACGCAGTGATCGATTCCGCGGGCCGGACACTGGTCGCGTCGTCGGGTCAGTACGGCGAGGGCCGGTCCTGGAACATGCTGCGCGTCTACGACCCGGCGATGAACCAGCTCGATTCGATACCGTACAACGAGTACACCGGTGATATCGAGGGCGACGTTCCCGGCGCGTGGCGGATCGACATCGGCAACACTGGTTTCACGTGGGCTCCGGTGCCGTTCTATTCGCGACCGTTCCAGGTGGTCGCACCGACGGCGCAGTTCTGGAGCAGCACGGAGGGCATGGCGGAACTCGAGGTTGCGCGGTGGGCGCCGCCGGCTGATACGTCGCTCGTGCTGATCAGTCGTCGCCGATCGGATCCGGTGACGTCCGCCGAGCGTGACTCCGCGATGGCGCAGCTGCGGGAGAACCTGATGCGCCGCGTCCGGAGCCTGCGCGGCCTGGATGCTTCGCAGGTCCCGGCCACGAAGCCGCCGCTGTATGGCCTTTCCCTCGACAATCATGGGCGGCTGTGGGTCCGCCTCACCGAGCCGATCGCGGACACCACCGTCTACGATGTTTTCGGTCGCGACGGCAGGCACGCCGAGACCGTGCAGCTGCCATACCGCGTCGACCGTTACGTCCCGCCCGTGGTGCGCGGTGACACCGTGTGGGCGGTGGTGACCGACGAGATGGACGTGCAGTACGTCGTCCGGGCGAGGCTGCGCCCGCCCGAGTGAAGCGGCGGCTTGCCGCAATTCGACGGGGAGCGAAGTGAAGTCACACACCGATCCTCCGGTCGCCGTCCGCTGGGCCGATGATGGCGCCGGCGTCGACATCATCGACCAGACACTCCTGCCCGAGACCGAAACGCGCATCATCCTCCGCGACGTCGACCAGGTCGTCGAAGCGATCCGGTCGCTGCGCGTTCGCGGTGCACCCGCCATCGGCGTCGCCGCCGCCATGGGTCTTGCCGTCGAGATGGGCAGGCATGTCGCCGAGTCGACCGCGGTGTTCGCCGAACGCCTGTGCGCAACGGCCGCGAAGCTTCGCGCGGCTCGTCCTACGGCCGTGAATCTTGCGTGGGCCGTGAACCGGACAGCGGGCACGGTGTCGGCGGTACCGGACAATGCGGCCGCAGTTCGAGTAATGCATGAAGAAGCGACACGTATCCTGTTCGAAGACAAGGAGATGTGTCGTATGATCGGAGAACATGCCGAGGCCCTGTTTCAGGACGACACCGGTGTGCTCACGCATTGCAACGCGGGCGCGCTGGCGACCGGCGGAATAGGGACCGCGCTCGCGCCGATCTACACGGCGGCCGCCGAGGGCCGTCGAATCCGCGTCTTCGCGTCCGAGACGCGGCCGCTGTTGCAGGGCAGCCGTCTGACGGCGTGGGAGCTGGATCGCGCGGGCATCGACGTGACGCTGATCCCCGACTCGGTCGCGGCGGTGCTGATGGCGCAGGGCCGGATCGACCTGGTGATTGTCGGCGCGGACCGAATCGCGGCGAACGGAGATGTCGCCAACAAGATCGGTACGTACGGTCTGGCCGTGCTGGCGAGGCACCACGTTGTGCCGTTCTACGTGGCGGCGCCGACGACGACGATCGACACTGCGGCGGCGACGGGCGAGGACATTCCGATCGAGTTCCGGGATCCGGACGAGGTGAGACGTGGCTTCGGTCGTCTGACGGCGCCCGCGGACGTGACGGTCTTCACACCGGCGTTCGACGTGACGCCGGCGGGGCTCATCACGGCGATCATCACGGACCGCGGCATCCTGCGCGCTCCGTACGGCGAAGCGATCGCGAAAATGGAGATCACGCGATGAAGGCTGTGCTGGCGATCGATCAGGGAACGACGGGCTCGACCTGTCTCGTCATCGGGCCATCCGGTGAGGTGGTTGCGCGTGCGTACTCGGAGTTCGGTCAGATCTACCCGAAGCCGGGCTGGGTCGAGCACGATGCGGCGGAGATCTGGGCGGTGACTCGACGGGTGGCGATCGAGTCGCTGCGGTCGGCGCGATCGGCGCAGGCGGGCATCGAGATCGCGGCGATCGGGATCACGAACCAGCGCGAGACGGTGGTCGTGTGGGACCGGCAGACGGGTGAGCAGGTGCACAACGCGATCGTGTGGCAGGACCGGCGCACAGCGGAGCGATGCCGTGAGCTGAAGGCGGCGGGCGAGGAGTCGTGGATCCGCGAGCACACCGGGCTGGTGACCGACCCGTACTTCAGCGCGACGAAACTCGAGTGGCTGCTGCGCAACGTGCCGGGCCTGCGGGAACGGGCGGAGCACGGCGAACTTGCGGCGGGGACGATCGACTCGTGGCTGATCTGGAAGCTGAGTGGTCACCGCGTGCATGCGACAGATCCGACGAACGCGTCCCGGACGCTACTGTACGACATCCGGAAGCACGCATGGTCCGATCGGCTGCTCGAGTTGTTCGATGTACCGGAATCGCTTCTGCCGGAGGTGAAGCCGTCGAGCGGCACGTTCTGCATGACGGACCCGGACGTTCTCGGGCTCGAAGTACCTGTTGCGGGCGTTGCGGGCGATCAACAGGCCGCGCTGTTCGGTCAGGGCTGTGTCCACGCGGGCCAGGCGAAGAACACGTACGGCACCGGCGCGTTCCTGCTGATGAACACGGGGGTCGACCGTGTCACTTCCGACAGCGGTCTGCTGACGACGGTCGGTTGCGGTCCGCGCGGCGAGCCCGCCTACGCGCTCGAAGGTTCGATATTCATCGCTGGCGCGGCCGTGCAGTGGCTGCGCGATGGCCTGGCGATCATACAGGGCGCGGCAGAGACGGAAGCCATGGCCAGGAGCCTGGAGAGCAACGATGGCGTTTACTTCGTGCCGGCGTTCGTCGGGCTCGGCGCGCCGCATTGGAACCCGGAGGCCAGAGGAACGATCGTCGGCCTGACGCGTGGAACCGGCCGTGCGCACCTAGTTCGTGCAGCGCTCGAAGCAATGGCGTACTCGACTCGCGATGTGCTCGCGGCAATGCAGAACGACTCGGGAGTTACGGCGACAGAGCTGGCCGTCGACGGCGGCGCATCGCAGAACGACTGGCTCATGCAGTTCCAGTCGGACATCGTCGGGCTGCCGGTCCGCCGGCCCCACATGGTCGAGACCACGGCCAGCGGCGCGGCGGGTCTGGCCGGGATATCGGCAGGGCTGTGGAACGACGCCGATGACTTCCTTGCGGCACGCCGCGAACCGACGCATTTCGAGCCGGCCATGACCGACGAGGCGCGCGCTACGCTGCTGGCCGGCTGGAACCGGGCCGTCAGGACCGCGCTGGCCTGGGCGGAACAGCCGTGAAGGTCCTCGGCGTTCGGGCGAAGCCGCACCGATGAGCGGTCCGGAGCGGTCGGTCCGGGTCGCCGTGTGCGGCGCCGGCAGAGCGGACGGCGCACTCGCCACCCTCGCTGAGGCGGTCGGCCGCGAGATCGCGCAGGCCGGTGCGATCCTCGTGTGCGGCGGCCTCAGCGGCGTGATGGAAGCGGCGGCCCGCGGCGCGGCCGAGGCCGGCGGACTCACGATCGGCGTCCTGCCCGGCACCAGCGCAACGGCCGCGAACAGATGGATCAGCATCCCGCTGCCGACCGGCATGGGTGAGATGCGCAACGCGCTCGTCGTCCGGTTCGCCGACGCCGTGATTGCACTCGACGGCGAATGGGGCACGCTGTCCGAGATCGCGCTCGCACGGAAAATCGGCGTGCCCGTCGTGCTGCTCGGTTCCGGGCCGGCGGACGGGATGGGCATCGAAACCGCAGGCGACCCCGCGGCGGCCGTGCGCGCCGCGCTCGACAGCGTGCGTCGCACCGTTCCGTGACCGCCGCACTGGTCGCGATCGCCATGCTGTGCGCTACCGTCGATTGCGAGGCTCAGCCACCGACATGGCCCGGGGACTGGCTATCCGGCCGGGTCGGGCTCGACTCAGCGACCGCTCCACCGACCAGCGGCTCCACGCCTCAGAGTGACGTCGACCACTGGCTCGGCCCTGACAAGCTCCGTCATTTCCTCGCCGCATTCGCCGCGACCGGCTACGCACATGCCGGCCTCCGTGCGCTGGACG
>DATKCF010000182.1:0-5268 GCA_035513345.1 Longimicrobiales bacterium
GCGAGCGCGCGGCAGCACAAGAGCCGCGCACTCTACGTGTATCAGGATGAGGACGGTATGGTCGTGCTCCGGGGCCGCTTGACAGCCGAAGTGGGGGCGCTGGTCATGCGGGCGCTGGAAGCCGCCCGCGAGCCGGTGCGCCGGCAGGTCCGCGTCGAGGACGGCCCCACCATCGGCCAGCAGCAGGCGGATGCGCTGGCGCTGCTCGCGGAAAGCGCGCTGCATCACGGCCTCGATCCCGGCGCGCCGGGCGAGCGCTACCAGGTGGTCGTCCACGTCGATGCCGCGGTGCTCGCGGACCCGGATCAGCGCGGCCAGTCGGTCCTCGAGGACGGGGCGCGCGTTCCCGCGGAAACGTCCCGGCGCCTGGCGTGCGATGCGAGCCGGGTGGTGATGTGCCACGACGACGATGGGCGACCGGTAGAGATCGGCGCGCGAACGCGAACGATTCCCCCGGCGCTACGAAGAGCGCTGCACCATCGTGACCGCGGTTGCCGCTTCCCTGGATGCGGGCTACCGATCGGCCAGGGCCATCACCTTCGACATTGGGCGCAAGGCGGCCCCACGACGCTGTCGAACCTCGCCATGGTGTGTCGCCGGCACCACCGCGCGGTCCACGAGGAGGGTTTTCAGGTCGATCGGCAGCCCGACGGCACACTCCGCTTCCGCTGGCCGGACGGCCGCGTCTTACCCGACGTGCCGCCGCCGGCAACGGTGCCTGCCGATCCTGCGCGCGCCCTCCGCGCGGAGCAGCAGGGCTTGCGGATTCACGCGCGGACGGCGTGCCCGGGCTGGCAGGGCGAGCGGCTGGATGTCGGTTGGGCGATCGACGTTCTGCATCCGCTGGCCATCGGGCAGGCGCCGATCTCACCGTAGACGCCACGGCCCGCACGGCGAACGCACCGACTGCCAGGACCGTCGCGCCAGAAACGAGAGCCGGCACGAGTCAGCGCATCTATTTTCGGACTGGGGCTAACGCTCATTCAGTACGCAGGAGAATGCACCGATAGTGGATATACTCCGAGGGACACAAGCCCGTAGAGCACCTCATCACTGAGGGAGGCTGCGCTGAACCAGACCGCATGGCCGGACTGGTGGGATTGGGAGCTGGACCTCAGTCCTCACCTCCTCAAGCGGATGGACGATCGGCGCTTCACCGAGCTCGACCTTCGGCGAATGATGCAACTGGCGTTCGGCCATCGTGAAGACGTCGTGGAGGATCGCTGGGTAATTGAAACTCGACACCGGCGAAAGGCTTGGGAGGTTATCGTGGAGCCGGACCAGGGGCGGCAGTTGTTGGTCGTGGTCACCGCGTACCCGGTCTCGGAATGAGGGAAATGAAGAATTCGTACCTGGAAGTCACGTTTCGGCGCGGTCGTCCCCTGGCGGCCTATCTCTATCTTCCGCGGCGGCCGCGGGACAAGAGTTATCGGACGGAGAGGGCTGCGAACGGTCTGCTGATCGACTTCAACCGAAGCGGCACGCCTATCGGCATCGAGATCACCGCACCAGCCAGGGTGTCGCCCGCGGCCCTCAACCGGGTCTTGCGTCGTCTGGGCCAACCGACCGTGACGAGCGCTGACCTGGCGCCTCTTCGAGCTGCGTGATTCCCCGGACTCTCGGCGCTCGCCACCACGTGCGCGGGCAGATATGGACTGGGAACACGGGACGTGGCTGAGAACCTGATCGAGCGCTATCTCACCGACATCCGTGAGATACACGCGACGCGGGCGAATGCCCCTGAAACGTCGTTCTATCCAGCCTTGGAGCGCTTGCTTTCCGACATCGGAAGAACCCTTTCGCCCAAGGTTCGCTGTGTCATCAACTTGGCTAATCGCGGGGCCGGCCTCCCAGATGGAGGCCTCTTCACAGCGGACCAGTTTCGAGCAAAGTCCCCTGCCTCGGCTGCTAGCGCGAATCCTTTCGACGTTCAGACTCCCTCGCGCGGAGTGATCGAGGCGAAACCGCCGTCGCATGATGTTGCGCGCGTCGCCGAAAGCGACCAGGTCGAGCGGTACTGGAAGCGCTACGGGATGGTACTCGTCACGACTTTTCGCGACTTCCTGATCATCGGCAAAGACGCCGACGGTCGGCCGCGGCCGCTGGAGTCGTTTTCGTTGGCAGCCTCGGAAGCGGAATTCTGGCAGTTGGCGGAGCACCCGCGGAAGGCGGCCGCCGAACATGGCGAGCGTCTACTGGAGTACCTCCGGCGTGCGTTGCTGCATAACGCACCCCTTGCCGAACCGCGTGACGTCGCCGCCATCCTCGCCTCCTACGCCCGCGATGCCCGCTTACGGATCGAGTCCGGCGAGATCCCGGCGCTTGGCGGAATTCGCCAGACACTCGAAGAGGCGCTCGGATTGAGGTTCGAAGGTGAAAAGGGCGAGCATTTCTTCCGTTCGACGCTCGTTCAGACACTTTTCTACGGCGTATTCTCCGCCTGGGTGCTCTGGGCGCGGCGTCGCGACCGGCATCTCACGCCGACGAGCTATGGCCAGTCCCTCCGCGAAAGCTCGCCCTACATGGTGGCTGGTGCATTCGATTGGCGATCGGCACACTGGCTGTTGCGGGTGCCGATGCTCCGTGCTCTGTTCGTTCAGGTGGCCGACCCCGCCCGTCTTGGCGCCCTCGGGCTAATCGAGGTGCTCGACTGGGCGGCCAACGCCCTGAACCGCGTCGATCACGCACAGTTCTTTGAGTCTTTCGATGCAGGCCATGCGGTGCAGTACTTCTACGAGCCGTTCCTCCACGCCTTCGACCCGGAACTGCGGAAAGCGCTCGGTGTGTGGTACACGCCGGAGGAGATTGTCCGCTACCAGGTTGAGCGCGTGGACACCGTGCTGCGATCCGAACTCGGCCTTACCGACGGCTTGGCCGATCCAAAAGTGGTGGTGCTGGATCCCTGCTGCGGCACCGGGGCCTACCTGCGTGCCGTCCTGCGGCACATCCGGGCGACGCTCCATGACAAAGGCGGCGATGCGCTGGTCGCGCACGACCTCAAGAGGGCCGCCATGGAGCGGCTATTCGGCTTTGAGATCCTGCCCGCCCCGTTCGTGATCGCGCACCTTCAACTTGGCTTGGAACTGGAGACCCTCGGCGCACCGCTGAGCGATGCTGCTGACCCCCCCGAACGTGTCGGCGTGTACTTGACCAACGCGCTCACTGGCTGGGAACCACCGACGACGCCCAAGACTCGGCTGCTGTTCGCCGAGATGGAAGAGGAACGCGACGCCGCTAACCATGTCAAGCTCGGCGACCGCATCCTCGTCGTGCTGGGCAACCCACCCTACAACGGATACGCCGGCGTGGCCGTCGACGAAGAGCGCGGTCTCTCCGGGGCCTATCGCACCACCCGGCGCGTCACCGCCCCGCAAGGCCAGGGCCTCAACGATCTCTACGTCCGCTTCTTCCGGATGGCCGAGCGGCGCATCATCGAGATGAACCAGCCCGGACAGGGCGTCATTTGCTTCATCTCTAACTACTCATGGCTCGATGGACTTTCCTTCACCGGTATGCGCGAACGCTTCGTCGATAGTTTCAGCCGAATTTGGATCGATTGCCTCAACGGCGACAAATACAAGAGCGGTAAACTCACGCCTTCCGGCGAGCCCGACCCCAGCGTCTTTTCGACCGAATTGAATGCCGAAGGCATTCAGGTCGGGACAGCGGTTACCCTGCTCGTGCGCAGACAACAACACGAAGCTGCCCGGTGCCATCAAGTTTCGCCACCTTTGGGGCAAGACCAAGCGGGCGCAACTGCTCGAAGGCCCTGGCCAGTACGACCAGCTGACGCCCCTGCTCGATATGGGTCTATCGTTCATGCCCGGTCAGGTCGCAACCGCGTACTTCGCGTGGCCACTGTTGCCGGAGCTGTTCCCGGTGTCGTTCCCGGGTGTAAAGACCAGCCGCGACGATCTGGTGGTTGACATCGACCGCGACCGGCTTGTGCAACGGATGCAGGACTACTTCAACCCGAAACTCAGTCATGAGGACATTCGCCGTCGTATGCCGACAGCGATGACTAGCACGACGGGTTTCCAAGCCGAAGCCGTGCGTAACAGACTCCTCACACGTGGGTTTCTGCCTGACAAGATCATCCGGTACTGCTACCGCCCCTTCGACGTGCGCTGGCTCTATTGGGAACCGGAGACAGGCTTGCTCGACAGGAAACGAGGCGAGTACTTTCCGCACGTTCGGGGAGGAAACCTTTGGCTTAGTTCCGGTCAGCGCAACCGGATGGAGAGTTTCTACCAGCCGCAGTTCACGACGCTGCTCGCCGACCATCACACCGTCGAGTCGAACGTCGGCATGTTCCCCGCCTATCTGTATAGCGACGACGGTTCGTTGCTGGAGGCCGCAGGCCACAAGCCGAACCTTACCGAAATCGCGGCGGCATATCTCGCGCAGTTGTCCGCCGCACCTGAAGATCTGTTCTTCCATACGCTCGCCGTTCTCCACGCTCCCGCCTATCGTGTCGGGAATGCCGGCCCGTTGCGGCAGGACTGGCCACGGGTTCCGTTGCCGGGCTCGCGGGAACTGTTGCAGGCCTCAGCAACGCTGGGTCGACAAGTAGCAGCGTTGCTGGACGTGGAGACATCGGTGCCTGGCGTGACCACGGGGAAGATCCGCGACGAACTGAAAAGGATCGCGGTCTTCGTGCGGGTAGATGACAAGCCGGCACACCCGGAGGCGGGTGATCTCGATGTAACGGCCGGCTGGGGACACGCGGGCAAGGGCGGCGTGACGATGCCGGGGACGGGCAAGATTACTGACCGCGGCGACGTCGTGGATATCCACCTCAACGACATTGCCTGCTGGCGCAATGTACCGAAGGCCGTATGGGAGTACACCATTGGCGGCTACCAGGTCATCAAAAAGTGGCTCTCGTACCGTGAGAACAAACTGCTCGGCCGAGGCCTCACGCCCGATGAGGCGCGTTATGTGACCGAAATCGCGCGCCGCATGGCAGCGCTCGTTGCTCTCCAGCCCAATCTGGATCAGAACTACGGCACGGTGACCAGCACGACGTACCTACACGCGTCGCAATAGACGAGGCGATCCGCGCGGGTCACCGCGTTTCGCAGCAATCGCCCGCGAGGTGACGCGCCGTCGCGCCGGCGGCTAGCCCAGGCTGTACAGGCGCGCGCAGTTGTCCCAGAGGATCTTCGCCTTCGTCTTGTCGCTCACGCCCTCGAGCGCGACGAACTCGTTGATCGCCTCCGGAAACAGCCCGTCCGAGTGCGGATAGTCCGTGGAGACGACGATGCT
>DATKCF010000183.1:0-21178 GCA_035513345.1 Longimicrobiales bacterium
CTGACCCGGAGATCATCGCCGAGCTGGGACGCCGCCTGGCGCAGATCCGGAAGTCGGCCGGTCTGAACCAGGCCGAGGCGGCGGCGCGGGCGGGTCTCGACCGGTCGACGGTCTCGCGTGCGGAGCAGGGTGACAACCCGACGCTGCTGACGGTCGTTCGGCTGCTGCGCGTGTACGGTCGGCTGGGTGCGCTGGAGTCGTTCATCCCGGAGCCGGGCGTGAGTCCGATGCAGCTGGTGCGGGAGGCGCGGCGTCGTGGCTGAGGTATCGGTGTTCGCCGAGGTTCGACTGTGGGGCAGGACGGTCGGCGGGGTGGCGGAGCTGGAGGATGGGCGGATCGTGTTCGAGTACGACCCGGCGTTTCGCGCGTCGGGCCTCGAGGTGTCGCCGCTGCATCTGCCGCTGAGCGTGAGCGGACCGGTACGGTTCGACGAGCTGTTGCGGAAGGGCGGATTCCGGGGACTGCCGGGCGTACTGGCGGACGCATTGCCCGACGCGTTCGGCTCGAGGGTGATCCGGGCGTACTACACGTCGCGCGGGGAGGAGCGCAAGGCGTTCTCTCCGGTGCAGCACCTGCTGTATGTCGGGGAGCGGGCGATGGGAGCGCTGGAGTTCCATCCGGCGGAAATGCTGTCGCGGCGGCCTGCGGAGGCGGAGGCGCTGGAGGTGGCGCAACTGGTCGCGGATGCGCGGCGCATCATCGCGGGCGAAGCGGGCGTGACGATCCCCGAGATCTATCGCATCGGCTCGTCGGCCGGCGGCATGCGACCGAAGGCGGTGGTGCTCTACAACGCATCGAGCGGCGACGTGCGTTCAGCGTTCGCGCCGCCGCAGCCGGATGACATCCCGTGCATCCTGAAGTTCGATGGTGTGGGCGTGGCAGAGACGGTCGGGCTGCTCGGAGAGCCGCAGCCGTTCAACCGCGTCGAGGCCGCATACGCGCGTATGGCGAGGGATGGCGGTCTCGACGTCGTCGATGTCACCGTGCTCGAGGGCGAGGACGGCCACGCACACCTGCTGATCCCGCGCTTCGATCTGCGTGATGGAACGCGGTTGCACCAGCACACGCTCGGCGGACTGCTGCACGTCGACTACAACGATCCGGGCGCGAGCAGCTACGAGGAGTATCTGCGCACGATCCTGCGACTGGGCATGCCGCCCGCCGCGGTGATCGAGGGATATCGCCGCACCGTCTTCAACATCCTCGCCGTCAATCAGGACGATCATGTGAAGAACCTGTCGTTCCACATGGATCCGCAGGGCACGTGGTCGCTCACGCCGGCGTACGACCTGACGTTCGCGAAGGGCGGCGGGTGGACTGCCACGCATCAGATGCGCGTGGGCGACAGGCGAGCGGGCATTACGCGTGCAGACCTGATCGACATGGCGGAGACGTTCGGCATCCGGAACCCGACGGGCATCATCGCGCATATCGCGGACGCCGTGATGCGCTGGCCGCACTACGCCGGGGAGCAGCGCGTGCCCGCGGAGACGATCGCTGCCGTCGGTACGGAGCTGGAAGCGCGGGCAGTGCAGCTGCGCGGGGAGAGATCGTGATTCGAGATGCGGTCGCGTCAAGTCGCGATCCGTCGGCCCGGCCGAGCGCGGGTCATCGCGGTCGGGTCACAGCGGGATCAGTCGGCGCGACTGACGTCTCCGGCGATCCAGAACCGGCCCGGACAGCGGGTGATGGCGCGCTGGCGTTGCGCGGTCGTCCCGACGCCATCGTGGAGCACGGAAACTTCGCCACCGCCGAGCCGGAACTGACCCGGTATCGTCCCGACCTCCTGACCGGCGGCATCCAGAACGCGCATGGCTCCGGCGCGCGTGTCGAGGGTGAACCCCTTCGGCCAGACGACTCAGGACCATCCAGCGCGAGGGGACACTGGCCCCGCCGGACGTCTACGCGCGGCGGGAGCGCCGCTGCGACCTACCGACGAGCGATGAGAAGACAGTGTTCGGAATTCACTCCGGCCCGTTGGACGGCCGGCTCCACGAGCTGAGCTATGCTGGCTACACGCCAGCAATCGACGTTCGAGGCGCGTTTCAGGTAGCAGGGGACACTTTTCGGTCCTGGACATGTCAGGTCAGTGTTGAGCCGCCTCTTTCTCGTGGTGGCGAAATTCGTTCTGGTTGTTCTCTTCGCCGCGTGCAGGGCTGAGCCTGCCAGTGTGAGTCACAGCGAACTACCGTCGATAGTGGTAAGGCAGGGGTCTCGTCCTCTCGGCCACCTATGACACGACACGTGACATCCTGTCCGTCGTGGTTCGCAATGAGCGTGGGGAAACGCGGCAGATCGTGACCGGTGGGTGCTCCATGCGTTTGATCATCAGCCGGCGAAGCGCTCCAACCTCGCAGATCTGGACGGGCCCGGTACAGTGCTTCGATTTCGCGACAAGGCAGCTCATAGAGCCTGGTGACAGCGTTGTACTTGAGACGTCGCTGGCCCTTGCTCCGCCACCGGTCGCCCTGCTTCGCGGGGAAGACTGGCTGATGAGTGCATCGGTAGCGTACGAGAATGTGCCTGACGGTGCGCAATGGGGTGCCGGCCTTACGCGACCCGACACAGTTTGGCTGAGGCCCGTGCTGCGTCGTCGCGGCCAAGCCGCCGCTCCCGTCGGTGCGTCCTCGGGAGTGGGGGCAGAACCGGCACGCGAGTGATGTGCCGCTGTGCGACCAGCGCACAAAGGCGATGGCGGCGCTCTGCACCCTCTGCTCTAGTTCGCGTCCCGGCGCGACGATGCTCGTGGTGTTCCAGACCCAAGACAAGCGTGAATCTGGCGGGATTGACATAGACGTCGGGACGCGGCGTCCCTGTGCCGCTGACCGCCGTGTCGTGACCGAGCCGGCGGTGCCGGCGAAGATCCGGCGGCTGAAACGGCATCGAGCTGACGCGGAGCGTCACTGTCATCCGGTCGGCGCGCCCGAGATCGATATCGCCGGATACGAGCCGAGAACGCGCAGCGACTCCGCGTATCGGCGCAGTTCTGCGAGCCCGCCCTGAACCTCGGTGGTCAGCTGATGGCCGGCGAAGTCAAGATAGAACCGGTACTGCCAGGGTGTGTTCGGGAGCGGACGTGACTCGATCTTGGTCACGTTGATGCCGCATTCCGCCAGTGCTACGAGGCAGCGGGAGAGACTGCCCACCTTGTGTTTCAGGACGAGCACTACCGATGTCTTGTAGGCGAGACCGGGGGCCGGAGGAATCACGGCGCGGCTGACCACGACGAATCTCGTCAGGTTACGCGGCTGATCGGCCACCCGCCGGCGCAGGATCTCGAGACCATACCGGTCGGCTGCGGCCTCACTGGCGATCGCCGCTTCTGTCGGATCGCCATCCGCGTGCACCTGCCGGGCCGCCATTGCCGTGTCGTCATAGGCCTCGGCCCGGCACCACGGTACGGACCTCAGGAACCGGCCGCACTGCGCGAGCGCCTCGGGGTGAGAGCGAACGCGTTTCAGATCCTCGACGCGGGTTCCGGGTAGTCCGATCAGACAGTGATCGACGACCTGGATCTCCTCACCGACGATGTGGAGGTCGCAGTCGGCCAGAAGGTCGTGGACCGCGTTGATCGATCCCGCGGTCGTGTTCTCGATCGGCAGCAACCCGAACGTTACGGCGCCGTCCAGGACGGCCGCAGCGACATCATGGAAAGTGGGGAACCCGATGAACCGGGCCTCGGGCGAGAGGCCCGCCAGATGCCTCGACGCCGCCATGTGACTGTACGAGGCCTCGATCCCCTGGTACGCGGCCGAGACCGCAGCCGCCGCGCTCTCCGCGTACGCGAGCGACTGCGCGACGTTCGCGAGCTGGCGCCGAAGCGAATAGTCGAGGATCTCACGGTAGATCCGCTGCACGAGTGCCGGGTTCAGGTCCGCGGCCTCGGCCAGCTGCGCAACGCGCGCGAGGAGCGCGCTCTCCCGTCCGGCGTCCTGCAGCTCGACCCGGCCGCGCTGCTTCATACGGGCGATCTCGTCGATGAGCTGGAAGCGCTCGCTCAACAGCGTCACGATCGCCAAATCCACCTCATCCAGCCTGCCTCTGATACCTTCGATTTCCGATGTCATCGTCCGGGATTCGTTTCGCCGTGGACAACAGAAACGCCCGCTCGGAGGTTTCCGGGCGGGCGGCTGGTTCCGGTCGAGGAATCGACCTAACGCAGACGAGCCCCCGCCCGGTTCGAGCGGGTAAAGAGGAAGCGGACGGACCCGAAGGTGCGGTGGCTCGTCGTCATGGGCGAACTATCTACCGCGGTGCCTGCTCCCGTGTCAAGCATTTCGCCGCGGACCGCCAGAGCCCGCGCGGTGGCGACTTCGACGAGGCTGGCGACTTCGCTCTTACGCGTACGCGCAACTGTGTGCGGCCGGCGCGTTACTGCTGACTATGGCGTGCAGCCGACCACGATGCGCGGGCGGACGGTGACTTCATCCATCCCGCATCCACATCGGGCTTGACAACCATCCCATCAGACGCAATATTCGGCCGCCGACGCCCGGGTGGGCGTGTTGCACACTGGCGAAACAGCATCGACGAACCGGACCGCGTGAGACTCAACCTGTTGCTCAACCTGCTCCTTATTATCACGCTCGGCCTTATTGCGGCCGGGCGGGAGGGCAGCGGAGTGTGCGCAGGATGACATAGCAGAGAGTTCACCAGCACATACGCCGCGGGCCCTTCGAGGGTCCGCGGCGTTTTTGTGTCTGGGGACACTGGATTCGGAGTCGGATCTTCAACCCCGGTCGGGAGCGCACGGAAAATGTCGCGAGTTCTGATCTTCGACACGACGCTGCGGGATGGCGAGCAGTCGCCGGGCGCGACGATGACGACGCCCGAGAAGCTCCAGATGGCGCATCAGCTGGATCGGCTGGGCGTGGACGTGCTCGAAGCAGGATTCCCGGTCTCGTCACCCGACGAGTTCAGCGCCGTTCAACGGATAGCGGCCGAGGTCCGCCGGCCCGTCATTGCGGCGCTCGCTCGTGCCACGGACCTCGATATCGAGCGTGCCGCGGCGGCCCTCGATCGGGCGGCGCATGCCCGACTGCACGTCTTCCTTGCGACGTCCGGCATCCACCTCGATCACAAGCTCGGTATCTCGGAAGACCAGTGTGTCGACCGGATCGGCCAGGCCGTGACCATGGCCAGACGATACGTGGACGACGTCGAGTTCAGCCCGGAGGATGCGACACGAACGGATCGTGGATTCCTGCGCCGGGCGGTGCAGACCGCTGTGGACGCCGGAGCGACCACGGTCAACATCCCCGACACTGTCGGCTATACCTGTCCCGATGAATATCGCCGCATCATCGAGGGACTGCTTGCGACGGTCCATGGCATGGAGAACGTCGTATTGAGCGTGCACTGCCACAATGATCTCGGCCTGGCCGCCGCCAACTCGATTGCCGCCGTCCAGGCCGGCGCGAGACAGATCGAGTGCACCGTCAACGGCATCGGCGAGCGGGCGGGCAACGCTTCCATGGAGGAGATTGTCATGGCGTTCGCCGTGCGCCAGGATCTGCTCCCCTTCGTCACGGGTGTCAGGACGGAGGAGATCTACCGGTCGAGCCGGCTGCTTTCGTCATTGACCGGCATCTATCCGCAACCGAACAAGGCGATCGTGGGCAGGAATGCGTTCGCCCACGAGGCCGGCATCCATCAGGCCGGCGTGATCAGGCATCCGGCAACGTACGAGATCATGCGACCCGATCAGGTCGGCGTACCCGAGAGCACCCTGGTGCTCGGCAAGCATTCGGGCCGGCACGCGATCGGCAAGCGCTGCAGGGAGCTCGGCTACGAGCTGGATGAGGAGGCGCTCCGTCGAGTCTACCAGAGAGTCATCGACATTGCGGAGAAGAAACGGCAGGTGCTGGACGAAGATCTGCTGGCAGTGCTTCAGACCGGCGGCGTCACCGACAACGGACAGCGATTCGAGCTGATGAGCCTCGAGGTCACCTGTGGTGGCGCGAGCTCCCTGGCTCGCGTGCAACTGACCGATTCGATCTTCCCGACGCAGGAGGCGGAGGCGGAGGGGAATGGACCACTGGCGGCGGCGTTCGCCGCTATCGATCAGCTCGTGGCTATCGACGTCGTGCTGGACGACATGACCATCATTCCGGCGACGTCCGGCGGCGACGCGGTCGGCAAGGTCCATCTGAAGGCGAGCGTGCAGGGGAAGAGCTTCACCGGCCGGGGAGCGTCCACGGACATCGTGCTGGCTGCGGCGAACGCCTACCTCCACATCATCAACAAGGCTGTGCGATTCGGTGTAGTGACGCCACATGCGTTCGAGTTCGCGCACAACTTCTGGGGAGTCTGAGATCCATGCGGATAGAGCTCGCTGTGCTCCCCGGCGACGGTATCGGTCCGGAAGTGACGGCCGGCGCACTTCGCGTCCTGGATGCGGTCGCGCGGTCGGCCGGCCACACAGTCGAGGTGCGCGAGTACCCGGTGGGGTGGGCGTCCGCCCGGGATGGCGGAGACCCGCTTCCGCAGGCAACGCTCGATGGTTGTTTGGCGGCTGGTGCAGTCCTGCTCGGAGCCGTGGGACATCCGGATGCCGACCGGGTCGATCCGGAACGACGACCGGAGCGCGGTCTCCTCAGACTGCGGCGGGAGCTGGGTTGCTTCGCGAACCTGCGACCCGCGATGGCATGGGATGCGCTCGTCGACCTCTCACCGCTGCGGCCGGCCGTTCTGCGCGGTACCGACCTGATCTTCGTGCGCGAGCTGTCGAGCGGCATCTACTACGGCGAATCGAGCTTCGACCAGCAGCGTGGCGTTGCACGGAGCACAATGGAGTACACCCGCGACCAGATCGAGCGGGTGACCCGCGTCGCGTTCGATCTTGCGCGACAGCGCCGACGTTCGGTGGTCTCGGTCGACAAGGCGAACGTGCTGGCGCCATCGCGTCTGTGGCGCAGCACCGTCGACGCGCTGGCCGCCGAGTACCCGGATGTGTCGCTCCGGCACATGCTCGTCGATCGGGCCGCAATGGAGCTGGTGCTCGACCCTCGACAATTCGATGTCGTCCTGACGGGCAACCTCTTCGGCGACATCCTGAGCGACCAGGCCGCCGCTCTCACCGGGTCGCTCGGCACGCTCGCCTCCGCCAGCATCGGCGGACGCGTCGACCTCTACGAGCCGGTACACGGCTCGGCGCCGGACATCGCCGGGCTCGGTGTCGCCAATCCCATGGGCGCGATCCTCTCCGTCGGGCTGATGCTGCGGCACACGTTCGGACTGGAAGCCGAGGCGGCCGCGCTGGAAGAAGCGGTCAGGAGCGTGCTGGCCCGCGGGCTCAGGACTCGCGACCTCACCGGCGGGGACGAATGGCTCGGATGCGGAGCCTTCGCCGACGAGATCGCCCGCGCCGTAGCGTTGGCCGCGCCGGCCGGAGCGGAGGCGGACTGATGGGACGGACCCTGTTCCGCAAGATCTGGGACGATCACCTGATCGTGCAGCCTGCCGGGCAGCCCGCGGTGATCTACGTGGACCTGCACCTGGTTCACGAGGTGACCTCGCCGCAGGCGTTCGATCGCATGCGTGCCGGTCGCAGGCGAGTCCGCCGCCCGGACGCGACCATCGCGACGGTCGATCACAACATACCGACTACGGGTCGCTCCCTCCCGATCGCCGACCCTGTCTCGCGCGCCCAGGTCGAGGCGCTTCGGCGGAACGCGGCCGACTTCGGCATCGAGCTGCACGATGTGGACTCGCCACGGCAGGGCATCGTCCACGTGATCGGACCCGAGCAGGGATACTCACAGCCCGGGATGACGATCGTGTGCGGCGACAGCCACACGTCGACGCATGGTGCGCTGGGTGCACTCGCGTTCGGCATCGGTACGAGCGAAGTCGAGCACGTGCTGGCCACGCAGTGCGTTCGCTGGTCGGCACCGCCCACCATGGAGATCCGCGTGGACGGTCCGCTCGCCTCCGGCGTGACCGCCAAGGATCTGATCCTGCACGTGATCGCCACGATCGGTGTTGGAGGCGCGACGGGACACGTCGTCGAGTACGCGGGCGAGACGATCGAGGCGCTGTCGATGGAAGGTCGCATGACGGTCTGCAACATGTCGATCGAAGCGGGCGCACGCGCCGGAATGATCGCGCCCGACGACGTGACGTTCGACTATCTGCGGGGAAGACCCCATGCGCCGGCGGGAACGGCCTTCGAGGAGGCGGTCGAGCGCTGGCGCAGCCTTCGTACGGATGACGACGCTCGCCATGGCAGACGCCTGACAGTCGACGCGATCGATATCACTCCGATGGTGACGTGGGGAACCACGCCGGCGATGGCGGTGCCGGTCACCGGCGAAGTACCCGACCCGGTCGCGCTGAGCGATCCGACGCGTCGCGAAACGGCCGAGCGGGCGCTCGCGTACATGGGCCTCGAGCCGGGCACGAAGCTGCAGGACATCCGCCTCGACCGCGTGTTCATCGGATCCTGCACCAACTCGCGCATGGAGGATCTCAGGGCGGCAGCGAATGTCGTCCGTGGTCACCGCGTGGCGAGCGGCGTGTCGGCGATGGTGGTGCCGGGCTCGACCGCCGTGAAGCACGCGGCAGAACGGGAAGGTCTCGCGCGGATTTTCATCGACGCCGGCTTCGAGTGGCGCGAGTCCGGCTGTTCGATGTGCCTCGCGATGAATCCGGACCGGCTCGAGCCGGGCGAGCGTTGTGCGTCGACGTCCAACCGCAACTTCCAGGGACGGCAGGGCGCCGGCGGCCGGACGCATCTGGTCAGTCCGGCAATGGCCGCGGCCGCCGCCATCGCCGGGCACTTCGTCGATGTGCGCGAGTGGTCGTCGAAGGAGTCGAGACAATGACGCCGTTCGCGACAGTGACCAGCCGGGTGGCGCCGTTCCCGCGGGCGGACGTGGACACCGATCAGATCATTCCCGCCAGGTTCCTCAGGGGCGTGAACCGGACCGGCTACGGCCAGTACCTGTTCCATGGACTGCGATTCACGGCCACGGGCGAAGCGGAGCCCGGTTTCGAGCCGAACGAGCCGCGATACAATGGTGCGGAGATCCTCGCGGCCGGCGCGAACTTCGGCTGTGGCTCCTCGCGCGAGCACGCGGCATGGGCGCTGCTGGACCATGGCTTTCGCGTGATAGTCGCGCCCGGCTTCGCGGACATATTCCGCGCCAACTGCTACCAGAACGGCCTCCTGCCGGTCGTGCTCGATGGACGCACTGTCGACGCGATCGTTCAGCGGACGCGTACGAGCGACGGCTACACCGTCACCGTCGATCTCGAGGCGACGAGGGTTACCGACAGTGCGGGACTCGACGTTGCGTTCGACATCGATCCATTCCGTCGTGACTGTCTCCTCAACGGCTGGGATGACATCGATCTGACGCTGCAGCACGAGGAAGCGATTCGCGCATACGAACAGTCGCGCGGGCTCGCGCCGTCCATGGATCGCGCAGGATCGGATCGCGAACAACGCCAGAGGCCAGATGCCCCGGGCGAACCACAATCGACGTGGGGAGGGGCGCGTGGGACGTATGACGGTTGCTGATCGCCTCTGTGCTGCGCTGGTAGAGCAGGGCGTTGCCGTGATGTTCGGGCACCCCGGAGGAGCGATCCTTCCCTTCTACGATTCGCTCTACCGGCAGGCGAAGCTGCGACACATTCTTATGCGTCACGAACAGGCAGTCGTGCACGCGGCCGACGGCTACGCGCGGGCATCGGGCAGCGTTGGGGTATGCGTCGCGACCAGCGGACCGGGCGCGACGAACCTGGTCACGGGTCTCGCGACGGCCCACATGGATGGCGTGCCCGTCGTCGCGATCACAGGACAGGTCCCGCGCGCCGGTCGCGGACTCGACTTCTTCCAGGAGACCGACGTCGTCGGCGTCACCATGCCGGTCACGAAGCATGGCTTCCTCGTCGACGATCCGGCTGATCTCGATGACGTCGTGCGCGCAGCGTTCGATCTCGCGCGGTCCGGGCGGCCCGGCCCTGTCGTGATCGACATTCCGAAGGATGTGCAGGCGGCACCGTACGCAGGCCGGCGGACGGCTTCGCGAACCGCAACACCCGTGATCGAGGCAGCCCGTCCGGATCTCGAGCGTGCCACGGACATGCTGAACCGGGCGGAGCGACCCGTCGTCATGGCCGGTCGCGGCGTCCTGCTGTCCGGCACGCACGCGGCGCTGCTCGAGCTGGCGGTCGCCGCCGACCTGCCGGTAGTGACGACACTGCTCGGCCTCGATGCGTTCCCGGCAAGTCATCGACTGTCGCTCGGCCTTCCCGGCATGCACGGCACCGAGCGCGCGAACAAGGCGATTCAGCGGGCCGATCTCATTCTGGGACTGGGCCTGCGATTCGATGATCGTGTCGTCGGCAACGCGGCCGGTTTCGCTCCACTCGCCGAGATCATCCACGCCGACATCGCGCCATCGTCCATGGGCCGGATCGTCCAGCCGACGCTCGAGCTGATCGGAGATCTGTGCGATACGCTGCCTGCTCTCTCCGCCGCGGCTTGCCCGGCAAGGCGGGACGAGTGGCTGAAGGAGATCGAACAATGGTCGCGGACCTGCGGCGAGAATGGTTGGTCGCCGGACGAGCATCCATCGCGACTCTCGGGACGGTTCGCGATCCGACGGCTGGCCGCCAGGATCGCCGAGACCCGCGCGACAGTCGTCACGGACGTGGGACAGCATCAGATGTGGCTGGCGCAGGAGCTCGGCGAGGCCGTGCCGCGCAGCCATCTGACCTCCGGCGGACTCGGTACGATGGGATATGCCCTGCCGGCCGCGTTCGGTGCGGCCGTGGCATGCCCGGAACGACAGACGTGGGTCGTGGCCGGCGATGGCGGATTCCAGATGACACTGCAGGAACTGGCGACAGTCGTGCAGGAGAACGTGCCGCTGCGCATCGCCGTCATCAACAACGGTTTTCTCGGTATGGTCCGACAGTGGCAGGAGCTGTACTACGACCGTCGCTATTCCGCTTCGGCCGTGCCCGGTCCGACCTGTTGCTTCTCGCCAGGGCATACGGGATTCCCGCCCGCGTGATCACGACAATGGACGAGGTGGATAATGCCATCGACTGGGCGTCGGAGTCGTCCGGCCCCGCGCTGCTGGACTTCCGCGTGCTCGCCGAAGAGAACGTCTTCCCGCTCGTGCCACCCGGCGCGTCATTGAGCGAAATGCAGCACGAGCAACTCGAGAAGGCGCTGGCATGAGCGAAGCCGCGATTCACGTCCGCATCCACGATCGTCCGGGCGCGCTCGAGCGCGTCAGCGGGCTGCTCCGGCGTCGTGGCTTCGCCATCACGCGGTTCTCGGCGTCGCAATCGGATGGATCGCTGATCGATCTGGTGATCCGGATCGATGAGTCGAAGACCGATCGCAGGCGAGTGCAGCGCGAGCTTGCGACGCTCTATGACATTTCCGGGATACGTGTGGGCAACAGTCGGGAGCTCGATACGAGGGAGCTGCTTCGGGCGCGGCTGAGGCGGGAAAGCACGACGGATGCGCCGGAAACGATGGAGTTCATCGGGACGCCGGCCCAGGTCGACGACATGCTCGCGTTCCTGCGTTCCAACGGGACGCTTGCGGGCTACACGCGAAGCGGGGAGATCGCACTCCCCGCGATCGACAATCATCCTCCAGCCGAAGGCATGCCATGAGCACTGTCCGTGTGTACGAGTCCAGTGACACCGATCCCGCGCTGCTTCAGGCCAGACGCGTCGCCATTGTGGGGTACGGCAGCCAGGGACACGCCCATGCCCTCAACCTCCACGACAGTGGCGTCGACGTCGTCGTCGGATTGCGGCCGGACAGTCCGACGAGGGAGCGGGTCGAGGGTGATGGCCTCGCGACGGCGACTGTCGCCGACGCCGTCGCGTCGGCGGACCTCGTGTCGATTCTCATCCCCGATGCGGGCCAGCGCCGGCTGTACGAGACCGAGGTCGCGCCGAATCTGAAGGATGGCGGCGCGCTCCTCTTCGCTCACGGATTCAACATCCACTACAGGCAGATCGAGCCACGCGCATCGGTCGACGTCATCATGGTGGCCCCCAAGGCGCCGGGCGCGATGGTGCGGCGGGAATACGAGGCCGGGTGCGGCGTGCCGGGACTGATCGCGGTCCACCAGGACAGCACGGGACAGGCGCGCGATGTCGCTCTGGCCTACGCCGACGCCCTGGGGTGCACCAGGGCCGGCGTGATCGAGACGACGTTCAAGGACGAGACGGAAACGGATCTGTTCGGCGAGCAGGCCGTTCTGTGCGGTGGTGTTTCGGCGCTCATCAGGGCGGGCTTCGACACACTGACCGGCGCAGGCTACGCTCCGGAGCTGGCCTACTTCGAGTGTCTCCACGAGCTGAAGCTGATCGTCGACCTCATTCAGTCCGGCGGACTGTCGGGGATGCGGGCGGAGGTCAGCGATACCGCCGAGTACGGCGACTATGTGGGCGGACCGAAAGTCATCGGCGCGGATTCGCGACGCGCAATGGAGGAACTGTTGCTCGAGATCCAGTCGGGCGACTTCGCGGACCGCTGGATCCGGGACGGCCAGTGCGGGCATCCCGAGTTCGGACGACTGCGCGATGAGGCGCGCGGCGACCCGCTCGACACTGTGGGTCGGGACCTCCGTGCGAGGATGGCCTGGCTGTGAGCGGGAAACCCGGCCATGCAGGCGTCATTCATACGCCCTGGATCTGGCACAACGGTGATTTCGTCCCGTGGGACTCGGCGAACCTGCACGTGATGTCGCACGTTGTTCACTATGGTTCTTCGGTGTTCGAAGGAATCCGCTGCTACGCGACCCGTGAGGGGCCGAGTCTGTTGCGACTAGACGATCATCTGCGTCGATTGCTCGATTCGTGCCGGATCCACCGGATCCCGGTCGAATACGATGTCGCCTTTCTCAGAGACGCGTGCTGCAAGCTGTTCGAGCGGAACGAGCTGGAAGAAGGATATCTTCGGCCGCTCGTGCTTCGCGGCGAAGGCGCGGTCGGCATTCATCCGGGCGACGCGCGGGTCGAGACTTTCCTGATCTGCTGGCCCTGGGGTGCGTACCTCGGGAAGGATGCCCACGAGGCGGGCGTCGACGCCTGTGTCTCGACCTGGTTCCGACCGGCGCCGAACACGCATCCCACGCTGGCCAAGTGCGCGGGGAACTACCCGCTCGCCCAGCTCATGAAGATGGAGGCGGCGCAGAACGGCTACACCGAGGCGATCGCGCTCGCGCCGGACGGCACGGTCAGCGAGGCGAGCGCGCAGAACGTGTTCCTCGTGAAGGGCGGAATCCTGTACACGCCGCCCGCGGACGGGTCCATGCTGAGCGGCATCACACGCGACAGCACGATCGTACTCGCGCAGGACGCGGGCATAGCGGTTCGTGAGGAGCGCATACCCAGGGAAAAGCTCTACATCTGCGATGAGCTGTTCCTGACCGGGACCGCGACGGAGATCACGCCGGTGCGGAGCGTCGACCGCATCCCCGTCGCCGGTGGCACGCGCGGACCGATCACGGAGCTGCTCCAGCGACGGCTGCTGGAGGTCGCGATGGGTCGGGCGCCCGATCCGCACGGCTGGCGCACTGTCGTCAGGGGGCGTCGCTCCACGAGGGTGGCGTGATGGCCGATACGCCAGCCGTGCACGGGACACGGGAGCTTCCCAGCCGCAGCCTGACCGCCGGCCGGGACCGCGCTCCCGCGCGCGCCATGCTGCGCGCCGTCGGATTCACGGACCGCGACTTCGAGCAGCCGTTGATCGGCGTCGCGAATACGTGGACCGAAGCAACGCCGTGCAACGCCCACCTGAATAAAATCGCCGAGTGGGTCAAGCAGGGTGTGCGATCGGCGGGCGGGACGCCGATCGAGTTCAACGCGCCTGTCGTGTCGGATGGGATCACAATGGGCACGCCCGGCATGAAGGCATCGTTGATCAGTCGCGAGCTGGTGGCGGACGCCGTCGAGCTGATGGTCCGGGCCTACGAGTTCGACGGTGTGATCGGTCTGTCCGGGTGTGACAAGACGATTCCGGCGATGGTCATGGCGCTCGCCCGCGTCGACCGGCCCGGCCTCATGCTCTATGGAGGATCCATCCTGCCGGGTCGTGTCGGGAATCGCGACATCACGATTCAGGACGTGTTCGAGGGCGTGGGCGCCTGTGCCGCCGGCAGGATCACGCCGGCCGAACTGGACGAACTCGAGCGCAACGCCTGTCCCGGCGCCGGCGCGTGCGGCGGACAGTTTACCGCCAATACGATGGCAACCGCGTTCGAGGTGCTGGGCATCTCGCCGATGGGGTCGGGCAGCGTGCCCGCTCTCGATGCGGAGAAGGAGGAGATCGCGAAGACGTGTGGCCGGCTCGTTGTCGAGCTGGTCAGGCAGAACCGTACGCCGCGGCAGATCATCACTCGGTCCGCCATCGAGAATGCGATCCTGTCGGTCGCCGCGACCGGCGGCTCGACGAACGCCGTGCTGCACCTCCTGGCCGTCGCGCACGAAGCCGGAGTCACGCTCTCGATCGACGACTTCGATCGGTTGAGTGCCCGGATCCCGCACCTCGCGGATCTCAAACCAGGCGGCAGGTTCACTGCGCCGGACTTCCACCGGGCGGGCGGCGTACGCGTGCTCGTTCAACGGCTGGACGACGCCGGTGTGCTCAACGCCGATGCCCTCACGGTGACCGGCGATACGGTCCGTGCGGCGGCGGCCGCGGGCACCGAGACGGACGGCCAGGAAGTCATCCGCCCGCTGGCGAATCCGCTCAGCCCGACCGGCGGGCTCATGATCCTGCGCGGCAACCTGGCGCCGGACGGTGCGGTGCTGAAGACGTTCGCAGGGTATCGCCGCCACCACGAGGGGCCGGCCCGCGTGTTCGACCGCGAAGAGGACGCGTTCGCGGCCGTTCAGTCAGGTACGATCGTCGCGGGTGACGTGCTTGTCATCCGCTACGAAGGACCCAGGGGTGGCCCGGGCATGCGCGAGATGCTGGGCGTCACGGCGGCAATCGTCGGTGCCGGCCTGGGCGGCGATGTCGCGCTTATCACTGATGGCCGCTTTTCCGGCGCGACGCGCGGGCTGATGGTTGGCCACGTGTCGCCCGAAGCCGCGGTCGGAGGCCCGATCGCGGCTCTCGAGGATGGCGACCGTATCACGCTCGACCTCGACGAACGCCGTGTCGATGTGGATCTCGCCGACGGGATCATCGCCCATCGCCTCGCCGACAGGCCCCGGCCCGAGCCGCTGTCCAGCGGCGTCATGGGGAAATACGCACGACTCGTCGGGTCCGCGGCCCGGGGTGCGGTGACCGGCGCATGATCGATAACCGGCAACGGTTCGTCCATCGTCGACGCGGGTGTGACCGGTTGCACCCGCCATTCACGTGTTCCGGTTGGGGCCCGGTGCCACCGCCGGGAGGACCGTAGCCAGACCTGGCGTGCGATGGCTTCCGCTCGTTCGCGAGCGTCCCACGTCCGCGAGCGCCGCCTCGATGCGCTGCCGCCATGCAGCGCGCTGGTCCTGTGGCAGTCCTTCGACGAGGCCGAGCGCGGTCTCGAATGTGGCAACCGCATCGGCCGTCCGTCCAGCGCCCGCGTACGCCTCGCCCAGTCCGAACCGCGTGCTGATCGACGCGGGATACGCGTCCGCAACGATCTGCATGATGGTCACGCGCGCGGCGGGGTCGGTCGAGAACGTGGCCGCTCGCGTCAGCACCGCTTCCCGGAACAACCGGTCGCCGGATACGATGCGCGTCGCTGCGCGGTACGCCGCGAGCGCCTGCGCCGGTTCCGTTTCGGCGAGCCGGTACAGCTCCTCCTCGGTCGGCACCGGACCGATGGCCGGGTCGCGGCTCACCGTGAAGAACGGGTCGCTCGCGGGAGGTGCGATGGCGGCGAAGGTCCGGGCTGCGGAGTCGTCGCCTTCGAGATGTCTTCGAGGAAGACACGGACCATGCGGGCCGACGTTGCGAACACCTGCGCGTGCGCCGGCGACTGACCGAACACCGCGTGAGAGAGAAAGTCGCCGTGCGCCGCATCCCGGAACGCGATGCGGGTGATTTCCGCCCACGGCAGAGCCTCGACGACATCGGGCACTTTCGCGTACTGCGGCGAGACCTCGTCGGCGGCGCGCTCCATCATGAGAAACGGCACGCGCACGCGGTGCGGTTCGAAGTGAACGGACGCGGCAATGATGTCGGCGCCGCGACGGTACCGTTCCCATCCTTCGAGCGCGACGATCGCGCTCGCCTGCATGTCCCGCATCTGCCACAGTAGAGCGGTCAGCGATGCGCCGCTGAACGACATGACGGCGAGTCGCCGGGCATCCACCAGCGGAAGTCTGCGCAGCTGTGCGTGCACGAAGCCTGCGTCATCGATGTCGGTATCGAGCGTCAGCGCATTCGGTGTGAACTCGAGCGAGGCTGCGGTCATGCGGCCGTTCGACGGGAACGACGCGACCGCGAAGCCATGGCTCGCGAGATAGGCGGGCAGCAGCGGATTGCTCACACCCGCACTGGTGAAATACAGCACTGTCGGGTGCGGACCCGCAGCGGACGTCGCGTCCCGCACGACCGGTGTCGGTGCGTCCCACGATCTGGCTGCGACGATCGAGTCAATGCCGAAGCCGATCGCGGTCCTGACGAATTCCGTGCGGATCCGCGTGCGTTCCGCCGTGTCGACAGTGTGCCCGAAATCGACCTCCGTTTCCTGCAGGACGCGGAAGTCACCGCCGGTCATACGCGGTGCGTCCGCCTCGGTCCGCGCCGGATACCAGAGGGAGAGCTGGACCGGCCGCGCCGTCTCCGCGGCCTGATCACCGCGGTAGTCGTAGAGCGGCCGGAACGCACGCGTGGAATCGAGCGCCTCGATCACGCGGAATCCGACCTCGTGCGGGCCCCAGTCGAGCTGCGGCGTCTGGGCGACCGAGCCGATCGGCATCGCTGCCACAATGATGAGGAGGCCTGGCAGGATGCTCAGGCGACACGTCAGCCCCCGGATTCTCAAGCGCATTGATCGATCGCTTCGTCAGGAAGTTCTGTTCGCGGTTCTCGATGTGATGCCGCCGGCCGTGCACGGGTTTGAACACCCGGCGTGATCCACGACCGGCGTCAACAACTGCGTGCGCATCGCGCGCGGTCCCGGGCACGGGATTCGAGCGGCCCCTCTCACAGCAGACTGATCCGGGCCAGTGCCTCGCCAGTCGCGTGCATCCAGAGTCGGCGGAGGTAGCCGCCGGGCTGGTACAAAGGCTCGGCACAGGTCGACCTGGCGAGGTCGGTCGCGACGACTCGCCGGTTGAAGTCAGCGATGGTCTGCGGATCCGTGACGATCGCGACGATCTCCTGGTGTCGGCGGTAGCTGAGGTAATCGAAGTTGCTCGAGCCGAGCACGAGGCTGCGCCCATCGACGAGCATCGCCTTCATGTGCGTCATGCCGGGCAGGCGTCGGAGCCGGAACCGCGATCGCTGACTCTCCCACGCGATGTACCGGCCGAACGTACCGGTGGTAGCCGGGCCGGGCGCCATCACAGTCACGCGGACGCCCCTGCGGGCCGCATCGCGCAGGCTGTCCGTGAACGGGAACGTGAGGAACGGAGACTGGACCAGCACATCTTCCCTGGCCGAGGCGATCAGGTCGAATACGGGCTCGAAGCCGCGCGCATTGTCACGGCCGTCGATGGTACCGATCGACAGTTCGTCGAAGTGCCGCCACTCGAGGGCCGGTTCACCGTTCCATGTACGCTCGAGGTCCTCGTGCAGGAACACCGCCGCGGCGGGATCATCGATCCGCAGCATCAGGTCGTGCCACGCGAAGTTGTGGTCGGTGAAGTTGATGCCGCCGATGTAGGCGACGCGTTTGTCGATCACGATCGACTTCTTGTGGTTCCTCGCGGGCAACCTGTGCAGCAGGCGACCGGCCGGGCTGCCGAAGCGGACCTGGACGCCCGCTCGCCGAAGCCCGCGCTGCGTCGCTTCCGTGGCGTGCACCTCGTTGCGCAAGCTGTCATCGAGCGCCGCGAGTGGAGCGCGCAGCACACGGCAGCTCATGATGTGCCTGCTGTAGCAGTCGATGAGCAGCCGGCGGTCAGAGCAGGCCGAGCGGATGAGCAGATTGGCCAGGAACGTGCCCGCGGTGTCGCCTTCGAACGACATCACCTGAGTCAGGACGGACTCAGCCGCTTCGGCGATGTCGGTGGCGAGCGCATCGCAGAATTCACCGCTGTCGACGAGCAGCTTCATCGCAGCACCTCCAGCACAAGTTGCGGTCCGGCCACGAGCGCCGAGTAACGGATGAGGCGGCCGGCGAACACGGCGCTTCCGAAGCGGACGGGGCCGAGACCGCCGGCGCCACTGGCGATCGTAGCGACCCAGAGCGGTGGCAGGCTGGCCAGTGCGCTCGTGAACACGACAGTGGTCGCGGCACGCTTCGACCGGTCCATCCGGAGTTGCCAGCGGCTCGACAGGCGGTGGGAGGCCAGACGCGGGGCGCCGGCCGCCGCGCCGGCGTAGACGATCAGCTTGCCAGCGACGTGTGCGATCGTGGCGACAACCACCATCACGGCCGCCGCTACCGGTCCGAGCGTCGTCGCGGCGCCCACGAGCAGGACCTCGGACCCCAGTCCGGGCAGCATCGCGCCGACCGTGCATACGACGAGAATGGTGAGCCAGAACATGGTCCCGGCCTCAGAACACGCGGATCGTGACGTAGCGCTTCGGATTCTCGCGCACGTCATTGATCAGTCGGTCCAGCGATGCCAGCACGGTGATCGTGTGCTCGTGCAACGCCGGGTCGTGCAGCAGCCGCGACAGGCTGCCATCTCCGGACTCGAAGCCCTCGAGGATACGCATCAACGAGGTGGCGGCCGTATCCATGGTGGCCGTGGCCGAGGCCAGGTTCGTGCCCGAATCCGCGAGTCGGCGCCGGAGCAGGCCGAGCGAGTCGGGGTGCGTGGACTCGCGCAGGTTGCGAAGCAGCGCGCCGGCCTCGTCCGTCATGGAAGCGAGCGCACGCTCCTGTCCCGCGAGCAGGTCCTGTGCTGTGCGCGCCAGCGAGGCAACGTCGTGGGCTGCCTCGCCCGCTCCGTTTGCCGCATTGCCGGCGCCGGTCAGGACATCGCGCAGGTCCGCGACCGTCTGTTTCGACAGCAGATCACCTATGCGCTCGCCGATGTTGTCGAACCGTGTCGTGAGCGAGACGGGCGGCCTGCCATGCAGCGTGTCACGGTTGGCGAGCGGCGGGCCGCCGCGATCGCCGCGCAGCACGATCGACTGCCGGCCGAAGATGTCTGCCGCCACCATCTCGGCGCGTGCGTTGCTCGAGAACGGCACCGCGCGGGAAAGTCTGACATGCACGACAACGCCGCCGGAGCCGAAATCGATCGACTTCACTTCGCCGACGTTGACGCCCCGGTGCAGCACGGCATCTCCACGTTGCAATCCGTCGGCCGCGTCGAACCGGATATAGAGGTGTGCGCGCTCCGCACCGATTACGCGATTTGTCGAGTAAACGAACAGCGTCGCGAATGCCGCAGCGCCAAGCAGAGTAAAGAACCCGACGCGCACCGCGCTGCGTCCTCTTGCCTGAGCAATCATCGTGTCACCTCCGTCATGCTCGTGTGGGGACCGGCGGCCGTGGGTGAGGTCGTCTCACGGCGCAGGAACGCCTGGACGTTGGGGTCATCCGAGGCCGTGAACTCGGCGGGCGTCCCCATGAATGCGATGGTGCCGTGGTTCAGGAACGCGACCCTGTCGGCGATCTCGGCGAGAGAACCCATGTCGTGGGTCACGACCACGCTGGTCGCGCCCAGAACATCACGGGACCTGTTGATGAGTGCGTTGATCGCCGAGACATTGAGCGGGTCGAGGCCGGTGGTCGGCTCGTCGTAGAGCAGGATGTCCGGCGCGTTGATGACGGCTCGTGCTACACCGACGCGCTTGCGCATTCCGCCGGACAGCTCTCCGGGCAGCTGGTCGAGTACGCGATCGGGCAGATTGACCAGTTCGAGCGCCCACGTGATCCGGTTGGGGGCGTAGACCGGGTTGCGCCGGCATTCGCGATCGTCGAGCGCGAGCCGCAGATTCTCGCGCACGGTGAGTGAGTCCAGCAGTGCCGCGTCCTGAAAGACGAAGCCGATGCGGCGGCGGATGCGGCCGAGCTCGCGGTACCGTGCGTGGCAGACCGATTGACCATCGATGCGGACATCACCACGATCGGGGAGCAGCAGCCCGACGACATGGCGCAGGAGCACGCTCTTGCCGGTACCGGACGGCCCGACCAGCGCCACGACCTCGCCGCACTCGATTTCGAGATCGACGTCGCTCAGAACGACGCGGCCGCCGAGGACCTTGTGGAGATTCTCCAGGCGGATCATGTGCCCACCACCTTCAGCAGAGGAACGAGTGCGGTATCGACGAAGATGATTGTCGCGATCATCCACACGACGGCTCGCCGCACACTGAGGCCGACTCCAGCGGAGCCGCCCTGTGTGCTCAGGCCGGCGAGACACGCTGCGAACGTGATCGCGGCGCCGGAGACGAAGCCCTTGATGAGCGGGTAGAACATCGGGAAGTCGTGCATGTAGTGACGCACACCGAACCAGAAGTCGATGGACGTCGCACGCGTCGTGAAGAGCGCCGTGAACCAGCCGGCCAGCATCGCGGCGACGAGAGCGAAGCACATCAGCACGGGCGCGATGAAGGCGGCGGCGAGTACCCGCGGCGCCACCAGGTACTCGACCGGATCGCGTCCGATCACCTGGAGTGCCTCGATCTGGTTCGTGACCTGCATCGTCGCGACTTCGGCCGCGATGCGGGTGCCGACCACGCCGACGAATGCGAAGCCTGCACACAGCGGCGCCATCTCCGTGATCACGCTCGCCGCCACGATGCTGCCGACAACCCATGGCGGCAGCGTTCCCTGGAACTGGTAGCCCGTCTGCTGCGCGACGAGGGCGCCGCCGAGCGCGGCGAGCGTCATTACGAGGAGGAGCGCATCGCCTGCCTGCCGTTCCGCCTCACGCAGCATCGGCCCGAGCCACCTCGTGGGCCGGAACATCACCCCCAGCAGGGCGCCGGCCAGAACGCTCGCCTCGCCGATTCGTTCGACCGTCGACACCAGGCCGGCCGGCCAGATCCGCATCGCCTGCGATCGTACCTGTCTGACATCCACGTTGGCCTGCCTTGCGGCGCGGGATTGCCGGTTCCCGGTGACC
>DATKCF010000184.1:0-10689 GCA_035513345.1 Longimicrobiales bacterium
GTTCCGTCGAGGAGATCCTGCCAGTCGGCGGCAGAGAACGGATCGGTGCGGGTCACGCCGTTCAGCACGAACGTCTGCCCGTTGAACATGGTGAACTCGAGGAACCGCTCGCCGCTCACGAAGCTCCACGGCCCGTTGTCCGGCGAGGTCAGTGTGACACCGATCGCCGTGCAGACCAGGTTGCCGCTCGTCGGCGATGTTCTCGTGCCATGGTACTCGGTCTCACCATCGATCGACGGCGCTGGCGGAATCACCGCCGGCGGACCCTGCCGCGAACACAACAACTTGTGCGACACGGTCGTCTGGAACGAGCCCCGCTTCAACGTCGCCGAAACGGTCGCGTAGTAGTCACGATTCCCGATCGCGGCGATCGTGCGGAACGTACCCCCGAGCATCTGGCCCCACGCAACCGAACTGAACGGAACGACGCTCGACTGACCCGTCGACAGCCACTGGTTCTGCGTCGAGCTCCACGTCACGTACTCGAGGTAGATCTCGCCATTCACGAAATCCCACGGCCCCTGGTCAGGCGAGTTCAGCCCGTACGGGATGTTGCTGCACACGACCTGAGCCATCGCGCCGACCGGATAGCCCTGTACGATCGCGGGACCCGTCAGCTCCGGCGCTGGCGGCGATGTCGGCGACGTCACGATCGTCAGCGTCGGCACCGCGTTCAGCTGCACCGGCACCTTAAGAACGAACAGATAGATCGTCGGCTTCGGGAACGTCCCGGACGGAAGCCAGAAGTACTTCCCGTTCGCTATGTGCTCGAGCACCAGCGGCGTCACCGGGCACGGAAAATTCGGACAGCCGATTGTGTACTGGCCGCCGTCGACTGTGACCACGGCAGTCGTCGTCGGTACGAGCGCGTTCGACGCGATCGGGTCGAGGATATCCTGTGCTTCCTCGCCACACGCCGCCGCCACCAGCAGCGGCAGAATGAATATGCTTCGTCGCATACAATCCCTCCGGAGGAGTGGAGTGAACGGCCACTCCGTTTCGGGCTTCCCGTCGACGAGTCCTTGCGAACCCGTCGTGCTGTCTCCGACCCCGCGTCGGATCGGGAGTCTCCCGCTGTCGACGGCGCTCAATGCATATCGGCAGCCGCCGCTCTCGACTTCGCCTAATTCATTGCAAATACGTGGTTTGCGCCAAATACCGGCGACCCGTCAGCGCTGCCGTCCTGTCGCGACAGCGCGACACGTGCTGCGACCAGAGCCCTGATTCGACCCCGGATTTGCCCCCAATGAAACTCATAAAATGTTACACAACCATAAGTTGCGTGATGTCGGCGTCTGGATCCGGGAAACGCGTGTGGCGCCGTTCCAGCGACTGGCGCCGGGCCTTGCGTCAGCATACCATCCGCCGTCGATACGCCCGGCAGAATGAGGCACTACCACTGCGACCCACGAAAAGAGGCAGCGATGGGAATCGTGAGCGAGTTCCGCGATTTCGCCGTGAAGGGCAACATGCTGGACATGGCGGTGGGCATCATAATCGGCGCGGCGTTCGGTACGATCGTGACCTCCCTGGTGAGTGACATCCTCATGCCGCCGATCGGCCTGTTGATGGGCGGTGTGGATTTCACGGAGAAGTACCTTCTGCTGAAGGCGGGCGACCCTCTGGGCCCGTACGCGACTGTAGCGGCGGCGAAGGATGCGGGTGCGGTAACGCTGAACTGGGGGATGTTCATCAACGCGATCATCTCGTTCCTGATCGTCGCGCTGGCCGTTTTCTTCGTAGTCCGGAGCGTCAACCGGATCCGCCACGAGTTGGAGCGCGAGAAGGAGGCGCCGGCGCCGGAACCACCGCCAGCGCCGTCAGCCGAGGAAAAGCTTCTGGCCGAAATTCGCGACCTGCTGAAGACGCGTTCATGAACCTGCGGAGGGCGCCGTTCATGACCGATACGAGCCGCCCTGGCGGACCGGCGGAACACCGTTAGCGACTACCACACCTGACGCACCCCGTCCGGCGATCGGGGGTGCGTCCAGCACGAGCTGCGAGGACGCACCCCCTGCCCATTCCGGTAGCACAGCCCGGGATTCAGCGGCGGCCTCCGGAAGCCGACCCTGAAAGCGACAGCATTGCCCAGGAAACGGCTTACATCGAGCAGGCCAATTGCGATCGACTCTGCGAACGATCGGAATCTGCGTCGCCGCCTTCACGATCCCGGTGGGCGGTGCGTTCACGTTGCGCGAAAGTCTGGCCTGGCTGCCCGAAGCACTGTGGGTGGCAGCGCTTCCAGCCGCGCTGGTTTGCGGGCTTCACTGGCGAGTGGCTGGAGCGTTCGGTCTGACGGCCGCAGGGGCGGCACTGATGTACGCGGTCAACGTCCCGGCGGCGACACTGTTCCGGGTGACGCCGTTGATGGTCGATATCTGGTGGCTTGTCGGGCTCTGGGCGGTCACGTCGACAGCCGTCGGGCTGGTTGGCGCATGGATGGCGGCGCGATGGCGAAGCGGCGCGCGGCTGCACGACCTTACGGACCCGCTGACAGGGCTTCCGAACCGGCGCCGAGCGGAGCTGTACCTCGAGCACGAGTTCGCGGTGGCGCAGCTGGGCCGCCCGCTCTCGATAGTGCTGCTGGACGTAGACGGTTTCAGTGCGTACCACGCGGTCCACGGCCAGGCTTCGTCGAACGGAGTTCTGCGTACGATCGGCTCGATACTGCGTCAGAACACGCGGGCCGCCAATCTCAGTGCGCACTGGGGCAAAGACCGATTCGCCTGCCTTCTGAATGGCGCGGGAGAAGAAGGAGCGTTCGCGTACGCGCGTCTGATCCAGGACTGCATCCGTGCGACGGGCGATATCGCGACCGTGCCGACGGTGAGCATCGGGATCGGGACGTACGACCGCGAGATGAGGACACGGGCCGACCTGGTTGGCGGTGCGGAGCAGGCCCTGGAACTGGCGAAGCTCGACGGCGGCAACCGGATCCGGTTCCACGGCCGATCGATCGAGGACGCGGACGCATCGGCTGTGCACGAGCGCCGGCAGGCCCGACCGGGGTTTGCGACAGATCACGACGATGTCCTCCCCCCCTCGAGTCGGGATCCGCTCACGGGCTCGACGCGCAGCGCCTTCGTATTTTCCGGTGACTCGGCCGTTCGACATCGGGTGTCCGAACTCCTCGAGCGGCGAGGTTTCCATGTCACGGAGGGATCGCGCGCAAGCGAGGCGATGCGGCTGCAGAGTCGCGAGTTCGATGTCGTCGTCGTCGAGCTGACACAGGATGATCCGGGCGTGCGAGACGTCGTGACGGAAGTACGGCGCCGGCACCCCGCGACGCGGGTGGTCGGCATTCCGGCGTTTGACGGCGAAACGATCCGCACTTCCGCTTTCGCTGTTCATGTCGACGCACACCTGCTGTTTTCCGGCGGACGGTGGCTGTTCCAGCCGTCGCTCGAGGATGTCCTGTGCGAACGGGACCGTGTGCGCGATGGCGCACTGCGCGCATTACAGCTATCCGATGAGGTCCGGGCCAAGGAACTGGAGGCGAGGACGGCGCGCAGCGAGGGGGAGGCGAAGCTCCGCTCCGTTGTTCAGTCGATCAGCGAGGTCCTGTTCCGTGTCGACCGGTCGGGCGCATGGATCGCGCTGAGCCCGGCGTGGAGCGCCATCAGCGGATACCCCGTGGAATCATCGCTCGGCCGGCCGTGGATCGATTACTTCCACGAGGACGACCGCGAGACACTGCGCGACGAGTTCGACGCACTGTCGGCAATCGAGCGGCCCGTGGTCCGACGACAGGCGCGCATCCTCACACGCTCGGCCGGCGTCCGCTGGGTCGAGGTACGGGCGCAGCTCACACACGATCGCTTCGGCAACGTACTGTCCGCTGCCGGAACCCTCTCGGACATCACGGAGCGGCGGCGAGTCGAGGAAGCGCTGCGCCGCAACGAGGAGTATTTCCGCGCCCTGATCGAGAATGCGGCGGAGGTCATCGTCGTTATCGATACGGACGATCAGGTGCGCTACGCCAGCCCGTCCGTCGAACGCGTTCTCGGCATGAGAGTCCCCGATGGCGGCGCGTTCCCGGGACTGGCCGGAATCTGCCACCCCGACGACCTGCCTGCGCTGCGCGCGGCGCTTCAGTCAGCGCAGGTGCCCGGCGCGTGCGCGAACCTCGAGCTGCGGGCGAGGCATGCGGACGGCTCGTGGCGACATCTCGCCGTTGCGATCCGGAACCTCTCACACATCCCGGCCGTGCGCGGCCTCGTGGTCAATGCGCACGACGTGACGGCGCACCGTGATGCCGAACGAGCGCTACGCGAGAGTGAGGAAGCCCTCTTCCGCGCACGCAAGATGGACGCGATCGGACTTCTCGCTGGCGGCGTTGCCAATGACTTCAACAACCTGCTGACGGCGATTCAGGGTCACGCGGACATGGCGGCCGGATCGCTGGCGCCCGAGCATCCGATTCGCACCGAACTCGACAACATCCGTGATGCGTCCGCGCGCGCGGCCGCGCTGACGCGTCAGTTGCTCGCGTTCGGCCGCCGCCAGGTGCTCCGGCCGCGCAGCCTTGATCTGAACGTCTTCGTGTCCGACCTGCACAAGATGCTCGTGCGCATTGTCGGCGACGACATCCAGTTGCGTACCGACCTCGCCGCCTCTCCCGACCGCGTCCGGGTCGATCCGATCCAGATCGAACGCGTAGTACTCAACCTCGCCGTCAACGCTCGCGAAGCCATGCCGCGCGGCGGCGTGCTGTCGATACACACTCGCTGCGAGCACGTCGGTGAAACCGATGCGCGCATGAACGACATGGAGCCGGGCGAGTACGTCGTGCTGTCAGTATCCGACACCGGCCCCGGTATTGCCGAAGAGATACAGCCTCACGTTTTCGACCCGTTCTTCACGACGAAGCGGCAGACGAGCGGTGTCGGCCTCGGCCTGTCCACGGTCTACGGCATCGTGAGACAGACGGGCGGCCATATCGGGGTCGAGAGCCGATCCGCATCCGACAGCGGTGAATCGGGAACCACGTTCACGATCCACCTGCTGGCAGCAAACGGCGATCCGTCCGATCCGAGCGAGGCCGTCGACCGCCCGGCGCGCGGCGAGGGGGCCGAAACGATCGCACTCGTCGATGACGAGGAGGGCGTACGCAACCTGGCCAGCCGAATCCTCAGTGAGCGTGGCTACAACGTCATCGCGGCCGGCGATGGCCCGAGCGCAATGGAAATGCTCTCGCGTTTTCCGGACCGGATCGATCTGCTGCTCACGGACGTGGTGATGCCGGGAATGAATGGCCGCGACCTGGCCGACCGCATCGGCATGATGCGACCGGGCATCCGGATCCTGTTCATGTCGGGCTACTCGCAGGAGGCCGTACAGAGCCACGGCGTTCTGGCGCGCGGCTCGACGTTCATCGAGAAGCCGTTCTCGCCCGACGACCTGGTGCGTCGAGTCCGTGAGATTCTGGACGGGCCGGGCTCCGACGAACCGGGCGAGGTGGAGTCAGGCAACGGGCTTACCGGGGTCGAGGCTGGCGAGCTGGCCGCGCCCGACGCCGTGACGGACGCCTGAGCGCGACCCACCGATCAGAACAGGAGCCCGATCCCTACGCCTTCACGATCGCCGAGTGTGGCACCGAAGCGGATAGCCACGGACGACGTCAGACGGATGTCGAGGCCGATGTCCACGGCGAAATCGAGCCGCAGATCGTTGTCGTCGCCCCGACCATCGCAATCCAGACACGCGTCGAGGATCACGCGCGGCGAAAGGTACGGCGTGAAGCCGACGCCGTCGCCGCTGAAGTCGTGCCCGAGGGTCAAGCCTGCCGGCGCACTGATCAGAACGCCGTCCGATATGCCGACGCCCGCGCCCAGCAACCAGTCGATATCGAGCGGGAACTCAGTGGTGGACCGCGTCATCTGACCCAGGAAATCGATCCCTCCGAACACACCCAGGTCGCCGCCGCGCGCTTCGGCCAGCCCGATGCGCATCCCGAAACTGCGGGCCGGCGAACGCCACGTGCCCATCACACCGAGGTCGCCACCGGGCACATCCACCAGGAACAGGCCGAGACCATCCTGCGCCTTCGGCGGCGTCAGGTACGGTGAGTCCCATGCGAGTTGGGCCAGTGCAGACGACGGCACCGCGATGGCGAGTGCCACGAACAACATTCCGACGTTCAGCTTTGTCATTGCAACTCCGCATCGTGGTCCGTGCTTGCTGCTGCATTACGCGCGGTGCCGGAACCCGGATTCCGCACCGTCGCATAATCCAATGCGCAACAAGTTTGCAACAAGCGGGCCAGCCGGCGCCGCGGACCCCGCCTGCAGCATCTGCCTGTACGATCATCCAGGGCGGTCGAGTTCCGGAATCACAGGACGGCCTCGGCTTCGATTTCGACCAGCATGTCCGGATCGATGAAGCCGGTCACGATCATGGTGGTTGCCGGGCGTGCGCTGGCGAATACCTCGCCATGTGCGCGCCCCACATCCCGCCACAGCGCCGCATCCCGCAGGTACATTCGCGTGCGCACAACATGCTCCGGGCCGGCGCCGAATTCGCGCAGCGCCCCGGTGATGATCTCGAAGCAGCGCACCGCCTGCACGTACGCATCGTCGGGGTCCACGATCCGGCCGTCATCGCCAACCGCGGCCGTGCCCGACACCCAGATCCGGCGGCCTGCGCGAACCGCCCTCGAGTAACCCACCGTCGACGCCCACGGCGCGTCCGTTGCCACTCGCTTCCGTTTCTTCACCGGTTCCTCCGCTGTTCGCGAATCTTCAGGATCCTGCATCCGCGGGTATCGCGGCGACGGCCCGCAACGGGCCGCCCGACCCACCCGCGATCTTCATGGGCAACGCGATGATCCACGCGCCCGTCTCGGGAAGCTGCCCGAGATTCGCCAGGTTCTCGAAGCCCGGCACGTTCCTCGCCATTGCGACCCGATGCACCACGAAGTCGGTCGACTGGCCGTTGTCGATCGATGCGACATCTGCGCCGAGCGCCGCAACGTTCCGTTCCTCGACGAGCAGCCGCGCCGCGGCCTCGCCGAATGACGGAAAACGGAGCCGCGAAGCGTCGCCCGGCGTGTCGTCTCCCAGATACGCCGCAACGTCCGGCCACCGGCTGCTCCAGCCTGTCCGTAACAGCACAGCCGCGCCAGCCGGGATCCTGCCGTGTTCCGCTTCCCATGCCTCCACATCGGCAGGGCTCAGGACATAGTCCGCATCCGCCGACGCCTGGCGCGAAACGTCGATCACCACGGCCGGCACAATGAGACGATCGAGCGGCACCTCGTCGGTGTGATCGCCCTCCGCCGCGAAGTGGATCGGAGCGTCCAGATGCGTGCCACCGTGCTCCGGCGTGCTGACTGCGAAAGCACTGTAGAAATAGCCGCCCGGCGTCTGGCCCCACGCCAGCGTGTCCAGTGTGAACCGGGTGGTCGCCGTCGGCCAGTATACCGTCGACGCATCGAATGCGTGTGTCAGATCCACGAATCGGGCCGTCGCCAGGTCGAAGGCGACACTGTCCGCGCCGGGTTCCACCGCCGGCTCCACGGCGCAGCCCGCGCTCGAAGCCACTACGCAAACCACCAGGCCCGACCCTGCGATCCGGCGCCTCGCCCCCGACACGCCTCGAAGTCTGCGGTCCATGCGAAACCTCCTTTTGACCGGCGGACCGCCGCGCGCGGCCGCACACCAGAGTTTCCCGTGCACGTGGCGGGCTCGTCAAGCTCCGTAACGCCCAGCCCTCCACGAGCCGATACTCAGATCAGTCGATCGGGCCTGACGTCCACACCATGGATGCGGGGCCGGATCGGCCCATCCGCGTATGAAGCGCGGCGCGCCGGCTACCGTCCCGCACAGGCGAGTCGAGCTGGTCGTACACCCGGAGGATGGAATGCTGGAGCCCAATGGATCCGCGCCCGCACGGGACGCACCGCGCGTCCTGATCGTCGATAGCGACGAGTTCAGTGCGTCCGCGATTGAAAGCGCACTGCGGCAGAACGGCTTCAGCGATATCCTCGCCGTCACCGACCCTCGCCTGGCCGTGCCCGAGTTCGAGGCGTACCAGCCCGACATCGTGCTGGTCGACGCCCGGCTGACCGGATCCGGCGGACCCGATATCGTGAGGCGCCTGCGCGCGCTCGAACCCGCAGGTCGGTTCCTGCCCGTCGTCCTGCTGTCCGGCGACGTCACACCCGAACTGCGCCGGAACGCTGTCGCCAGCAGCGCCAACGATTTCATCAGCAAGCCGTTCGATGCCGTCGAACTGACGATCCGGCTGAACAACCTGCTCCGCTTGAGGGAGGTCACTCACGACCTTGACGACCGCGCCGAGGAGGGCAGCAACCAGCTCCGCGCTGCGGAAGTCGACCTGGCCAACCGTCTGGCGATCGTCGCCGAGTACCGTGACTATCCCGATGGCGCACATGTGCAGCGTGTCGGCCGGCTGTCGGCCATCCTCGCCGAACGACTGGACATGGCGGACAGCGATCTCGCCGTCATCCGCTTCGCCGCACCGCTTCACGACATCGGCAAGATCGCGATCCCGGACTCGATTCTGCTCAAGCCGGCTCCGCTGACGCTCGACGAGCTCGATATCATGAAGTCGCACACCACCATCGGCGCCCGTATGCTGGCCGACAGCGACTCCCCCATTCTCCGCATGGCCGAGGAAATCGCCCTCTACCATCACGAGAACTGGGACGGCACCGGCTACACGCCCGGCGTACGCGGAGACGCCATCCCGCTTTGCGGACGCATCGTCGCCGTGGCCGATGTGTTCGACGCGCTCACGCACTCCAGACCCTACAAGCGCGCATGGTCGATGCGGGAAACCATCGAGTGGATCGTTTCCGTCCGTGAACGCAAGTTCGACCCGGCCGTCGTCGACGCGCTCACCAACGCCATGGACGAAATCGAGGCCGAGCCCGCCCTCAGCGACGAGTGGTCAACGGAGTACGAATCGGTCGAGCCGCTGCCCTCGCTCTGAGTGGGGAGGGGCGGGGCCTGTTGCACGCAGCGGCCGCGGTGGGTACGAAGAGGCCGCCGGGGACAGCCGTCCCGACACCATCGCTGCATCCCTCCATGCGATTGAATTTTCCCCGGACCTCCTGCATCCGTCGAACCGGTGTCCATTCCAGACGTTGGCAGAAATCCGTTCAAATCAAAAATGATGATCCCCGCTCCGCCGCGGCGGCTGATCGCCGCCCGCAACCCACAAGCGGATCGTCGTCCCCCCGCTGCCCTCCGCACACCCCCGCGTACACTGCGTGAGAATAAGAACGCCGGAAGCAACGCAATGCACGAGAACCATGACGATCCGGAGAGCTACCGGTGACCGGAAAGCACGCTCACGATGTTGACTGGACCGCCTGTCAACCGAACAGCGGGGCCGTTCCCTGGCCGTTCGCGGCCAGTGCCTTGATGCACTCCGAGATTCCGTGACCCGTTGCGCCGCCGCCCGGCAGCAATACTTCCACCCGGCCGTAGTGCACGCCGATCCTGCTCACCATGTCGTCGCTCAACCGGTAGTTCCGTCCGTCCGCGCTGCCCGAGAACGTCGCCAGAATCGTCCGTACCGCCTTCTGCGGCGAGTGCATGAACGCCACTTTCGTTCCCTGGATCCCCGTATACACACCCGGCGCGTTGAACGTCACGAATCGGTTCTTCGTCCAGTAGCCCACGTGCTGGCTCAGCGCGCCACCCAGCGAATGACCGCATATCGTCATCTCACCAGCCCCGTGGCGGCCCTTCAGCTCGACAGCCTTGTTGTACAGGTAGTACGCGTCCGACGTCTGGCGAGGCATGTCCAGCATCAGACGCAGATCCGCTGTCGCATCCGACACGAAATCCCACACCGTGCTCGTGTCCGTGCCCGCGTACGCCACCACCAGCTCGTTCGCTCCCAGAAAGATCGCACCCTTGAAGCCCGTCGCCGTTCTCCAGCTCTCCAGTACTTTCCACCCGGCCGGCGCACCTGTGCCCGGCACGGCATACACATCCCTGCAGAGCTTTGCGTAATCGACCAGCCGCGCCATCGCGGACCTCCGTGGTTCGTGAGTCCATCGTTGTGGGCCGCCCCGCATCGGGTCGGCGCCCTGTATCGAGGTGCGACGAATCAAGCAATCTGACCTCATCAATACGGTTGGAAGGATCGGGCGGATCGGGTCCTGGCCTTGAGCACCGGGTGGAGGCGTGTTATACTCGGGCGCCTGTTATATCAGTTTGTGTAGTATAGTCTCCAACCTGCCAGCGTGGCGCAGAGGACAACGAGGCACTCATGGCGGAAATCCGAATGACACCGGCGTTCCTGCACCTGTTGCTGTGTTTCTCGGAAGGTCCGAAGCACGGGTATGCTGCGATGCAGGAGGTGGAGGCGCGAACGGAGGGGCGCGTGCGGCTGGGTCCGAGTTCGCTGTACTACACACTGGGCCGGCTGGAGGACGAGGGGCTGGTGGAAGAGACGGAGGTGTCGGGCGAGGGTCCACACGAGGAGCGCCGGCGCTACTACCGTCTGACGGCAGCGGGTCGCATGCGTTTACGGGACGAGGCGAGGCTACTGGAGGACATGGTGGCGCACGCTCGTGCGCACGGCTACCTGAGGTGAAGTGATGGGTGAGCGCGGCGGGAATCCGGGGCAGCGTCTTCTGATCAGGGTGTCGCGGTGGATCGTGCGGCTGTATCCGCGGGACTTCCGGCGACGATTCGGCGGTGACATCGCGAG
>DATKCF010000185.1:0-10782 GCA_035513345.1 Longimicrobiales bacterium
TACCGCAACTCGCTCCGGTCACCGTCCGCCTGCGCGCCGAGCAACGGGGCGGGCGGCGGCTTCAATACACCGAGCACGGTCCAGAAGAGCGGCGGCGGCGGCAGCTGCGAACCGTCCGCGCCTGGTGGCAACCGCAACTCGGCGCCGTCCAGCACGGCGGACAGGTACGACTCGCTGCGGGGACCGAAAAGGTCGAGGCGCGCGCGTCCTGGCTCGACCCTCAGCACGCCCTGACCGCTGAACCGGCCGTCGCGGTCCTCGAGCCGCCAGTCGAACACGATCTGCAACGACCCGTCGATCGCCGTCGCCTCTATTGCCGCCGGCTCCAGCGCCGCATCGATCGTCATCGGCTCCGGTGTACCCGGCTGGCCGCCGCACGACAGCGTGAGCGCCACGAGAACCGTTACCGTGTGTCTGCTCACGGCCCTTCCGAAGCTAGGCAAGCGCGTTTCCATGGTCAACGAACACAGCAAGCCTCATACCCCCTTCCCGATCCGGCTTCGGAACCCGGTCTCTTCGGATCCTTCGCCTGTCTCACCCTCAGTAGTTGAACCCGAAGAAGAAGTCGACGAAAGTATCGTTGAACCGGCTTCCGCCAGGAAAGATCACGGGTGGCGGGTCGCCAACCTTGAACCGGCGGCCGATATCGAGGCGCAGCACGAGCGGCGCGCCGAGCGAAGACCGGAACCCGACACCATAACTGCCCCAGGACCCCTCGGCGCGTGACTGGGACTCGAGCCAGCTCGAGCCGATGTCGGCGAAGAACGCGCCCTGCACGCCGGGCAGGCGAACCGTACCGAACGGGAACGCGAGGCTCAGCCCATCGAGTAGCGGGAACCTCCATTCCTGGTTGACCAGCCAGACGCGCGAGCCGGCCAGCGACCAGCGCGGGTAGCCGCGCAGCCAGTTCGTGCCACCGAGCACCCATCGCCCCGGTATGGCGCCGCCGCTGTAGAACGCGAAGCCGCGGATCGCGTACGCGCTCTGGAGCGACGTCCGGAAGTAGCGCCGGACATCGCCGTAGAGGCTGAAGCTCTCGCCGACGGCGGAACGCTCGACGGGCTGGCCCGTGATCGGGCTCGGGGTCGTGCACGAGAAGCAGCTCGTGAGTCCGGCGGTGAAGTTGTAGCGATTCCCATCGATGGGACCGGTCGGCAGCCAGAGCGTGTTGTCCTTGACGAACGACACGTAGTTGGTGCTGAGGATGCCGTCGCGCGTCAGGTCGCGCGGATCCGGCCGTGTCGTCCGACCGAAGATGCCGTCCTCGAACGCATCCTCGAGGTCGGTACGGCGGCTCTTCTCGAGGCCGAGCTGAAACTCGACGCGCCGGAACTTCGAGAGCGGGTAGCTCGCCAGGAAATAGCTGCCCCATGTCGCTTCGTCGTACACATCGAGGTCGACGTCACGGAAACGACCCTTGAAGCGGAACGCGCCCACGCCGTAGTTGAGCCGGTTCTTGAGGTTCAGGTAGAGCAGGCTCGCGCTGACGTTGTCGACCAGGCTCGAGAAACTGCCGAACTGTGCGGCGGACAGCCCGCCGAAGATCACGTGATCACCCAGCATGTCGGTCAGCAGGAACTGCCCGCCCTGCGCACTGCCAACGCCCGGCGCAACGATCGCGTCCGCCGCGGCGAAGTCAAGCGTGAACCTGCCGAAACTCTCGTACGCGATGGCGGGACCGAATCCTGCCATCTCGGCCGATCCGCCGGGCCACGTCCACGGCCCGTTCGAAGCGACGGCCTCCGCCTCCGGAATGCGGTTGTCCGAACCGTTGTCGCCGTTGGTCGCGATCGCTGCCGGCGCCCGCGGATCGAGCGCGATGCGCGTCATGACGGCAGTATCCGACGGGACCCGCGCACGATAGATGGCGAACGCGCGGTCGTGGAACCCGCTGAACACCACGCTCCGACCATCGGGCAGCCACTCGGCATCGAATGCGCCGCCGGTCATCCGGGTCAGACGGCGGCCGTGGCCGTCCGGCGCCACCTCCCACAGGTCGAAATGGCCATCGCGGTCCGACGTGAACGCGATCCTGCTGCCGTCGGGCGACCAGCGCGGACCACGATCCTGCCACGGGCCCCACGTCAGGTAACGCAGCCGGCCGCTCTCGACATCGTGGATCACGAGGTTGGTGCTGCCGTTCTCGCCATTGGCCGTGCGGTCGGACGTGAACACGATCGACCTGCCGTCGGGCGACCAGTCGGGATCCGCGTCGCGATACAGGTCGTGCGTCAGCGCAGTCCTGCGCTGCGTATCGAAGTCGAACGTGTAGAGGTCGGAGAAGCCCGCGGTCGAGATGCCTTCGAAGACGACACTGCGGCCGGCCGGATCCCAGGCGGGCGACTTCAGGCCGACGAGATCGTCCCACTGATAGCGTCCGACCAGCCGGTTCTCCTCGAGGCTCCACAGCACGAGCGCGTCGCGGTCCAGAAAGCTCGAGACGAGCGCGACCACACCGTCGTCGTTCACGTCGAAACCGGACTCCCATGCATTGAGGGATTCGAACTCCGGGCTGCGTTCTCCCTCGAGCACCGTCTCGACACCATCCTCGCCCCGGTCGAGCCGGGTGCGGTACATGTTCGTGTAGCCGTTGCGCGGCGACATGAAGATCAGCCAGTCGACGGCCGTGCCCGGGTCGCGCCAGACGACGGGCTTGAAGTTCGCGCCGCCTTCCCAGACCAGCCGTTCTCCGGCCACGTCGAGTGGCGGACGGTCCGCGTACTGCGGGTAGAACCGCTGTTCGAGTGAGTACTGCCACTCGCGCGTGAGCCGGTCGAGATCGATCCCGAGGATCGATTGGAGGGCCTGCTCGAACGAATCGTGTCGCCTGTACTCCTCGTACATGCGGGCGATGTACTGGTCGCCGAAACGGTCAGCCAGGTAGTGGTGCAGCTCCGCACCCAGCGGGTACGAGAAAAAGCTGTAGGTCCGGTTGAATTCGTGAATCGTGGGCAGGTTGCCCGTCAGGACGATGTCGCGGATGTACATGTCGTCCTCGGTGCTCTGCTCACTGGACCAGAACTCGGCCAGACCCTCCGTCCACCAGTGGATGTACTGCGGTGACTCGCCTCGCTCCCGCGGATACAGTCGTTGCGCTTCGCTCAGCTTCGAGAGCTGGAACGCGTGCACCAGCTCGTGGCGCAGCGTCTGCCGGAACTGCTCGTAGTCGCCCCGGAACGGCAACGCGACTCGCCGCTTCAGGTACTCCGTGAAGCCCAGCACGCCCTCGGGAATGAACCCGGGCAACACGTTCGTCTGCTCGAAATGGCGGTCGGACGAATAGACGATGAGCGGGATCCGGCGGAACGGATGGTGCCTGAACCGCTGCTCGAGCAGCGCGCAGTCCTCTTCCGCGTATACGAGTGCGCGGCGAGCGACCTCTTCTTCCTCGGGGTAGTAGTAGAGATCGATGTGCTCGCCGGACAGGATCCGCCAGTCGAAGTTCTCGTACTGGATCTTGTTCTTGCCGAACGGCACCGTCTGCGCATGCGTCGTGGTTGCGGCGAACAGCAGCAGCGGGACCACGAGTGCGCGCGTCATCGGCTGATGATCTCCATGCCGAGGATGCGGTCATCCTGGACCACGGCGTCCGCCGCAGCCATCCCGTTCACCACACGACCGAAGATGGTGTAACCACCATCGAGATGCGGCTGCGGCGAGTGCGTGATGAAGAACTGCCCGCCGCCGGTGTCCGGACCGGACAGCGCCATGCCGAGCACGCCGCGATCGTAGCGGATCCGGTTGATCTCGTCGCGGATCGAATAGCCGGGGTTTCCCGACCCATCGCCTCTGGGCTCGCCGTCCTGAAGCACGAAGTTGGGCACGACGCGGTGCCACCGTCGCGCGTCCGGATCGCCGTGCGCGTCATAGTACCCGGACTCGACGAGCGTGATGATGTTGTGCACGGTCAGGGGCGCGTCCGCGGCAGCCAGTTCGATGTCGACAGGCCCGCTCGGCGTCGTGATCCGCAGCACGAACGACCGATCGCCCGTGATCGTCGGCACGACGAGCGACCGGATCACATCTTCGTAGAACGCCAGGCCGCGTTGCGATCGCTCGTCAGCCACTACACCCCATTGATCGCCCAGCTGGCGCGCGACCGCGCGACGCACGGCGGCGGACGGATGCGGCTCGAACCGGGCAAAGAAGACATTCGCCACGGGCGATCCGTTCCGGCCCAGCGCCGCGAGACCATCGACTGCCGCGATGGCGGCGTCCGTCACCGTGTCGCTCGACGCCTGCGCGTACGCGTCCAGCAGCACGGCCAGGTCGGCCGCGGACCCTCGCCGCGCGATGGCACTGATGGCGGCCGCGCGAACGCGTGCATCCGGCGCACCCAGCGCGTTCAGGAACAGCGCCTGGCCGCTCTCTGCATCGGCAACGCGGCTCGCCACCCCGATTGCCGCGCGAGCCACCCGTGCATCCTCATCGGCGGCCAGCGCGAACAGTGCGTCCCGCGTCTGGGGCCAGGGCGCCGATCCCAGTGTCCTCGCCGCGGTCAGCCGCTCGAGCCAGCTTCGCGAACGCGCCCATTCCTTTGCGATCGACACGGCGAGTACCGCGTCCTGCCCCACCAGTGCGCCGAGTGCGGCCATGCGTATGCCGATCCGTTCGCTGTCACTCGACACCACGCGTTCGAGATCGCCGGCCGTCGATGGACCGCCCGTCGCTGCCATCGCCTGCAACGCCGCGATCCGGACGTTGCCGTCGGGATCCGTCAGCATGGGCGCGACGTCAGGCGCGAGCGCGGGATCGCGGTAGGTGGCCAGGGCGCCGAGCGCGTTGATGCGCACGTGCGGATGAGCGTCGTCGAGGGCGAGCCGGAGTGCGCTGAGCGCGGCCGCGCGGATGCCGGCCGAATCGACGCTCGGCACCCGCAGCGCTCGCACCGCCAGCGCTCGCACCGCCGGGTCGGCATCGGCCGCCAGTTCGAGAAACAGCGGGCCGCCGGCCGCGATTCCGTTGCGCGAAAGCGGGTAGATCGCTCGCCAGCGGATCGCGGGGTCGGCATGGCGAGCGAATCGCGCGAGCTCGCCGAGTGCGGCTTCGGCGCGCTGCCCGAACCGCCAGAGCGAAACCAGTGCCTCGGCAACGACCGGTGTCGCAATGCCATCCGGCGCCGATTCGATCAGCGCCCTCAGGCTGTCCAGCGCCTCGGCGGAGCCCGCCTTCGCAAGCGCCGCCACGGCTTCGGAGCCCAACGAGTCCGCCGGGTGAAGCCTCGCCAGACCGGCCAGCGTGTGGATCGTTGCCGCCGAGCTGTCAGCCAGCAGGCCCAGCGCGAATGCCGCGTCTGCGCGGACCTCGATGTCGGGATCCTCGAGCAGCTCGAGCAGCGTCGCGACACTGGCGTCGGTCCGGACACGACCCAGCGCAAGCGCGGCGCGCCGGCGAACCCGCGAACTCCAGTGGGCCGTGAGCGGGCCCATACGGACCGCGTCCAGCTCGCGCCGATCTTCCATCAGCAGGATCTCGGCGATCGCGCGGATCTCCGCCTGGCCGGGTGCGAACCTGACGAAAACGGGAGACGCGGGAGCCACAGGCGGTGCCGGGGGCATTGTCCGTGGCACGGGCGTCCCGCTCGTGCACGCGCCCGCGATCGCGGCTGCGCCGGCCATTCTACGTGCTCGTGTCCAGCCCTTCACGCAACCTCTGCTGCAAGGGTGGCGGAATAGTGCGTGGTGTGCCATCGCGGCCGAGCGCGATCAGGCGGGTCCGCACCGATGCGATGTGTGTTTCGTCGTTGTCATCGACGCGCGAGAGTTCGTACGAAAATGTGACGACCCGCGACTGCATCCGTTCGACGCGTGTGCGGACGCGGACCACGTCGTCGTAGCGTGCCGATCCCGCGTACCGAACCTCCGCGTGAGCCACAGCCAGCTTGACGCCGGCCTTTTCGAGCGCCGCGTACGATTCGCCGAACGACCGAATGTGGTCTGTCCGGCCGATCTCGCACCACACGAGGTAGTGCGTGTGGTACACGACGCCCATCTGATCCGTTTCCGCATACCTGACGCGGATCTCGGACACGGTCTCGGGGCGGGTCACTCGCCGTACGGAATCCAGATGTTCTTGACCTCGGTCGCGTGGCGCAACATCTCGCGCGTGCGGGCCGCCGACCGTTTCGTTACCATGCCCGGCCCGGCAACCCAGGTCCGCTTCATGTTGTCGGCCGAGAGCCGTTCGACTTCGCCACCGCCGTTGTCGGCGGCGAAGTACCACATGCCGTCGACATCGTCGTGTGCCGCCAGGACCGGCGCGAGGTCGGCTCGCGTGCCCGTCACGATGTTGACTACGCCGCCGGGCAGATCGGACGTGTCGAGCACCTGATGGAAGTCCGTCGCGGCAAGCGGCCAGCGCTCCGACGGTACGGCGATGACGGTGTTGCCGAGTGCGACAGGCGCGAACACCGCGCTCACGAAGCCGAGCAGCGGCGCTTCGTCCGGACATACGATGCCGAGGACGCCCACCGGCTCGGGCATCGCCAGAGTCACGTTGCGGAACGGCGTGGCATGTACGGCACCATCGTACTTGTCGGCCCGGGCGGCGAACTCGAACAGCCGCTCCAGTGCGGCATCAACTTCGGCACGGCTGTCGCCACCCCTCATGCCACCGAGCAGATCAGCGAAATCGCCATGGCGAGCGGACAGGTTCTCCGCGATGTAGTAGATGACCTGCGCACGATTGTGCGCCGTCGTCCGGGCCCACCCGGCTGCGCGGTGCGCCGCTTCCACCGCTTCCCGAATGTCCTTGCGATTGCCGATCCCGACCTCGCCCACGGCTTTTCCGCCGGCGCCCGCGACCGTCATCGTGTACCCCTGGTCCGGGCGCTTCTGCTTGCCACCGATGTACAGTTTGCGCGTCCGGTCGATCACGGACTCACCGGCCATGGAAGCCGGCGGAACGGATACCGCCGCAGGACGTTCGGCCGGAGCGCTCCCCGCTGGTTCGGCGGGCTCGTCCGTGTGAGCCGCGACCAGGTATTCCCACATGCCTTCGCGTCCGCCCTCGCGGCCGAACCCGCTCTCGCGGTAACCACCGAAACCGGACGCCGCGTCGAATACGTTCGTGCAGTTGATCCAGACGGAGCCGGCCCGCACCTGAGGCGCGATGTCGAGCGCCAGGTTGATGCTCTCGCTCCAGATGCTCGCCGCCAGGCCGTAGCGCGTGTTGTTGGCGAGGGCCACCGCTTCGGTGGGCGTGCGGAACGTCATCATGACGACGACGGGACCGAAGATCTCGACCTGCGCGATCGTCGCTGCCGGCGCAACGTTCGTGCACAGTGTCGGCGGGTAGAACCAACCGCTCTCCGGCTTCGTCCATGACGGCTGCCAGATGGTCGCGCCCTCTTCCCTGCCGCGTGCAACAAGCGACTCGATGCGCTCGAGCTGGACGGGCGCGATGATCGCGCCGATGTCGACAGCCTTGTCCAGCGGATCACCTGTGCGAAGCCGCTCCATGCGCGCGCGCAGCTTCGCCACCAGCGACTCCGCTATACCTTCCTGCGCCAGAATCCGCGATCCTGCGCAACAGACCTGACCCTGATTGAACCAGATCGCGTCGACGACACCCTCGACGACGGCATCGAGGTCAGCATCATCGAACACAATGAACGGAGACTTGCCGCCCAGCTCGAGCGACAGTTTCCTGCCGGTCCCCGCAGTCGCACGGCGGATGGTGCGGCCGACTTCGGTCGAGCCCGTGAATGCGATCTTGTCGACGTCAGCGTGATTCACGATCAGCTCGCCCGCGCGACCATCGCCCGTCACGATATTCACAACGCCCGCGGGCAGCCCGATCCCGTGGCAGATCTCCGCGAACCGCAACGCCGTCAGTGACGTGTACTCGGCCGGCTTCAGCACGACCGTGTTTCCCGCCGCGAGCGCCGGCGCAACCTTCCATGCCAGCATCAGCAGCGGGAAATTCCACGGGATGATCTGGCCGACGACACCGACGGGCCGATGATCCGGAAACTCGTCATCGATGAGCTGAGCCCAGCCGGCGTGGTGGTAGAAATGGCGCGCGACCAGCGGCAGATCGATGTCGCGTGACTCGCGGATCGGCTTGCCGTTGTCGAGTGTCTCGAGAACGGCCAGGAAGCGCGCGTGCTTCTGGATCTGCCGCGCGAGAGCATACAACCAGCGCGCTCTCTCGTGCGGCGATGCGACGGACCACGCCGCGAACGCGTTCCGTGCCGCCGCCACCGCGCCATGGATGTCCGCCGACGATGCTTGTGGCACGCGGGCAAGGACGCTGCCGTTCGCGGGATCGTGCGTATCGAAATATTCGCCGTCCGCCGGCTCGATCCACTCGCCGCCCACGTACATGCGGAATCCCTGCCGGTTGGCCTCGATCCACGCACGAACAGAATCCGCGGCCTCCGGGGCCGGACCGTAGTCCAGCGATTCGAACAGTTCTGCGACTTTCGACATGCGCTGCCTCACGCCATTGGATGCCGGAACGCCGCCGAATAGCGTCCGGTGGCGTGGAACTCGAGCTGCCGCTCGATGTCGCCGAGCAGGCCACTGGCGCCGAAACGGAAGAGGTCCTTTGCCAGCCATTCGGTGCCAAGTTCTTCCTTCACCATGAGCATCCACTCGAGCGCCTGCTTCGCTCGACGGATCCCGCCCGCCGCCTTGAGACCGACCGCCGCGCCCGTCGTCTCGCGATACGTCCGGATCATCCTGGCCATGACGAGGCCGACCGGCAGTGTCGCGTTCACCGGCTCCTTGCCCGTGCTCGTCTTGATGAAATCGGCACCGGCCATCATGCAGACGAGACTCGCCCTCGCAACATTGCGCAGTGTCGCCAGCTCGCCGGTCGCCAGAATCGCCTTCATGTGCGCATCGCCGCAGGCATCACGGAACGCGCGCACCTCGTTGTACAGGGATTCCCAGTCGCCGCGCAGAACATGCGCCCGCGTTATGACAATGTCGATCTCGCTCGCGCCGGCATCGACCGATGCGCGGATCTCCGCCACGCGCTGCGGGAACGGGCCGAGCCCGGAGGGGAACGCTGTCGACACCGCGGCCACGGGAATGCCCGAGTCCGACAACGCATCGGCCGCCGCGCGAACCCAGGCGTGGTACACGCACACCGCGGCGGCACGGATGGGCAGCCGCTCGGCGCCGAACGCCTCGAGCACGTCCTGCCGCACGGGCGCCCTGGCCTTGGCGCACAGTCTGCGGACGTTGCCCTCCGTGTCATCACCTGAAAGCGTGGTCAGGTCGATGAGTGTGATCGCGCGCAGCAACCACGCGACCTGCCAGTCCTTCTTGACCGTGCGCCGCGTGCCGATCGTGGCCGCACGTCGCTCCGCGGCGCTGCGGTTCACGCGCACATCGCGCACCTGGTCCAGTTCGAGCGGCATCCCCGGATTGCGCGGTCGGCCAGCCCCCGCGGCCGGCGAGGCGGCGAGCTGCGAGGCGTCCTGCTGGATCATCGGCGTCGTGGATCGGGTCCACCGGTTCGAAGTCATGTCTCCAGAATAACCGGGCCCCGGCGGTCATCGCCATGCGGGGCGCCCTTGTGCCACCGTTCGGGCGGCGGGTAGCTTCGCCGCCCATGGCCGGATTCGAGTATATCGCTTCGGACGTCCACCTGGGCGCGGTTCCCGACGCGACCGAGCGTGCGTTCGTTTCTTTCCTCGAACACGTCGGCCGCGACGGCGCCTCCCTCCTGCTTGCCGGCGACCTCTTCGACTTCTGGTTCGAGTACGGCACAATCATTCCCGGCCGCCATTTCCGCGTCCTGGCTGCGCTCTCGCGTCTGGTCGAGGCCGGCATCCCCGTCACCCTGGCCGGCGGCAACCATGATGCATGGGGCGGCCGGTTCCTGCGCGAGGAAGTCGGCGTAATGTTCCGGACGGGGCCGTTCCGCACGACTCTGGCGGGCAGGCCGGCGCTGGTGGCTCACGGCGATGGCCTGGGCACTGGCGACCTTCGGTATCGCGTGCTGAAGACGATCCTGCGAAGCCGGCTCACGATCGCCGCGTTTCGCGCGCTGCATCCGGAGCTGGGTCTTCGCATCGCCGAAGGTGTCTCACGGACCGACACGCGTGGCGAAATCGACGAGCATCAGCGCAGCCGTGCGGCGTTCCTCGAGGACTGGTCGAGGCGACAGCTCGAGAGCGAACCTTCGCTCGCGTGGGTCGTTTGCGGCCACTCCCATATTCCGGCACTGATCGAGGTCGATGCGGGCAGGTACTATATCAATACGGGTGACTGGATCACGCACTTCACCTACGTCACCATCGACGGATCGGGTAGACCGGAGATGAGCCGGTGGCCGGTCGCAGAGGCGTCCCGCCCAGCCAGGACGGAAGTGAAACCCGCAGGCTGAGCGACACGGAGCCGTCGCGCCGGGCTTCGGTCGTGATCGTCGTCGGAAAGTCTGACAGGTGCGCGTTGACATACGCATCGACGCCCGACATCAGCGTGAAGAAGATCGCATAGGTCACCCAGTCCTGCCGCTGCTGCGTCCGCGCGCTCACCAGCTTGCGGGCGGTCGCCACGGCGGGCGCGTCGCTCAGCGCCTGTTCGTACGTGACCGGATTGCTCAGCCGCTCGGCCTCCAGCGTATCCGTCTCGATCAGGTGGTCCAGCGAGTCCCGCGCGAACGTCTCGATCCTGCCGCGGAAGTCCTTCGCCGTATTGAGCCGGCCGATCGTGCGGAACAGCATGTACACCGTGCCGGCTTCCATCGTGAACCACACGCCGCCGCGGAAATACGATCCGACCGCCGCCTGGCCCCAGCCCCACAGGGCGAGCGAACGGATCATTG
>DATKCF010000186.1:0-10112 GCA_035513345.1 Longimicrobiales bacterium
GCGATGCCCAGACGCTCGGCGAGCTGCGCAGCGCCACCCGGGCTCGCAGTTCGAGATCGTAATCCCCGCCGGAAGACCTTGCTGCACCACCGTGTGGCGGCGCATCTTGCGGCAGCGGTTCCGTTTCCATTTCCCCTGCCCGGCCTCCCTTGACCCGACCGCCGGTTCGCCCGCGCGCGCTCTTTTCAGAGCTCCGCCGACGCCATGTCTTCCGGGTGGGCGGGGCGTACGTCCTGGCCGCGTGGCTGATGCTCCAGGTGGCGGACGTGATCGTGCCCGCGCTGGGGCTGCCCGCGGAGAGGGTGGGTCTCCTGATCTGGCTGGCGGCTCTGGGCCTCCCGGTGGTCATCACGCTGGCATGGCTCTACGAGTGGACCTCGGCAGGCGCGCGGCGGGATCGTTCGGGCGAGGACAGCGGAGGACCGGCGCCCCTCGGGCTCGCGCCGCACGGCAACGGAGAGGACGCCCACCGGGGCGCCGCCAGCGCGCGTCGCCTGATCGTCCTTCCCTTCCGTGTCCTGCGTCCTGACGCGGAGACGGACTTCCTCGCCTTCGCACTTCCAGACGCCATCACCTGTACCCTCGCCGGGCTGCGCTCGCTCATCGTGCGCTCGAGCATCGCTGCGGCCCGCTACGACCCCGGGACGGACCTGCGGGTGCTCGTCGAGGAGGCGGACGTGGACGTGGTCCTCACGGGAAGCCTGCTCCGCGCGGGGCCGGAAGTGGAAGTGCGGACGCAGCTGGCGGACGCCCGCGACGGGACCCTCCTCTGGTCGCAGAGCTCGCGCGCCCAGGTGCAGGACCTCTTCGTCCTGCAGGAAGAGGTCACGGCGCGCGTCGTGGAGTCCCTCGCGCTGCCCCTCTCGCCGCGCGAGCACCGCCAGCTCCGGCGGGACGCCCCAGCGAGTCCCCGCGCGTACGAGCTCTACCTGCGCGCCAACCAGCTGAGCGTCCAGGTGAGCCAGTGGGGCGCCGCCCTGGAGCTCTACCTGGAGTGCCTGGCGGAAGACCCCGGCTACGCCCCCGCCTGGGCCCGGGCCGCGCGCTCCCACCGGCTGATCGCGAAGTACTCCGACGACCCGGCGGTGGCACGGCAGCACTCCGAGCGGGCCGAGGCCGCGTTCCGTCGCGCGCTGGAGCTGAACCCGGACCTCCCCCTGGCCCACTCGCTCTACGCCGACTTCGAGGTGGACACGAACCGAGCGGAGCAGGCCATGGTCCGGCTGCTGGGCCGCCTCGATGCCAGCGGGCCCCACGCCGATCTCCTGGCGGGCCTGGTGCAGGCGTGCCGTTTCTGCGGGCTGCTGGACGCCTCGGTCCGCGCCGACGCGCTCGCCCGGGAGCTGGACCCCCAGGTGCGCACCAGCATCTCCCATACGCATTTCATGGCCGGGGACTACGAGGCCGCGCTGGGCGCGTACAACGCGGCGGACATCGGCTACATGGAAGCCGTGGCGCTGACCGCGCTCGGGCGTGGCGAGGAGGCCCTGGAGCGGCTCCGGGCGCGGGAGAGTCTCATCCCCGAACGCTCGCTGGTGCTCGTCTATATCACTTCGCTGCGGGCGTTCCTCGAGGGGAACGTTTCCGAGAGCACCGCCATGATCCGCCGCGGCACGGCCGCCCAGCGCGACGGTGAGGGGATCTACTACGTCTCCCGGCAGCTCGCCTACATGAACGTCGCGGACGACGCGCTCGAGGGGCTCGGGCGCTCGCTGGAGGCCGGCTACTTCTGCTTCCCCGCTGCGGCGCGGGACCCCTGGCTGGACGGGCTGCGCGAGCTGCCGCGGTTCCAGGAGTGGCTGGAACGCGTGCGGGCGCGCCACGAGCGCGCGGCCGCCAGCTTCCGCGTCGCCGGCGGCACGCGCCTCCTCGGGACCGACGCGCCCGCCTCCGGCCTCAGCCGTCCAGCCACAGCTCCAGCTTGATGCCGTCGGGATCCTTGAACGCGACGTAGTGCGCCCCGAACGCCGCCAGCTCCTTCACGCCGGTGGTCCACACCCCCTCCGCCTCGAGGGCGGCCGCCACGCGGTCCAGCTCCTCCCGGCTCTCGCAGCCGAGCGCCACGTGATCCATCCCCACCCGGAACGGGTCGAAGGCGTCGCCCGCCGCGGTCTCGGACGTCGGAGCCCGCAGCCCGATCATGGCGCCGCCCGCCTTCACCAGGCAGAGATCGTCCGTCTCGAAGACCACCGCGAACCCCAGCACCTCGTGGTAGAAGCGGCGCGAGCGGGGCAGATCCCTCGTGCGCAGCGAGACGTGGTGCAGCCCGGAGGTCTTCACGCCGATGTTCATGGACGCTCTCCCCGGCGGACCACGCCGTTGAAGAGGAACCGGCCCTCATCGGAGAAGGGGATCATCGCGTCGGCGTCCGCGCGCCGCCCCTCATCCAGCAGCGCGGCGTGCGCCACCTCGACCTCGTTCGCGATCTCCTGCGTCCGCTCCTCGGACAGCGGCTGACTGGCGAACCCGCACGCGGCGAGGAGCGCCGCGGCGACGACGGGTGTACACCGGAACACGCGCATGGGACCTCCGGAGAGAGGAAAGACGCTGCCGTGCGCTTCTCGTTAGCGTCCGCCGCCACCGGCCGCAAGAGGCCCGTGGACGTCCCGATCGGTGGCCCGCCGCGTCATGACGGTCACCCGGAAGGCGTCAGGTCCTCTTCGAAGACTTCCGGCTGGCGCTCCGCCAGCTCCAGGAGCCGCCGGGCCATATCGGAAGGCCGCCTGGCTCCTCGCTCCCAGGCCCGCACCGTCGACACGCTCGCCCCGATCAGCTCGGCGAATACGGTCTGGGACAGTCCCAGGTCCTCCCGCACGCGCTGCACGTCGCGCTCCCCGAACCTGGGAGGCGGGACGACGCCGACGCGTCGGGCCGTCACCTTCGCGCGCGTCACACGGGCGCCGGTCAACTTCCCTCGTTCGTCAACTCGCCCGCCAACTTGCGCAGCTCGTTTTCCTCGGCCCCCTGTGAGCGTCTCCTTCTTGCCCTTCCGGTACGCGAGGATCATGTCCACGCGCTCGCACTCTTCATCGGCAAAGTAAACCACGCGCGCACCCCCGCTCTTCCCACCGCCCTTCAGCGCGTGTCGGAGCTTCCTGGACCCTCCGGTGCGACGGATGAGATCTCCCGCTTCCAGATCCTCGCACAGGCGAGCTTCGATCGACCGCCTGTCTCCGTCAGCAGCTTCTTGCCGATCTGACTGTTGACACGGCTCGCCGCCCGGACATACACTGGTTGTTCAGCGCTCACCCTCGTTCGCTGCCGCCCAGCATGACCGGCGCGGTTACCGATAAATCCGTTTCAGATTTGCAGGCCCCGAGAGGGTCGCGTCCCGCTTCGTTTCCGGGGGTCGACTCCCTCCGGATGATTCCTAACTCCCCCCGAAGGAGGGTCGGATGATGCGCACACGTATGTTAAGGTCTACCGTGCTGGGAAGCCTGTATCTGGTGCTCGCGTTGCCGCTCGCGGCCCAACAGACGGGAAGGGTCCAGGGGCGCGTGATCGACGCGGCGACGAACCGGCCACTCGTGGGCGTCCAGGTCTTCATCCCGCCGACCGGGATCGGGAATCTGACCGACTCCGATGGCCGGTACCTTCTCCAGAGCGTGCCTGCAGGAACGCATAGCGTCACCGCGCAGCGCATCGGCTACAGGCAGGCCGTGCAGGAAGTGACGGTGCCGGCAGGCGCACTCGTCACCGTGGACCTGTCACTCTCCCAGACGGCGATCGCGCTGGACGAGATCGTCGTTACGGGCGCGGGTATGGGGACCGAGAGGAGGAAGCTCGGCAACTCGATCGTCTCGATCAATGCGGACAGGGCGAACACGGCGTCCGTATCCGACGTCTCGCAACTGCTTGCCGGGCGCGAGCCGGGCGTCGCGGTGCTGCCGTCCGGAGGGTACACGGGACAGGGCGCGCGCATCCGGATCCGCGGCTCGTCCAGCCTCTCGCAGAACAACGAGCCGGTCATTTACGTCGACGGGATCCGCGTCGACAACACGGCCTTCAGCTCTCAGACCCCCCAAGGAGGCGCGTCCAAGCTGGACGACATCCCGCCGGAGTCGATTGAGCGGATCGAGGTCTTGAAGGGTGCTGCCGCCGCGACGCTGTATGGCACCGAAGCATCGAACGGCGTGATTCAGATCTTCACGAAGAAGGGACGCGCCGGTGCCCCTCGCTTCACGGTTCAGGTCGATCAGACGGCCATCGACATGCCGCTCAATCGGGTCGAGCCGCTCTGGGACTTCGCGTACTCCGACGATGACATCACGCGCATCCAGGATCGCTGGGGATTGAACGTCGATCTGTACGAGCCGTTCACGGTCGACCTCCTGCCCACGTACTTCGACACCGGGCATCACCAGGCGTACTCGGTCTCGGTGACCGGAGGCAGCGAGTTCGTCAACTACTTCGTAACCGGCCGCTTCACGGATGAGGATGGCCCGGCCGCATTCGGCGATCTGTTCCCGGACATCGGGCTGGAGAAGATCAACGACACGCAGACGCGCGCTCAGGCGGCGGCGAACATCGTCGTGAGCCCGATCGAGAAGGTGCGCATCGGCGTGAACACGATGTACTCGGAGATGAACCAGACCACGCCGAACAACGGCAACAACATCTACGGCGTGTGGCCGAACCTGACGCAGACGCACCTGCGTCTCGCGTGCGGCGAGGTCGGCCCGCTCTGCCCGAAGGAGAACCTCTACGGCACGGGCGCGTTCATCACGGCCAACGAGTCGATCTACCAGATTCCCGAGACCGAAGCCAACCACTTCACGGGCAGCGTGAACGTGAACTACACACCGATCACGCCGTTGCGACTGGACGGCACGTTCGGCATCGACTTCGTCAACGAGTCGGGTACGTTCTTCCGGCCGTTCGGCTGGAACGTCAACGAATACGTCACAGCCCACGTGGAGGGCCTGAGATTCATCAGTGAGCAGCGGATTCGCGTGGTTACGGCCGACTTCAAGGCATCATGGGAGGCTCGGTTCGCCGACGACATCACGAACCGCTTGCTGGCGGGCAGTCAGGGCTTCCTGCGACAGGCCACGACCCGGAACGGCACCGGCGTACGCTTCCCCGGTCCAGGACTCGAGGTTGCGGGCGCCGGCGCCGACCAGTTCATCGGCGAGTTCTGGAACCGCAACACGCAGGTCGGTGTCTACCTCGACAACCAGGTCGGCTGGCGGGACTGGGCATTCCTCACGGCGGGCGCGCGCTGGGACGCGAACAGCGCGTTCGGTGAGGCGTTCAACACCGCCTTCTATCCGAAGTTGAACGCATCGATTCTGCCCACCCAGGCGTTCGGTTGGACGAGCGACACGTTCTCGACGATCCGGCTGCGCGCCGCGATCGGCAAGTCGGGTCTGCAGCCGAGCTCGTTCGCGAAGTTCACGACGTATGAGCCGCAGCCGTCCACCGAAGGTCCTGGCGTCCGGCCGGACAACCTGGGCAACCAGAACCTCAGGGCCGAGGTCGCGACCGAGATCGAGGCGGGAGCCGAGGTGGGGCTGTTCAACGACCGCGCCAGCTTCAACATCACGTACTGGACGGCGGACGTCCAGGACGCGATCGTCTCGCGTCAGTTCGCGGTCAGCGGCGGCTTCATCAACCGACAGCTGGACAACATCGGCGAGCTCCACAAGCACGGCGTCGATCTCGGCGCCCAGGGTACGGTGTACGAGAGCCGGAACCTGAGCATCAATCTATTCGTGAACGGCGCCTACCTGCAGCAGGAGATCACCGACATGGGCGGCGCCCCGGCACTCAAGACCGGTGGCAGCTACTCTCGCTATCGTCAGTACCTGGTCGAGGGGTTCGCGCCGGGTTCGTTCTTCGGTGCGAAGACCGCGGATGTCGCCATCCCGCTCAACCTGGACGGCAGCTGCACGGAGCCATCACGCGACGATGCGCTCGCGTACTTCGCGGTGGCGCGCGACCCCGGCGAATTCAAGCCGCTCGTGGTCGCCAACAGTGGTTTCGGTACGCCTACCAGTGGGCTCGCCTCGCACAACTGCGGCGAGGGCTCTCTGGCGACGTACCTCGGCAAGTCGACGCCGGATTGGCAGGGCACGGTCGGCTTCAACCTCGGCTTCCTCGGCAACTTCGAGGTGAACAGCCTCTGGGAGTTCAAGCTGGGCAACTTCGTGTCGCACGACCTGTCCGGCGAGTTCCGCCGCACGCACGCGGGCATCGGTCGCAACACGGAGAATTGCGTCAAGCTGCTCTCCGTCATGCGCAATCCGTCGAGCACGGCCGACGCACGCCTGGAATCGGCGATCGACTGGGCCAACCAGTGCGAGGGCCTCGCGCCGCTCGACGGAATCAACTCGATCAACCCGGCGGACCACGTCCGCTGGCGGGAGCTGTCGGTGACGTATCGCGTGCCGACGCCGTTCGTCGCCCGGTTCGGGCTCGCGAGCGCACAGCTCAGCGTCGGCGCTCGCAATCTGGCGCTCTGGGTCAACGACGCGTACACGGGCATGGATCCGGAAGCGGTCACCAACGGCCGCTGCGACGCCGGGTTGGATTGCAACTTCCTCGACAACACGGATCTCTGGCAGCTCCCGATCCCTCGCCGGATCACCTTCTCCACCCGCGTGAGCTTCTGAGGAGGGCGCAATGATGACGAATCGATCGATCAGGCTCGTGCCGGCGCTGGTTGCAGGGCTGATCCTCATGCCGGCCTGCGACATTCTGGACGTCAACAACCCGAACAACCTCACCGAGGAAAGCATCGGGGCTGCAACTGCGGCGAACGCCCTCGTCAATGGCGCGGTAGCACAGAACGCGCGCGGCATCGCGACGCAATGGCTCGGCTACCTCATCGCAACGGACGAGATCGTGTGGATCGGTTCACGCGATGCCTGGGGTCAGCTCGACCAGGGGTTCGTGTCGAACCCCGCGAACGAATTCACGGACGCGGCGTTCCCGCAGGTCGCCCAGGCGCGCTGGCTCGCCGACCTCGCCGTGACTACGCTCGATGGCCACGCCGCGGAGACACCCACCAACGCGATGTTGACGGACCGGGCCCGCGCGTACCTGCAGGCCGGCATCATCTACACGGTCATTGGCGAAACGCAGGAGGACTTCGCCTTCTCGAACAAGGACGAAGCAAAACCGGCCGTCGGGCCCGCCCAGATGGCGACCGTGTTCGACCAGGCGATTTCGTACCTGGACGACGCCGTGACCTTCGCGCAGGCGTTGAGTGACGACGCGCTGATCAACCGGTCCCTCGCAATGCGTGCGCGTGCGCGGCACTCACGCGCACAGTGGGCCAAGATCAAGCCGACCCCGAACACCGCGGATCCGCTGGTGGACGCGGCCGGCGCAGTCTCCGACGCGCTGGCCGTGCTTGCGCGCGTGGGCGATGACTGGCGCTACCAGATCGAGTTCAGCTCGTCAACGCTTTCGAACTACATGGCGAGCGAGATCAACAGCCGCGGTGAACAGCAGTTCGACACGACGAGCGTCGTCCTTGTGAACGCGGCGGCACCGAAGACGATCCTGGGCATCAAGCTCATGGACCCGATCGATGACATCCCGGATCCACGCATTCTGAGCTTCCTGCAGGAGTGGAAGGGCGACACGAACATCGGGATCGCGGGCTCGGTCTATTCGCCGCTCACGATCGTCTCCGCCAAGCACATGCACCTGATCGTGGCCGAGGATGCACTGCGGGATTCGGACATGACGACGTTCGCGACGCACATCAACGCGGTGCGTGCGGAGGACGGCCTGACCGATTGGGCGGCCCAGATCCCGGCGCTCGACATGCTGATCTACGAGCGGCGGGCGGCGCTGTTCGTGACCGGCGTACGGATGCTGGACATGTACCGCTTCGGCATCACGGATCCGCTGTGGGCTCCGCAGTCGGATATGGTCGAGACGCCGGGCGTGCTGCTCCCGATCACGTGCATCGAGAAGGACTCGAATCCGGAGATCCCGGACTGCTGAACGTTTCGCACGGCAGAGCAGCGCTAGAGGGTGACGCGGTCCGAGGTTCGCCGAGGACCGCGTCGCCCATCGGAGTGGCGGTGATGAGACAATACATGGCTCTGATGCTGGCCGTGTTGGTAGGCGGTGGTTGCGGCCTGCTGCTGGACAACCCGGCGCCGGAAGAGGCGCGGGTCGTCATCGACGGCGATGCGGAAACGGAAGTTCGCATCATCACGTCCACCGTATTCGTGTCGGCCGTGAACGAGGAGGGTGTGACACGCGTCCAGCTCTTCGAGGCAGATACGATCGTCACGACGCTGCCGTACAGGCGGACATTCGACATCCAGGAGGATCACCGGTTCTTTGCCGAGGCGGCGAGGCTCGATGTCGACGTGCAGAATCTCACCATGCAGGTTTACCTGGATGATCGAAAGCAGTTCGATGAGGGTGGCATCTTGATCGAAGGAGCGCCGTTCCGCTTCGTGTACATGTTCAATCAGGCGGTGACACAGGAGATCGAGGTGCTATGAGGCGCTTCGATCTCCTGTGTACGGCCAGCTGTTTGCTCTTCGCCGGCTGTTACAGCTACACACCGCTGCAAACACCGACACCGGGCGCTGATATTCGCGCGCGGCTGACGTCGGAGGCGGCGATCAGGCACAGTGAAGGCCTGTATGATCCGATTCTGCATTACGAGGGCAGGGTGGTGGAAGCCGGGTCGGATTCGCTTGCGCTGGACATCCTCGTCGCGCGCAGCTCGACCACATTTCAGGACATCGAGATCCGCGACACGATCCGGCTCGCCAGGATGGAGATCCAGTCGATCGAGAGCAGAGAGCTGTCCACCGTCAGGACCGTGCTCTTTGCCGTCGGGGCTGGCGCCGGTGTATTCGCGGTGATCAAGGGCATCGACCAGGTCGTCGGCGGCACGGGCGATGACGATACGGACCCGCCTCCGACGGCCGTGGTGATGCCGCTGTCGCGGTGGTTGGGCACGCTCGTTTTCGGGCGCGGACGACAATGACCCCTTAGCTGACGGAGGCGAAACGAGCGTGCACAGGACGTACCTGCTCGCTACGTTGGTGATCGGAGCCTGCTCCCACGCCCCGGCCATGACACAGGGCGAGCTGGAGAACACCGTGCCGTGCCGCGACGTGCCCTGCGCAGTCGTTGTCGACTGGGAGCGCGTCGGCGGTATTGGCAACCTGTCGGCGGACCGTCGCTACGGTAATCCGGTTCGGCTTGCCGAGCTGGTAAAGGCGCGGCTGACCGAGCGTGGTTTCGGGAATCACGTCACTACGAGCGTCGAGGATGAACTGCAGATCCTGCTGACGCCGCGCATGGGCAACGCGATGTGTGATCAGATGCCCGGAACCACTACCGACATGTCGTGCAGGGCGATTCTCGAGATCCAGGCCCGCGCACAAGCCCCTGATGACGTGCGACGTGAGATCGGCCTGCCGTCACGGATCAGAAACCGCTGTTCCACGGATCAGGTGATGCCGGTCGAGAACCTCGGGACTTTCGTCGGCGACTGGATCATCTACGCGCTGGAGGGTAGATCGAAGGGTGAACGGCGGCCGATCGGGCGGTGCTGATCCTTCCTGCGGATGGAGTGCTCGATGCGACTCCCTTCTCGAGTCCATCTTCTGGCAGTGTTGCTGCTCTGCGCGGTGTTCAGTTCCACACCGATCGTCGGGCAGGCAGTCGTGACCGGCGCAATCGTCGAGGCCAGCACGGGCCGACCCATCGTTGGTGCGCTCGTTCTGCTGGACACCGCGCGTCAGGTGACTGCGGCCGGGGGCAGGTTCCACTTCACCGCCGTGCACGCCGGGGCGCGCACACTTCGCATCTCCCATCTCGGATACGCGGAACGGGTTGAAACGCTCGACCTCGACACCGACGACCACGTCGAATTGCTGATCCCGATCGCCATCGAGCCCATCGCGCTTGCGCCAATCTCTGTGGAAATGCGGTCCCGCCGTCTCCTCGATGTCGGGTATTACGACCGAGCCGCCCGCGGCCACGGCATCTACATCACCCGCGCCGATCTGGAAGCCAGCCAGACCACCCGGGTGGGTGACTACCTCACCCGGGTCCCGGGGGTGAGGCGTGCCTTCGTGAACGGCGAGATGTCCCGGATCGACATGCGCGGCGGCAGGTCGATTTCT
>DATKCF010000187.1:0-4411 GCA_035513345.1 Longimicrobiales bacterium
CGCGCGCGCGCGGCCCTCGCGACCGTCATTGTCGACAACCGCTCGGCCGAGCCGCTCGCCATCTTCTACCGCATGACGACACTGCCCGCCGCCGGCACCCGCATCGGCCGCGCGCCGCCCGATTCCATCACGACCATGGCGCCCGTGCCGGCCGGCGAGCCGATAATCCTGATGGCGCGAACGGGGACCGGCGCCGAACTCGAGCTCACGCCGCGCACGTTCGATATCGCCGTCGCCTGGGTCTGGACCATCCCGGTCAATGCCGTGTTCATCGACCGCGTCGGCGCGCACTGATGAACCACCACGACCACGCGCACGACCACGCGCATGACCACGCGCACGACCACGCGCATGACCACGCGCATGACCACTACCGTGATCTCGGGCGGCGCCGGCTGCTGATCGTGCTCGTGATGACGGCCACGTTCATGGTCGTCGAGTTCGTCGGTGGCTGGATTGCGAACTCGCTGGCCCTGATGGCCGATGCCGGTCACATGCTGAGCGACGTCGCCGCGCTGGCACTCTCGCTGTTTGCGCTCTGGTTCGCGCGCCGGCCGGCCACGCCCGAAAAGACCTACGGCTACATGCGCATCGAGATCCTCGCCGCACTCGTCAACGGTGCCACGCTGATCATCATTGCCGCCGTCATCTTCTGGCAGGCGTGGGCGCGCCTCCGGGAGCCACAGGAGATCGCAGGGCCGCTGATGCTCGTCGTCGCGACGGGCGGCCTGCTCGTCAACGTCGTCGCTGCGTTCCTGCTGCACTCCTCGTCCGGCCACAACCTGAACGTGCGCGGTGCGTACCTGCACGTGCTCGGTGACCTGCTCGGCTCTGTCGGCGCGATTGCGGCGGCCATCGTCATCATCACGACCGGCTGGGCGCCCGCCGATCCGCTCATCTCGGTGTTCGTGGCACTGCTCATCCTCGTTGGCGCGTGGCGTCTCGTGCGCGAGTCCGTCGATGTCCTGCTCGAAGCCGTGCCCCGGCACATCGACCTGGCCGCCGTGCACGCCGCGATCATGCGGCTGGACGGTGTCGAGGAGGTGCATGATCTCCACATCTGGACCGTGACCAGCGGATACCTCGCCATGAGCGGGCACGCCGTGATCCGCGACGCGGCCCGGCACCAGGAGGCCATTGGCGAGATCCATGAGCTCATGCACAACGAGTTCGAGGTCAGTCATGTCACCGTGCAGATCGAGCACCGCACGATGGTCCCGTTGCGCAGAACGCGAGGCGAGATCGGCTACGCTCCACGGGACGACGCGCGGTAGATGTCCGCCCTCAACCTGTGTCGGCTCTTCCGGGACTCCAGTTGGTGAGCGCGGTGCGCCGCCAAGCTGTTCTGGTGGGGATGTTTACGTTCACGTTTACAGGCACGGGTCAGGCCCATGCGCAGGTTTACGGTCAGAGTTTACGTGTACGGGCACGATCTGGTTGGAGTTCGCGGCCTGCCCTGCGACCACCGGTGCAGCCGCTGACCGTGCCCGTACACGGTCCCGTAAACATGCCCTGTGGGCCTGACCCGGTCCTGTAAACGTAAACGTGGACGTGTCCGGCCGTCACGCCTGGTGCGATACGGGCAGGGATAGCACCGCACAGCACGGCCCCCCACCTACACCCGGAAACCTCTTTCCGTTATTCTCAATGGCTGTGCGGCAACCACGGATGCAGAGGCCACAATGATCAGAAATGTTGCAATCATCGCTCACGTCGACCATGGCAAGACGACGCTGGTCGACAAGATGCTGCGGCAGGGTGGAGCGTTCCGCGAGAACCAGGTCGTGGAGGAGCGGGTCATGGACTCGAACCCGCTCGAAAAGGAGCGGGGCATCACGATCCTGTCGAAGAACACGTCCGTGCGCTGGCGCGAGCACAAGATCAATATCGTCGACACGCCCGGCCACGCGGACTTCGGCGGCGAGGTCGAGCGCATCCTGCGCATGGTCAATGGTGTGCTGATCCTGGTCGACGCGTTCGACGGGCCGATGCCGCAGACGCGCTTCGTCACCCGCAAGGCGCTCGCGCTCGGGCTGCAGCCGATCGTCGTCATCAACAAGATCGACCGCGACGGCTCGGACCCGAAGCGCGTGCACAACGAGGTGCTCGAGCTGTTCATGGAACTGGAGGCCGATGAGGCGCAGCTCGACGCGCCGTTCCTGTACGCCGCCGCGCGCGAGGGCTACGCGATTGCCGAGCTCGGCGATGAGCGCAAGGATCTGACACCGCTGTTCGAGGCCGTGCTGAAGACGGTGCCCGCGCCGCCCGGCGATGCGGACGCAGACTTCCAGATGCTCGTCTCGACGATCGACCACTCACCGTACCTGGGCCGTCTTGCGATCGGCCGCATCGAGCGCGGCACAGTCAGCGTCGGCGATCAGATCCTGTTGCTCGAGCACCGCAACGACGACGTCATCGGCTTTGCTCCCGCCGAGGGTGACCGCCAGGGCCGCGTCTCGAAGCTGTTCGCGTTCGAGGGGCTGCAACGGGTCGAGGTCGAGTCGGCCGCGGCAGGCGAGATCGTCGCGCTCGCCGGACTCGAGGGCGTCGAGATAGGTGCGACCATCACCGACCTGGAACGACCCGAACGCCTCGCCGGCATCGCCGTCGAGGAGCCGACCATCTCGGTCGATTTCATGGTCAACATGTCGCCCTTCTCCGGCAGGGATGGCAAGTACGTCACGAGCCGGCAGCTGCGCGACAGACTGTACAAGGAGCTGGAGCGCAACGTCGCGCTGAGGGTCGAGGACACGACGTCGCCGGACACGTTCACTGTGAGTGGCCGCGGCGAGTTGCACCTCGGCATCCTGATGGAGACCATGCGCCGCGAGGGCTACGAGTTCGCTGTCTCGCGCCCGCGCATCATCACCAAGATTGGTCCAGACGGCGAGACGCTCGAGCCGTACGAGGAGGTCGTGATCGACGTGCCGGAGGCCTGGGTCGGCGTCGTCATCGAAGTGCTCGGCAGCCGCCGCGGCGAGATGCTCGAGATGCGCGGCGCCAGTGAGGGCTCGGGCCTCACCCGCATCGTGTACCGCATGCCCGCACGCGGCCTGTTCGGCTACCGCAGCGAGTTCCTCACCGATACGCGCGGCGAAGGTGTGCTGCACCACCGGTTCAGCGGCTACGGGCCGTGGGCCGGTACCATCCGCAGCCGCGACCGCGGCGTGATCGTGTGCATGGCGGACGGCGTCAGCGTCGCATTCTCGCTCTGGAACCTGCAGGACCGCGGCAACCTCTTCATCGGGCCCGGCGTACCCGTGTACGAGGGCATGATCGTCGGCGAGAACTCACGGCCGGGTGACATGGAAGTCAATGTCACGAAGGGCAAGAAGCTGACGAACATCCGCGCCGCCGGCGCCGATGACGCGATCCTGCTCGAGACGCCGATGCAGCTCACGCTCGAGAGTGCGCTCGAGTTCATTGGTGACGACGAGCTCATCGAGGTAACGCCCGCCGCCATCCGCCTGCGCAAGCGCTTCCTGAAGCTGCACGAACGCAAGAAGGCCTCGCGCGTCGGTTGACGCCGTTACGGGGGCCGGACGCCGGGCCTCATCGTCACTCTTGACACCACGCCCTGTCGGTGTACCTTGGCCGGTCCGAAGGGAGGGAGCCCTCTCGGACTGGACTCGGGTTGCAGAACGCGCCGAAGGAGAGCGAAATGGCGGACCTGTTGGAACTGCGCCGGCTGCCCCGCTGGCGGACCGATCTCGACATCGTGGCCGTCGATGACGACGAGGAAGAGGGCTGGGAAGAGGACGAGGACTGGGACGACGACGACGACGACGAGGACTGGGACGACGACGAGGACTGGGACGACGACGAAGACTGGGACGACGACGAGGACTGGGACGACGACGAGGACTGGGACGAGGAGGACTGGGAGGAAGACGAGGAGGAGGAGTAGCACTCGCTTCCAACTGCTCACGCCCGGCGCGACGCCGCACGCCCGCAGCCGGACCACGGCTGGCTGGCGCGCTCGTCATGGCAGGTTGATCGCTGGCCGGGTTCCGTTATATTTCCGGTCCGGCCCGGCGCCGTGTCGCGGACGCCTCGCACTGGGGTTGACTGAGCACGGTCCCGCCGCTATAATTAAATGCTCGGCGCGAAACTCGTCATGAGTTCCGATCGCCGACCCGAAATCTCGCTTTTTGACAATCAGGGTCGTACATGTTCGTGTGGGTCCCGACCGCCGGTATACCTTCCGGTGGTCACGCGTCCGGCGCTGCTCGCAGTGCCTGTCTGGACGCAGGGATTCAAGGCAAAGGTAATAATTCCGAATGCCTGCAACAGACCGTCTAACGCACGGTCGAATTTAGAACGTAGGCGTTCGAAACGAGCTGTTCATAACTTTCTATTGGAGAGTTTGATCCTGGCTCAGGACGAACGCTGGCGGCGTGCCTAACACATG
>DATKCF010000188.1:0-161947 GCA_035513345.1 Longimicrobiales bacterium
GCGGCTTCCTCCGAAGCCCTCGGAGACTCAGAGCGTCGCCCCGATTACGGCGAATCCGATGATCGCGACCAGGCCGGCAAGGAGGGCGTAGGGAAGCTGCGTCCGCACGTGGTCAATGTGATCGGTCGCGGCCGCCATCGAGGAGATGATCGTCGTGTCACTGATGGGCGATGCGTGGTCGCCGAAGATGCCGCCGGACAGGGAAGCAGCAAGGAACGGCGCGAGCGGCAGGCCGAGAGTGGATGCGGCCGGCACCGCGATTGGCAGCATGATCGCGAACGTGCCCCAACTCGTACCGGTCGAGAACGCGACGAATGCCGCGACGACAAAGATGAGCGGGAGGAACAGGAACGGAGGGAGTACGCCCATCGTTACCTGAGCGACCCAGGCGCCGGTACCGAGCCGGTTCGCGACGGCCGCGAGCGAAAGCGCGAGCAGCAGGACCAGCGCCATGCTGACCAGGCCGCCCGCTCCCTTCAGGGCAAGCCGAACAAGTTCATCGACCGTGTACGCTTTCTGCGCCCTGAGCATGATCCAGGAGACGGCCAGGCCGAACAGCACTGCCCACAGTACGCTGGTCGAGCCGCTGCCCGCGCGCGGGTCGCCGTCTCCCGTGATCAGCAGGCCGATCGGCATCATCAGAACCATCGCGATGATCGGCCCGAACATGTTGCGGGCGCGCGGCGGGATCCTGTCGTTGGGCGGCGGCGAGAGCACCGACTCGTCGACCATGGGCGTCGCTCCCTCCCACAGCACCTGGCCGGCCCGTGTCCGCTCCTCGGCCTTGCGCATCGGTCCGAGGTTCAGGCCTGCCAGGATCACGACCGCCGTGAGAATGATGGCGGCGATCGGATACAGGTTCAGCGGTACGGCCCCCAGAAACACGCCGAGCGGATCGGCCACGCCGAGACTCGCGAGAATGCCGAGGATGTACGCGCCCCATGCGTTCAACGGAACGAGTATGCAGATCGGCGCGGACGTCGAGTCGATGATGTAGGCCAGTCGTTCGCGCGAAATGCGATAGCGGTCGAACAGCGGACGGCCGATCGCGCCCGCCACGAGCACCGTGATGTTCGACTCGATGAAGATCACGATGCCAACGATGAACGACAGGAACTGCGCCCGGATCGGCGAGTTGACCCAGTTGCCGCGCTCGAGGCGGTCCACAAACCCGCGTACGCCGCCCGACGCCTCGATCGTGGCGATCAGCGAGCCGATCGCGAGTGTGAAAAGGATCGCCTTCGCGCTGCCATCATCGGCGAGCACCGCTACAGTGCCCTGGATGCCATCGGCCAGACCGGCGGCGGGATTCCAGTCGGCCAGCACCGTCCACCCGGCCCAGATGCCTGCGGCGAGCGAGAGATAGACCTGACGGGTCGCGATCGCGAGCACGATCGCGAGCAGCGGTGGAATGAGGGACACCCACGACGGGTCGCTCATGTCTGGACGATCGCGCTGGAGTTGCCGGCGAGCGGCCGGCGAGTCCGGGCCGCAGCGATCGGCCAAGGTAGACGTGCCCCATCAGGGTGGCAACAGACCCGGGCGAGCGACGCGGCTCGCCAGACTCTCACCGAGGCTCATCGTAGAGCAGATGCGGTCGGCGCAGGGTCGCAAAGGACTCCAACGCGTCCGACCAGCCGGCCACGATCGAGCCGGCCGATGCACCGCTTTCGATGTCCAGGCGCAGCCTGTCCGTGCCCGCCAGCCGGTCGAAGCCGGCCGCGTTGAACTGGAACGCCGCATGCAAGTCGCGAATCGCGATCAGTGCAGCCACGGCGGCGTGTACGGGGTCGTAGGTCGCGCGGTCGGTGACAATGAAGCGCACGCCGTTCGACTCGACGCCGTCATGCTTCCCGTCGCCGGGTGACACCGGCGTGAACACCGTGGCCTCGAAACGGATGCCGGGCAGATCCATCGCATCGAGTGCCGCGATGACCGCCGCCGCATCGAGCCATGGCGCACCGATCTGCTGGAACGCGCGGTCCGTACCCCGTCCCACCGACAGGTTGGTGCCTTCGAACAGACACGTGCCCGGATAGTGCGTCGCACTCTCGAGGTCCGGCATGTTGGGCGACGGCGCGACCCACGGCAGTCCGGTCCCGTCGAACCAGACGGCACGATTCCAGCCAGCCACCGGCACGACTCTCAGATCGGCTTCGACGCCGAATCGGGCGTGCACCAGGCGAGCCCACTCGCCCGGCGTCAGCCCGTGACGCATGGGTACCGCGTACGGTCCGACGAACGATGCGAAAGCCGGGTCCAGCACGTTCCCGTTCATTGCCTCGCCACCGATCGGGTTCGGCCGGTCCAGCACCACGAACGGGATGCCCGCTTCGCTCGCCGCTTCCATCGCGAGTGCCATCGTCGACAGGTATGTGTAGTAGCGCGCGCCAATGTCTTGGATATCGAACACCAGCACGTCGATGTCCGAGAGCATCGAAGGCGTCGGCTTGCGCGTCTCGCCGTACAGCGAATGCACCGGCAGCCCCGTCGATGCATCCATCCCGCTGTCGATCGCCACGCCGGGTGCGGCAACGCCGCGTATGCCATGCTCCGGACTGAACAACGCCACCAGACTGACGCCGGCTTCGCCATGCAGCGCATCGATCGTGCTTCCGCCGGTCGCGGTCAGCCCGGTCTGATTCGTGATGAGACCGACTCGCCTGCCGGACACGAGGTGCAGACTGTCATCGAGGAGTACGTCGATGCCCGGCCGCACGGATACCACTGTGTCGTCCGCCGTGAGCGGTTCGGTCCGCCCCGTATCGTTGCCACCACAGCCGGCCACGCCAAGCACGCAGACCAGCGCGTATTGCAGCAGGCGAACAGCTCCGGTACCTTCGCGTAACTCGGGTCCCATGTCCCGGTCACTCCTGCAATCAAGAGGGCGTGATTCCCACCTGCCGCGTGCCAGGCCCGCTGCGACGGTTGCTTCTCACTGCACTGTTGCCGCTGAGCGCGGGCTCGTGCGCGACGCAGACTGCGCGAACGGCACCCACGTCACCGCTCGGCGCCCGACTGTCCGACGCCGATGCCGCTTGGGTGGACGCTACGTTGCATCGCCTCGACCTGCGCCACAAGGTCGCACAACTCGTCATGCCGCGCGTGAGTGGATCGTTCATGACCGTCGGCAGCGCCGAGTACGCACGCGTCCGCTACTGGGTCGAGGACCTCGGCGTGGGTGGCCTCATCGAAACGCTCGGACCGCCTGCCGAAGCCGCTCTCAAGCTCAACATGCTCCAGCGATTGGCCGACATCCCGTTGCTCATCTCGGCCGATATGGAGGAGGGGCCGGGCCAGTTGATGAACGGCGGCGTCGTACTGCCGTACGGCCTCTCCAACGGTGGCGGTACCCGGTTCCCGCCAGCCATGGCCATTGGCGCGACAGGCGATGCAACGCTCGCGCGCGAGATCGGCCGGATCACGGCCATCGAGGCTCGGGCCATCGGCGTCCACATGAACTTCGCGCCCGTCGTCGACGTCAACAACAACCCCGAGAACCCGATCATCAACACGCGCAGCTACGGTGCCGACACGGAACTTGTGTCGCGCATGGCTGCCGCTGCGGTAGATGGCATGCAGCAGGCCGGCCTGCTCGCAACCGCGAAGCACTTTCCCGGCCACGGCGATACCGAGACGGACTCGCACATCGACCTGCCCGTCATCGGCGTGACCATGGCACGCGCCGATTCCGTCGAGCTGCCACCGTACCGCGCCGCGATCGCTGGTGGAGTCGCGGGCGTCATGACCGCACACATCGCGTTCCCGGCCCTCGTCGGCGACTCGGTGCCCGCAACGCTCAATGCGCCGATTCTGACGGGCCTGCTTCGAGATTCGCTTGGCTTCGGTGGACTGATCGTCACAGACGCTCTCGACATGGGTGCGATAGTCGATGGTTTCGGCGCGACAGAGGCGGCCGTGCTCGCACTCGAGGCGGGCGCCGACCTGCTGCTCCAGATGCTGCCCGACGAGGTTGGCGTCGCGATCGACGCCATTGTCGCGGCCGTGGACAGCGGGCGCATCACTGAAGCGCGCATCGACCGCTCTGTCCGGCGTGTTCTCGAAGCGAAGGCGACACTGCGGCTGCACCGCGAGCGTCTCGTCGACATCGATCGGCTGCCACAGGTCATCGGCGCGCCCGGCCACCGCGAGATCGCTCGGCGCGCAGCCGAACGTTCGATCACCGTCGTCCGCGATCGTCAGACGCTGCTGCCGATTCCCGATCGGCGAATCCTCGCCATCGTCTATCGGCCGCCCAACGATATCTTCGCCGGCCGGGCGTTCACGGCCGCACTCCGCGACGCGATCGCCGACCTGCGAACAATCACGATCGATCCCGGCGCCGGTGAGGATGAGCTGAGACGTGTGCGCGCACTCGCCGATGACGCCGACATCGTACTGTTCGCACCATTCGTTCGCGTCGGCGCATGGGCCGGCCCGATCTCCGTCGCGCCCGACGTAAGCGCCGCAATCGGTGAAGTCGCACGCGCGAGGCCCGTCATGATAGTCGCGTTCGGCAGCCCGTACGTCATAACGGAGTTCGCCGATGCGTCGACATTCGTTCTGGCGTGGGGCCCGACCGACGTCATGGAAGTCGCCGCGGCCGGTGCGTTGACCGGCCGCACGCGCATTGACGGTCGGTTGCCTGCACCGATTCCGCCGCTTCATGGCATCGGCGATGGCATGACGATCGACTCAGCCACGTACGCGCCCACCGCGAGCCCGCTCGCGCGTGACGCACGCGCGCCGACGGAACTCGCGGCGCCGGGCGACGCCGGCATGGACGTCTCGCTTGTCGCGCGCGTCGACAGCCTGGTCGAGTCGTCGATCGAGGATGGCGCCGCGCCCGGCGCTGCCGTCGTGATCGGTCGCCACGGCCGCATCATTCACTCGATGGGGTACGGCAGGCTGGATCAAAATGACAATGCCGCGGCCGTCACCGACTCCACCCTGTGGGATCTTGCTTCACTCACGAAGGTCGTTGCAACGACTACGGCAGCGATGATCCTCGTGGATGACGGCCGGCTCGACCTCGATGCGCCGATCAACCGGTACCTCGCGGAGTGGAGCAGCGAAGGCGACCGCGCGCGTATCACCGTTCGCAACCTGCTCGTCCACGATTCCGGGTTGCCACCCTTCGCACCGCTCTGGCGTACCGCACGAGGCCGCCGGGCGTACCTCGAGCGTATCGCCGCGGCGCCCCTCGTTGCCTCGCCCGGCGAACGCACCGCGTACAGCGACTTCAGCGCGATACTCCTCGGACTCATCATCGAACGCATCTCTGGCCAGACACTGGACGCGTTCGTCGAGCAACACGTCTTCGCTCCGCTCGGTATGCGCGAGACCGGCTTCGTGCCGTTGACGTGGCGCGATGCCGGCGGCAACGGCGTGCGCGACCGTATTGCACCGACTGAACTGGATACCGTGTTCCGCATGGCCCACGTACGAGGCATCGTGCACGACGAGAACGCATTCGCGCTCGGTGGCGTGGCTGGCCACGCCGGGTTGTTCTCGTCGGCCCGCGACCTCGGCGCCTTCACCGCGATGCTGCTGCAAGGCGGCCTCGCCGCTGACACGCGGATCGTCGAGCATGAAACGGTCGCCGCGTTCACCAGCCGCCAGTCCGAAGCCTCGAGTCGCGCGCTCGGCTGGGACACGCCGTCCGGCCAATCGTCGGCTGGTGACTGGTTCAGCGACCGATCGTTCGGTCACACGGGCTTCACCGGCACCAGCATCTGGGTGGATCCCGAGCGCGACGTATTCGTGGTACTGCTGATGAATCGCGTGAACCCCACGCGCGACAATCAGCGTCACGCCCGGTTGCGCCGCGAACTCGCCGATCTGGTGCAACGATCGATTTCCGACCGGCCCGTCGCACGGCGTTGACTTCCTGCCAGCGCCGACCGTGACCGACCTCCGGACCCTCGATGCGGTTGTCATCGCGGTCTACATTCTCGGCGTCATCGCGGTCAGCTTCGCGTTCGCCGGCAGGCGCCAGACCGCGCGTGACTACTTCCTGGGCGGACGCGGCCTGCCATGGTGGGCAATCTGCTTCTCGATCGTCGCGACCGAGACCAGCGCGCTCACGGTCATCAGCCTGCCGGCCACAGCCTACCAGGCCGACTACTGGTTCATCCAGCTCGGGATCGGTTACCTCGCCGGTCGCATCGCCGTCGCTGCCCTGTTGCTGCCACGCTACTTCGATGGCGAACTGATCACGGCCTACGCGCTCCTCGAGAAGCGGTTCGGCACAGTTACCCGCCGATTTGCCTCTCTCATCTTCATGGCGACCCGCACGGTGGCTGACAGCGTTCGCATGTTCGCCGCCGCCATCCCCGTGCGCCTGATTACCGGCGTCGAGTACTGGCAGGCAATCGTCGTCACCGGCGTGATCACGGCCTGCTACACCTGGGTTGGTGGGCTCCGCGCCGTCATCTGGGTCGATGTCGTCCAGCTCGGCATCTACATGCTCGGAGGCGTTGCGGCGCTGGTCACACTTCTTCGCCTCGTGCCTGGTGGCTGGGCCGGCATCACCGCGGCCGCGGCGAGCGATGACAAGTTCGCCATTCTGCACCTCGATGGCGGAATGGCGGATCCGCAGTGGATCCTGACGGGCCTCATAGGCGGTGCGTTCCTGTCGATGGCTTCGCACGGCGTCGACCACCTCATGGTCCAGCGGCTGCTCGCGGGACGGAACCTGCGCGATGCGCAGAAGGCGATCATCGGCAGCGGCCTCGCCGTACTCGCACAGTTCGCACTGTTCCTCGTCGTCGGTACCGGCCTCTACGCGCACTTTGGCGGACAGACGTTCACCACGCCGGACGAGATATTCCCGCGTTTCATCATCGAGAGCCTTGCGCCGGGACTCGCCGGGCTGGTTATCGCCGGGATCCTGGCCGCAATGATGTCGACCGTGTCGTCATCGCTGAACTCGCTGTCCAGCGCACTCGCCAACGATGTGATCGGGCCGCTCACCGGCCGAACCGCTGACGATGCCTGGATGGTTCGGCTCGGCCGGCGGCTCACCCTGTTCTGGGCCGCCGTCCTCATCGGCGGAGCCCTGCTGTTCCAGCTCGTGCAGCAGGGGACGCCGATCATTGTCATCGCACTCCAGATCGCGTCCTTCACCTACGGCGGCCTGCTTGGCGGATTCCTCCTCGGCATCATCTCACGCAAAGCGACCGAGCGGGACGCGTTGACGGGGATGGTGACCGCCATCGCAATCATGGGAGCCCTGTGGACCGCCCAGCAGTTCGGCGTGATGCCGCGCGTGGTCGACACATTCTGGTTCGCGTTCATCGGGTCCGCAATCACCGTCCTGACCGGTGTCGTGAGCGCCACGATACGCCCATCCGGTCAACGACCTCTTCCATAGTCGGCAGGACCGACTACCTTTCCCGCCATGTCGAGATTCGCAACGGTCAATGACCAGATGGACACGATCCGGCGAGGCGCGCTCGAGATCGTGCCAGAGGACGAGCTGGTACGCAAGCTCGAACGCTCGCGTGCGCAGGACACGCCGCTCGTCATCAAGCAGGGCTTCGACCCGACTCGCCCGGATCTGCATATCGGACACGCCGTGTCGATCCGAAAGCTCCGCGAGTTCCAGGAACTGGGCCACCAGGTCGTGTTTGTCGTCGGCGATTACACTGCCCGCATCGGCGATCCCAGCGGCCGCAGCGAGACCCGGCCCCGTCTCTCGCCGGAGGAGATCGAAGCCAATGCCGCCACCTACGCCGCGCAGGTCGGGCGTATCCTCGACCTCGACCGGGTCCGCGTCGAGTTCAACTCGAAGTGGCTCGCCCCCCTCGACCTCGCCAGTATCCTCGAGCTGACCGCGACCTACACCGTAGCGCGAATGCTCGAGCGCGATGACTTCGCCAGACGGTACGCCGACAAACGAGCGATCTCCGTCTCCGAGTTCATGTATCCGCTCATGCAGGCGTACGACTCCGTTGCATTGAGAGCGGATGTCGAACTCGGTGGCAACGACCAGAAGTTCAACCTGCTCGTTGCACGAACCGTCCAGGAACGCTACGAACAGCCGCCGCAGGTCTGCCTCATCATGCCCCTGCTGCGCGGCACCGACGGCGAACAGAAGATGTCCAAATCGTACGACAACTACATCGGCATCACCGAGGCGCCGCACGAGCAGTTCGGCAAGACAATGTCGATTCCCGACCAGCTCCTGGAAGAATGGTTCGCGCTGGCCCTGCCCATGGAAACCGACGACCTCGACCGCGCCATGCGCATCGCCCGCGTCGACCCGTATGCCGCCAAGCGCGAACTCGGACGACGGGTCGTCGCCCTGTATCACGGCGACGATGCCGCCGCATCGGCCGAAGCGCACTTCGATCGCCTTTTCCGCGAGCACGCCGCACCCGATGACGTCGCTGTCGTACGGATCAGCCTCGCCGATGACTCGATCCGCTATGACCCCGACCGCGGCGTGTGGCTGCCCGGCCTCCTCGCCGCCGCCGGCCTCGCCGCTTCCAACACCGAGGCCGTACGACTCATCCAGCAGGGCGCGGTATCCGTCGACTCACAGCGCATCACCGACCGAAACGCCGTCGTCCCGGCCGCCCCCGGTACGGGTCCGCTCCTCCAGCGCGGCAAGCGCCACTTCGTACGAATCGAGTTCACCGACTGATCGGGGCAGGCTCCGGAGGTCGACGAAAAATCGACTCCACCATGCCCTGAAATCGACTCCCGGATCCACCATGCCGGCCCGATCGACGGCCCATGATTCGGCGCATTTTACCCGCCCGTTGCCGGCCTGTCACGAACGGAGCAGGATATGCGTTCCAGATAAAATGTTTTTGGCGTCTGACCATGTTATCGGTTCTCGGTCGCGCAGCCGAGGCCCGAGGCAGCACAACATCAGCCGGGCACACGGATTCGGCCGACTGGAGTTCGTCGAGCACCAGTCGCGTGGATTAAAGCCGGCGAGGGCATCGATCGCGGGGACCCTCGAAGCGGGCGCTCGTCGTCGACTCAGGCGGCCCGCCTGATGCCAACGCGCACGTCGAGGTGGACGTGGGAGCAGCCGTCGCAGACGGACCGGCGCGGTCCGCATGGTGGCCACGCCGGGCGACTCCGTCCGTCGTCTGATCCTCGTTCCCTGTGCCGAGGTATTCGTATGTCGTTGAACCGGCGGGCGTTCGTCGCGCTTGTGCCGATGGCGCTGGTATCAGCCGCGGGGTGTGCGTCCGCTGGCTCGGGCTCCGGATCCGGAGCGGACCGGAACGAACTGACCCGGGAGGAGATCGCGGAGATCCAGGTCGCCAACCTTTACGATGCCGTCGATCGGCTCCGCCCGAGGTGGCTGCTTATCCGGTCACAACGGTCCATGACCGGCCCTACCGAGATCGTCGTATTCATGAACCGGTCGCTGCTTGGCGGCCCCTAGGTTCTCCGCCAGTTCAACCCAGCGGATGTCGTCCGCCTTCGCTACCTGGATGGCCCGAGCGCGTCCGCTCAACTCAATGGACTGAGCGGCCGAGCGGTCGAGGGAGCGATCATCATCGAGGTCTTGTAGCGGGCGTCAGTCATGCCGGTTTGCCGAGTCTTTCCCACTTGACACCCACGCCCGGGTCTCATTTCCGTTGATCCTGCCGTTGCACGCAGACCGGCAGCCGCCACGAGTTCTGCCCGCGACCAGGCTCCGTTCCTGTTGCGGACAGCTCTGGACGCGGGTGGCCGAGGGCATGCACGTTGCATGGGTCGGCGCCTGAACCGATGCAAGCCAGCGGACGGAGGATGGCGATGAAGCCGAGGCGGGTGGAGAAGCCGTGGGGCCACGAGTTGATCTGGGCGGAGACCGACCGATATGTGGGGAAGGTCCTGCACGTGAGGGCGGGGCACGCTCTGTCGCTTCAGTACCACGAGCACAAGGATGAGACGATCCATCTGCTGAGTGGCGCCATGCGTTTCTGGGTCGGCCCGTCTCTGGACGCGCTAGACGAGATGACCGTGTCCGCTGGCGAGAGTGTCCGGATCACGCCGGGCACGGTGCATCGGATGGAAGCGTTGACCGACGTGGACATTCTAGAGGCATCGACGCCGGAGCTGGACGACGTGGTTCGACTGGAGGACCGCTACGGCAGGGTCTGAGAGTGGAGCGGCAGTCTGGCTGGGTCTTGGCAGCAACGAAGGTGATCGCCGCGCCAACCTGGCGGGTGCGCTCGCGCGCGTAGCTGCTTTCGCGGCCATCGAATCGATCTCGATGGTGTACGAGACGGAGCCGACAGGCTATGCGGAACAGCCCGATTTCTGGAACCTCGTTGTGCGAGTCCGAACGAGGTTCGAACCCCGCGAGTTGCTCGATGCGGTCAAGCGAATCGAAGCGGATCTCGGCCGGCGCGCATCGGTTCGCTGGGGCCCGCGTCCCATCGACATCGATATTCTCGTGTACGGCGACCGGCTGATCGTCGGACCGGATCTGGTGGTGCCGCATCCACGGATGCTGGAGCGCGCGTTCGTTCTGCGTCCGCTGGCTGACATCGATGCGGATCTCGTGCACCCGGCGAGCGGGAAACGGATCGCGGACGTGCTATCGTCCGGCGGGTTCGAGCGGATTCGTCGCCTGTTCCCGGGGCACGAACTCCTGGAGGCGGCGGATTGAGCGGACGGCGATGGGTCGGGCTGTTCGGCCGGATCGGCGCCGTGGCGATTCTGACGGCGGGATGTGATGCGTTGCGGGACCGGTCGGCGGCGGAGTTGCCGCTCGACGACCTGGTGGCCGAGCTGATTCCGGCTGTCGAGCGGCTGTCCGGGTTACGCGCGAATGCTGAAGTCCGCGTCGAGCGGACGGCGCCGGAAGCCGTTCGGCGATACATCGAATCGCGCCTGGACGTATACCTTCCAGCGGACCAGCTCGAGGGTATGCGCCAGTCGTATGTGATGATGGGGCTCCTGCCGGATACACTCGATCTGCACTCGCTTCTGCTCGAGCTCTACGGCGAGCAGGTAGCCGGCTACTATGATCCCCAGGCGAGGGTATTGTACGTCGTGGAAACCGAAGCAGCGGGCCCGATCGAGCCGGTGCTGGTGCACGAGCTGGTTCACGCGATACAGGATCAGCACGTGAACCTCGATTCGCTCATCGCACAGAGGGGCGCGAACGATCGGCAGACGGCAGCGCAGGCGGCGATCGAGGGACACGCCACGCTCGTCATGTACGCGTGGCTCGCGGAATCGATGGCGGGCGACACGGTGAATCCGGCATTCCTTCCCGATCCGGGCGAAGCCATTGCGGGAATGTTCGCCGGCACGGATCAGTTTCCGGTGTTTCGCAGGGCGCCGCGCATCATCCGCGAGACGCTCCTGTTTCCGTACGTCGCGGGCGGATCGTTCGTGCGGGCGCTGTGGCAGACCGATCCCGCAGGGCGCAGGCCGCCGTTCGGTGAGTTCCTGCCGCAGTCGACCGAGCAGGTGATGGATCCGGTAGCACGGTTCATTGATGGCCGTGATGAGCCCGTCGACGTCAGACACGGCGCTGTCGACGGCAGCTGGATGGCCGTGTACGAGAACACGCTGGGCGCGTTCGAGACGAGCATCTTCGTGGATGAAGTGATGGGCGGCGCTGGTGGCGGATCGGAGGGGTGGGACGGCGACCGTTTCACGTTGTACGAATCGTCGTCTTCCCGTGTGCTGGTGTGGACGAGCGTGTGGGACGACGACGCGGCGGCCGACCTCTTTGTCGAACGAACAGCCGCTTTCTTCCGCACGACGGACGGCGTTCGTGACGGCAGCGTCCGGCGCATGGACATCGACGGCCGCGCCGGTGTGCGGATGACGATCGGTGCGGGGCGTGAACAGGGACCGGATCCGTCGGTTCACTGCGTGAGCATGGAAGGTGTCCGGGTCGCCTGCTGACGTCAGTGTTTGCCGACCGGAGCGGCTGCCACTAGCTTCGCCCCGATGCCAGCCGACAAGTACGCCGTCGGGACTACCATCCGGATCAGCACGGAGGCCGATCATTCGAGCGGCGGTCCGTACGATGTCGTGATCCGGGCCGGTCTGGTGGCTGACTCGGGCGATCTGATTGTGGCGGCCGTGCCCTCCCATCGCTACGCAATCATCACTGACGACAACGTTGCGCCGCTTCATGCGAGGGCGGTGGCCGAGGGTCTGGCTGCCTCCGGTGGTACCGTTGACACGCTCGCGTTCGCGGCGGGCGAGTCGAGCAAGAGCCGCGCGAGCTGGGCGCGGCTGACTGACGACCTGCTCGAGCTTGGGCATGGCAGGGACTCGTGCATCGTCGTGGTGGGCGGCGGCGTTGCGGGCGACCTCGGGGGCTTTGTCGCTGCTACGTTGATGCGCGGCATCCCGTTCGTGAATGTGCCAACGACGCTGCTTGCAATGCTGGATTCCGCGGTTGGCGGAAAGACGGGAGTCGACACACCGGCGGGAAAGAACCTGGTCGGGGTGTTCCACCAGCCTGCACTGGTGCTGATCGATCCGGACGTGCTCATGACGTTGCCGGAAGCGGCGTACCGGTCGAGTCTGGCGGAGGCAATCAAGCACGGCGTCATTGCGGATACAGGGTACTTCGGCTGGATCGAAGCGAACACCGAAGCGATCGCGTCGCGCGAGAACGAAGCGGTCGCGCGTCTGGTGCGCCGGTCCGTCGAGATCAAGGCGGCGGTGGTCGCCGAGGACACCCGGGAGGCGGGGGCGCGGGCGACCCTGAACTTCGGGCACACCATCGGACACGCGCTCGAGCGGGTCACTGGCTTCGCGATGAGCCACGGCCATGCCGTCGCGATCGGAATGGTTCTCGAGGCGAAGCTGGGCGAAGCCATGGGGATCACCGAAGCCGGGACCGCGACCCGGATCGAAGCCGTGCTGGCGTCGTTCGGTCTTCCGACGAACCTGTCCGGCGTCGATGCGGATGCCGCGGCGATTCTGGAAGCGACACGGTCCGACAAGAAGGCACGCGGTTCGGCGGTGCGCTACGCGCTGGCGAGTCGGATCGGTGCCATGGCCCGGGCCGACGACGGGAACTTCACGATCGCGGCGGCGGACGACGCGGTCCTCGCCGCGGCGGAACGGGGTCGCGGCGCCATATCTCAAGCGGGGACAGAGTTTTGACCAGGCGTTGCGGGCTTGCTATCTTCCGATCGCGCATGCGGTGGCCGCCCGGCCGCGCCGGCGGTTGCCGGTGGCTGTCGCGGTCGACCTGTGAATCGGGAGCAGTATCGGGATGACGCTGAGCGAGCGTGTGGCCGGCCAGTCCGTCGGGGACGTGCTGCGCTCCGTTACGAGCGATCGCCGCGATCGCCCGTTCCTGCACTTCGGCGACCGCCACTTCAGCTATACGCAGGTCGACCAGCAGGCTGAAGCGCTGGCGACGGCGCTTCACGAGCTGGGCGTCGGCCGCGGCGACCGGATCGCGATCGACCTGCCGAACTGGCCGGAGTTCATCATCACGATGCTCGCGGCGGCGAAGCTCGGCGGCGTGATGGTACCGCTCAATCCGCGCTACACGGTGCCCGAGCTGCAATACATGCTGCGGCACTCGGAAGCGGCCGTTGTCGTGACCGCCGAAAACTTCGAGGGGACGGACTATCTCCAGCTGTTCGAGGGGCTGCTCACTTCGCTGCCGGACCTGCAGTATGTCGTGACGGTCGGCGAGGAGGACCTCTGGTATGATGATCGCATATACCAGTTCGAGGATCTGCTGTCGAGCGGCGCCGGCCGGGACCGGCCGGTCACGCAGCTGGACCCGGCCTCGGATGTGTTCGCCATCCTCTACACCTCGGGCACGACCGGCAAGCCCAAGGGTGTGGAACTCACGCACCGCAACATCCTCAGCTCGGCATCGTCGACCATCGAGGCGATCGGACTGACATCCGACGATGTCGTCTTCGGTGTCGCCACGGTGTTCAACGTGTTCGGTCTGGGCCCGGGCATTCTCGGGACGCTCATGGCGGGCGCGTCGCTTGTGCTCCAGGAGCGGGTCGACCCGGCCGAAGCACTCGAGTTGATCGAGAAGCACCGTGTGACCGTGCACTACGGTGTGCCTACAGCGTTCGTGACGGAGATCCGCGAAGCGCAGCGGTCACGGACGGACCTGTCGTCATTGCGCGCGGGCATCGTGGCGGGCGCACCGATCAGTGACGACCTGGTGCGCCGCATCCGGCAGGACTTCTGTCCGAATCTTTGCGTTGCGTATTCGCTGACCGAGACGGCGTCCGGCGTCGCCATGACGCGACCTGACGACCCGATCGAGAAGCAGCTCTTCACGGTGGGCCGCCCGTTCCCCGGAACGGAGATCAGAACGCTCGACCTCGACGGTACTGTGCTGCCGGAGGAGAGCCTGGGCGAACTGGCGGTTCGTGGACCGGGCGTCATGAAGGGGTACTACCGGCAGCCGGGCGAAACGTCGCATGCATTCGACGCGGAGGGGTTCTTCCTGACCGGTGACCTCGGCATGATCGACGAGGACGGTTACGTTCATATCGTCGGTCGCAGGAAGGACCTCATAATCCGGGGCGGGTTCAACGTGTACCCGCGCGAGGTGGAAGACCGGCTGCAGGCGCACCCCGCGGTCACGGAGGCGGTGGTGGTGGGAGTACCTGACGAGGTGCTCGGCGAACGGGTCTGTGCCTGTGTCATGCCGGTCGAGGGCGCGATCATCACGGGCGGCGAGATCAAGGAATGGTGCCGCACCGCGCTCGCGGACTACAAGGTCCCGGACCTGGTCCGCTTCTTTGACGTATTTCCGCTCACGGGCAGCGGGAAGATCAGGCGCATCGAACTCGCGCGCATGGTGAGCGCCGAGGAATCGAGCCGCCGGCTCTGACAACGCGAGACTCCTTCACCCATCTCGCGGCACGCGATCCCGCACGGTTCGCCGGGTTAACGGATCCGCCGAAGCGGTCGGCATCACGCTTTGCCGCGAAGAGGGGAAGGGGCCTCGCCCGGAACTGAACCAGACATGGCGAGGCACATGATATCTCAATTGACGCGGACCGCGCAGTCCGGCAAGCCGCTCGCGGTTTCGCAGTTGGCGCCGTACGCCGCTCTGCTCATCGATTTCGACAACGTCACGATGGGCATCCGCAGTGACATCTCGAAGGAACTGAAGAACCTCTTCAACAGCGACATCATCAAGGGGAAGGTGGCGGTCCAGCGTGCGTACGCGGACTGGCGCCGCTACCCACAGTACGTGGTGCCGCTGGCTGAGGCATCGGTCGACCTCATCTTCGCGCCGGCGTATGGCAGTTCGAAGAAGAACGCGACCGACATCAGGCTTGCGATCGACGCGCTCGAGCTGGTGTTCACGCGTTCGGAAATCGGAACGTTCATCCTGCTCTCGGGCGATTCCGACTTCAGCAGTCTGGTCCTGAAGCTGAAGGAGTACGGCAAGTACGTGGTCGGTGTCGGTATCCGCGAGTCCGCTTCCGATCTGCTGGTACAGAACTGCGACGAATACTACTCGTACTCGGCGTTGACCGGCCTGACCCGGGCGGGCGACGAGCAGACGATGGCCGGCGCCGATCCGTGGGAACTGGTCGAGCGTGCGGTGCACCGGATGGTGGCGAACGGTGACGTGATGCGTTCGGATCGTCTGAAGCAGGTCATTCTCGAGATGGACGCGAACTTCGATGAGAAGACGCTCGGCTTCTCGAAGTTCAACCGGTTCGTGATGGAAGCGGCGAACCGCGATCTGCTGAAGCTCCAGAAGCTCGAGAACGGACAGTACGAGATCGCCATACTCGGCGCTGACGAAGCGGACAGTCGGAAGGCGGATCGCACGCCCCGCCGCGGGCGGCGGGGGCGCGACCGCGATGGCGAGGCTCGCCGGGGCAGGGCGCCCGAGGCGACCGTCGAGGCACCCGTGGCCGAACCGGAGTCGAAGCCGGCGCCAGAACCGGAGACCACGCCCGCGACGGCCGAGTCGCTGCATCTGGCATACGACCTCCTCCGCCGCGCGGCTGCCGAGCTGGGCGCTGACGAGGAAACTGCCGTTCGCGATTCGGATGTGAAGCGACGCATGCTCGATCACGATGCGGAATGGGACGAGTCGAACGTCGGCTTCAACAAGTTCAGCCGGTTCCTGCGTCACGCGCACGACGCGGAGGTAATCAACCTTCGCAAGGTCGACAGCGGCAACTACGAGGTCGCGTTGCCCGCGGGCGCAATGCCGGCCGCCGCCGCGTCGGCCGCAGTGCCGGAGACCGAGTCGAAGACTGATGATCGCTCTGTGGGCGCGCGGCGCGGCTCGAAAGGCCGGCCGTCGAGGGAAGCCGCGCCGGCAGTCCTCGTGGGGCAGGCCGTAGTCTCGCCGCCGCCTGCATCCGCCAGGGCGGACGGTGCCGGCGGCGCGGGTAGCCTCGACGACCTCGACCTGCCTACCAGTCGGGATGAAATTGTCCAGTACCTGACGAAAGCGTACAAGGGCATCGGGCGGAAGACCGCCGAGACGTTCGTCGATGAGATCGGTGCGGCCAGCGTGTTCGGCACGTTGCACGGCGCGCCCGATCGCGTAACGGCGTTGATCGGCGGGAAGCGCGGTGAGACACTGCTCGAAGCGTGGCGCGACGATTACGCGGCTCGCATGATCAACCGGAAACAGGACGCCGACGGCGGCGAACGCAAGCGCGGGCGCCGGGGCGGCCGGCGGCGCGGTGGCCGCGGTCGGAAGAAGACGGCGCCGACAGGCGACTGATACGCGGCCGGCCCGGAGTCGCGGATGGGGCGCGTCCTGCCGATCCGATTCTACGCACGCCCGGCAGTGGTCGTGGCGCGCGAACTGCTCGGTGCACGATTAGTGTCGAGCGTCGATGGCCTTCTTACCGTCGGCCGGATCGTCGAAACCGAAGCCTACACGGGTCCGGACGACGAGGCATCGCACGCCGCCGCACGAATCGGCAGGACCACGCGCAACGCAGCCATGTTCGGACCTCCCGGCAGCGCGTACGTCTATCGCATCTACGGCGTGCACTGGTGTCTGAACGTCGTGACCGACACCATCGATCATCCGGCCGCCGTACTGATCCGCGCGATCGAGCCCATCACGGGCATTGACGTGATGCATGAGCGACGTGGCCGGGGCACAATCGCACGGTGCCACATCGGGCGGGGACCGGGCAATCTCGCGCGGGCACTCGGCATCGATGGCGCACACAACGGCCAACCGCTTCAGGTTGAACCACTGCGGCTATTGCGCGGCGATGCGGTCGATCATGCGGCGATCGCGACCGGACCGCGTATCGGCGTGACCCGCGCCGTGGAAGAACCGCTTCGCTTCTTCATACGCGGCAACCCGAGCGTGTCGGGCCGCCGGACTCACTCGCGCCGGCCGGAACGATGAGGTTGGCGTTCGCATTCTTCCCGCACCAGTCCTACATTGGCGCGGTTTTTCACAATGGGATCAGGAGATACTCGAGTGAAGATCGCTGTCTGCCTGAAGCGGGTTCCGGACACCGAATCGCGCATCAGGATCGCCGATGACGGACGCTCGATCGATCCGGCCGGCATCAAATATGTCGTCGGACCGTACGACGAGTTCGCTCTCGAGGCTGCGCTGCGTCTGAAGGAAGCAGCGGGTGAAGGCGAGGTCGTGGTCATCAGTGTGGGCGAGGCGGCTTCCGCCGAGCAACTGCGCGCGGGCCTTGCCATGGGCGCCGACCGCGCTGTTCTGCTCAAGGGCCAGCCCGGCATGGACGGACTCGCCACGGCGAAAGCCCTGGCCGCCGAACTGCGCGACATGCAGGCCGACCTCATCATGACCGGCATCAAGGCCACCGATCACGACCAGCAACAGATCGGTCCGATGCTCGCCACCTTGCTCGGCATACCCAGTATCACGGTCGTCGCAGCCATGGAGGTAGCCGACGGCAAGGTAAAAGCGCACCGCGAGATCGAGGGTGGCGTCGAGCACGTCGAAGCGCCGCTCCCGGCACTCGTCGCCATCACCAAACAGGGATTCAATCCGCGGCTCGCCTCGCTGAAGGGAATCATGGCCGCCAAGAAGAAGCCGTTCGAGGAGAAGGAGGCGCAACTCGGTACCGATCGCATCCGGCTGATCGCACTGGCGTATCCGCCCGAACGCCCCGAAGGCCGCATTGTAGGTAACGGCGCCGATGCCGTCCCCGAACTCGTCCGGTTGCTCAGAGAAGAAGCCAGGGTCATCTAGGAGCCATGCACATGTCGAAGATACTCGCCGTAGCCGAGCAGCGCGGCGGCGCGATCCGTTCCGTTTCCCATGAGGTTCTCACCGCTGCCAGGACCGTCGCCGGTTCGGTCGGCGCGGACGTGCATGCGGCGCTGATCGGGCCAGCCGCAATCGGTTCGCTTGCCGCCGATCTCGGCCGGTTCGGCGCCGCCACCGTACACGTCGCCGCCGATGACGCCTTCGCCGCATACTCCGGCGACGCCTTCGCCGCCACCCTCGCCGAGCACATTCGCGATGCTGGCTACTGGGCCGTCTTCTTCCCCGCATCCGCCATGGGCAAGGACCTGGCCCCACGCGTCGCCGCCCGGCTCGATCTGCCGCTCGCCACCGATGCGACCGCCCTCGATGTCGATAACGGCGAACTCGTCATTGAACGACCGATTCTCGCCGGACGCGCATTCGCACGACTCACCATCGATGCGCCAACTCGACTCGTCTCGCTCCGGCCAAATACGTTCCGCGCCCAGGATCACGCCGCCGCCGCGACAGTCCAGACCATGGCCGCTACCGCCTCCTCCGACGACCGCAGAGCCGTCATCACCGATGTCACCGCCGCAGCATCAGGAAACCTGGATGTGGCTGAGGCCCCCATCATTATCAGCGGCGGCCGAGGCATGAAGGGACCCGAGAACTGGCACCTCCTCGAAGCACTCCGCGATGCACTCGGCGCCAGAGCCGCGCTTGGTGCCTCCAGGGCCGTTGTCGACGCCGGATGGCGCCCCCACGGCGAACAGGTCGGACAGACCGGCAAGACCGTTTCGCCAAACCTCTACTTCGCCGTCGCCATCAGCGGCGCCATGCAGCACCTCGCCGGCATGCGCAGCTCGGGCACCATTGTCGCCATCAACAAGGACCCTGATGCCCCGATCTTCAAGGTCGCCGACTACGGCATTGTCGGCGATGTGCATGATGTCCTCCCGGCCCTGACAGCTGCGATCACGGCACTAGAAAATACTTGAAGTGGGCAGACTGATGAAATTGACTGACAATGAGATAGCTCCACTGATGTGATGCGACCCGCGCTGGTGGTGCTGGCGGCGGGTTTGTCGAGCCGGTACGGCCGGTCGAAGCAGCTCGAGCGGGTCGGACCAGCGGGCCAATCGCTGCTGGATTTCACGATCGGGGATGCTGCTGTGGCGGGGTTCGGCAGCGTGGTCGTGGTGGTCCGGGAGACGTCGGTGGTCGAATTCATGTCGCACTTCGAGAAGTACCCGCCGGCCATCCCGGTTCGACTGGCGCTGCAGGAACGGGACGGTCGCGCTGCGGGCTCGGACGGAGTGTGGAAGCCCTGGGGCACAGCGCACGCGGTGCTGTCGGCGTCGACAGACGTGGAAGGTCCGTTCGGCGTAGCGAACGCCGATGATCACTATGGCGGCGGTGCCCTCGTTGCGCTGGCGAACTGGTTGGGATCGGGTGAAGGCGACGCGGCGCTGATCGCGTTCCGTCTCGGCGGCACGCTCTCGTCGCACGGCGGCGTCTCGCGGGCCGTCTGCGACGTTTCGGGTGGCTGGCTTACGGCGCTGGTGGAGCACACCGATGTCCGGCTTGCGCGCACCGGTATCGTTGGGCATGCCGGCGGGGTGGAGCGACGGCTGGATGATGCGACTCCCGTTTCGATGAACCTGTGGGGTTTCCGGCCGTCGATGGTGTCCGTGCTGCGGCTCGCGTTCAATGATTTCCGGTCAGCGCGGGCCGAAGAGCCGGGTGCGGAGTTCCGCCTGCCGGACGTGGTAGGCGCGGGGATCGAGGCGGGCGATCTGCAGGTGCGGGTAGTCGAGTCGCCTTCGACATGGGCGGGCCTCACGTTCGCGGCGGACAGGGAGTCGGTGGTGGCGCGTCTGCGCGAGGCGGTCGAAGCGGGCGAGTATCCGCGGGCCGACGGGACGGGCGGCAAATGATGATGCGGAGTGCTGCACCTGTGAACCGGGGACGGTGAACGCATGCAGTTGAACTCGGCTGACTGGACCGTCATCGGACTGTATGCGCTGATCACGCTTGCGACAGGGCTGTATTTCGCGAGGCGCGCGGGACAGGGGACGACGGAGTTCTTCCTGTCCGGCCGGCGGCTGCCGTGGTGGCTGCTGGGCACGTCGATGGTTGCGACGACGTTCTCGACGGACACGCCGAATCTCGTGACGGATCTCGTCCGCAGCGGCAACGTCAGTCAGAACTGGGTGTGGTGGGCGTTCCTGATTACCGGCATGTGTACGGTGTTCTTCTACGCGAAGCTGTGGCGCCGGTCGGGTGTGTTCACGGACATGGGCTTCTACGAGCTTCGCTATTCGGGCCGCCCGGCCGCGTTCCTGCGCGGGTTCCGCGCGCTCTACCTGGGCGTTTTCTTCAACGTGATGATCATGGCGACGGTCACGCTCGCCGCGATCAAGATCTCCGGCGTGCTGCTGGGTATCGATCCATACACGACGGTGTTGTGGGCCGGACTCGTGACGGTCCTCTACTCGGCGGGCGCCGGGCTCTGGGGCGTGGTCGTGACGGACCTGCTGCTCTTCGCGGTCGCGATGATCGGATCGGTGTCAGCAGCCGTCTACGCACTGAGGCAGCCCGAGGTCGGCGGGCTGGCCGGTCTCGTCTCGAACCCGGCGATATCGGACCGGATCTCGTTGCTGCCTGACTTCTCCGACTGGCGCACGGCGGCCACCGTGTTCGTCATCCCGATCGCCGTGCAGTGGTGGAGCACGTGGTATCCGGGTGCGGAACCGGGCGGCGGCGGGTACGTGGCACAGCGGATGCTGGCGTCGCGCACCGAGCGTGACGCGATGCGTGCGACACTGTGGTTCAACATCGCGCACTACGCTTTGCGACCGTGGCCGTGGATCCTCGTCGCGCTCGCGTCGATAGTCGTGTATCCGACGCTCGATTCGATCGCCGCGCGGTTCCCGGGCATCGATCCCGGCATCCTCGGCCATGACCTGGCGTACCCGGCAATGCTCGTGTTCCTGCCGCACGGGCTCCTCGGTCTGGTCGTTGCCTCACTCGCCGCCGCGTACATGTCGACGATCAGCACGCACCTGAACTGGGGGGCATCCTACATCGTCGACGACTTCTATCGCCGGTTCATCGACGACGGCCGGGATGAGAAGCACTACGTGACGGTCGGTCGCATCTCGACGCTGGCGCTGATCATACTCGCATCAGCCGTTTCGCTGTGGCTCGAGAACGCGCTCCAGGCGTTCCAGATCCTGCTGCAAATCGGCGCCGGCACGGGCTTGATCTTCCTGCTTCGCTGGTTCTGGTGGCGAGTGAACGCCTGGAGCGAGATCGCCGGCATGACCATCTCGTTTCTGGTGGCGATCTACTTCCAGTTCGGCCACACCAGGCTCGGGTTCGACGCTGTCGATCCGTCGGCGGCACTGCTGATCGGAGTTGCCCTCACAACGGTCGGGTGGGTCAGCGTCACACTGCTCACGCCGGCGACCGATCGCTCCACATTGCAGATGTTCCATGATCGCGTTCGCCCGTTCGGCGCCGGCTGGCGGCGTGTCGTCGACGTCGGCAGCGGCCCGGCGGAGGGACCGGCAGCCGCCGCGCTGTGCTGGTTCCTCGGCTGCGTAGTCGTGTATGCGACACTGTTCGGAACGGGCTACGCGCTCTATGGCCGGCCGGCTGGAGCGGTGATCGGGCTCGTCATCGCGTTCGTTTCCGCGATTGCGCTGTTCGCCGTGTTGCCGCGCGTTCGCTTCGAGTAACCGCGTGCTCGTCACTGGCGCGCCGCCGGTCGCCGGCCCCAACGGTGCAAGAAGACATGGGGCGGGCGACGTGGGGCGGGCGACATGGGGCGGGCGACGGACGGCGGGCGACATGGGGCGGGGAAAGGCGGGGGCACCGCCGAGACCATGTTGACGGACCTGCGGGACGAGACGACCATTTCGGAGGACTTGCGACGACATTCGCCGGAAGCCGCGGGCCAGCTGGTAGTGATAGATCCCTGTGCCAGGTGGTATACCCGCAGCCTTCCGACCCTCGAACAACCTCCGCATGTTCGTCGGGCCGAAACGGCCCCCGTTGTCGCCCGCCCTTCGTCGCCCGCCCCATGTCGCCCGCCGTTTGTCGCCCGCCGTTCGTCGCCCGCCCCATGTCGCCCGCCCCATGTCGCCCGCCCTTCGTCGCCCGCCCCACGTCGTCCTGCAAGCCGGAAAGCGACGACGGGATCCTCGGATCCCCGGACCGAGGCCGCCCCAGCGGAGACCGATTACTCCACGATCAGTGCGCCCTGCGATGGCAATGCGATGAACAGGCGGTCATTCATTTCGTGGGCGGTCACTCCGAGCGGTCCGTAGAACTCCTCTGTCAGGCGGGCGATCAGTTTGTCCCGTTGGGCCGGTGTGGTGAGGGCGAGGACGCATCCGCCGAAGCCCGCACCGGTGAGGCGAGCGCCATGGGCGCCGGAGCGCAGGCAGAGTGAGACGAGGCGATCGAGCCGCGGGTGGCTGACTTTGCACTGAGTCCGCAGGCTCTCGTGCGACTCGCTCATCAGCCGGCCGAAGGTTTCCGGCTCGTCGAGTTCGAGAGCGCGAGCGGCACGCTCGACGCGATCTGCCTCGGTGACCACATGTGTAAACCGAGGGCGGTGAACCGTGTCGGCCCGGCGCGCGGCATCGAGCAACTCGTCGACCGTGAACCGGTCCGCAAGGTCGCGGAATGAAGCGTCCGGGGCGCCGAGTGACCGGGCGACGGCCGCGCGAGCGGCTTCAGCTTCGCGCGGTCTGCTGTTGTAGGCATCGCGAGCGGTGTTGCTCTTGCTCGCATCGACGAGGGAATGCGCAACGACGAACGTCCATGCGTCCGGAACCTCGCGTGGACAGACGCGCAGCGGGTCGAAATCGATCCGCAGGGCATGGCGTTTCTTCGCCAGAAGCAGGACGGCCTGGTCCATGCCACCGCCGTGCGTTCCGACGTAGCGTTCAGCGCGAGCGAGCCGCGATGCGAGATCGAGTCGGTCGATGCGAGTGTGGTTGACGTGCAGGAACGCGAGGGCGGTCGCGACTACGATGGCGCTGGACGAGCTGAGGCCGGCGGACTGCGGCAAGTCGGAATCGAACAGCGCATCGAAACCGCGGGGCTCGCCGGTGTCGCGCGCCAACTCGCTGATTGCCGCTTTCGCGTAGTTGCCCCAGTCACCCGGCGCGAACGGCGGCAGTGGCTCGGCAATACCGAACTCGCGCGGCGGCGCGGCGCTGCTCGCGATGCGGACGGTGCGGTCATCGCGGGCGCGGACGTGCAGTTCGACCCGTCGCTGGATCGCCGCCGGCAGGACGGGCAGCCCGCAGTAGTCGACGTGATCGCCCATGAGGTTTACGCGGCCGGGAACGACGATACGCGTGTCGGGAGACGCGCCGAACCGCGACCGGAACGCGTGCTCGCCGCTCACGCCTACATGCGCCGGTACGCGGGGCCGCTGCCTCCTTCGCGCGGAGTCCAGCGCGGACCGAGCACGTCAGTCGCCTTGCAGTCGATGCAGTTCGGCGGGTTCACGACCAGCCTGTCACCGTCGCGCTCGTAGACGCCCGCGGGACACATCGCGGAATAGAAATCGGCTACGTCGGCGGGAACGTCGCGGCCGACGATGAGGTGCGATGGAATGTCATCGCGCGTGGTGTTGCCGGACTTGAAGACGGCGTCGACCTTGCCGAAGGTCAGCTTGCCATCAGGTGTGATGGGCCGAGGCCCGCCGCTCACGCGAGGTTCTGCGACGTCGGGTTCGACCTGGATCCGGCGGCCGGGGAACGTGCCGGCCGTGAGCGACATCATGCCGGACTTCAGGCCGCCGGAGTAGAACCCGCTCTTGAAGGCGAGCCGCATGTTGCGCCTGCGGTAGAGGTCCGACCGGATGCTGCTTTCGTCAACCAGGTGGTCGTATTTCTCGAGTACATCAGCGGTGGCGGACTTCCTCTTGAGCGCGGCGAATATGGCACGTGCCGCGAACATGCCCGATTGCATGGCGTAGTGAATGCCCTTGAGTGATGCCACGTCGACGAAGCCGGCCGAATCGCCGAGTATCACGACGCCGTCCCCGCAGCGGCGCGATGGGATCGAATAGAATCCGCCTTCGGGAATCGTCTTTGCCCCCCACTCGACCATTTCGCCGCCGTCGAGGAATTTCCGGAACAGGGCGTGGGTCTTCATGCGCTGGAGCAGGTCGTGGACATCCACGCCGGTCTGCGGGTAGTCGAGGCCGGCGACGAGGCCGATCGCGACGACGTTCGGTTCGAGCGGATACATGAAACTTCCGCCAAAAACCGTGTTGGGCAGCGGCCATCCGAGTGTGTGCACGACAGCGTCGAGCGGCTCCTTCGTTTCCCAGATCTCCTTGACGCCGAGCGCATAGATCTGTGGGTTCTGCGATCCGATGCTCTGCCACTCGCAGTATGCCTGGGAAAGCGTGCCGCGCGTGCCTTCGGCGAGGGCCGTGACCTTCGCCACGATGTCGGTGGCCGGCATCGCGGCGGCGCCCGCACTGCCATCGCGATCGAGGCCGGATGGCGTCGTGCGCACGCCGATCACCTGATTTCCGTCAACGAGCAAAGATGCGGCCGGAAAGCCCGTGAAGATGTTGACGCCCATGGCTTCGGCGCGTTTCCCCATCCATCGGACGATCTCGCAGATCGAGGCAACGCGATTGCCGTGGTTGCGCATGGGCGGCGGTGTGGGGATGCGGAGCGACGATCCCCTGGTGAGCAGGTAGACGCGTTCATTCTCGACCGTTGCACGCAACGGCAGTTCGCTTTCGGGAACGTCGGGGAACAGGTCGCCGAACACGCCGGACTTGACGACGGCGCCGGACAGGTTGTGCTCACCGAGCGAGCCGGCCTTCTCGAGTACGGCGATCGCGACATCGCCGATCTCGCCGCCATCCTCGTTGTCCTTCCTGACGAGGCGAGCAAGCTCGATTGCGCCGGCAAGGCCGGCCGGACCCGCACCGACGAACACGACATCCATCTCGAGGGCCTCGGCGTCCGGCGTTGCGGCGAGGATCAGATCGTCGATCGGCAGCGCGGGCTGGTGCGTGGCGGGAATGAAACCGGAATTGTCGCTCATGTCGTCGTCAGAATGGGTGCTGTTCCTGTGAGTCGTCGGGCGATGCCAGCGGCAGCGCAACGGCCGATTCGCCTTCCTCGATCACTTCGCGATCGAGCGGGACGACAAGGAGCGCGTCCGCGCGAGCGACCGATGTAAGAATGCCGGAACCCTGAGCGCCCGTCAGTCGGGCAAGCCACCCATCTCCGGCGGGCTCCAGCGTCACCCGCAGAAACCGCACGAGCCCGGCGCTCGACCGGATCCGGTGCGCGGCACGAACCGTGATCGTCCTCGGATAGAGCTTTCGTCTGCCGAGCATCCGCCGGAGCGCGGGCTTCACGAGCACTTCGAACGTGACGACCGCGGACACCGGGTTGCCGGGCAGTCCGAACACGGGCAGATCAGGGCGGCCGTTGCGCGGCACGAGGCCAAAGGAGAACGGGCTGCCGGGCCGAATGCGGACGCGCCAGAAGTCGGTTCGCATGCCGATCGATTCGAGCGCGTCCTTGACGACATCGTGTTCACCGACACTCGCGCCGGCCGTAGTCACGAGCGCGTCGAGATCGAGCGCCTGCGCAAGGTGCTGGCGCATGCTGTCCGCCTGATCACGCGCGATGCCGAGGAGGACCGGCTCGGCGCCGACGGCGAGCGTCGAAGCGTGCAGCACGTACGAGTTCGAGTTGACGATGCGGCGGCCGGCAAGAACTTCGCCATAGTCGTCGAGGTCCGCCAGTTCATCACCGGTAGCGAGCAGTCCGATGCGCGGCCGAACGGCGACCGGCACGTGCGCGCGGCCGACCGTTGCGAGGACGCCGATCTCGCCCGGCCTGAGCACGACGCCGGCCGAGAGGACTTCTGCGCCACGCGTCATGTCCTCGCCCTTCATGCGGACGTTGCGGCCTGCATCCGAGTCATCGACGATCTCGACGTGGCCATCGGCGTCCGGCCTCGTGTGCTCGACCCGGATCACACAGTCGGCGCCATCAGGCAACGGTGCGCCCGTCATGATGCGCGTCGCCTGGCCCGCTCCGACTGTACGTGCGGGAAACGCGCCCGCGGAAACGGACTCGATGATCTCGAACCGCTTCGGCGTCGATGCGCTCGCGCCGTCCACATCGGCAGTACGGACGGCAAAGCCGTCCATCGCGCTGTTCGACCAGGGTGGCTGATCGATCGGCGATGTGACCGGCTCGGCAAGCGTGCGGCCGAACGCGTCCAGCAGGCGGACCGCCTCCGCACCACACGGTTTGACCGCAGCGAGGATCCGATCGAGCGCTTCGGCGATGAGCAACCAGTCCGGTTCGCGCTTCATCCGCGCATCAGTGCGATCATGCGCGTCGCCCGGTCCAGGTCGTCCGGCGTGTTCACGTTCATGAACAGCCGGGCCGACTCGCCGATGGCTTCGACCTCCGTGATCGGGATCGTCTCGACGCGGACCTGGCGATGGAACCCGATCATGCGGGGATCGCCGCGGTCGATCGCATCGCGAATCGCGTCGATGCACGTCGTACGATATGCGGCGCACAGCGGCTCGATACCGCGAGGTCCATCGCTGGCCGGTGCAACGAGATCGAAGGCGACGTCGGCGGTGGTGTGCTTCACGAGCAGCGCGAGCAGGGCCGGGTCGACGAAAGGCATGTCACAGGCGACGGCGACGATCCACTCGTGCGATCGTTCGCGAGCCCAGAGCAATGCGGTCAGCACGCCCGCCAGCGGGCCGGCACCGGTCACGACATCCGGCCGTGATTCGAACGGCACCGCAGCAACGATTTGAGCATCGTTGGCGACCATGATGATGTCCGTTGTTGCACTCGACAGCGACCTCGCCACCCGATCGATGATGCGTTCGCCATCGAGTTCGGCGAGCGCCTTGGGAGCGCCGAACCGGCTGCTCGCGCCGCCGGCAATGATCGCGCCGAGCGGCAGGCTTCTCACGGCCGGTCGGTGCCTGCGCCCGGAACGAACGTGTGCACCTCACGCGTGCCGGCGCGTGCCACGAGGGTAAGGCCGGCCACCGCACCGATCGCGAGAGCCAGAGTCGTGGGAATGGACCGGCTTGCGATCCAGCCGACGCCGCTCCTGGCCGCGGTGAGGGCAATAGGTCCGCTGATCCGGGCTGTCAGCACGATGCCGCGCGTCGAGGTATCGGCGCCATCGAGGAGGGCTGCGCCGGCCGCCTTCTCGACGGCCGCGTGACGGCTGACGTCGACGGCCGTATAGTCGGTACCAGGCGAGCCGATCATCGCCGCAGCGTGAACGCCACCGCCCGGAAACGACGTGCTGCAGACGTTGAACAACTGACGCAGCGCCTCGGCCAGAGCAGGATCATCCGGGACGTCGCGGTGGCGAGGGACCGCGAGTGCTTCGGTGTCGCAAGCAACGTAGTGCAGGAGGCCGCAACCGTGCTCTTCGCGATGCTGCATCGCGGCTCTCGCTGCTTCGAAGGAGCCTTCGGGAACGCGCGCATCGAGTATCGTGGCCAGCCTGTCCTCGCGAACGTCCAGCGCGAGCACATCATCACGGGACGCGATGAAACCGTCAGAGAGCATCAGGCCGGCGGCCAGCTCGCGGCCGCGGCCGGGCGAAGCCGTGCCGTGCGCGATGCGGTCGCCATTCACGACGAGGATCCAGGTCGTTTCGGCTACGGGAATCGGTACGGATCTCATGCAGCGGGCAATATAGGGGACCCGGCGTCGGCGTGCGACGGTGCGACATCGTGGGTGGCGCTCACTCCGGCATGATCGGCGTGCCGAGGATCCAGGCCTGCAAGGCGGCGAGTCCGACGTAGACGACGAAGCCGAGGGCAGCGGTCAGTGCCGCGCGTGCGGTGCCCCACTCGCCTTCATCGAAGTCGAGGGCCTGGCGGATCGCGACGACAACGGCGAAAAGCTTCCACGTAGCTATGCCGTACAGCACGGGTGCGTTGATGGCCGGAAACCAGCTGAGCGCTGCGAGCAGCCCGGGCGCCTGCGCGAAGCCGATGGTGCGGAGCAGTTCGCCCCATGTCGCCTTGCCGCGCAGGAGGTTCTGGCCGATGACGAACACAATGGCCGAGATCAGCAGCCATCCGACCATCTCACGGAGCATCGACGAGGCGACGCCTTCGATACCCGCGTTGGCGCGGCCGATGGCCAGTGATATGCCGGACAGACAAACGACCAGGACGGCCTGCCGAGTTGCCGACACGTCGGCTTCGACCTCCTCGTAGACACTCGCGTCGAGTCGAGCGGCACCAATGAGGCGCTCGCCGAACGACCGACGGTGCATCGGCTGAGGCGATCCGCCGGGACCGCGCCCGGGTCCGGGTTCAGGCTGTTTCGTCATCGTTCCAATCCAGTGTTCAGGAAGCCACGAACGCTCGCAATGCTGTCGCCTTGATCCGCGCAACCGCACTCGCGCCGGGCGTCAGCGCCAGCGTTTCCGCGCTGCGCCGGGTGACGAGGGCGGCCAGCGAGACGTCGCCTTCGAGCCGGACCCGTACCAGTGGGCCGGCCGGAACCACCGCGCGGACTCGGACGTCGAATCGGTTGATTGCGCTCGTCACACCGACAGCCGACAGGCTCGCGAGTACGACATCCTCGGGCCGGTAGGCCACGTGAACCCGCCGGCCGACTCGCACGTGTGGGTCCGTCCCGGCAACAACCACCAGCGCTTCGCCCACGCGGACCGTGACCAGGCCGCCCTCGTCAGACTCGACAACACCGTCCAGCAACAGCTCGGCCCCTGTCAATGCGGCCGCGAACGGAGTCGCTGGCGAAACGATCACGTCTTCGGGCGTACCCTCCTGTACGATTGAGCCGGCCTCCATGATCGCGATGCGGTCGGCCAGCCCGAAAGCGTCCGTCGGATCATGCGTGATGAGGATGGCCGCGGCCGCCGAGTTGCGGACCAGGCGGTCGAGATCCTGACGGAACTCCCGCTTCAGCGTGATGTCGAGGCTGGCGGTCGGTTCGTCGAGCAGAAGAATCTCGGGGCGCGTGGCCACGGCCCGCGCGAGTGCCACGCGCTGGCGCTCGCCGCCCGAAAGCGTGGCGACATCCTCGTCGGCCATCGCCGCCAGCCCGGTCGAGTCGAGCGCCTCGCGCACCTGACGCTCGCGATCGCGTGCCTGCACCCGGCGCTGGCGTAGCCCCCAACCCACGTTCCAACCGACAGATCCGGCGAACAGGTACGGCCGCTGGAACACGGTTCCGAGACGCCGGATCGAAGCCGTGTCGCCGGGCGAGGCGGGGCGGCCATCGAGGAAAACGCGGCCATGGTCGGGCCGTTCGAGCAAGGCCAGCATTCTGAAAAGCGTCGACTTGCCCGCGCCGTTCGGACCGAGGATCGCGACGACCTCGCCATGCCGGACCTCGATCTCATCGACCGCGACAACGGCGCGGCCGCCATAGCGCCTGACCAGGCCTTCGCCGCGCAGAATCGGCATCAGGAGGTGTGTCCGGGGCCGGTCGTCCGCCAGCCGGGCCGGCCCTGCTGCACCGAGGTCAGGAGCAGGTTCACGGCGAAAGCCGCCGCGAGCAGGAGAATGCCGAGCGCGATCGCGACCGCGAAGTTGCCCCGTCGCGTCTCGAGCACGATCGCCGTTGTCATGACGCGCGTCTCTCCACGGATGTTGCCGCCCACGAGCAGTACGGCACCGACCTCCGAAATGACGGCGCCGAAGCCGGCAATGATCGCGGCCACGACGCCAAGTCTCGCCTCGCGGACGTGGGCCAGGACCGCTCGCCAGCCGGTCGCGCCCAGGCCCCGCGCCTGCAGCCGGACGTCGGCCGGGACAGCCTGGACGGCGGCAAGCGTGATACCCGCGATGTAGGGCGCGGCCAGAAGTGCCTGCGCCAGGACCATTGCCGACGGCGTGAACAGCATGCGGAACGAGCCGGCCGGCCCGGCCCGCGAGAGCATCATGTAGACGAAGAGGCCAACGACCACGGGCGGGAGCGCGAAGCCGGTGTGCACGAGCGCTACGACGAAGCGGCGGCCCGGGAACCGGGTGAGACCTATGCCGATGCCGATCGGCAGTCCGATGGCGAGGCCGACAGCCACGGCGGCACCGGAGACGCGCAGGGAAAGCCAGAGCACTTCGCGCACATACGGGTCGGCGCCGAAGAGCAGTCTTGCCGCCTCGACCGTGCTATCGAGAAACAGCTCCATGGAAAGTGCACCCGCCGCAGGGTCGGCGCGCCGGCCTCAGAAGCGGATGGCGAGGCCGGCGGTCAGGCCGAAGTTCTGGGTCCACTCGTCCGCCGGCAACAGCAGCGCCTGGTCCGCCTTGATCAGGAAGGCTTCGGGCGTTTCGAGTTTCCAGAGGATGTTGCGGGCGTCGATGCGTAAGGAGTACCGGTCGCCCAGAAAGATCTCGGCGCCACCGCCGAGCATGCCCATGAAGCTGGTCCCGAAGTCGACGCGGACGTTGTTGGGCAGGGCTTCGTCGACGGCGCTCGGACTGGCAAGGTCGAGGGCGAACCCCGCGCCGAACAGCGCGTACGGCTGCAACCCCCGCCACGTCCGCGGCCCCGTCAGATTGAAGCGGATGCCTGCGCTCAGCATGAGCGTGCTGAAGTCGCTGTCGCCGACGATTGCGCGCGTCGTGTCGCCCGGCACCGTGTCGTATACCGCGCGCAGGCTCGAGAAGTAGCCGACGTCCGCCTCGAGAGCGAACGGACCGCTGCCAACGTTGAGATCGTAGCGAACACCGACAACGAGGCCCTTGTCCGGACCGAGGCCAAGGGCGCCCAGGCCCGAAAACAGATAGCCGGCGTAAACGCCGCCCGCCTGGTTCGTATCCACGAAACGGTACGGTGAATCAATGTTCTGGGCGGCCCCGTCCGTGGCCGAAGCCGCGACAAGGACCAGGGCCGCGAGCACTGTTGTCAGGAACCGTGAAGGCATTTCGTCGCGTATCCGGCAACCGGTTGATACCCGCCCCTGGACTGCGGGGCGCGGCAAGGTAGGCGGCGCCGTTCGGCGCACGCAAGCGCGAACACGTACCCGCTCCGGCCCGTTGACGGTCCCGCCGGGTGCGGTTACTGTGCGTGCAGGCAAGTGTGCCGACACGCCGGCGGCCGCCGTGTCGAACCCTCACGGCCGTTCTGGCTCGCCCGGAGTTCCGGATCAGTGGATCGAAGAAGCGCCCGGTGTCCCGGTATGCCAGCCACAGCCAACCGCCCCACCATGCGCAGATGGCTGCCTCTCGGACTGTTGTCCGGGCTCTGCTTCGTTTCGTGCACGAAAGACACCACGGCTCCGTCCAGCAGCCCGGTCCGGCTTGCCGTGGTTGAGGGCGCCGACCAGTTCGTGCTGCCAGGCCAGACCGCGACTGTATTGCTCGGCGTGCAGGCAACGCATCCGACCACAGGCCGGCCCGTGACGGATGTCGAGGTAACCTGGCGTGTGGTCGAGGGGTCCGGCGCGGTGCTTTCGCCGACCACCGTGACCACCGACGAGGTCGGTGTGGCAGGCACGGCGGCGCGCGCCGGATCGTCGAGCGGGACGTATCGCTTCGAAGCGACCGCGCCACGGCTCGTCGGCCAGCCAGCGACGTTCGTTCTCCATGCCGTTGCCGCGCCCGTGATCGACGCGGTCTCCCCGACCACGGTCACCGGCGGACAGCCTGTCGAGATCCACGGTAGCGGGTTCAGCGGTACCGCAGCGCAGCACAGGATCCTGTTCGGCGGTCTGCGCGGCACGATCCTCGACGTTTCGCCCACCCGCATCACCGCACGTGCGCCAGACTGCCTGCTGACGCGTCCGACGGATATCCGGGTCACGCTCGGCAACGTGGTCAGCAACGCGGTCGCGGTCCAGACGACCGCCGGGGTCGTGACACCGATTGCAATCGCTGCGGGACAGAGCGCGACGCTGACCGACCCCGCGCAGCTGGCCTGCATCGCGATCGACAGCGTACCTGTGGGATCACGCTATCTGCTGGTTACGCAGAATGCCGCGCGCGCGGCATCGGTGGGCATGCGGTACGAGTTGACCGCAGTCGCCGACCGTGGCATTCCGGTGGAATTCGAGCGCGGCGGCCCCACACTGCATCGGGACGTGGCCTCAGACTTCGAGATGGCGCTGCGGCAACGGGAGCGCACGTTCGGTCCGGCGGCCGGACCGGGCCAGGGCGACGCCGCGACTGCGGTGTTCGTGGCGGACCCGGCGGTTGGAGACCGGCGGGACTTCAACGTCCTGACCGCGGGCGGCGGCACTCGCCGGACGAGCGCGACTGTCCGGATGCTGAGCCAGCGCGCAATCGTCTACGTCGACGACGACGCACCGCAGGGCGGCCTGACCGCGGCCGATCTGTCCTACTTCACGTCCCTCTTCGACGATCCGATCTACCCCACCGATACCGCGGTCTTCGGCGAACCCTCTGATATCGACGGCAACGGTCGTGTCATCATCCTGTTCACTCCCGCCGTGAACCAGCTTACCGGTGCGGCCGATGCCGGCTTCATTGCGGGCTACTTTTACGGTTGCGACCTCGTCACGGCGTCGCGCTGCTCGGCGACCAACCGCGGCGAGATCTTCTACAGCATGGTTCCGGATCCTTCCGGCGAGTTCGGTGCAGCGCGGAGCCGCGACGTTGTGCGGCTGACGGTGCCCGCAGTGCTCGCGCACGAGTTCCAGCACATGATCAGCTTTTCGCGCAAGGACGACCGCCTGGACGTCCTGTGGCTGTCCGAAGGACTGGCACACGCGGCTGAGAACCTGGTCGGCGCAGTGCTCGCCCAGCGAGGCGACACGGTTACGGCGACCGAGTTCCGGCGACCCAACTACATCCGCGCCAGGCTCTATCTCGGCAGGACCGAGCTGACGCCGCTCGTCGCCGAGGATTCACCCGGTACGCTCGAACAGCGCGGCGCCGCCTGGCTGCTCGTCGAGTACATCGCCGGTCACTATGGTGGCGACGTACTGCTCGGACAGCTGACGTCGAGCGCGGAGCTCGGCGCGGACAATATCGAACAAGCGACAGGGTTGCCCTGGAGCACGGTCTTCGCCGGCTTCTCGACTGCGCTCTGGGCGGATGGCACGCCTGGATTCGACGCCGCTCCGGCCGGAGCAAGTACGTTCGCCAACCTGGATCTGCGCGACCTGATCGGCTCCCTCGGCGGCGCATTCCCGCTGCGCCCGCCATCCGTCATGTTTCGGGACTTTCAGCTCAGCGCCACACTGCCGGCGGGTGCTCAGGATTACCTGTTCCTGGACGTGGTCGCTGCAAAGTCAGCATTGCGGTTGGGCTTCACGGGCCTGCTGGGCGGATCGTTCGAAAACACGACACGGCCACAACTCACCCTGTTGCGAATCCGCTGAATCCTGGGTGGCTCGTCGCCGATGTCCACCAGCGACATCATGGAGCCGGTGATCGCGGCAGCGGACTGGCCGGTCTGCGCAATCGGACCTGCGCCAGTGTCACGCCCGCAATGATCACGGCCGCGCCCGCCACCTGACCTCCCGACGGCCGCTCCGCGAGCATGGCCCATGCGGCGGCCAGCGCAATCACTGGCACCAGATTCGAGAATGTCGCGGTCCTCGTGGCTCCGAGGTGGCGCACGCCGTACGACCAGAGCACGTACGCGATGCCAATGCTGAACGCACCGGCATATACGACCGCCAACCAGTCGCGCGGCATGACGGCGCCCAGGTCCATTGTGCTCACGTCGCGAGCACCCAGAAGGACGATCGCCGTAGTGCCGATCCAGAGCGTCCACATCGTGATCGGCAGCGCACCGTACTTCGCGATGAGCGGACGACTCGCGACGCTGTACGATGCCCACGCGAACGTGGCGACGATCATCAGCGTGTTCCCCAGCACGGTGTCCTCGCCCGCGCGCGCCGCACCGGTGAAGACGACCAGCAGAATGCCGGCCACCGTGGCTGTCGCGCCGACCCACGTGCGGCCCGAAAGGCGTTCGTGACCGACCGCGGCCGACAGAAGTCCGGTAACGATCGGCGTTCCCGCAAGCAGAACGCTGGCGGTGCCAGCCCGCGAGTTCTCGAGCCCGAAAATGAAACAGAGCTGATAGACGACGTTGGCCAGCAGACCGAGTGCGGCAATGCGGAACCAGTCGCATCGATCAGGCAGGCGAACGCCTGTTCGCCGCACCATCGCAAGCGTCACTACCGCGGCCGCGAACGGGAAGCGCAGCGCGTTGAACGCGAGCGGTGTAATGCGCGCGAGCGTGTCTTTCGCAATGGAGAAATTGAGGGCCCAGATCACCGTCATCGCAAGCAGCGCGATGGTGGCCCGCCAAGTCGGCGATGCGGCCGATTCCTCCACGGGCGCCAGCTTCGATTCCATGGGTCGGGAAAGATCCCGGCCGTCCGGCCCGGCCGCAAGCCAGGGAGACAGGATGAGCTGGCGCAGAACCAGCGACGCGCGTCCTGCGCGTGCAGGAACTGCCGCGTCGAGCGGCTGGTCTCCGGGTTGCGGTCGTGTCGGGATCCGGGATACCTTCGCGCTTCGCCCGCCGGTGAGTCGACTGCCGTCGCGGGCAATGCACTACCCGTCGAACGCGGAGGGCTTTGCCATGGTCGCTGCGGTGGTTCTGATCCGGGCGGACCGCGAGAATATCCCGGCCACCGCGAGGGCGGTCGCGGACATCCAGGGGGTCGCCGAAGTCTACTCCGTGTCCGGCGACTGGGACCTCGTCGCGATCGTTCGTGTTCCCGAGTGGGAGCAGATCGCGGATGTCGTCACGAAGAAACTCGCGAAGGTTCAGGGGCTGGGCCGGACCACCACGCTGGTCTCATTCCGTGTCTACTCGCGCAAGGATCTCGACAGCGCGTTCGACATGTTCGAGTGAACGGCATTGCCTGATCCACGAAAGGAATCCATGGCACTGTTCGAGGGAAAGCGGGCGGCCATCTTCGGTGTCGCAAACGATCGCAGCATCGCGTGGGGCATCGCGCAGGCGCTTAATCAGGCCGGCTGCACCGATTTCGCCTTCACGTACGCCGGCGAGGCATTCGAACGGCGAGTTCGTCCGCTGGCCGAGAGCATCGACGCGGAACTCGTTCTGCCCTGCGATGTGACCGTTGAAGCCCAGGTCGCTGCTGCATTCGAGCGGATCGGTGAGGTGTGGGATGGTCTCGATGTGCTGGTCCATTCGATCGCGTTCGCCCGCCGCGAGGACCTCGAAGGCCGCTTCGTCGACACACCGCGAGACGGCTTCCTTCAGGCCATGGAGGTCAGCGCATACTCGCTCGTGCAGCTTGCGCGACACGCCGCGCCGCTGCTCGCCGCCCGCAAGGGCAGCATCCTCACCCTCACGTACTTCGGCTCGGAGAAGGTCGTCCCGAATTACAACGTGATGGGTGTCGCCAAGGCCGCGCTCGAAGCGAGCGTCCGGTACCTCGCCTCCGAACTCGGGCCTGACGGCATCCGCGTCAACGCCATCAGTGCCGGCCCGATCAAGACGCTGGCCGCAGCCGGCGTGAAGGGCCTGCGAAGCATGCTCGCTGTCGTCGAAGAGCGCGCACCGCTCAGACGGGGGGTATCACAGCAGGAGGTCGGCCGCGCGGCGGTGTTCCTGCTCAGCGATCTCGGCGCCGGCGTGACCGGCGAAGTGCTGCATGTCGATGGTGGCTACAACATCATGGGTATGTAGGCACGCACTCTAGGTGGAGTTTTCGCCCGATGCGTTCTCCGTGACTGTTCTGTCTTCGCGAACGGCGCGCTTTTGCTGGCTCCGGCTGTACCAGTCGCGGACGATCTCGCCAGCCACCTCGCGGCCGCCAACGCCGAACGCGATGCCCGCAGCCAGCGCCGCAGCACCGACCACGGCCACGAAGAACACGAGCAGGATGTCCTGCGCAATGTCGAGCTGCTCGAGCGCCATGAACGTTGCCAGCAGAATGACTGCGCCCTTGGCCGAACGGGCGAGCGTCAGTGAGCCGTCCAGATCGCCTGCGGACGCCAGCACGAGATCCTTCATGAACTCGCCGAGCAGGATGCCGAGCACCAGTACGATGACGGCCGCCACGACGTTCGGGATGTATGCCAGCAGTTCGCTGAACAGGATACTGACCGCAGAGACACCGAACGCGTTGGCGCCGAGAATGATCACGAGCAGCATGATGGCCCAGAATACCAACTTGGCCATGACGCCGGACGGCGCCAGCGAGGTGCCGGCGCGGGCCAGCGCTTCGGTCACGCCACCCTCGCGCATCCATCGGTCGAACCCGATCCGGCGCAGAGCATATGCCAGGGCGCGCTCCGCCATCTTCGCGACTACGAATCCGACCATCAGGATGCCGACGGCCGCGGCAAGGCGAGGCACGAACTCGCCGATTTCGACGAATCCCTGGCTCAACTGGTCGGACAACCGTTGCTGTTGCATCGCGGGCGCTCCTCGGGGCTGGACGATGAAGCGTGGTGTCGCGCCGGGCTTGACGCAAGAGCAGGGGACCCGCACATGAAGCGATTCGAGGACAGGGACCGCCGGTTGTGGGACGTCATTGCCGGCCGGCAATCATGGGGCGCGAATTATGCCCTCTTCGTGCCGGCCCGCGGCACGGCCGACGAGATACGCCAGACGTTGCTCCGGGCCGCTTCGTTCGAGGACGCGGTGATGGAGATCGACAGCCTCGATGACGAAGGACTCCAGCAACTGCTCGACAACTCGACGATCAAGGAAGAGTGAGCATGCGGTTCGCCGATGAATCGGGACGGGAATGGGTAGCGGTCGCCAGCGAGGAGAGGACGCCTCGTCACCACACGCGCTGGTACCTGACGTTTCAACCGGCCGATCGGCCGGATCGCGTTTACCCGATGCGCGAAGTGACGTGGCAGACCGAGGAGACGGCCGAGCGGACGCTACGCACGATGTCCGTCTTCGAACTGCGGCGCCGCCTCCGAACGGTGCTTTCCCGCGCCGGAGAACCGGCAACCGTCGACTGACCTGCTACCGGCCATCCGCACGGGGAACGCGGGCGTCAGGTGAAATCGGGCTGGCCGTCCTGCCGGCCGGACGTTCATCGTGAAGTGGGCGGCGAGCCTGGCGGAACGGGTTGGTCCACACCCACGGCAGCTCGTTCGAACACCGCCAGCCGGATCACGACCGCGTCCTCTGCCAGCTTCGCTCGCCAGGAATTCGACGCGGCGTTGTTGATGATGCTGAATGCGAGTCGTTCTCCACCTGCTGTCATGACATAACCCGACAACGCCGAGACGCCCCGTATCGTGCCGGTCTTCGCCCGGACCCGGCCTTCGGCGGGCGTGCGCAGCATCCGACGCAGTTCGCGCGGCGTGCCGGTCTCGGGCAGCGTCTTCCAGAACGCCGGCCAGATGGTCGCGGCATGCGCGAACTCGAGCACGCCGATGACCGATGCGGCAGTCAAGCGGTTCAACGGAGACAGACCGGACCCGTCGAAAAGCTCGAGGGACGTGCTGTCGACCGAGAGCGTCCGGACCATGAAATCGCGTACGGCGGTAGCGCCACCCTGAACGGTACCTTCGCCACGGGCAACCCGGCCGATCGTCCGAACGACCTGTTCGGCCATGAAGTTGTTGCTCTGCTTGTTGACGACTTCGAGGATGTCGAGCAGCGGCGGCGAAGTGTGAATGGCCAGCACCTGGACCGGGCTGCGGCGGCCGAACGCGGGCGCGAATGGCGTCCGCGCCGCGAGGGTCGACACATCGGCGTCGGCAACCGATCGGGTTACGCCGCGGACGATCAGGCCGTTCGCCTCGATGGCCTCGCGCAGCGCCGCGGCGGCAAAGAGCGGCGGGTCCGCGACCGGCACCGTGTATGTCACACCTGTGCTGCGCGTCGATACCTGCCCGCGCACCGTGAGCGGCGCATTGTAGTCGCCGCGGCCCAGAACCAGCCGGGTCCGGCCTACGGCGGTGGTCGCACTGTTGATTACGTCCAGGCCGCGCCCGCCAGGTGCGATCCGGATAGTTGGTTGACCGCCCGCAGACGAAGCCGGCCGGATCACGACCGAGGCCAGATTCTCCGATAGCGAAAGCGCACTGGAGGGCGCCGCGTACGTCGCGTTGCTGTACGCGGAGCGCCAGCCAGCGCCGACACCGGGGCCGCCGAAGTAGGAGGCGTCGCCAACGATGTCCCCGCGGATCTCGCGGATGCCCATTGCCGAGAGCGTGTCGGCAAACGCTCCCAAAACACTGTCGCCGAAGCGCGAAGACAATGTCGGGTCCCCGGTCCCGTAAAGCACCAGGTCGCCTTCGAGGATCCCGTCGCGGACTGGTCCCGACGCCAGGAGATACGTGTTATAGCGAAACGACGGGCCAAGGTAGTGCAGGGCCGTGAGCGACGTCAGGAGCTTCAGGTTGGACGCCGGAACAAGCGACAGATACGGGTTGTGCGAGAACAGCGTGTCGCCGCGGTCGACCGAAACCACCAGAACAGCGGCGTCGGCGCCGAGCCTGTGCTCCCTGAGCAGGGCCTGAAGATCCGACTGCAGTGAGACCGCCGCGCTGTCCGATGAGGTCGGGACCGTTGGAGCAGACGGCCACGCCTGGTCCGACAGGCTCAGGCTTCCCAGCAACAGGAAGAACACCGTGAGTGGACTCATTCCACCATTCCGATTCGTTTTGCCATCGCGCATCGTCGCGCGCTGTCCCAGTGACCGGGCAATTCGAAGGCCAGGGTGCAGCACCGCGCCCGACCGCCCTCCGCCCACGTGACGGATGGCCGGAACCCTGTTCAACAAGCCGCTATGGCGCCATACACCGCCAGCCGGTTCCGGGTGCCGCCCGAATACGCGCCCCTTGCGGTTTCATGCACTCATCCGACATTTTTCCGGAATCTGAGGAATCATTGGTCAACGGCAGAATGCAGTGGCAATGGGCGCCGCTCCCGACGTGCTCGGGACGGCGCCTTCTGATCTTCTCCCCGTCCGAGCCACCCGCGGAGCGCCGCCACCCGAAAGAGGAGGGGAACCCAGAATGTCCGAGTCCATGCGCGTGCTCATTGCAGACGACGAGGCGCTTCACAACCTCGCGCTGACGAGTCAGCTCGAAACGCTCGGTCACCAGGTGGTCGCGACGGCAACGAACGGACGGGAAGCCGTGGACCTCGCTGATGAGACACAGCCCGATATCGCGTTCCTCGATATCCGCATGCCCACCATGACCGGCCCGGAAGCCGCCATGGAGATCGCGCGAAACCACCCCATTCCGATGATCATTCTGTCTGCGTACAGCGACGCGCGAACCGTGGAACAGGCGATCCGCGCTCCTGTCTTCCACTACCTGGTCAAGCCCGTCGATCCGGACGACCTCGCACCGGCCATTGCCGTGGCGACCGCCCGCTTCTCGGAGTGGCTCCAGGCACGACGGGACCGCGATACGCTCGAGAACCGGCTGCAGGAGCGGAAAATCGTCGAACGGGCCAAGGGTCTGCTCATGGAAACGCGCGGTATCTCCGAACGCGAGGCGTACCGGTTCCTGCAAAAGACGAGTCAGGACAAGAACACGCCCATGGTCGATCTGGCCCGGAAGATTCTGCTCGCAGCGCCGCTTCTGAACAAGGAGTGATCCGTCGATGCCGGCTGGCAGGTCGGGGCCCGCTGCTGTGACCGAAAAGCCCGGGGCGAAGGAAGACGGCACGAGGGGGCCGGGCAACGGACGCCGCGAGCCTCGCGCTTCCGTACTGGTCGTCGACGACGAGCCCCTTGCTCGTCAGATGTTCGTCGATCTGCTCGAAGCACACGACTACAGAGTCGTAGCCGTGGCGCGTGGTGAAGAAGCCATCTCGTTCGTGTCCGAAGTCGAACTGGTCCTGCTCGATGCCATGCTTCCCGGCCGCGATGGCTGGTCGATCTGTCGCGAGATCAAGCAGCACGATCCGCTTCTGCCCGTCATCATGGTCACGGCCAGGACGGCGCCCGAGGATGTCGTCAGGACCTTCGCGGCCGGCGCCGACGACTACGTCGCCAAGCCATTCCACATCGCCGAACTGACCGCCCGGATCGAGTCCCGCCTGCGCGTTCGCCGTGCCGAGGTCGCCATCAAGCGGGCGAACCAGCAGCTTCGCGAGCTGGCCGACCAGAACTACGAGCTGTACGAGCGAGCCCGTCGCGACGCCGAGGAGCGCGAACTCCTGCTGCGCGAGCTGGACCATCGCGTTCGCAACAATCTCTCCGTCATCCTCGGCCTGCTCAGCATGGAACGCAACCGCCGGCCACCTCGGCCTTCGGCCGAAGCACTCGCAAGCCTCGAAGGCCGGCTCCGATCGTTCCTTCTCGTCCACGAGGCTCTACGCCGCCAGAACTACCAGGGCGTTCCCGTCCGCGAGATAGGCGAAAAGCTGGCGCAGCGACTTCGCAACGCGTGGGATCCGGAACGGCGCATCAAACTGGCCATGGCCGGACCGACCATCGCGCTTGACGAACGGCAGGGGTTCGCCCTCGCGCTGGCTCTGAATGAACTGCTCACCAACGCGTTCCGGCACGCCTTTCCTGATGGTCGTGAAGGGCACATCGACATCCGATTCGACGCCGATGCCACCGAGTTCTGGCTCAGCATTGCCGATGACGGCGTCGGTCAGGCCAGCTTCGGATCCGGCACCCTCGTGACCGGCAGCGGCCGTTCCATCGTAAAGGCGCTCGTGGTTGGCGAACTCGGCGGTAGCGTCGACTTCCACCCGAGCCCGACGGGCACCGAGGTCAGGGTCGCATTTCCGATCCAGCAGCAGCAGGAACCGGAACCGAACGTCGGGGCACCGACAACCGGGCCTGCCGATCAATCGACGGGCGAGCCGGACGCACAGCATCCGACCCGCCCGTCATCCGGCGGTGCGCCTTCCGAGCCGCAGCCGCAGCGCTAGCCGAGCTGCTTCGGCACTGTCCCGAAGAGGGTGGCAGCCGCTGTGTGCCTCAGAATCGCGGCAGGTAGCGCTCGATCTCCCATTCGTGAACCTGTGCGATGTACTCCTGCCATTCCTGCTCCTTCGCCGCCACGAAGTGCTCGAAGATGTGCGCACCCAGGACCTTCTTCAGCAGAGCGCTCTTCTTGAACTGCGTGATCGCCTCGCCCAGATCACGCGGCAATTCCTGGATTCTGTACCGGCGTCGCTCCCGCACACTCAGAGCGAAAATGTTCTTGTCCACCGGTTCAGGTGGCGTCACCCGGTTGCGGATCCCGTCGAGCCCGGCCGCCAGCTGAACGGCCAGCGCCAGGTACGGATTCGCCGACGGATCCGGCATCCGTACCTCGAGCCTCGTTCCCTTCCCGCGACGTGCTGGAATACGCACCATCGGCGAACGGTTGTGATGCGACCACGCCACGTTCACCGGCGCCTCATAACCCGGCACCAGCCGCTTGTAGCTGTTCACCAGCGGGTTCGTCACCGCGCAGAACGAACGCGCATGCTTCAGCAGCCCGCCCACGTACCACCGCATTACCTTCGAGATGCCGTCGCGCGAATCCACATCGTGGAACGCGTTGGCGTCCCCGGCGAACAACGACTGATGTGTGTGCATGCCCGATCCGTTCTGACCGAATATCGGCTTCGGCATGAACGTCGCGTACAGCCCATGCTGGATCGCAATGTTGCGAACCACGAAACGGAACGTTGCCAGGTCGTCCGCTGTTGTCAGCGCATCCGCGTACTTGAAGTCGATCTCGTGCTGGCCCGGCGCTACCTCGTGATGCGCCGCCTCCACCTCGAAGCCCATCATCTGCAGCACGTTCACGATGTCGCGCCGCGCCACCTCGCCCAGATCCACCGGGCCGAGATCGAAATAGCCACCCGCGTCGTGCGTTGTCCGCGTCGGTGATCCGTCATCGTTGCGCTGGAACAGGAAGAACTCCGCCTCCACACCCGCCATCATCTCGTAACCCAGCTCCGCCGCCGCTTCCACCTGCCGCTTCAGAACCCGGCGAGGATCCCCCTCGAAGGGCTCCTCATCCGACGTGTACACGTCGCAGATCAGCCGCGCCACCTGGTTCTGGGGATCGCCCCACGGAAACACCATGAACGTCGAATAGTCCGGCTTCAGCACCATGTCCGATTCCTCGATCCGCACGAACCCCTCCACTGATGAGCCATCGAACATCACATCCCCGTCCAGCGCCTTCTCGAACTGGCTCGGCGGAATCTCGACGTTCTTCAACTGCCCGCCGATGTCGATGAACTGCAGCCGCAGGAATCGCACATGCGAGTCCTTCATCACCTTCAACAGATCCGCCTTCGTGGCTCGTTCCGCTCGCGAGATCCGCGGTCGTGTCTCTCGATGCGGTACCTTGTGCTCGGGCGTCAGATTCGGCGTCACGCCGGCTTCCTCCGCCCGCGCCCGCCGCTTCGTCGTGTGTCCGGCCATGCCATCAGCTCCGTCGGTAGAGGGGGTCGTCTTGAGGACCCGCGATCCTACAACCGAGCGAACGTAGTGTCAAGTCTGAATCGTCCAAGAGGCACATTCATGCGTTACGATCAGCGAAGATCGGACAGAACTCGTCAAATCGTACCACCTGAAATGGTCAAGTGGACAGATTATTCGGAACAGGAGGAACACAGGCGGCACGGAAACCGGCGTGTGGAGGAACGGCTGTTTCACGCGAAGGACGCGATGGGGGCTGAGGACGCTGGCTGTTCCTCGGCTTTCGGATGACGCCGACTCCGGGCGGGAGCCGGACATTTGTGGGGGGCTCGTCTGGTACTGGTCTTGGACCTGATCGTGGCTGCTGGTCGGTTCAGGATCCGGGGGGCAGTCGACAGCCACACGGCGCGGAACGTTGGGCGGCGATCCTGGGGCGCGGGTGCGCGTCAACCCTGCTCCGCCGTGAGTTCAACAACAAACAATCTGTCCCGTGTCCCCCGCTCCCCCAGCGTCCTCAGCGTTGAAACCCCGAGCGCCGGATGACAGAGAAGTGTGGGTCAGCCGGACATTCTGTTGGGGGCTCTTGTGGTTCCTGGGGCCTGGTCCCGGCTGTGGTCAGTTCAGGGCCGGCGCAAGTGGGCGCGGGGTGTCACGGTCGTGGCTGGCACGGGCCGGATGTTCTGGTGCTCGTTGGGGAGGTCGGAACAGGAATGGCCGCGGAGGCAGGCTCAGCTGCAGGCGGCGCAGACGCCGATGAGTTCGAGGCGGTACCCCTGGATTCGGAAGCCATCAACGGAGCCGATCCCGCCGAGCGAGGCCGGGTCGAGGCGGCCGGGCACATCGGTCACGGCGTCGCATTGTACGCAGCGGGCGTGGGGGTGCGGATCGGTACGGCCGTCGTAGCGAGCGGAGCCATCGGCGTAGGCGAGCTTCATGGCGAGTTCGCACCCGACGAGCGTTTCGAGGGCCTTGTACACGGTGGCGAGGGAGATGTCGGGGATCTCGGTGCGCACGGCGGTGAACACGTCGTCAGCGGTCGGATGGCTGGTAGTGGAACAGAGGTAGCGGTAGACGGCCGCGCGTTGGTGGGTATAGCGCTGACCCTTGACGCCGAGGACGTGGCGAAGCCGGTCTTCGGGCGCTGGTCTGGGGGCTGTCCCCGACCTGACTGTTTGCGCGCGTTGAGTATGCATCGTTGTAGGAAAACTGTAGTTTCCCGACAGGTCGACTGTCAATACACGGTGCGGTGCGGGAAGCGGGTACGGAGAGCGACACATGAATCCGAATGACAGCGCGCGCGACAGCGGCGAGGCGCTCACGAAAGCGATCGTCGTGGCGGACATGCTGTTCGCGTCGCGTGTGCGTGGTGTTGCGGGCGCGCTGGGCGTGAGGGTCCGGGTCGTCGGCCGGCCGGCGGGCCTGGCGGCCGCGGTACGCGAAACGGGCGCGTCCCTTGTGCTGGTCGACCTCGAGCTGTCGAGCGGCCGCGGCCCGGAGGCGGTCCGGGCGATCCGGTCCGAGCCCGAAATGAACGACGTACGAGTCGTCGCCTTCTCGTCCCATGGGAACGCCGCGGCGATCGAGGCAGGCAGGGCTGCGGGCGCCGATCGCGTGCTGGCCCGGTCGGCGTTCGTCCAGCAACTGCCCGCCCTGCTGGCGAGCGACGACTGAGGGCGGATGAGCGGAGGCCCCGCGCTGGCGCTTGCCGAGGCGGGGCCCCCCGTGTCGAGTGGCGGTCCGATTCAGGCCGCGTCCGCCTCTTCCTTGCGCTTGCAATCGATACAGTACCGGGCATGCGGCAGGGCATCGAGGCGTTCGAAGTCGATCAGCTTGCCGCAACTGTGACACATGCCGAAGGTGTCCGGATCCTTGTAGAGCCGGCGCAGCGCCTCTTCGACGCGGTACAGGTAGCGGCCTTCCTTGCTGGCGAACAGCAACATCTTCTCGCGCTCCATCGCATCCGTTCCGAGGTCGGCCATGTGATCGGAATAGGAATACGAGTCGGAGTCATTCTGCTCGGCGGATTGCTTGGCCATCTCATCGAACTGGCCGAGCGAACGAAGCGCGCGCTGGCGCTCGCGGATGAGGCGTTCCTGGATATGTTCGAGCTGCTTCTTGGACAGTTTCTTAGCCATCCGGTCTCGTCTCCGTCGGTGGCGCCGACCCGTCGATCTCAGGGTACGGCCCGGCCAAGGCCAGCAATGCACTTGAACCATGAATTTTAACGCAGATCGCGTTTTGCGACAACCCGTTGCGGCGTCACATCCGCGAATCATGCAGTAACGAGAAGGCTCGTTCCGTACATGATGAGGAGTCCGAGCAGGATACCGGCGGCATTGGCGGCTGTCAGTGAGCCCGAGCTGCCGGCAAGGAATCGGCGCCACAGGAGCAGGACGACCTGGGCGATGGCGCCTGCGCCGATCGCAAAGAACAGGGTGGTCCAGAGCGGGGAGTAGACGAAGCCACCGACCCATGCGCCGACGATGGTCGGAGCACCGGCGACGATGCCGAGCATGGCGAGTTGAGCGAGGCTCGGTTTCTCGCGCGAGAGCGGCGCGACGATGCCGAGACCCTCGGTCGTGTTATGAATGAGAAAACCGAGTACGAGGAATGTGCCCAGAGCGATCGCGCCGGACGAGTAGGCGGCGCCGATTGCAAGGCCTTCGCCGAAATTGTGCAGGCCGATGGCGATGGCGATGAGCGCGGAGACTCGGAGCGCCGATTCGGGGCCGGCAGACGGGCCGCGGCGCGATAGGGAATGGATCATGAGCGGTGTGCCCACTACGCCGAGCAGGATCAGGCCGATTCCGTGGACGGCGCCCGGCAGTGCGGCAGCGGTGGCCAGGGCTTCTTCGATGGCGTCGACGCCGAGGAAGACGAGGAGTCCGACCGTCAGACTGAGGAAGAAGTCGATGCCTCGCCGGCCGATGGTGCGCAGGAAGGGTAGCCAGAGCAGGCCGAGGAAGACAGGCACGACGCCGACGTAGACGCCGAGCATCGCAAATGTTCCCAGGTAGCGCGCATCCGGACGCGGGGTCCGCGTCGCGACCTCTACAGTCGCGCTGAATGTGAGGCCCGTGCTCGTGAGAACCTTGATCTCGTGCGGTTCGCCTTCGACCCAGGGGTAGGGAATCGAGATTTCACGGCTGGCGAGTCGGCCGACTGTGCGGCTGCCGTCGACGGTGTGCATCCAGTTCGCGTCATCCACCATGACCTGCGCGATCGTGACGGCATCGGGTCCGCCATTGATGACGCGGACGCGGAGCTGCCCTTCCGCCGGCAGGGTGATCCGGTCGATGGTGAGTTCCTCGACGGGCGGGAACGCCGCCTCGAAGACACCGACCGGACCGAAGCGCAGGAAGATGACGATCAGTGCTCCCATCAGGAGCAGCGGGGCGACGCCTTTCAACAGCGTTGTTCCCGCGAGCAGCCCGGTACGCGCGGGCCGCAACACTGCGTCACGCATTGAGTGCCTCCCGCACGTCGAAGATTCCCATCCAGCCGAGCTCCGCGAACTCGCTCTGGTGCGCATGGAACATGAACCGACCGGTGTGGTTGAACGTGAACTCGAGGACCGCTCGCTCACCCTGACACAGCATCAGATTGTCCGTGAACTCGTGGTGCTCGAGATTCGTACCCGTCCGGAACGACCTGAAGAAGTTGCCGTGCAGATGGAATGAATTGATCAGATCGAACTCCGTGATGTTCACGAGATAGACGCGGTTCAGTTCGCCCCGGCGCAACACGATCGGATGTCTCTGGTAGTGGAATCCGACCGTGTTCACTGCATACACCTCGTTGTCACCATCGAAATTGGTGTCGAACCCGTTCATCACCATGACCATCTCGTTGGCGGGCGCGCGACCCTGCGGCGGGTCCACCAGGAACACGCCGTACAGACCCTTGTGAATGTGCCGCTTGAGCGGAATCGCGTGACAGTGGTACAGGTGCAGACCGAACGGCTCCGCGTCGAACTCGTACATGAACGTCTGGCCGGGCTCGACCATCTCGAACACACCGTCCATGTCCGCGGCGTGAATGCCATGGAAGTGGATCGTGTGAGGATGACTCCCTCCGTTCACGAAGCGAACCCGCACCCGGTCGCCCTCCGTGCACCGGATCGTCGGTCCCGGAACGCTCCCGTTGTATGTCCACGCCGGAAAGAACACGCCAGGCGCAACCTCGATCTCGCGGTCCACCGCAACCATGTCGTACTCGCGCAGCGTCTGCCCCGAAGGCAGCGTCGAAACACGGCCCGTATCGAACTCCTTCAGGTACGCCACCGGATCGAACCCGCCCGGCCGGATGTCACCGACCACGGACATGTCGTGCGCATCGTGCCCGCTCGGACCGCGGGTCTGCTGCGCGGCAACGCTTGCCGCAACCCGGTCGCGGCCTGCGACCAATGGACTCGCCGCCGTCAGACCCGCCGCACCGGCCACCCCCGCCCGCAGCAGATCCCTCCGTGTAAGTCCGCGGCTGCGCTCGGCTCGGTCGTCCTCGTCCTTATTACGCATGTGCCTTCTCCTCTCGGCCGCTTCGGCCCGCCCTTCGCATCCTCTCCGGTGTGACCGCTCCGCCCGCCTCCACTCTCAACTCGTTGGCCATCTCGACCCCGATGTGCTCTACCGCCCCATCGACCTCCACCCGCAAAGGACCCCGCATCGGGGCACGGCCCAGAACCCGTAACTCCTTGCCCGGCATAAGCCCCAGACGCTCCAAATAACGCAGTACTTCCGGATCCTCGTCCGAAACCTGCCGCAACACCAGCCGCACACCCGCTGGCGCCTCCGACAGCCGCGGCCATGCCGGCTCCATGAACGGACGGCCCACCTCCGGTATCGGTGCGCCGTGAGGATCCACCGTCGGATGCCCGAGCAGCTCCTCCATCCGATCCACCAGCTCGTCCGTCGCCGCGTGCTCGAGCCTCTCCGCCTCCTCGTGAACCCGATCCCACGGCAGGCCCAGAACCCGCACCAGAAACAGCTCGATCAGCCGATGACGCCGAACAAGCCGCACGGCCTCCGCACGTCCCTCGCCCGTCAGCCGAACGCCGCGGTACGGCTCGTAGTCCACAAGACCCTCACCGCTCAGTCGCTTCAGCATTCCCGTCACCGAGCCGGCCGAAACCGCGAGCCGCGCGGCGATCGCGTTTGTCCCCGCGGCCGCGTCATCGCGCCCGATCGCGAAGATCGCCTTGAGGTAGTCCTGCACAGTTGCTGATCGATTCACGGTTGAGCCCCCGCAGGAGTTGGCAGTCAATCCAAAATCTGTTTTTAGGTTACCCTAAAACAACCGGCCCGTCAACCGGTAATCGTCTGCCGGCCGGCAGTTCCGACACCCCCGGTTCACACAACTGGAACGGCGCAGCCGGATCGCAGGCGTCGACCGGGCCGAGTCGTGAAGCAAACGTTCGGCATCGAGCAGGTACCGGCTGCGACATTTGCCGCCCCGAGGACGCTCGGCCTATCCTTCGCTAGTGGTGACGAACCACCAGCTACCAGACACGAATGGACACGGAGGATGAGGATGACCGACCGCGAGACGCCGCTCGAGGCGCTGCTGCACGAAGAGCGGCGGTTTCCGCCGTCCGTGGAGTTCACGTCGCGTGCGCACGCGGCGGATGCTTCGGTACATGAGGAAGCGGCGGCGGATCCGGAGCAGTTCTGGGCGAAATGCGCGGGTGCGCTGGAGTGGTTCGAGCCGTGGTCGGAGGTACTGGAGTGGAAGGCGCCGCACGCGAAGTGGTTCGTCGGCGGTCGGTTGAACGCGTCGTACAACTGTCTTGACCGTCACGTGAAGGGGAAGCGACGGAACAAGGCGGCTCTGGTGTGGGAAGGCGAGAGCGGAGACCGGCGGGTGTACACGTACTGGGACCTTCACCAGGAAGTGAGCCGGTTCGCGAACGTGCTGAAAGACGATCTCGGGGTGCTGAAGGGCGACCGTGTGGCGATCTACCTTCCGATGATTCCGGAAGCTGCGATTGCGATGCTGGCGTGTGCGCGGATCGGCGCGCCGCATTCGGTGGTATTCGGCGGGTTTTCGGCGGACAGTCTGCGGGACCGGATCAACGACGCATCGGCGAAGGTGTTGATCACGGCGGATGGCGGGTTCCGGCGTGGCCGGCCGGTGCTTCTGAAGGAGAGCGCGGACGCGGCCGTGGCGGAGTGTCCAACGATCGAGTCGGTAGTGGTTGTGCGGCGGGGTGCGGGTCTGGAGGCGCCGGTGCACATGCGAGGCGGGCGAGACCACTGGTACCACGAGCTGTTGCAGTACGCGTCGGCGGTGTGTCCTGCGGAGCCGATGGATTCCGAAGACCTGCTGTTCATTCTGTACACGTCGGGCACGACGGGGAAGCCGAAGGGTGTCGTGCACACGACGGGTGGATACATGACGCACGTGCACGCGACGACGCGGCTGGTGTTCGATCTGAAGGAAGAGGACATGTTCTGGTGCACGGCGGACGTGGGCTGGGTTACGGGGCACAGCTACATCGTCTACGGTCCGCTGTCGAATGGAACGACCGTGCTGATGTACGAGGGTGCGCCTGACTGGCCGGACCGTGGTCGGTTCTGGTCGATGGTCGAGCGGAACGGTGTTACGGTGTTCTACACGGCGCCGACGGCGATTCGCGCGTTCATGCGCTGGGGCTCGGAGTGGCCGGACCAATACGATCTGTCGACGCTGCGATTGCTGGGCACAGTAGGCGAGCCGATCAATCCGGAAGCATGGATCTGGTACCACGAGACGATCGGTGGAGGCCGGTGTCCGATCGTGGATACGTGGTGGCAGACGGAGACGGGCGGAATCATGATCACGCCGCTGCCGGGATTGACGGCGACGAAGCCGGGCAGTGCGACGGTCCCGTTCCCGGGCATCAGTGCGGCGGTCCTGGATCAGGACGGCACGGAGACATCGGCGGGTTACCTTGCGATCCGTCGTCCGTGGCCGGGAATGCTGCGCACGATCTACGGTGACGACGAGCGATACCGGCAGACATACTGGTCGAAGTGGGACGGCCTGTATTTCCCGGGCGACGGCGCGAAGCGGGATGAGGACGGCTACTTCTGGATCCTGGGCCGGGTGGACGACGTTCTGAACGTGGCCGGCCACCGCATCGGGACGATGGAGGTGGAGAGTGCGCTGGTGGACCATCCAGCGGTGGCCGAGGCGGCGGTCGTGGGGCGTGCGGACGATCTCAAGGGTCAGGCGATCGCGGCGTTCGTGCTGCTGAAGGAATCGGTCCGGGCGACCGAACACCTGAAGAACGAGTTGCGCGAGCACGTCGGGAAGAAGATCGGTGCGATCGCCAGGCCGGATGACGTGCTGTATGCGGCGGATCTTCCCAAGACGCGGTCGGGCAAGATCATGCGTCGGCTGCTGCGCGATATAGCGGAGGGCCGTGCACTGGGCGACACGACGACGCTGGCGGATCCGGCAGTGGTCGCCCGGCTGAAGTCGGAGTACGAAGAGAAGGAGACCTGAGGGGAATCAGCCGGCGAGTGGATCTCCGGTGCGCGGGTTCGATTCGCGCGCGGCGGCCGGCGGCTTCGAGAGCTTCGGCTGCGCCGGAATGCCGAGTGCGACCATTCCGGAAGGCACATCCTTCGTGGCGACGGCCATGGAACCGAGCATGGAGTCGGCCTCCATGTTGGCGCCGGCGAGGACGGTAGCGTGGTAGGTGATGCGGACGCCGTCGCCGAGGTGTGTGACCGGAGAGGTGACGATGCGCTGGTCACCGAGGTCGTGCGTATGGCTGTAGACGTTGGCGTAGTCGGCAATCGACACGCGGTCACCCATGATGATCCCGCCGCGGTCGTCGAGGAGTACGTTGCGGTGAATGACGCAGTTGTCGCCGACCTCGATGTTGTAGCCGAAGGAGAGCTTGACGAACTGGAAGCACTTGAAGTTGGCGCCGCAGCGTCTGAAGACGTGGCGAGCGAGGATGCGACGGAACTGGACGCCGAGGTGTACGTTCTCGCCGGCCGGACTCTTGTCGAACATTTCCCAGAGCCAGATGAGCGGCTTGACGCGGGCGAACCGGGCCTCGTCGATATCGGCGTAGTACTCGGGCTCGAGGGTGACGTTACGCGGGTCCATCTGGTCGAGCGCAATGCGTTCGTGGGCGTTCAGCGAATCGGTGGGCCGTCCGACCAGACCAGGAAACCAGAGTCCGGTCAGGATCTCGCGGCAGAGTTCGTTGCGGTCGCAGTCGTCGCGCTCGAGGCGCGAGGCGATGCCATCGAGCCACGCATCGGCGGCGGTATCCGCGTCAGCGGCGATCGGTACCTGACGCAAAGGCAGAAAGGGCATGAATCTCGAGGTTAGGGGTATTCGTCCGGACCGACCGGCCAGCGCGCAGTGAAGGTTAGGATCGCGCCTGCCAGCCTGCAACCGGGCGGGCGAGGCGGTCGTACGTTGGGCGGGTGCCGTTCCGCCGCCGGGCGGCGCCGGTTATGTTGAGGTCGTCCGCATCATGGGAGACACGGATGCATGACATTCTGCGCAACCGAATCATGCGCAAGCTGGGAGCGCTGCCGGAGGAGCGGCTCTATCAGGTCCTCGATTACATCGAGTTCCTGGAGTCGAAATACGCGCCCGGCCGGGCCGGGCGGGCCGACGGGTTGCAGCGTTTTGCGGAGAAGCTCGAAGACAGCATGCGGATGAGGAACGTGGCGCCGAAGGTGATCAGCGGCACGGTAGGCGCGGTCGGAACGGCGCGTCGCGTCCTGCTCGATGTGGCCGGTGCCGGCCGTGAGATCGGGCGTACGATAATGGGTGAGACGCCGCCCGGCGAAACGCGACCGGCGGCCGTTGACCGCGACGAGGGCCCGAGCGGCGGAACGACGGGGGGGACCAGCTCATGATGCGGCGCAAACGCCGGCCGCAGTCCGCGCGCGGCATCGCCCGCGCGATGATCCGCAATCTGCCGAACTTCCTGCTGCTGCTACTGCGGCTGGTGCGTGACAGCCGTGTATCGAAGCTGGACAAGGCGTTCTTCGGATTCGTCGTCTTCTACACGCTGGCGCCGGTCGACCTGATTCCGGATGTCTTCGGCCTGTTCGGCCTGTTCGACGATGTCTACCTCATCGGTCTCGCGCTGACACGTCTGCTGGGCCGCGCCGGCCCCGATCTCCTGCTCGATCACTGGGACGGCGATCCGCGTGACCTCGGCTACCTGCTCGAACGATCGGGCGAAGTGGGCGGCCTGCTGCCTCGCCGGATCGGGCGGACTCTGCGGAAGGTCGTACGCCGCGCCGGCTGAACGCGGGTTGACACGGGGACAAGGCGCCGCCTACGTTTTCGCATGGAAAGACGGAACGCACAACACAGGCGTTTCAGCAACCGCCCGTCGGCAAGGGAGTCCACGCGACTCCGGCTGGCGGGCGGTTCTCGTTCAGGACTCGAATGACGAAGATGACAATGAGCCGCGAGGATCGCCTGGTCCCCAAGGGCCTGACGTTCGACGATGTATTGATGGTACCGGCCTACTCGGAGGTCCATCCCCAGGATACATCGGTGGCGACACGGCTGACGCCGACGATCGACCTGTCGATACCGCTCGTCTCGGCCGCGATGGATACGGTGACGGAATCGCGCATGGCGATCGCCATCGCCCGGGAAGGCGCACTCGGCATCATCCACAAGAACATGCCGATCGATCGACAGACGGCGGAAGTCGACCGCGTGAAGCGGTCCGAGAGCGGGATGATCCTGAACCCCATCACGCTAACGCCGGATCGTCCGCTGCGCGATGCGCTCCGGCTGATGCAGCGATTCTCGATCAGCGGCGTGCCGATCGTCGATGAGGACGGTTTCTTGCGCGGCATCCTGACGAACCGCGACCTTCAGTTCGAGACGGAGATCGACCGGCCTATCCGAGACATCATGACGTCCGAGGGCCTCATCACGACGCCGGTCGGAACGTCGCTCGAGGCGGCCGAGAGGATTCTGCATCGCGAACGGATCGAGAAGCTGCCCGTAGTCGACGAGATCGGGAAGCTCCGCGGCCTGATCACCGTGAAGGACATCTTCAAGCGTCGCCAGTTCCCCAATGCGTGCAAGGACTCGCATGGCCGTTTGCGGGTGGGCGCGGCCGTTGGTACCGTCCGCGCGGACCTCGATCGCGCCGAGGCCGTGCTCTCGGCAGGCTGTGACGTTCTCGTGATCGACACGGCGCACGGTCACTCCGCTGGCGTTCTGCAGGCGCTGACGCGGCTGCGGGACAGGTTCCCGGATGCGCAGATCATTGCCGGCAATGTCGGGACGTCCGCCGGCGCGAAGGCGCTGAAGGAGCGTGGCGCAAGTGCGATCAAGGTCGGTATCGGGCCCGGCAGCATCTGCACGACCCGGGTTGTCACAGGCGTCGGCGTGCCTCAGCTCACAGCCGTTCTCGATGCCGTGCAGGGCGTCGAGGATACGCTGCCCATCATAGCCGATGGCGGGATCCGCTACTCGGGCGACATCGTGAAGGCCATGGCCGCCGGCGCTTCCGCCGTAATGGTCGGCTCGCTGATGGCCGGAACCGAGGAAAGTCCCGGAGAAAGCTTCCTCCTCGAGGGCCGCCGCTTCAAGACGGTCCGCGGCATGGGCTCGCTATCGGCCATGGAACAGGGTTCGGCCGACCGCTATTTCCAGGAATCCGTCACCGAGAACCGGAAGTACGTGCCCGAAGGCATCGAAGGCCGTGTGCCGTACACCGGGCCTGTTTCGGACGTGATCTTCCAGCTCGTCGGCGGCCTGCGCAGCGGAATGGGCTATCTGGGGTGCGCGACTATCCGCGACCTGCAGACGCGAGCGCAGTTCATGCCCATCACGCCCGGTGGCCTGCGTGAGTCGCACCCGCACGATGTAGCGATTACGCGGGAGGCGCCGAACTATCATTTGTAGGGGCTGGTTTCTGGTTTCCTGTTTCTGGGTTGGGTGGGAGGGGGGCAGGGCCGGGGTGGGCGTGGATACCAGGGTAGCGGAAGGGGGTACGGGCCGGGGGGCGCACGCAGGAGCGGGGCGGGCTGGTTGTTCGGGGGCGTCAGGGACTTCTGGTTGTGTGCCTTCGGATTTCCGGCGGTAGTGACGAAACTCAAGGCTGTGATGGAGCCGGTGGTAGAGAACGCCCGTCCGCTTTCCGCGATCCGCGAGAGACTCGCTTCCATTCCGGGTGTCGAGCGGGTGATCGTGGATGAGGGCGGCGTATGGCTGATCCGCTCAGCGCGGAGCGATCCCGCGGCCGACCTGGTCGGTGCGGCGAACGCCGTGGTGCGCGAGGAAGGGTTCGACCCGGACGTCGTGACCGTGGAGGTTCTTCCGGTCGGCGGCGACCGGAACCGGGTTCGTTTCGAGGGCATTGAGCGGACCGATCTGCCCGAGCTTCGTGTACGAGTACGAGTTGCCCTCGAATGGCAGGGCGAAACCTTCTTCGGCGAGGCCGAGGGCGAGAAGGGTGTGAACATCGAATTGCGGACTGCTGCCCTCGCCGCGCTTGACGCTCTCGACCGGGTAACGGAAGAGTCGGTCGGCGTTCGGCTGGCGGGTGTGAAGCAGGTTCGCGCATTCGACGCAGAGTTGATGGTCGTGTCGCTGTACCAGACACAGCCGGATTTCCAGAAGTTCCTGGGCTTGGTCCTGGTGGGACCGGACCCGGTGAGGGCGTCCGCGCTTGCCGTCCTGCACGCACTGAACCGAGTGCTGGGCAATTTCCTCGCAACCCGGTGAGGCTGATGTTGTCGAGAGCCGTCGCCCTTGTCATATCGATCGTGGGCGTCGCCGCCTGCGCACACAATCCGGCGGCCCTTCCCAGGCCCGCTGTGGTCGACATCGATTTCGACCCTCTGGAAGTAGATCCGATCGACCTGATCGGTGAGGATTTCGAGCCGGCGCCGTTCCTGGTGTCGCCGACCGATGCGATACCGACCAGCGAGGCCGAGGCACCCGAAGGCCTGATCCTCTCCGGCACCACGATCCCGCTTCTGATCAATCCGCGTGTGCAGTTCTGGCTGGATGTCTTCACTGGCCGCGAGCGCGAACGATTCCGGCTCTACCTCGCACGGCAGGGCCGCTACGAGGACATGATCCGGTCGAAGCTGCGGGGTGCCGGACTGCCGGAGGAACTGTTGTACCTCGCCCTGATCGAGAGCGGCTATTCGCCGATAGCGCGATCGCACGCGAGCGCGGTCGGCATGTGGCAGTTCATGGCCGCGACCGCGCGGATCGAGGGTCTCGAAGTCTCCGAGTATGTGGACGAACGTAGGCACGTCGAGCTGTCGACGGACGCCGCGGTCAGGCATCTCGAGCGACTCTACGGCCAGTTCGGGAGTTGGTACCTCGCGGCGGCAGCGTACAACAGTGGCTCGGGCCGCGTTTCCCGCGCGCTTCGCAGTCGCGCCAACGGCGAGACCGGCGACGATTCGCTTTTCTGGCGGATCCACGATGTGCTGCCGCGCGAGACGCGCGATTACGTGCCGAAGCTCGTCGCGGCCACCATCATCGCGATGAACCGCGCCGCCTTCGGATTCGATGACGTGTTGCCATTCGACCCGCAGCCCGTCGACCTCGCCATGGTTCCGGACGCGACGGACCTGGCCATCATCGCCGAGGCGGCCGGTGTCGAGGAAGACGACGTCCTGTCGCTCAATCCGCACCTGCCTCGCCGCATGACACCGCCGGGCCGCGAGTACGAGGTGATCCTGCCGCCGGGCACTGCGCCCGCCTTCCGGGTCGCTTATGCGGAGATCCCACCGGACAAGCGTGTCCGGTTCCTCGAGCATACGGTTCGGCGAGGCGAAACGCTCTCGCACATTGCTACGCGGTACGGAACCTCGATCCGGCTGATCCAGGAAACGAACGGGATCAGCAACGCGAACCGGCTCGGTGTTGGTCAGAGGCTGCGTATTCCGCGTGGCTCGGCTGTGATCCGTGTCGCGGCGAACGGACCGAACGCCGGATCATCGGACGTGACGCCGATCGTCGATGGCCGTATCGAGCACCGCGTCCAGCGGGGTGACACGCTGTGGGCTATCGCTCGCCGCTACGGCGTTACGACGCAGCAGCTCCTGACGTGGAATTCGCTCAACGCCCGCAGTGTGCTGCACCCGGGCGACGTCGTGGTGATCCGGCCACGGTCCTGACTCGGGGCTGGATGCCGGCCTTCAGGCGTTGGACGTCGGTGACCGTGTTGCGGGGATCGCCGGTATCGGCGGTCAGCTCCGGACGTCCTCGCCCTCTACCCAGTCCCCGCTGCGTCCACCGGTCTTCGAGAGAAGCCGGATGTCCTCGATGCGCATGCCCCGGTCAACTGCCTTCAGCATGTCATAGAGCGTGAGCAACGCCACCGACACGGCCACAAGCGCTTCCATCTCGACGCCCGTCCGGTCGCGTACGCGTGCCACGGCGGTTACGCGGATGCCCGGCAGATCCTGATCCAGTTCCAGTGATACATCGATATGAGTGAGGGCCAGCGGATGGCATAGTGGTATCAGTTCGCTGGTCCGTTTCGCGGCCTGGATACCAGCGATGCGCGCGACGACGAGTGGGTCGCCCTTCGGCGTGGCGCCGTCGCGCAGAAGCTGCAGTGTCGCGGCATCCATGCGGATCGAGCCGCCGGCTCTGGCGATACGCTCGGACGGGTCCTTGTCGCCGACATCGACCATGGTCGGACGCCCCGATTCGTCCATGTGCGTCAGACGCTGCGTCCGGCCGGCCGGTTGATCCGTCACCGGGCAACCGCGGTTTCGTCCGAGAGTCGCATCCCGAGCCTGTGGATCACGCCGCGAAGCGCGAGTTGCGGGTTGATGTTGAACTCGGTGAGGTGCAGCATCTCGTCGACATCGCCGATCGCATCCGCGATCGCGCGGCCGTCGCCGAAACGGTGGGCGTGCGTGTTGAGCCAGTCCGCGCCGTCGACATTGATCACCGAATCTTCGGCACCCGCGTTCATCGCGGCCAGGTCGCGCAGCCAGCTCAGCACGAACTCGAGCATTGTGGCGAAATCGCCACGTGCCTTGAACGGCGGCTGGGACAGCGGCACCATGTATGCCTCGCCGGCGCCATCGAAGACGGCGTCGAGTACGGCCCTCGCCCTCTGGCGCATCACGTCGAGCTGACCCAGACCCACGCCGCCTTCGGCAGGCACGAATCCAAGTGCGCGGCCGATGGAACCTTCTGCCAGTCGTGCGATCAGAACCGCCTTCTCTGACGTGACGCCCTCGCCCTCCAGGTGGTCAACGACGAGACGGTCCGACAACCGACCGAATCGGACGGGCAGAAGCCGCGACCGGACCGTCGGCAGCAACGCATCGGGCTCGGCCGCCGTGGCGATGATCGTCGTGTCCGGCGGTGGCTCTTCGAAGAGCTTGAGCAGCGCGTTGGCCGCGTCGGGACTGGCTTCCTGCGGAACGAGTTGCTCGGCGTCGCCGATGATGATCACCTTGTGCCGGGCCATCGCTGGCCGGGTTCCGGCGACCCGGCGGATAACCTGGGCATGGGCGAGGTAGATACCGACGAGGTCGTCGCGCGGCACACTCGACCACGAACCACTGCGTCTCGACACCAGCTCGTCGGCGCGCGCATCTTCCAGGGCATCACCGAGTCTGTCGGGACCGCCCGAGACTCTGGGCCGAGGCAGCGGGAAGAACCAGTGAATGTCCGGGTGCTCGATGTGGTTCGCCAGCCGGCAGTGGCGGCAGACGCCACACGGCCCGTCGGCGGACGGCGAGTCGCAGAGCGTGAGCTGCGCGAGCCAGAGTGCGACCCGTTGCTTGCCGACGCCGGTCGGACCGGTGAAGAGAAGGGCCGGCGCGAGGGCGCCGCGCAGCAATGCGGCAGCGAGCGCGGACCGGACATCGTCATGTCCGACGACAGGCTTCAGACCGCTCACGAGCCGCCGGCCCTTGACCGGAGCCAGGAAAGCGGATCCACCGGCTCAGGCACCGTGCCGCGCACCGGCGCGCGAACCTGGAACTCGATGTGGGCGCCCTCCGGTGTCTGTTCACCGCCGACGGTGCCGATCACAGCACCCGAAGCGATGGTCTGGCCTTCGCTCACGCTCACACTCGCCAGATACATGTACAGCGTGTAGTACCCGCCGCCATGGTTCATCATGACCATCGAACCGTAGCCCTCGAACGGGCCGGCGTGCGAGACGCGGCCGGCTTCGACGGCGCGGACCTGCGTGCCGGCAGCTGCGCCGATACCGATACCGTTGTTCGTCAGCGTTACCCCACTGGGCTTCCGTTCGGGGCCGAAGCTGTAGAGGATGCGTCCCTCGACGGGCCAGCGCAGGGTTCCGAGCGAGGCGGTCGTCATGCTGGCGGGTGCGGCCGCGGCTTCGCCGGACCGGGCTTCTTCCGCGCGGCGCTCGGCTTCGATACGTGAGACGATCGTAGCGAGCCGGGCTTCGTCGCGTTCGGCTTCCTCGATCATGCCCGCCGTAGTGCTTTCCTCCTGGCGCACGCGAGTGAGCGCCTGCTGGCTGCGCCGCTCGAGCAGTTGCAGGTCGACGACTTCGCGTTCCTTCTCCGCTCGCAATGCCGCCATCTGCGTCATGTTCTCGGCGAGCGCTCGTTCCTGCTCGATGAGTCCCGCTTCCATCTCGCGCACGTCGTCGAGCACTCTGCGGTCGTAATCGGCGACGAGGCGCAGGTACTTGTAGCGGCTCATGAGGTCGCCGAAGTTCTCCGCGCTGAGCAACACGCGCACCGTGTGAAGCGGTCCGCGCATGTAGATCGAACGCAGGCGGTCGCGCAGTGCGTCGGATCGATTGGCAATGCGATCCCGGGTCGCTTCGAGCTCGGACCGGGTCACCTCGGCCGACGTTTCGATCACCGCGGTCTGGAAGTCGAGCTCCTGGAGCGCGCTGACGGAGACAACACGCTGGCGGCCGATATTGACGAGTTCGCGTGACGTGTCGCGGACGCGCGACTGCAACTCGTTCATCTCGCGCTGAAGTCGAAGGCGTTCCTGGCGGATCGAATCCAGGCGCAGCTGGCTTTCGCGGTACTCGCGGGTCTGGCCACTCGCCGGAAGCGCAGCCACGCCGGCGAACGTCAGGAACGCGAGAAGGATCGGTGCAACGCGTCGCATGCTTCAGACCTCCCGCAGGTGACGCCGCACGGCGATTGCACTGGCCAGGATGCCGACGGCCGCACCCGAGGCGATGCCTGCGGCCATCCACGTCGACGGCAGCCATTCGAGCTGGAAGATCGACTGCGAGATGGTCGAGTACACGAGATACGTCGCGATGACCGCGGCGAGCCCGCCGCCCAGACCCGTAAGGAGTCCTTCGAGAATGAACGGGCCGCGGATGAACCCTTCGGTAGCGCCGACGAGTCGCATGATCTGGATCTCGTCGCGCCGGGCGTAGATGGCCATGCGGATCGCGGTGGCGATGATCAGCGATGCGACAACCGCGAACGAAATGCCTAGCACGAGCATGGCCGTGCCGGCGACGCGGCGCAGCAGAAACACCTTGTCGAGCCACTCACTGCCGTAGCGGACATCCTCGACGAACGGGTAGGCTCGAATCCGGTCAGCGACGCGCTCGACGACTTCCGGACCGGTCTGATTGGGTCGGAGCATGACTTCGAGCGATGCCGGCAGCGGATTCGATGCGAGGTCGCCGAACAACGTCTCGAACTCCGGCAGTTCCCGCCTCGCCTTGAGCAGCGCCGCCTCGCGCGAGATGTAGCGGACCTCCCGCACCTCGTCGAAGTCTTCGATCTGCTCCTGAGCCTGTCTGACCATTTCCGGGACCGCGTCATCGTTCAGGAACGCGATGATCTCGACGCGCGCTTCCACGCGGTCGAGCACACGCCGAACATTGTACGCAGCCAGACCGAACAGGCCGACAAGGAACAGCGAGAGCGCGATCATGCCCGCGGACAGACCTGTCAGCAGGGGAGCGCGGCGGAACGCGCGTATGGCCTCGCGCATTGCGTACATCAGGCTTTGCCCTTCGGTTCGGCCGCGGAATCGAAGACGATCGAGCCGTTGTCCAGTTCGATCACGCGGAAACCGGCGTTGCGCCGGACGAGGTCGAGATTGTGCGTGGCGAACAGGACCGCCGTGCCTGCCATGTTGATGTCACGGAACAGGTCGAAGATGCCCCAGGTCGCGCGCTCATCGAGATTGCCCGTCGGCTCATCGGCCAGCAGCACGAGCGGATCGTTCGCCAGGGCGCGGGCTACGGCCACGCGCTGCTGCTCGCCGCCCGACAACTCGGCCGGCAGGGATTCCGACTTGGCGGCGAGCCCGACCTGCGCGAGCAGCCGGCCGACCTTGGACCGGATGACGGCCGGACGGGCGCCTGTGACTTCGAGCGCGAACGCGATGTTCGCCGCCGCGCTCCGGTCCTCGAGCAGTTTGAAGTCCTGGAATACGTAGCCGATCTTGCGGCGCAGCATCGAGATCTCGCGCGGCTCGATCGTCGCCGCGCGGTAGCCGGCCACCCGGATATCTCCGGCGCTGGGCCGGTCGGCCATGTGGATCAGCCGCATGATCGTCGACTTGCCCGCGCCGCTGTGGCCCGTCAGGAAGCAGAACTCGCCCTTGCGCAGCTCGAACGATATGCCGTTCAGAGCGCTGCCACCCTTCGCGAACTCCTTGTGTACGTCGATCAGTCGAATCATCGCCGTGTCGCATGCAGCGTCCCCGCCAATCGGGCCGCAAGCATGATCGCCTCCAACATCGACGAGGCGTCCGCGATGCCGCGGCCCGCTATGTCGAGCGCCGTGCCGTGGTCCGGCGAAGTCCGGACGAACGGCAGACCCAGTGTCACGTTCACGCCGCTGCCGAACGACGCGGTCTTGAACGCCGCCATCCCCACGTCGTGGTAGGGCGCGACGACCGCATCGAACTCATCACGCAACGCACGCACGAACACGGTATCAGCGGGGAACGGGCCGCGGACATCATGTCCCCCGGCGCGCAGGGTGTCGATGGCTGGCCGGAGGATGGTTTCCTCTTCATCGCCGAAGAGACCGCCATCCGACGCGTGCGGATTCACCGCGCAGAACGCAATGCGCGGCTCGTCAATGGCCCACCCGGTGCGCAGCGCGTCGGCGAGCAATTCGGTCTGCCGCACCAGGCTCTCCGCGTTGAGCATGCGGGTAACGTCGGCCAGCCTGATGTGCGTTGTCGCCAGCACGACCCGAAGCGGGTGTCCCGCGATGGTCCGTTCCGCGCTCATCAACATCGACACATGGGGCGCTCCGCTCAAGGCGGCCATCATCTCCGTGTGCCCGGGCCAGTTGTACCCCGCAGCATGGAGCGCGGCCTTGTCGATGGGGGCGGTAACGATCCCGGCGATCCGGCCGGCCATGGCCATGCGGACGGCTTCTTCGATGGCGAGACCTGCGAGGCGGCCGGCTTCGGCGGGTGAGCCGCCGACGGACCATCGGCCGACGCTCTGGAACGCATCGCCGGCGTCGATGCCTGGAACGCCCTCGGGTCCGATCAACAGCAGTTCCGGCCGCCCTTCGGCGGGCAGGAGGCTGATCGCCCGCTCGGCCACCTCCGGACCGATCCCGCGGGGATCACCGAGAGTCACGCCGAGACGACGTGCCACCGGCCGGTCGGCCGGCTCGGCCGGCGTCGGCGCGGCCATCAACTTCGAATGCTGGTGCCGGGCAACCTGATCTCGATGAACGTCTGGCTCCTCAGCTCGGCCAGGATCTCCTCTTCGAGCAGTTCGCGGCCGAGTCCTTGCTGGAGCCGCTCGCGATAGTCCTCCACGGTGGCGCTTCGCTCGGGTTCTATGACATCGACGCGCATCACAGCGAATTGCAGCAACGGGTCGGTGATGCCGAACGGTCCGACGACATCGCCCTCCGACGCGCCCGCGGCGGCCTCGCGGTACTCCGCCGGCATGCTGTCGCGGACGAGCGGACCGAGCCGCGAATGCGAATCACGGTCGCCATGCGCGCTGCGCAGCGAATCCAGCGACGCGCCCGCCCGGATCTGCGTGGCCACGCGTTCGGCCAGTTGTCGGGCACGCTCGATGTCCGCTTCGTAAATCGACGGCTTGATCAGGATGTGACGGGCATTGCGTTCCGGGCCGCGGATCCGTTCCAGCTTGATGATATGGTAGCCAAAGGGCGTGAGCACGGGGTTCGTGACGTCGCCCGGCCGGATGAGCGGGGAATAGACAGCACGCTCGAAATCGAGGGTCAGAACACCGGGCCGGAACCAGCCGAGGTCACCACCGAGCTCGGCGGAGCCGGTATCCTCCGAATAGCGGCGCGCGACTGCTTCGAACGGCTGCCCCTCGTCGCGAATCAGTGCCAGCACGGAGTCCGCCTTCGCCCGCGCGCGCGCCAGCGCAGTGTCCGATGGCGTGACCGGAATGACGATCTGATCGAACGTGAGGGATGGCGGCAACATCGGCGCGCCACCACTTATCTCGAGCTGCCGGTCGAATGCCTCGCGGATGAGCTCGTCGCTGACTCGTGGCGTGCCGCGCGTGCGGGCCTGCTGGTTCACGTACATCAGGATGAGACGATTCTGCCGGAGCGTCGTCGTCAGGTAATTGCGGTACTCTTCGACGGTCAGATTGCTCGTGGCCAGTGCGGCTTCGAACTGTGCCCGCGACGAAAAGTTGGTCTGTGCCTCCGCCACCTGATTGTCGACCGCGGCACGGATCTCTTGGTCCGAAACGTTGATCGACGTGTCCCGCACCGCGGCCTGAACGAGCAGCAGACCGTCGATCCGCTCGTTCAGGACCTGGTCGATGACAGCATCGAGGTCGGCGCCGGGCGCTGGCAGTGGCTGGCCCGTCGTCGACTGGTAGAGTTCCAGCGACCGGGTCAGTTCGGCCCGCGTGATGATGCTGTCACCCACGACCGCGACGATGCGGAACAGCGTATCGACCCGCACGGTCGCGTCCTGGGCCGCGCCTGCCGCCGGCATGGCCATCGCGGCGGTCAACGAAGTCAGCAGGATCCTGCGCATGAGAAGACGTCTGGTTCCGGAAAAAAGGCAGCGGGTCGAACCGGTACGGCGCGACCCGCAAGGGTGATATCCCCGTCTGTTCCACGTGTTCCGGCGGCGCGGCTCAGCCGCCGCCGGCACCCGCCGTGTCAGGTGCCGGCGGAACAGCGGGCGGCTGCGTCGGTGAAAGGCCGGGCGGCCTCCGCGATTCAATACGTGCGACTACCGACTCGAACGACCGATCGAACACCTCGCCACCGAATTGCGACCGCAGCGTGTACGACAGCGGTCCGAGCGGAAAGGCGTTCTGCTGGTCGGACAGAATCGCTGTCAGCAGAGCAGTCACCTTGCGGTCGATCGCCTCCTGCACGCTTTCGTCTTCCTGGGGCGTGACCGACATCAGTCCGGCGCCGCTCGCGGCGGTGCGCAGTTGCATCCGCATCACGTTTTGCACCGAATCCGTTTCCTGCTCGGAAAAATCGAGACCCTGCCGCCGGGCTTCCGCCACGAAGATCTTGTTGCGGGTCAAACCTTCGAGGACCTGCCGGATCTGGTCACCCGTGGCGGCCACGAGCTGGCCGCGAACGGGCGGATCCCAGGTTCGCACGACTTGCAGAAACTCCGCTGCGGTCAGCGCGCCGCCTTCGTACCGGACCAGGGAGCGCGATCCGGCGCGACCCCGCAGATCCGTGCCCGGCGTACGTGTGATCTCGCGAGCATTCTCCGTCGCACCGTCCAGGACCACGATGGAAAGTGTATCCGCCAGGCCCTCGAAGTAGAGCCTTTCGGCTTCCATGCTGAGTTCGGCGATCGTCTCCTCACGGAACCGATCGGCAATCTCCTCGAAGGACGGTTGACGACGGTCCTCGACCTTGATGATGTGCAATCCGAGCGGCGTCTCGATGACCTCGCCGACCTGGCCGGGCTGGAGCGCGAATGCTGCCTCCTCGAATGGCGCCATCATCTGGCCTCGCCCGAAGTACGAAAGGTCGCCACCCTGCTGCGCGGAGCCGTCCTGGCTGTACTGCTGCGCCATGGCGGCGAAATCCTCGCCCGTGACGGCCCTGGCCCGAAGCTGTTCGGCAAGGTCGCGGATGCTGTCCCGCACGGACGGCGAGGCGTCGGTCGGTATTGTCAACAGAATGTGGCGTGCGCGTACCTCGAGGTCGACTTCGCGCTCCTCGTACAATGCGCGCAACTCATCGTCGCTGATCACCGAGTCCACCGCGATCACGGACTCGCGCAGCTTCCAGACGACCGACCGGTCGTGGAACGGCTCGAGCAGCGCGGCCAGGTCGATCGAGGATAGTGTCGAATCCCGCATGGCGGCCGTCGCGAGAAGCGTGTAGTCGACCCACAGATTCGCGATTGCTTCGACGACATCCCTGCGCGCGGGAACCGCACTGTGGGGCGCGATCAGGGCCGCGGCGGCATCGACGCTGAGCTCGTGGCCAGCAGCCCGCGCGAGCACGCCGGTATGCGACGATACGGCCTCGCCGAAGCTGTCGCAGGCCGACAGCGTGCTCGCGACGACGACCGCGAAAGCGAACATCCTCATGATCCGGTGTCTCCTGAACCGTGACTCGGTGTGCCAGCTAGCGGTTGCAGCCGCACGAGCATAGGAAGTACCGGTCGGATCCGCCAGCGTTCCGCAATGACGAATCGACGTGTCAGGCCGCGCGCGCGGCCGGAGCCGCAAGCCGCTCGAGGGCGGCCATTGCCGTGTCGAGTATCGATGTCGAGCCGCGCGCACGCAGGACCAGGGAAAGCGGATTGGTGCGCGTCACATCCAGCTCGGTCTGTCGGTCCGAAAGCGGCTTCTCGAGTGACGCGATGCGCGGGACGACGCCGGGCCGGAAGCTCATCCGTGCGGACTGGCCGCGCACGAGCAGGCGTTCGACGCCCGCGGCGGTACCGGCCAGGCGGAGTGCGGCGGAGCGGAGCAGGCGGTCCGCCTCCGGTGGCGGCGGGCCGTAGCGGTCGCGCACCTCGAGCGCCATCGCCTCCACCTGTGCGATGGTCTCGATACGAGAGAGCCGACGATAGAGGTGCAGCTTCTGCGCGGCGTCCGGCACGAAATCGTCGGGCAGGTACGCTGCGCCGTCGAGGGAAACGTCGCACGGTGCGGCAGGTTCCGCGGCGTCGGGCGCCTGCCGCATCCGCTTCATCGTCTGCTCGAGCAGGCGGGTGTAGGTGTCGAGACCGACCGAGTGTACGAGACCGGACTGCTCCGATCCCAGGATGTTGCCGGCGCCGCGCAGCTCGAGGTCCTTCAGCGCGACCGCGTAACCGGATCCGAGGTCGGTGAAGTGTTCGAGGATGCGAAGCCGTCGTTCGGCTTCATCGTTCACGCCCTCGGCGACGATCAGATAGCAGTATGCGCGGTGGTGCGATCGGCCGACACGGCCGCGGATCTGGTAGAGCTGGGCGAGTCCGAACTGATCGGCGCGATCGACAATCAGCGTGTTGGCTGTCGGCACATCGAGACCGTTCTCGATGATGGCGGTCGAGACCAGTATGCGTGCGTTGCCGCCGAGGAACTCGTGCATGACGGCCTCGAGCTTCGCGGATGGCATCTGGCCGTGCGCTACGGCGATCTCGACATCGGGTACGAGGCGACGCACTCTTTCGGCGACGCTGCCGATGGACTGAACCCGGTTGTGCACGACGAAGACCTGACCGCCGCGATCGAGTTCACGAAGAATCGCGTCCTCGACGACTTCATCGACCCAGGGCAGCACATGCGTGATGATCGGCATGCGGTCGCGCGGCGGCGTCTGGAGCAGCGACAGATCGCGCAGCCCGGCCATGCTCAGGTGGAGCGTCCTCGGAATCGGCGTGGCCGTGAGCGTCAGCACATCAATGTGATGCCTCATGTGCTTGAAGCGCTCCTTCTGCCTGACACCGAAGCGCTGTTCTTCATCGACAATGAGCATGCCGAGGTTGCGGAACGTGACATCCGGCTCGATGAGCCTGTGCGTACCGACGACAATGTCCGTGCGACCGGAGGCGAGGCCCGCGAGGATGTCCTTCTGCTCGGCGTCGGTTCGAAAACGCGAGAGCGACTCGATGGTGACGGGGTATCCGGCGAGTCGCTGGCGGAACGTGTGCAGATGCTGGTCGACGAGGATCGTGGTGGGCGCGAGGACGGCTACCTGGCGGCCGTCCTGTGCGGCCTTGAAAGCAGCGCGAATCGCGATCTCGGTCTTGCCGTAACCGACGTCACCACAGATCAGACGGTCCATCGGGTGACGTGATTCCATGTCGCGCTTGACATCGGCGGTCGCCTGGCGCTGATCGGGCGTGTCCTCATAGAGGAAGCTCGATTCCATTTCCTTCTGCCATCGCCCGTCGGCCGGGTAGGCGGGCCGCTCCGCCAGGTGCCTCGCCGCGTACAGCTCGAGGAGCTCGGCCGCCATCTTCTCGATGACCTGCTCGGTCTTGCGGCGAAGCGTCTTCCACGAGCGGCCGCCGATGCGGTGCATGCGCGGCGGCTTCGAGTCCTCGTGCTCGGCGACCCACCGTTCGATGAGGTCAAGGCGGTAGACCGGAACGCGCAGCGTCTCGTTGCCCGCGTACTCGATGGTCAGCGCCTCGATGCGCTCATCCCCGACCACCACCTGTTCGAGGCCGCGGAACCGGCCGATGCCGTGGTCGATATGGACCACGAAGTCGCCCGGTCGCAGCTGTGAGATGCTCTCGAGCGCAACAGCGCCGCGGAACCGGCGGGTCCGGCGCAAGCGGCGCGCGCGTGCGAAGATCTCGTGGTCGGTGAGCACGCGGACGGCGGACGTGTCGGCTTCGATGACAAATCCTTCACTGACCGCTCCGATGGCGAGCACCGTGCCGGGCGGCAGTGTTCCGCGATCCGAGAGCAGAGCTTCGAGACGCTCGAGCTGGCCATCGTTGTCGCACAGGATGAACGTCCGCTCGCCGCGCGCTGCGCCGGCGCGCAGCAGGCCGGACAGCCGGTCCATGTCACGGTCGATCGGTTCGGCGGAACGCGTGTCGAAGCGCAGTGTCGCATCCGCCACGGACGTGAAGGCGACGATGCCGAATTCCGCGAGTCGTTCGCGAGCGGCGTCCGGCATGAGCAGCAGGCGGTCGGGCGGCTCGGGCTCGGTGCCGCGGCGTGACTCCGCCTCGTGGAGATGGACCGCGTGGTCCCACGCGCGCCGGAACTCCGCGAGCGTGGCGCCTTCGGAGGTTTCGACGAGAACGGCATCGCGACCCAGCAGGTCGAGCAGCGAGCGTCGGACGTGACCGCCGGTGCCACTGCGGAAATCGACGGGCAGCAGGTCGACCGACCTGCGTCCTTCCGTGGACCGCTGGTCGAGGATGTCGAAGTGACGGATGGATTCGATGGCGTCGCCCCAGAACTCGATGCGAACGGGCTCGGGCGAGCCGAATGCGAACACATCGAGTATGCCGCCGCGTAAAGCGAACTGTCCGACCGCCTCGACCAGCGGGGCCTGCTCGAACCCGAGATCGAGCAGCCTGGCCGTCAGGTCGGCCGGCCGGATCACCTGGTCGACCGAAAGTGTGACGCGCAACTCGGCCAGACCCGTCGGCAGCGGTGTCAGTTCCTGGATGGCGCGCGCCGTCGTGATGAGGATGCGCGAGCGGCCCGACAGCACCGCCTCGATCGCTTCGACGCGCAGCCCCGCCAGCTCGACATGCTCCTGGTCGATCTCGTATGGCAGTGCCTCGCGCTGCGGATACAGAACGGCCGCATCATCGTGCAGGATCGACTGGACGTCCGCCGTGACCGATTCGGCCTCCGCCGGCGAGTTCGCCAGAACCACCCAGATCCGCTGGGGCAAGCGGTCAGCCAGCGCGGAAACGGCCAGTGCTCCCGCCGAGCCGGCCAGGCCGGCGATGCGCAGTGTGCCGCCGGCCGCGGGCAGCGAGCCGGTCAGACTGCCGAACGCAGGCTGTGTCTGGAACGCCTCGATCAGGCGGGGATGCACGATTCAGTCTCCACTGCGGGCGTTCGCATTGCCGGGCGAGGTGGCACGTGTGGTGGTGCCGGTTGCTGCAACGAGCGCTTCCACGGCCAGGATCAGGACGGCAAGCAGGACGAGAAAACGCCAGACCTCACGACCGACGCGTTCACGATAGATGCGATCCGGCCATTGATCGGGCCGGTCCGCGGTCACGACAGTGGCGCCGGCGAGCGCTGTGCGCAGCTGGCGAGCGTCGGCACGAGCGAGGTCGGATTCGATGGGTGGCGGATTCGCAGCGATCATTCCGATCACGCTGTCGCCCGCGAGCAGAGTGTACACCCCGGCATCGGGACCCAGGCGCCAGCCGCTCGAGACGGATTCGGTAACGCCGTCGGGACCGACGACGGCATCTGTGCGGGGTGGCAGGGCAATCTCCTGGCCGGGCGCTGCTTCGGCGACGGCGGGAGCGCTGGCGATCCATGCGCCGAGCAGACGGTCGAGCAGCGGCAGCAGCGCGGGGCTGGTCGGCAGCGTCGTGGCATCGGTCGAAAGCGACGATGCGAACACGACGTAGCGGCCACCGCCTGCCCGCGTCCCGTGTACGGCCCACGGTGACCCGTCGGTCAGCCGGAGCAGGGCGCTGTCAGCTGGTGCGCCGGCCTGCGGCACGAGCCTGTATGCGCGCAGAACACGGACGCGGCCGATCGTCCGCAACGTTCCATCGATCGCGGTCGAGTCAAGCCGCATCTCACCGGGCGCGTCCAGCGTCTCGAACTGCCACGGAACACCCGCTGTCAGGAGTCTGCGGTTCGCCGCGGGCAGTTCGAGTGCGGAGTCGGGCGGCAGGATGATGACGCCGCGACCCGCGCCGATGGTCTCGATGCCGCGACCCGCTGGCAGGACCGCAACATCAGCTGCCCGCGAATCCGTTTGCACGACACGCCCGGCGCGCTCGAGGACCGTTATGGCTTCGCCGATCAGGCCGAGATCGGCACCGACGAATACCGTCGGCGGCGGTGCGACCCGGGTCGCGAAGTAGCGACGATCGTCGGGCCGGACGGCGTCGGGGTCCTTCTCGACCCATCCGGCGACGTAGCCGGCAGCGCGCGGTGGGAACGGCAGGATCGTCGCGCTTCCCGTCGGTGCCGAAGCCGCTGCGACCACCCGCTCGCCAATAGCGAGTCGTACGTTCACCGAGTCCGCCGCGGAGTCGCCGCTGATGAACGCGGCGATCGTCGACCGCTGGCCCGCGATCGGCGGAACACCGCCGCCGATGTCGACGGCGGTGACCGCAAGGTTCGGAGGCGGTGTCGCATCGAGCATCCAGGCCACGACGGGTGGCCAGTCGGATCGCTGCGGCACCGGGTGCAGATTCGTCGCCTGCAGATCGCTGAGCAGGTGGATCTCGGTAGCGCGCCCGTCCGCACCTGCCTCGAGGACGGCCCGTGCCCGTTCCATCGACACGGAGAGGTCCGCCGCAGCGACGGTCGGCACCGTTTCACGGATCCGGCGTGCCGTCGTCCCCGCGTCGCCCGGCCATGCCGGCTCCCACGCGGCACCGGCACGAATCAACCAGAAGCGGTCGTCGGCTTCGGCCGCATCGATCGTCTCGAGAGCGCGGTCCTTCAGTTCATCCAGAACACGACGGTCGTCCTGCACCACGCTCGTGCTCATCGAATTGTCGAGGACGATCGCGACCGCGGTCGGCTGATGCGCCGTGCCTGCCGTGCGCATGAACGGCCTCGCCGCCGCAGCGGCCAGCACCGCGATCGCTGCCATCCGCAGCAGCATCAGCACGAGCTGGCGAAGCTTGATCCGTCGGGCGTGCTCCGTTTCCGCACGCCGCAGATAGCGTACGGCCGGAAAGACCACGCGCGGTCCCTGATGTCTCTGGAACAGGTGCAGGATCAGCGGAACGGCGACGGCGGCGCCGAGCGCCAGTAGCAGCGGGCTGAGGAAGCCCATCAGCCGAGGTGCTCCCGTTTGCGCAGGTATGCGCGCAGCGCGAGCGCCATCGGCTGATCGGTCTGGACTATCACGTAGTCGATCGCCTGCGGTACGAGTGTGTCGTGCCACTCACGGAGCGCCTCGCTCACAGCATCGCGGTACACGGACCGCAGGTCGGCGACGTTCACCGGCAGTTCGTCGTCGGTCTCGGGATCGACGAAGCGTGCGTCGCCAATGCCGGGCAACTCGCGCTCGCCCGGATCGAGAAGGTGAAAGACCAGGACCTCGTGGCCCCTGTGTCGCAGAAACCGTAACGCCAGGCGGGTCGCTTCCGGATCGACAAGCAGGTCCGAGAACAGGATCACGAGTCCGCGGCGGCGCAGCCTGGATGCGACATCGCGCAAAGCGGACGGCGCCTCGGTCCGACCGCCGCCTTTCAGGGCAGCAATCCCGCGGACCAGCTCGTACCAGTGGCGACGCCCGCCGCGCGGCACGATGCGGTCACGCAGCTCGTGGTCAAAGCCGAGCATGCCCACGGCGTCACCCTGGCGCAGAAGCAGCAGTGCAATGCTCGCGGCGAGCTGGCGAGCGTACCAGAGCTTGGCCGGAACGCGGTCGGGCGCGGACGACCACGCCATCGATGCACTCGTATCGATGAGCAGATACGCCCGCAGATTCGTCTCCTCCTCGAACTGCTTGATGTAATACCGGTCGGAGCGGCCGAACACTCGCCAGTCGATGTGCCGCAGATCGTCACCCGGCTGGTACATGCGGTGCTCCGCGAACTCGACGGAGAATCCGCGGTGCGGCGACCGGTGCAGCCCCGCGATGAAGCCTTCGACGATCTGGCGAGCCACGAACTCGATGCCACCCAGCGTGGCCAGATCGCGCGGCTCCAGAAGGTCGGCGCGCAGTCGTTCCGTACGGTCAACGGCCCTGTTGTTCATGCGCCGCCAAGTTAGCGGACCCGTGCCGGGCGGTACAGCGGCCGCTCCGCCGAGGGCTACCGCCCGACGGCCCGGTCCGGTATCGTTCGGCCGACAACCGGCCCCATCCCAGGTCAAACGGAGCCTTCGAAGAGCGTGCAGCCGTCAGACTCACGACCGGCCCGCGGACGCGCGGTGATCAATACGGCACTCGCGGTATGGGCAGGCTTCACGTTCGCGGCCTGCGGCGTCCAGCCTCAGGCCGCGGCCGGAACGGCTTCGGCCAGCCACTCGGTGGAGATCGCGTTGGCCGCCATCGACACGGCCGGCACCCGACACCGGATCGACGTCATCGCCCATGATTCCATGGGCGGCCGGGCCACACCCAGTCGTGGTCTCGACATGACGGCCCGCTACATTGCCGGCGAGTTCGAGCGGTTCGGTCTTGAACCAGCCAGCCCGGACGGGTTCATCCAGATCTACTCGCACAATGTCGACGGCACGGCACCCAACGTAGCCGGAATCCTGCGCGGCTCCGACGCCGACCTGCGCGACACGTATGTGGTGTACAGCGCGCACATGGATCACCTCGGGACCGGCCTGCCGGACGCGTCAGGCGACAGCATCTACAACGGTGCGGATGATGACGCGTCGGGTACGGCCGCCGTGATCGAGATCGCCGAAGCGTTCTCGTTGCTCGACCCGCGGCCTGCGCGGTCGATCGTCTTTCTCACCGTGAGCGGCGAGGAAGGCGGGCTGCTGGGTTCGGAGGCTTTCGTCGCCCATGGTCCGATTCCGGCCGCCGCCATGGTGGCCAACATCAACATCGACATGATCGGCCGGAACGCGGCGGATACCGTAGTCGCTATCGGTATCGACTACTCGGACATCGGGCGCCGCATTCGCCGCATCGTGTCGGACAACGCGGACCTCGGACTGTCGGTCATCGATGACCCCTGGCCGGACGAGCGCTTCTTCTTCCGCAGCGACCATTACAACTTCGCGACCGCCGGCGTTCCGGCCATATTCCTGTTCGCCGGTACGCATGAGGACTATCACATGCCGTCGGACGAGGTCGATCACATCGATGCGGACAAGGTGGCCCGCATCGCGCGCCTCGCGTTCCGCCTCGGTCTCGACATCGCGACGGATCCGTCCCCGCCCGAATGGACGCGCGAGGGGCTCACCGAAGTGCGTCCCCGCAATCGCAACTGAACGGAGGCGTCGTGACTTTCGTCCGATCGATTCTTCTGCTCGCCGGCGTGTCCGCGTGCGTTTCGCTTGCCATCTTCGCGGGATACGCCCTGTCCACGCTCCATTTGGCGCCCGTGTATATCGGATTGGTCGCCTTTGCCGCGGGTGCACTGCTCCTTTTCATCTACAACCGCACGGGCGGCGGTGGCAGCGAACCGGCTGGCGGCGGACACTGAGTCTGCCGGTGTGCTCACATGACGCAAAGGCCGATTACGGATCGACTTGGCGAGTCCTGATCGGTTGCGGCGTCCACCTCCGTGGCCTATGTTTCGACGCTTGCAAACCGGCGTTGGGATCGAGGGGCCGGCGTTCGCGCTCATGACTCGCGCGGACAAGGGGCCCCTCGGTGCATCCCGCAGGCACGTTGCGCGGCGAACGGCGGATCCACAGGCATGGTGATGAGCACGACGGATGGCTTCGAGGGCGTTGTGGTCGGCAGTACTCGCCTGAGCTGCGTCCGGGGAGAAGAAGGCCGGCTGTCGTACGCCGGCTACGACATCGAGGAACTGGCCGCCAGTGCGACCTTCGAGGAAGTCTGCCATCTGTTGTGGCACGGGTCGCTTCCCGACGCCGGAGCGGCCCGGCTACTGGCCGACCGGATCAACGCCGAGACGCGGGTCGACGATCGCGTTCTGGAGATCGCGCGCAGTCTCGCTCCAGTAGCCCACCCGATGGCGGTGTTGCGCACGGCGATTTCGGCGACCGGCTGCACCAACGCCGACGGCGAGGACTCGTCGCCGGAGGCGGAGTTGCGCAAGGCGATGCGCCTGACGGCGCAGGTCACGACGATTACGGCCCTGCTCGGTCGCGTTCGCGCCGGGCATCGCGAAGTCAGCCCTCGAGCAGGGCTGGGCCTGGCCACCAACTTCCTGTACATGTTGCACGGACACGAACCAGAGCCGGCGATCGCCCGTGCACTGGATTGCGCGCTGGTGCTGCACGCCGAGCATGGCATGAACGCGTCGACGTTCGCCGCACGGGTTGCGGCTGCGACCATGACCGACATGCATTCGGCGGTCGTTGCAGCGATCGGAGCGCTGAAGGGACCGTTGCACGGCGGCGCTGGCGAACACGTGATGCGAATGCTGCTCGACATCGACACGCCCGAGCGAGCCGGGGTATGGGTGCGCGCCGCGCTCGACCGCGGCGAACGGATCATGGGGTTCGGGCACCACGAGTACCGGACGATCGATCCGAGAGCGTCGATTCTCGAGTCGCTGGTCCGATCGGTTCAGCAGCGTGATGCCGACTCGCAGCCGGACACGGCAGGAACGATCGGGCGGGATTGGCTGCGGGTCTCGGCCGCCGTCCGCCAGGTGATGGACGTCGAAATGGCCGCGCGGGGCAGGCAGGTTCGACCCAACGTCGATTTCTACAGCGCGCCACTGTACCACGTGATGCGCATTCCGGTCGAACTGTTCGCGTGCATGTTCGCGTGCGCACGGATAGCGGGCTGGACGGCGCACATCATGGAGCAGCATCGGAACAACCGCCCGATCCGGCCGGTCGCGGAGTACTCCGGACCGGAGCATCGCAGGATCGAGGACGACAATCCGCCGGCCTGGCCGCGATTGGAGCCGGGGCCCGGCCAGGAACGAACCGAACGCGGAGGCAGGCCGTCATGGCCGATGGCTACGTAGTGAGCAAGGTCCCGGAGGGCGGAGCGCGCATCCGGTTGCAGGATGGCAAGCCGGTGGTGCCGGACAATCCGATCATCCCGTTCATCGAAGGCGATGGCATCGGCCCCGACATCTGGCGCGCCACGGCGCACACGATCGAAGGTGCCGTGGCGAAGGCGTATGGCGGAAAGCGCCACATCGTCTGGATGGAGGTCTATGCCGGCGAGAAGGCCGTCGAGAAGACAGCGGAATGGCTTCCGGAGGAAACACTGAATGCGCTGCGTGAGTTCGCGGTAGGGATCAAGGGCCCGTTGACCACGCCGGTCGGAGGCGGGATCCGGTCGCTGAACGTCGCGTTGCGCCACCTTCTGGACCTGTACGCCTGCATCCGGCCGGTCCGCTACTTCTCGGGCGTGCCGTCGCCGGTACGCGAGCCGCAGAAGCTCGATGTCGTGATCTTCCGCGAGAACACCGAAGACGTGTACGCGGGCATCGAGTGGCAGGCAGGCAGTGCGGAGGCGGACCGGCTGCGCCAGATACTGGTCGATGAGTTCGGCGTGAGCATGCGGGAATCGAGCGCGATCGGCGTCAAGCCGATGAGCGCGTTCGGCTCGAAGCGGCTGATCGGCGCCGCGATCCGCTACGCGATCGAGCGCGGCCGCAAGTCCGTTACTCTCGTCCACAAGGGCAACATCATGAAGTTCACGGAAGGTGCCTTCCGTGACTGGGGCTACGAGCTGGCTCGTGAGGAGTATGGCGATCGGACCGTGGCCGAAGCCGATGCCGGATCGGGTGCCGGCAACCGCATTGTCATCAAGGACCGGATCGCGGATGCGATGTTCCAGCAGATCCTCCTGCGGCCCGACGAGTATTCGGTCCTCGCGACGCCGAACCTGAACGGCGACTACCTGTCCGATGCTGCCGCCGCACAGGTCGGCGGGCTGGGCATGGCGCCCGGCGCGAACGTCGGTGACGACGCAGCCGTTTTCGAGGCAACGCACGGGACCGCGCCCAAGTACGCGAACAGGGACAAGGTCAATCCCGGCTCGCTCATCCTGTCGGGCGTGATGATGCTCGAGCACCTCGGCTGGGACGAAGCAGCAAAGCTCGTCGTCGCCGGCGTCGAACGCACCATCGAGAACCGCACCGTCACCTACGATCTCGAACGGCAGATGGATGGTGCGACACTCGTGTCGACATCGCGTTTCGCCGAAGAGATCGTCAAGAACATGTGATGTGATCGGAGAACGATGACGATGCCGGATCTGCAGGTAGTCGTGTCGACCACAACCGCGGCCGGGCCGATGCTGGCTGTGTTCCTGCCCGAGAACGGCTCGATCGCGCAAGCTGCGCTCGAAGCGGTCGACGATCGCGTGGGCGGTGTGATCGGCGCCACCGTGCAGCGCGGCGATTTCCGTGGCCGCGACGATGATGTCGCGGTGCTGTATCCGCGGGATGCCGACGGTCCGGTCCAGCGCGTCCTCGTGGCCGGGCTCGGCAAGCCCGGCGACATCACCGAGGAACGGGTCCGGCGCGCAGTTGGACGGTCGGTCCGTCAGGCGGAAAAGCTGCATGTCGACGCGATCGGTTTCGTCACGGCGCAGATCGCGGCCGTCACGGGCATCACGGAAGCAAGACTCGCCCACGTGATCGCCGAGGCGGCCGTCATGGCGGCCTGGGACTATCGCGAGCTCCGCACGGCACCTGACGCCGACGCCGGTGTCGTCACATCCATCACCCTGTTCGCCGGTGAACCGGCCGCCGGTACGGTCCGTGCATCCGCCGAGGCCGGCGGCATCGTGGGACGAGCGGCCAACTTCGCGCGAGATCTCGCGATCCGGCCGGGCAACGTGGCGACGCCTTCGTACCTGGCCGAAGCCGCGACAACCCTCGCCGACCGGTTCGGCATGAACCTGACCGTGCTCGACCGGCAGGCCATACAGACGGAAGGAATGCACGCGCTGCTCGCTGTCGCGGCCGGGAGCGAGGAGGAACCGAGGTTCATCGTTCTGGAATACCATGGAGGGCCGACGGACCAGGCGCCGCTCGTCCTGATCGGCAAGGGCGTCACGTTCGATTCCGGTGGCATATCGATCAAGCCGGCCGATCGAATGGAGGACATGAAGTTCGACATGTCCGGTGCGGCCGGAGCGCTCGGCGCCATGCAGGGCATCGCGGAACTCGGCTTGCGGGTGAACGTCGTCGCGCTCGTTCCGTCAACGGAGAACCTGCTGTCAGGAAAGGCAGTGAAGCCGGGTGATGTCATCGGTTCCCATCTGGGCAAGAGCATTGAAGTCATCAACACGGACGCGGAGGGCCGTCTGATCCTGGTGGATGCGCTGTCGTACGCGCGGCGGTTCGAGCCGGCCGCGATTCTCGATGCGGCGACACTTACGGGCGCAGTCGTCATCGGATTGGGACATCATGCCATCGGCCTCATGGGCAATGACGACGATCTGATCGACGAAGTGCGCAACGCGGGTGCGGTCGCGGGCGAGCGCTGCTGGCCGCTGCCGCTGTGGACCGAGTACCGCAAGCAGCTCGACAGCGTCGTCGCGGATATCCGCAATACCGGCGGCCGGCCCGCCGGCTCGATCACGGCAGGCTGGTTCCTGCGCGAGTTCGCCGGCGACGGTCCGTGGGCGCATCTCGACATCGCAGGCACGGCGTATAGTGACGAGCCCGCACCCTACCTGCGGAAAGGGCCGACCGGCGTGCCGACACGGCTGTTCATCGAGTGGGTCAGAAGCAGATCGGCGGCCTGATCCGGGCCGGTGCGCGAGCTGGCGCCGTGCTGGCGGTGCTCGCGCTGACGTCGGTGCCGGCCGCCGCCGGTGTGCAGGACACGATGCGCGTCGACACAGTGCGGGCGGACAGCCTCGTGGCCGAACAGGACTCGCTGCTGCCGCCGCCTGTGCTCGTGGCGTGGCCGCGCACCGAAACCGAGCCCGGCGGTCTGATCGATGGCCGCTGGGTCTGGGATGAGGAAGCGCTGCTCAACGAGGGCACCGTGTCCCTTCTCGACCTGCTCTCCAGGGTGCCCGGCCTGGTCACGCTGCGGTCCGGCGTATTCCTCCAGCCCGAGTCGGTTTCCACGTTCGGCGGCGGTGCCGATCGCGTTGTCGTGATCTGGGACGGGTACGTCCTGGACCCGCTCGAATCGCGATCGCTCGACCTGTCGACGATCCAGCTCGCACACATCGAGCGCGTCGAAGTCGACCGCCGTCCCGACGTGCTCGTGATCCGGCTGTACAGCACGGCGCCGACCGACGCACGTGCCTACTCACGCATCGAGGCCGGCGTCGGCGAACCGGATGCGAACCTGTTCCGGGGCCTGTTGCTTGTGCCCCACTTCGCGTTCGGGCCGTTCGGCTTCGCCGCCGAGCGGGTCGAGCTTCGCGGCTCGGGCCGGCCCCAGCCGGCGGATGTGTTCGCCGGTTGGGTGCGTTGGGGCCTGCTGTCGGAGCGCCGAGGCATCGAGTTCACCCTGCGCAACACCAGTCTCAGTCGCGAGCCGGAGTCGCCGGTTCCCGCCGACATCTCGCGCCGCGACCTCGTCGTCCGGGGACGCACGCAGATCGGTTCGATCGGCGTCGGCGAAGCCTACTTCGGCCAATCAACCGCCGACTACGCCGAGACCAACCCGCTGATCGACGATTCGTTGCGGATCAGCCGGACCGTGTCAGCGCATCAGGCGGGCGCGCGGGTGGCGCTGGAAACGGAACGGGCCTTTGCCGAGGGCGCACTGCGCTGGCGAGACGAGGATCGCCTGCCCCGATTCGACGTCGAACTCGCGGGCCGCATCCGGCCGGTCGACGGCCTGCACATCGAGGCGGGGATCGCCAATCAGAAGTGGGACGGCGGGTTCGGTGCGACATCGTACCATGCGTCAGCCTCGTTCAGACCGCTGCCGTGGATCCTCGCCTTCGGCGCCCTTGCCGACGGTCGGCGGGGGTCACCGAGCGAAATCGACTCGATCACGACACCCCACAAGAGCAATCGCCGCGTTCTCCGCGGGGGCCTGGAAGCCAGCCTGGGCCGTTTCACGGGCGCGTTCGCCGGCGTTCGCGTGACGGCGGACTCCGTGCCCCTGGCAGGCTTTCCCGGCGATTCACTGTCGACGGGCGCGGTCGGAGCGGGCACCCTGAACGGCTGGGAAGCAAGCGCCTCGGTCCGGCTGATCGGCGACTGGCTGAGCATGGATGGCGCCTGGTCCGCATGGATAACGGATGTCCAGCGTGCCTACACTCCGCAATCGATCGGACGGGCGACGCTCCGCGTCCATACCTCGCCTCTCGAGTCAGGCAACTTCGAGCTGCTGGCCCGGGTCGACGCCATGCACCGCGGGCCGGTGAGCGGAACGCCCGGCGAACCCGGCGAGGTGCCGCCTCGGGCAAGCGCCCGGACGCTCGTCAATGCGTACCTGCAGATGCGGATCATCGATGTCCGTATCTGGGTTCGCTTCGACGATATGGCGGGCAACGACGTCGAGGACGTGCCGGGCCTGTTCATCCAGGGGCCGCGTATCTACTACGGCGTGAAATGGAGCTTCTGGAACTGACCGCGGCCGCGGGCGGACAGTAGCCGGGTGGGGCCGCGTTGACCGGCGCCTCCCGTTCTCCTAGCATTCATGGTTATCGGGAGACGCAATGATCCGCAGCATGACGGGGTTCGGCGAGGCCACGGCGGACACGCCGGCCGGGCGGCTGCATGCCGAGATCCGGACGGTCAACCACAGATACTTCAATCCGGGCATCCGGCTCGGGCGCGGCCTCGAGAAGTTCGAAGCGCAGGTGCGCGAGTGGCTGCGTTCGTCGATCTCGCGGGGCCACATTCACTTCACGCTCAAGCTGGAGCGGGAAGGCGACACGGAAACGGCCGGGACCCTGCGCGTGGACCACGACCGGGCCCGGCAGTATGTCGATGCGCTCACCGCGTTGCGCGATGAACTCGGACTGTCTGGCGCGATCGACGTGTCTCTCCTGACGCGGTTCGGGGATGTGATGGCATGGGATGAGGAGGCGGAAATCGCGGTCGATGCGGACGCGGTCCGCGCGGTGACGGAGCAGGCGGTCGCGGTGACGCTCCGCATGCGTGACGAGGAAGGCCTCCGCCTGGCCGCGGACCTCGAAGGGCGAATGGCCGCTATCGAGGCGGCGCTGCGAGACGTGATGACGCGGGCGCCCGTGCGGCTGGTAGTCGAACGCGATCGCATGCGCAGGGTCGTTGCCGAGCTGCTTGAAGGATCGATCCTCGACGAGGACCGCATAGCGCGGGAGATCGCGCTGATCGCCGAACGCTGGGACGTGAGCGAGGAGATCGTCCGGTTGCGCTCGCACCTCGAGTTGTTCCGCGAATCGCTCGCGGCGGACGCGTCGGAGCCGGTCGGCAAACGACTCGGTTTCCTGATCCAGGAGATGAACCGCGAAGTGAACACGATCGGGGCCAAGGCGAATGACGCGCCGATGGAGCATGGCGTGATCGCGATGAAGGAAGAGATCGAACGGTTACGCGAGCAAGTGGAGAACGTGGAGTGACCTGGACCGGCCACGCGTTCCCCGTGGTCATCGCGGCACCCAGCGGGACCGGCAAGACGACGCTGGCTCACGCCCTGGTCGACCGGCAGGACGGCGTGGTGTTCGCGCTGTCGGCTACGACGCGGCCGCCGCGAGCGGCCGAGCGCCACGAGCGTGACTACCGGTTCGTCGATGACGCCGCGTTCGACGAGCTTGCCGCGTCGGGCGCGTTGCTCGAATGGGCAAAGGTCCATTCGCATCGCTATGGCACGCTGCAGGATGGCGTGCGCCGTGCGCTCGCGGCGGGGCATTGTGTGGTGCTCGACATCGACATTCAGGGTGCGCGCCGCGTTCGCACGCTGTTCGAGAGCGCCGTCCTCGTCTTCATTCTGCCGCCGTCCGCAGACGAACTGGAGCGACGGCTCGATGGGCGGGGTACGGAGAGCGTCGGCGAGCGAGCGATTCGGCTGCAATCGGCCCTCGATGAACTCGGGGCCGTCGACGAATTCGATTACATTGTGGTGAACGACGACTTCGAGACCGCCGTCACGGCCCTCGAAGGTATCGTGGAAGCCGAGCGGCATCGCCGGACCCGCTACGTCGCACTGGACGAGCGCGTTTCGCAGCTCGAACGAATCATCCAGGTCAGACTCGAAGGAGCCAGGGAATGAAAGTCGTAACGCCGGACGAAACGGCACTGCCGACCACCACGAAGTATCTCGGGGTGCTGGTGGCGGCGAAGTATGCGCGCGAGTTGAACGCGTTGCCGCGTGACACGATGCCGACAACGGCGCAGAAGAAGCTGACGACGCGAGCGCTCGACGCGCTGGTCGCCAGCGAACTCGACTACGATCTCGTCAAGCGTCGCCGCAAGGGAGCCTGACGCGTGGCGGGGGCGGCAGGACAGAGTCCGCCGGCGGACTCCCGGCCGCCCGCCGAGGGTCCTCGCCGTCCGTGGCGCGACCGCCGTGTCGTTCTCGGCGTCACAGGCGGCATTGCCGCCTACAAGTCGGTGCAGATCGCACGTGATCTGACGAGGCTCGGTGCGGTCGTCGACGTCATCCTCACGGAATCCGCCCGCGATTTCGTCGGCGCGATCACTTTCGAAGCACTGACTGGACGGCCCGTGCTGGCCGGTATCGCCGAGCCCGGTCATGCGCTCGATCACATCCGGATCGCCCGCGACGCCGACGTGGTCTGCATCGCGCCCGCTACCGCGGACACAATCGCCCGGGCCGCGGCTGGCCACGCCAGCGATCTCCTGACAGCCGTTCTTCTTGCGACGAGAGCCCCGGTGCTGATCTGTCCGGCCATGAACGACGCGATGTGGGATCACACGCAGACGCGGGCGAACGTGGACCATCTGCGGGCCACGCTCGGATACCGGATCGTCGGCCCGGCCACGGGCCCACTCGCGTGGGGCGAGGGGTCGGGGCCCGGCCGGATGGCGGACGAGCGGGAGATCATCGAGTACATCGGACGCGCTCTCGAACCGGACAGCCCGCTGACCGGCCGCAGAATCCTGGTCACAGCGGGACCTACCCGCGAGCCGGTGGACCCGGTCCGGGTGATCTCGAACCGGTCGTCGGGTCGGATGGGTCTCGCGGTTGCGGCCGCAGCGTGGCGCAGGGGCGCCGAAGTCACGGTTGTGGCGGGGCCGACGGCGGTGAATCCACCGCCCGGCCCACGTACGGTGCGTGTCGAAACCGCCCACGAGATGGCGGATGCGGTCGGCCGGGCAGTGGCGGATTCCGACGTGCTCATCATGGCTGCGGCCGTGGCAGACTTCACGCCGGCCGACCCCGCCGGTACGAAGATCAAGCGTGCGGACGGCGCGCGTTCGATCGCGCTCGATGCCGCGCCTGACATTCTCGTGGAGACTCGCCCTCTTCGCTCGCCGTCCCTCGTTGCGGTGGGCTTTGCCCTCGAGACCGGCGATGGTCTGGCGGAAGCGAAACGCAAGCTCGAAACGAAGGGCCTCGACCTGATCGTGCTCAACCACGCGGACGAGGAAGGCGCCGGCTTCGAGGTCGACACGAATCGCGTCACGCTGATCGACCGATCCGGCCAGGCCCGGTCGCTGCCGCTGATGTCGAAGACCGATGTGGCGGAACACATTCTGGATCGGGTCGTCGAACTGCTGCTCGCCCGGGTATGACGGACCGCGCCGCGATCGACCGTTACTTCCGCCAGGTCGCCGAGCTGGGTGGATCGGATCTCTTCCTCGACAGGTTCGACCGCGAGACGGCCATGCGACTGGCGTCGGGAAAACCGGCCGCCCCGGGACGTGGCGCGGCGGAGCCCGTTGCCGTGGGAAGAGACGTGTTGCGGCGAGCGATGTCGCCTGAACACGATGCGCCCATCCCGGCAGTCCGGCCCGCCGCGCCCGCAGTGGCCCGCAGACGTTTGCCGCGCAGCGCGACACCGGCAGCCGTGGCAGGCCTCGAGCAACTGGCATCGGTCGCGGCCGGCTGCGTCCAATGCCGGCTGCACGAGACGCGAACGCAGGTCGTGTTCGGTGAGGGCAATCCAGCCGCTGACCTTGTTGTGGTCGGAGAGGCGCCGGGCCAGGAAGAGGACAGAACGGGCAGGCCGTTCGTGGGTCGCGCCGGCAAGCTGCTCGACATGCTGCTCATGGCCAGTGGGTTCCCCCGCGACGAGGTGTACATCTGCAACGTGCTGAAGTGCAGACCACCGGGCAACCGCAACCCGCAGGCCGACGAGATGGATGTCTGCAGCCGCAACTTCCTGCATCGACAGCTCGAGGTGATCGCGCCGCGCATGTTGCTCGCGGTCGGCCGGTTCGCGACACAGGCGCTGCTGAGTACGAGCGCTGCCATCGGCAGCCTGCGCGGCCGCACGCACGAGTACCGCGGCATCCCGCTCATCATCAGCTACCATCCCGCGTACCTGCTGCGTAGTCCGAACATGATCCGCACGGCGTGGAGTGACTACCAGCTCATCCGGAAGGTGCTCGATGATCCGGTTTGAGGCTGAGCGGCAGCCGCCGTACGCGCCGGAAGCCGAGATCAGCGTCCTGGGCGGCATGCTGATCGACAACGACGCAGTCGCGAAGGCCATCGAGATCGTCGATGACACGATGTTCTACCGTGAAGCGAACCGGCGCGTGTTCCGCGGCATGGGCCGGCTGTTCCAGCGTGGTCAGATTGTCGACCCGGTCACGCTCGGCGAAGAGCTGAAGAAGACCGACGAACTCGATGGCGTCGGCGGAATGGCATACATCGCCGAGCTGCTCGACGCCGTGCCGACGGCCGCCAACATCGAGTACCATGCGCGCATCATTCGTGAGCGCGCGCTCCTGCGCCGTCTGATCGAGGCGTCCAGCGAGATCATCCGCGATTCGTACGAGAGCGGCGAACGCACCGTCGACGAGATCCTGGATGAAGCGGAGCAGCGCATTTTCCAGGTCGCGCAGCAGCACGAGCGCGGCGGCTTCGTCTGGATCAAGAAGATACTGTATCCGACCTTCGAGAAGATCGAACAGTTGCAGGCGGCCAAAGGCGGCATCACCGGCGTCTCGACCGGGTACTATGATCTCGATGAAATGACGGGCGGCTTCCAGAAGGGCGATCTCGTCATTATTGCGGCGCGGCCCAGCATGGGGAAGACCGCGTTCGTCACGGGCGTTGCTCTGCAGGCCGCAATCGCGAGCCGGACGCCGGTTGCGCTGTTCTCGCTCGAGATGTCGAAGGAGCAGCTCGTCCAGCGCATGCTGTGCTCCGAAGCGCTTGTCGATCTCGGCCGGCTGATGCGCGGGCGATTGACGGATGACGATTACGTCCAGCTCGCGCAGGCGGCCGCGCACCTCAATACCGCACCCGTCTGGATCGATGACTCCGGCTCGCTCAACGTGCTCGAAATGCGGGCGAAGGCCAGACGGCTGAAGGCGGACCAGCCCGAGCTCGGCATGATCATCGTCGACTACATCCAGCTGATGAACTCCGCGGGCAAGGCCGAGAACCGCGTGCAGGAGGTCAGCGCCATCAGCCGCGGCCTCAAGGCGCTCGCCAAGGAACTCGCTGTTCCCATCCTGGCGCTGTCCCAGCTCTCGCGGGCGCCCGAACAGCGGACCGACCACCGTCCGCAGCTTTCCGACCTGCGCGAGTCCGGTTCCATCGAACAGGATGCCGATCTGGTCATGTTCCTGTACCGGCCCGAGTATTATCATCGCGATGATCCCGAACTGCACGGCAAGGCGGAACTCATCATCGGCAAGCAGCGCAACGGTCCGACCGGCCTCGTCAATCTGTACTTCCGCCGGGAGTGCACACGCTTCGAATCGGTTGCAGACCGGCTCGAGGCGTGATGTTCTCACTTCCGCGGCATTGACGCCGGTGTCCGTGCGGACGCGAACGGTCTTCTTCTGCGGCGATTGCGGTAACGAGGCATCGCGGTGGTCGGGTCAGTGCGCGGTCTGCGCCGCATGGAACACCATGACGGAGCAGCCCGCCACCGCGCGACCGGGCAGCCGCGCGCGACCGACCGCCGCCCCGCCGGCGGATGCGATACTTCTCGGAGACGTATCGACGGACCCCTCGGCGACACGGTTCGGAACGGGCATCGACGAGTTCGACTTCGTTCTCGGTGGTGGCACGGTGCCTGGTTCGATCGTCCTCATCGGCGGTGAACCCGGCATTGGCAAGAGCACGCTCCTGCTCCAGGTGGCGGCCCGTCTCGAGAGCGCCGGACGCAGTACGCTCTACGTGTCGGGTGAGGAGTCGCCACGGCAGGTGCGGATGCGCGGCGAACGGCTCGGGGAAGACACCTCGCCGGTTGCGTTCCTGGCGGCAACCGAGCTGGACTCGATCCTCGCCGCCGCGGAGCGCTCGTCGCCTTCCGTGATGTTCATCGATTCGGTCCAGACGATCCACAGCGCCGATGTCGACTCGGCAGCGGGCAGCGTATCGCAGGTACGCGAATGCGCGGCAAGACTCCAGCTCTGGGCCAAGGCTCGTGATGTGACCGTGTTCCTGGTGGGTCACGTGACGAAGGACGGCAGCGTCGCGGGACCACGAACACTCGAGCACATCGTCGACACGGTTCTGTACTTCGAGGGCGCTCCGGGCATGGACCACCGGATCCTGCGCGCTACGAAGAACCGGTTCGGCAGTGTGGACGAGATCGGCGTCTTCCATATGACGGGCGCCGGTCTCGTGCCGGTGGCGGACGCGTCGGCCGTCTTCCTTGCGGGCCGCAGGGCTGGTGTGAGCGGCTCGGCCGTGGCCGCGGCGATCGAGGGTTCGCGGCCCATGCTCGTCGAAGTGCAGGCGCTGTGCACCCGCACGAGCTACGGCGCACCCCAGCGTGTGGCCAACGGCTTCGACAGGCAGCGTCTCGCGCTGATTCTGGCGGTGCTCGAGAAGCGGGCCGGCATGCCGTTCGGAACTCTCGATGTGTTCGTCAACGTCGCGGGTGGCGCTCGACTCGTCGAGCCGGCCGCCGACCTTGCCGTCGCGCTCGCGCTCGCGTCCAGTGCGCTCGACCGCGCTGCGTCCGAAAGTGCTGTCTTCGCCGGCGAGATCGGACTGGGCGGAGAGGTCAGGCCGATCGGACTGGTCGACCGCCGCCTCTCCGAAGCCGCGCGGCTCGGATTCAGGACAGCATTCGTCCCGGAAGGCACACGTCCGGCCAGCGGCATTGGCGTCCGCGGTTGCGTCGACATCCGGAGCGCGATCGACGAGGCGCTGTCATGAGCGTTCGCGCCGGTGTCGTGGTCCCCGCCGCGGGCGCAGGCCGACGCATGGGTGGTGTCGACAAGGCGTTTCTCGAACTGGCCGGCGAACCCGTGCTGGCCTGCACGCTGCGCCCGTTTCTCGACGAACCCCGCGTCGTGGCCATCGTCGTCGCGCTCGACCCCGCAACCGCACGACATCCGCCACACTGGCTGACGCAACTCGATGAACGCGTCACCATCGTTGCCGGCGGAGCTGAACGCGGCGATTCCGTTCGTAGCGCGCTCCATGCGCTGCCCGATGATCTCGACATCATTGCCGTTCACGATGCCGCCCGGCCGCTGCTCACGAGCAGCCTCGTGAGTCGCGTGATCGACCACGCCGCAACCGGTGCGTCCGTCGCCGCCGCGCTGCTCGTGACCGACACCATCCATGAGGCCGCGCCCGACGGCACCATCCTGCGGACGCCGGACCGTACCGGCCTGTGGGCGGCGCAGACGCCACAGGCGTTTCCCGCGTCCGTGCTCCGCCGTGCGCATCACGAAGCCGCGCTGGCCGGGATCGAGGCGACGGACGACGCCGCACTCGTGACCCGCTTCGGCGCGACCGTGCACATCATCGAGGGCGAGCGCACGAACCTCAAGCTGACCGTCTCGACAGATGTCATCATCGCGGAGGCGTTGATACGCTCGCGCGAATGACACCGCAGAACACGGACCCGACCATCCCGTTCCGAACGGAACCGGAGCAGCGTGCAGCGCTCGAACGCGTCGTTCGCCACCTGCGGGCGGGAGGACTGATCGCGTATCCGACCGAAACCGTGTACGGCTTCGGCTGTACACTGCAGCCGGATGCACTTTCAAGGCTTGCGGCGATCAAGCGGCGCGCCGTCGACAGCCCGTTCCTGCTCCTGGTGACAGACAGGCACATGTTCGCGAACGCTGCATGGACTCCAGCCGCCATCGCCCTTGCCAGCGCGTTCTGGCCCGGACCGTTGACGCTGGCGCTGCGGACCACGGGCGGCCAGCTTCCGCGCGAGGTCGTCTCGACGGCCGGTACGGTGGCGCTGCGGGCAACGCCCCATCCGGGCATCCGGATGCTTCTGGAACGATGCGGGCCGCTGACTTCCACGAGCGCTAACGCGCCGGACGACCCGCCGGCCGTGGACGCAAGGACCGCCGCGGCGCCGCTCCTGGCCGCCGCCGCGGGCTGGCCGGTCCTCGTGCTCGATGGCGGTACGTTGCCGCCCTCGCGCGCATCGACGATCGTGGACTGTTCGACCGAGCCACCCAGGCTGGTTCGCGCCGGCCAGATCGGCACGAACCAGCTATCGGAGGTGATCCATGGAATCGAAGTCACCGAGCCCTGAAGGCGACGGCACGAACCTGCCGACGACGTACAATCTCCTGTACGTGTGTACGGGCAACACGTGCCGCAGCCCGCTGGCCCGCGCGATCACGGAACAGCTGATCGCTGCCCGCGGCTGGACCCACGTGAGTGTCGACTCGGCGGGTACCGCAGGAGTCGAAGGCGCCCGCGCGTCGGAGAACGCAATGGTTGTCGCGCGTGAGCACGGCCTGTCGCTGGACGAGCATCGATCGAAGGAACTCACCGCGGACCTGCTCGACTGGGCGGACCTGGTGCTCGTCATGACGCCATCGCAGTTCGAGATGGTTGCGCGGCTCGGTCACGCGCCGAAGGTCGCGCTGGTTACCGATTTCGTCGAAGGCGTCGGCTCGGGTCAGGCGGTACGGGATCCGTTCGGTGGTGACATCGACGCGTACCGCCAGACCTGCGAACAGCTGGTGCGTTCGGCCGAGAGCCTGCTCGAACGGCTCGAACCGATCCTGTCGCCGTGAAGATCACGGCCGCGACCCGCACGTTCGCGCTGCTCGGGGATCCGGTCTCGCATTCACTTTCTCCCGCAATTCAGAACGCGGCGATCCGCGCCGCGGCCGAGGATGCGGTCTATGTCGCGTTGCGGTGCAGCTCCGAATTCGTGACGCCGCTCGTTCGTGCGATAGCGCACGCGGGCGGTGGCGGCAACGTCACCATTCCACACAAGGCGCTCGCCGCGGCCGCAGTCGATCGTCCATCGGACGCCGTTATCGCGACCGGCGCGTGCAACACCTTCTGGCTCGACAATGGTCAGGTTCGAGGGGAGAACACCGATGTAGCCGGTTTCGAGGCGGCGGCCAGCCAACTGTTCGGTACGATGGAGGGCGTGAGCGCCTGCGTCCTCGGAACCGGCGGTGCCGCACGTGCGGTCGTCCACGCAATCCTGCGCGGAGGCGGCGAAGCCACGGTCGTCGGACGGTCCACGGCTTCGCTCGCCGTGCTCGAACGCACGTTCGATTCCGATGCGCGCCTGCGCACAGCGGTGGGATTCGCGCCTGTCGCGGCCGGCAGGTTCGACCTGTTCGTCAATGCTACGCCCGTGGGCATGAAGGGCGACGACGTGGTACCCATCGATCTCGACACGTTCCCCGCCATCCGCGCGGTGATCGATCTCGTGTACAGGGCGGGCGGCACGGCTTTGACCAGGTCAGCGGCATTGCGCGGGATCGACGCGTTGGATGGTCGTGAAATGCTGCTCGCGCAGGGAGCGGCCGCATTCGAGCTGTGGTTCGGCAGGAAAGCGCCGGCCGACGCGATGCGTGCGGCGATAGCGGACGGGTAACGCGGAGTTCCGCGGGCGAGGCGGTCTGGCTGAGTATGGTCGAAGCGCGCTGCACCGCTGCTACCGTCCCGCATGGCCATGGAGGCGCCCCGGCCGTGCAGCGATCCTGGGTCCGTGCTTCGCGACCGATCATTCATCCGTGCACTCGCCGACCTCGTGCTGCCGCCGGCATGCCTCGTGTGCGACGGCATCATCGACCCACGCGACACGGCCCGCCTCGTATGCCGTCGCTGCCGCTCCCTGCTGCGGGCTGTGCCCCATCCCGCATGCACCCGCTGCGAAGCTCCACGTCTGGTGACGGCTCGATCCGATGAGGCGTGTGCCGAGTGCCGGAACTGGCCGGACTCGCTGACCGTAGCCCGGTCCGCGTGCCTGCTGTTGCCACCGGCGGACGTCATCGTGCATGCACTCAAGTACCGCGGGTGGCCGGCCCTCGCCTCGCCGATCGCGGACCGGATGGCAACCGTCAGACTGCCGGCCGCGGTTCGCGACGCGGCCATCTGCGTGCCCGTCCCGACCACCCGCGCCCGACTTCGAACTCGCGGCTACAATCAGGCCTCCCTCATTGCGGCCGCATTCGCGTCGCGGACCGGACGATCCACGTGCGATGTTCTGGCGCGTGAAGGACATACCGGGACACAGACAGCCTTGCAGCCTGTTGCTCGCAGGGCTAACGTGGCTGGAGCGTTCCGTTTCGTTCCGGAACGGGCCGGCGCGGTGCGCGAGGGTGCCGTTCTGCTGATCGATGACGTTCTGACGACCGGTGCGACTGCCGCCGCGTGTGCCGCTGCCCTTGCCGACGCAGGCGCGTTGAGTATCGGTCTCATCACGTTCGCCCGCGCCATCGATGCGCGCAGGTTGACTCAATCCAATGGAGCCATGGATGACCGCTGAGCGGAACACATCTGGCGGAACCGCAAAGAACAAGCGGATTCGCGTCGGTATCAATGGATTCGGCCGCATCGGGCGCCTTGTCTTGCGCGCGGCCAAGCGACACAACCCCGAAATCGACTTCGTCGCCATCAACGACATCACGGATACGAAGACACTCGCGCACCTGCTGAAGTATGACTCCGTGCACGGCCGCTACCCGGGATCCGTCGCCGTCACCGGGGACGGCCTCGAGATCGACGGCGATGCGGTCAGGGTGTTCAGCGAACGCGATCCCGCCGCGCTGCCGTGGGGTGATGTCGGTGCGGACATCGTCTTCGAAGCCAGCGGCCGTTTCACCAATCGCGACGATGCCGCGAAACACCTCGGCGGCGGCGCGAAGAAGGTCATCATCACCGCGCCAGCCAAGGGCGAAGACATCACCATCGTGATGGGCGTGAATCACGACAGGTACGATGCCGGCTCCCACCACGTGGTGAGCAACGCGAGCTGCACGACCAACTGTCTCGCACCAGTCGTCAAGGTTCTCTTCGACCGATTCGGATTCACGAACGGTATCATGACCACCGTGCACAGCTACACCAACGACCAGCAGGTCCTGGATCTCCCTCACAAGGACCTGCGTCGGGCCCGTGCCGCAGCCCTCTCGATCATCCCGACCACAACCGGCGCTGCCCGGGCCACCTCACTCGTCATTCCGGAGGTGAAGGGCAGGATCGACGGTGCCGCCATGCGCGTTCCGACGGCCGACGTCTCGATCGTCGATCTGACGGCCGAGCTGGAGACGGACATCACGGTCGAATCGGTCAATAATGCGTTCCGCGAGGCCGCCGCGGGCGCGCTCTCAGGGTTCCTGACTGTTTCAGAGGAACCACTGGTGAGTGTGGACTACATCGGCAATCCGTCGAGCGCGATCGTGGATCTGCTGTCGACGATCGTGGTCGGGCCCCGCCTGGTAAAGGTGCTGGCATGGTACGACAACGAGTGGGGCTACTCGTGTCGTTGCGTGGACCTTGCGCGCATGATGAGCGAGACGCTCTGACGCGGGCGCAACGGCGGGCGGCGTGCATGCGGATGCAGGCGTGAGAACGGTGTGGGGGCGGTCGGTCCATTGACTCGCCGTGGCTGCCGGTATTAGCCTGCAACGTATGCGCGTGTTGACGGATCGCGCGCCTGCGGGCCCTCTGTGGCACGCAACTCGCGCCTTCCACCCGCCGGACAATGTCGTTACTGGAGGTGACCATGACGACCACGGACGGGGCACTGCACGGGACGTATCGCTGTCCGGTATGCGGTCATCGCGATTCGATCGAGGTGATTCCGGACGCGCCCGCGAAGCGGACGAAATGCAGCTATTGCGGCGCTGCGCTCGATGTTACGGCGCGCAGCGCGGCGACGGTGAATCTGGATGTGAAGGTCGCGGAGGAGCCGGTGCCGGGCTGAACCGCGGATGACAATCGAGGCCACGCGGCCGCGGCGTTCGTTTGCCGTGGCCGCGTCGTCTTTTCGGCCATGGACCCGTACAGGAGTGGGCGGACGAATGACGAAGAAGCGCAGCCTGGCCGACCTTTCGGAGGCGGATGTCAGGGACAAGCGCGTTCTGCTGCGGGTCGATTTCAACGTACCGATCGACGACGGGCGAGTGACCGATGCTACACGCATCGAGGCGACACTGCCCACGCTGAGATACCTGACCGGGCACGGCGCGCGGACCATCGTCGTTTCACACCTCGGCAGACCGGACGGCAAGCGGAACCCGGCCATGTCGCTGGAGCCGGCCGCGCACAAGCTCGGGGAGCTGCTCGGTACCCGGGTTGCGTTCGTCGACGACATTGCGGGTGACCGTGCCGCCGAAGCCATCGCGGCGATCGAGCCCGGTGGCGTGCTCGTTCTGCAGAACGTGCGCTTCGAGGCGGGCGAGGAGAAGAACGACGCATCGCTGGGGAAGCGGCTGGCCAGTCATGCTGACGTGTACGTGAACGATGCGTTCGGCACAGCGCACCGTGCACACGCGTCGACGGCGGCGGCACCCGAAGCGATGCGCGCGGCGGGCAAGCCAGCGGTAGCGGGATTCCTGATCGGCAGGGAACTGGAGTTCCTTGGTGGCGCACTCGATACGCCCAGACGGCCATTCATTGCCATTCTCGGTGGTGCGAAGATCTCGGGCAAGATCGACGTGATCGAGGCGCTGCTGCCGCGTGTGGACCGGCTTCTGATCGGTGGCGCGATGGCGAACACGTTCTTCCGGGCGCTCGGTCTCGAGACCGGCCTGTCGCTCATCGAACCGGATCGCGTAGAAATGGCGTCGGCCCTGCTCGAGCGGTCGGCGTCGAAGCTGGTCCTGCCGTCCGATTGCGTGACCGCGCAGAAGGCCGAAGCCGGTGCCGAAAAGCAGACCGTAGCACGCGACAACGTGCCGCCGGATGCCCGCATTCTCGACATCGGGCCCGCGACCGCCGGTGCTTTCGCCGAAGGCATCCACGCGGCGGGCACCGTACTCTGGAACGGACCGATGGGCCTGTTCGAGATTCCCGATTTCGCTGCCGGCACGCTCGCCATTGCCGCTGCTTGCGCCCGCGCAACTACACATGGCGCGATCACAATCGCGGGTGGTGGAGATACCGCGGCGGCGCTCGAGGCGGCCGGCCTGGCCGGTGACATAACGCACGTGTCGACCGGCGGCGGCGCATCGCTCGAATTCCTCGAGGGCAGGGACCTGCCCGGCATCGCCGTGCTCGACGACGCCTGACAACCGGGAGAGGACATACGATGGCCGACATCGCGCCGGTCCTGGCCGGCAACTGGAAAATGCACATGGGGCCCGCCGAGGCGCACGCCTTCCTGGCCGAGTTCGCGGCTCGATCACCGGCGGCGAGCAACCGCAGAGTCTGGTTCTTCCCTCCTGCCGTATCGATCGCGGCAGCGCTCGATGCGACCACCGAACGCACGGACCTGCTGATCGGCATCCAGAATATCCACTGGGAACCGAAGGGTGCGTTCACCGGTGAGATCAGTGCACCCATGGCCGCCGCGGCCGGCGCCCGGCTGGCCCTCGTCGGCCATTCCGAGCGGCGTCACGTGTTCGGCGAGACGGACCACGAGGTCGGCTTGAAGGTACGCGCCGCGGTCGACGCCGGACTCGACGTCGTCGCCTGCATCGGTGAGACCCTGGATCAGCGCAGGGACGGTGCCCTTCAATCCGTCCTGTCCGCCCAGGTCGAGGCAGCTCTCGCGCACGTCCTGCCTGGCGAGGCTCGCCCCTTGGCGCTTGCCTATGAACCCGTGTGGGCCATTGGTACCGGTGTCAATGCCACGCCCGCGGATGCGGCAGAGGCGCACGCATGGGTCCGAACCTGTGTCGCCAAACGGCTCGGTGACACGGTTGCCCGCTCGATTCCGATCCTCTATGGTGGATCGGTCAAGCCGGACAACGCCAGGGAACTGCTCACGGCGCCGGACGTGAACGGCCTCCTGGTCGGCGGCGCGAGTCTCGATCCGGACTCGTTCGCACGCATCGTCGAGGCAGCCGGCTGATACAGTCGTGGCGAACCACTCGACAGGATTGACAAACCGGCTTGCCGCCGAGACCTTCTGAAGCTGCGCAAATACTCTGTCGGAGATGGGGAACGTGTTCGGACTCCTGCTTGCACTCGTGATCATCGACGGGCTGCTGATGAGCGTCATTGTGCTCCTGCAGGCCGGCAAGGGCGAAGGTTTGGCCGCCATGGGCGGCGGTGGCGGCACAGTTGCCGATGGCGTGATGGGCGGCCGCCAGGCGGCCACGCTGCTCACCAAGGCCACGTGGATCACCGGCGGGATCTTCCTGGGACTGCTCCTGGTGCTGTCGATCATGTCGTCGCAGGCGAGGACGCCTCAGTCCGTCCTGCAGCAGGAGTTCCGGAGCGCGCCGGCGCCGCTCGTGCCCGGCGCCGTGGATCCGACGGTGCCACCGACAACCGGTACCGGCCAGCCGCCGGCCGGAGGCGTGCCGGATACGACGGGCTGAAGGGCTCGAGCCGTCCCGATGAGCGAGCGGGAACCCCGGGAGCACTGGCTCGCGGGGTTCCCTGCATCGGGCGCTTGACGTCCGGTCACCGCAGTCCGCAACGTCGGCAGAGCGTGGCGAGTGCACGACAGGCTCGACACATCGCCTCATTCACTCCAGACGGCATTCGATGGCGAAACGGAAGCAGCCGTCAGCGGGCGCCCGATCGCCACGCGATCGGACGGCGGGCGCGGCGAACGCGAGGGACGTGGTGCAGAAGCCCGAACACCTGCGCCACACGGACGAGGGACGCCCGGTCACGATGCTCGAGGCGATCCGCGAAGCGCTGTGGGAGGAACTCGAGCGCGATCCCGATGTGTTCCTGATGGGCGAAGACATTGGCGCGTACGGTGGCGCGTTCAAGGTGACGGACGGGTTCCTCGATCGCTTCGGCCCGCAACGCGTGATCGATACGCCCATCAGCGAGGCCGGCTTCACGGGCGCCGCGGCTGGCGCCGCGCACATGGGCATGCGGCCGGTTGTCGAGATGCAGTTCATGGATTTCGTGTCCTGCGCGTACGAGCCGCTCACCAACTACATCGCGACGTCACGTTGGCGGGGGGCCGGGCCTCTGCCGCTCGTGATACGCGGCCCGGTCGGCGGCGGCGTACGCGGCGGGCCGTTCCATTCGCAGAATCCCGAAATGGCCTTCTTCCACACGCCGGGGCTGAAAATCGTGTATCCTTCGACGGCGAGTGATGCGAAATCGCTGCTGAAGGCCGCGATCCGCGATGACGATCCCGTGCTCTTCTTCGAGCACAAGAAACTCTACCGGGCACCGTTTCTGCGTGAGACTTTGTCGCCCGATGGTCCGGTCGAACCGCTGGGTCGCGCACGCGTCCACCGGGAGGGCTCGGATCTCACCATCGTGACGTATGGCGCGATGGTGCACGAGAGTCGGACGGCGGCGGATGCGCTCGCGGAAGACGGTCTGAGCGTCGAGATCATCGACCTGCGGACGCTCGTACCGCTCGATGAGGACGCGATCATCGACAGCGTGAAGAAGACGAACAGGCTGCTCGTCGTGCATGAGGACACGCGCACGGGCGGCATCGCCGGCGAGATCGCGATGCGTGTGAGCGAACGGGCGTTCGAGTGGCTCGACGCCCCGATCCTGCGCGTCACGGCAATTGACACGCCGGTCCCGTACTCGCCTCCGCTCGAGGACTATTTCCTGCCGGGCCCGGGCGATATCGTGAATGCTGCGCGGTACCTCGCGAACTACTGAACCAACCGGATAGACGGTGGAGCGGAATCGATGGCGAGAATCGAAGTTCCGATGCCCCAGATGGGCGAGTCCATTGCCGAGGGCACGGTCTCTCGGTGGATGAAGAAGGTCGGTGACGAGGTCACCCGCGACGAGCCGCTGCTCGAGATATCGACCGACAAGGTCGACGCGGAAATACCTTCGCCGGCAGCCGGCACTCTCGTCGAGATCGCGGTCGAGGAAGGACAGACCGTGGAGGTCGGGACCGTCGTCGGTTTCATTGAGACCGAGAAAGGCGCGGCCGCGAGCACGCCATCCGGTGATGGTGATGGTGACGACGGCGACAGCACGAAGGCGAAGGCGAAGTCCGAACCGGCGAAGTCCGAACCGGCGGCGAAGAGCGGACCGGCGGATGCGCCCGCGGCGAAAGCAGCGAAGGCCGAACCTGTCGCGTTGCCCGCGGCCGACGGCGATGGCGGTGACGAGACGGCCGACGATCGCCTCCGCCGACGGTCGACACCGCTGGTCCGTCGCATCGCTGAGGAGCACGATGTCGACATTGCGGCTGTCGAGGGAACCGGACGCGCGGGCCGCGTGACGAAGAGCGACATCATGGCGTACCTCGAGACGCGCGAGGAGGAACCCTCGCCGGCGTCGGCGAAGCGGCCGGCCGGGACGCCCGCCCCGCCAGTGGGAGGCGACGGATTCTGGGACGTGTTCTACAGCCAGGTTCGGCATCCGGAGTTTTCACCACGTGCGGCAGATCGTGTCGAGCCGATGGACCGCATCCGCCGGCTTACGGCCGATCACATGGTCCGCGCGAAGCGGATCGCAGCGCACGTTCATTCGTTCATCGAGATCGACTTCACGCAGATCGACCGCGTCCGCCAGCAATCGAAAGCGGCGTGGGAGACGCAGGGCGCGCGGGTGAGCTACACCGCGTTCGTTGCATGGGCCTGCGCACGCGTGCTCCGCGAGTTCCCGATGGTGAACAGCACGGTGTCCGGTGACAGCGTGATATACCGCGGCGACATCAACATCGGTATCGCCGTCGACCTCGATCCCGGCCTGATCGTGCCCGTCATCCGCGGCGCGGACGAGTTGAACCTCGTCGGACTGGCGCGGCGCATCGTCGATCTTGCGACGCGCGCGCGGGACCGCAAGCTGAAGCCGGACGAGATCCAGGGGGCGACGTTCTCGGTCACGAACCCCGGCGTCCTCGGCACACTCGTGGGCATGCCCATCATTCCGGAAGGCACGGCAGCGATCCTGGGCACGGGCGCGATCGAGAAGAAGCCGGTCGTCATCGAAGCGGACGGCGCCGACTCGATCGCGATCCGGAAGCGAGCGCTGTTCTCGATCGGCTACGATCACCGCATCGTCGATGGCGCGGATGCGGCGAGGTTCCTTGCGAGGCTCAAGGAAACACTCGAGTCGTTCCCGGCGGACGCCGGCTGAGTCAATGGTGCACGCGGTGGCGCCCGGTACATCGGGTACGGCGATGCCCGCGCGCACGCTCGAAGTCGAGTGGCTGGGCACGGTGCCGTACGCGGAGGCCGTCGAGTTGCAGCGCCAACTCGTCGATGCACGACGCGTGAACCATGTCGCGGACAGGCTGCTGCTGCTCGAGCACCCGCATGTCATCACGCTCGGTTCGTCCGCACGAGGCGACCACGTTCTGGTCGATGACGCCCAGAGAGCACTCCTCGGCATCGAGATCCACGACAGCGGCAGAGGCGGCGACGTCACCTACCATGGGCCCGGCCAGCTCGTGGGCTATCCGATCCTCGACCTGAAGCCGGACCGGACGGATCTGCACCGCTACGTACGCGATATCGAGGAGGTCCTGATTCGCGCGATCGCGGCTTTCGGTGTGGTTGGCGGGCGTCGTGACGGCTGTACCGGCGTGTGGGTGGGGAACCGCAAGATCGCGGCGATCGGCGTACGCGTTTCGAGCGGCTGGATCACGTCACACGGATTCGCGCTCAACGTCGACACGGACCTGCGGTTCTTCGATGCGATCGTGCCGTGCGGCATTCGCGACGGCGGCGTCACGTCGCTCGCCGAATGCGTGCCGGGTAGCGTGCCCATGGAGAGGGTGTGCGACACGGTCGCGGCCCGCTTCGCCGACGTCTTCGGACTGACGGCCGAACCGGTGCAGCGAAGTGTCTCCTGAAGGGCACCAGCGTCGTGGCGCCAGTGGCTCGGCACGAACCACTCAGCTCACGGTAGCAACGGGGCGCGCGGGGTCGAACGCGTCGTCGCCCGGTGCGATCCACTCGTTGAAGTCGAAGTACCGTTGGTGCTTCTCGCGCTCCTGTTCGAGCCACGCCTCGAAGCCGGATGTCACGAGACCTCGCGAGGCGTCCTGCTTGCGCGCCGCGCGCGTCGCCAGATGGTTCGCGTACTCGTTGTGCGGATGGCCGGCGTGTCCGCGGACCCACCGCCAGTCGACCTGATGCCTCGACGCTGCCGCAACCAGTCGCTTCCATAGCTCCGCGTTCTCGACCGGACCGGTCTTCCGTTTCCAGCCCCGCAGGACCCAGCCATGGATCCACTCGCGCATACCCTTCACCAGGTACTGCGAGTCCGACGTGAACACGACACGGCACGGCCGCTTCAGGAGTGCCAGCCCTTCGATACCGCTCCGGATCGCCATCCGGTTGTTCGTCGTGGCGGGTTCGGAGATCCAGTAGTCGCGCCGGACCCAGCGGCCGCCCTTCCAGTGTTCGACAAGGCCCGCGGCGCCGCCCGGCGAGTCCCGGTCGGTGAACTGCACGCCGAGGCAGGATTCATCGGCCCAGATGTAGACGATGGTGCTCATGGCAGAATCGTCGTTGCACGCGAGCTCGAACGCAATGATCCGCCGGCAGGACCCCGGGGAGTGTCGCCTTGACATCCTGTGGTTGCGCCGTAAATTCGCGCCACCCTTTCGCTTGCGAGACTCCACAAACGATGACCGAAGGTCGCGCCGGTTACATCCTTCTCGAAGATGGCGCCCGCTTCGATGGCGAACTGATGGGCGCGCCGGGCGAAACGCTCGGTGAAGCCGTCTTCAACACCTCGATGACGGGTTACCAGGAAGTCCTCACCGATCCGTCGTATGCCGGCCAGATCGTCACGATGACGTACCCGCTGATCGGCAACTACGGAGTCGTGCGTCAGGACGCCGAGTCCGGCCGCGTCCAGGTCGCCGGCTTCATCGTGCGCGAGCTCCCGCCGCGATTCAGCAACTGGCGGGCGGAGGGCGGCCTCGAGCAGTACCTGAGCGATGCCGGCATTGTCGGACTCAGTGACGTCGATACCCGGGCGCTCACGATCCACCTCCGCTCCCGTGGCGCGATGCGGGCGGCGATTGCACCCGCATCGACAGACACCGACGCGGTCATGCGACGGATCCAGGCGCACCCGAGGATGGAAGGCCTGGACCTCACGGTCGAGGTCTCGACTCCAGAGCCGTACGAAACGGCGGCCGCCGGCGACGAATCGTTCCACGTCCTGGCATACGATTTCGGCATCAAGCGGAACTCGCTGCGGCTGCTCGCGGAGCGCGGCTGCAGGATAACCACGCTGCCGTCCTCCGCGACGGCGGAGGAGATCGTCGAACGCGAGCCCGATGGCTTCTTCCTGTCCAACGGGCCTGGCGATCCGGAGGCTGTCGACCACGCGCTCCACGCGATCCGTCACCTCGCCGATCGCGGAGTGCCTGTCTTCGGGATCTGCCTCGGCCACCAGCTCGTGGCCCGGGCGTTCGGCGGAACCACATTCAAGCTCCTGTTCGGCCATCGCGCCGGGAACCATCCCGTGCGGCGTCTGTCGGACGGCGCGGTCGAGATCACCGCGCAGAATCACGGCTTCGCGGTACGACGAGGTGCGGGCGACGCGGTCGATGGCGCGCCGTCGCTGCGGGTCACACACGTGAACCTGAACGACCAGACGATGGAGGGTCTCGAACACCGGGAGCACGCCGTGTTCAGCGTCCAGTACCACCCCGAGTCGGCGCCAGGCCCGCACGATTCCCGTTATCTGTTCGACAAGTTCGTCTCGGAAATGCGTCGAACCCAAACAGGCACTTGACTTTAGCGATGTTTAGCCATTAACCTGAACGTCGCTTTCCAAGCCGATTCCGATCGGCGTCGTCGCTCCGCGAACGTCATGCCCGCCGGCTCGAGGCCGCGGGCAGGTACGGGTGTCGATGGCTCGTCGCCAGGCTCCCGCGGGCCGGCCGCCGAACACGGAATACACTTCGAGCTGGAGGGAACATGACGAAAGCGGACCTGGTCGAGCAGGTTGCCGAGGCGATCGGCCCCGGAATCACGAAGAAGGACTGTGCGCTGGTCGTGGATGGTCTGCTGAACGCGATCAAGAACGCGATGGCCGATCACGCGCACATCGAGATTCGCGGGTTCGGCACGTTCAAGGTCCGCAAGCGCAGGTCCAGGATGGCACGGAATCCGAGGACGGGCGATCCGGTCGAAGTGCCGGCCCGCGCGGTGCCCATCTTCAAACCGTCCAAGGACCTTCGCAACCAGGTTTCCGAGGGCATCCACGTTCCGGTGTAGCGCGACGCGCTCGATCGTCAGAATCCGGGCGGCGTCCCGGTCCGGGATACGGGCCGCGGCGCCGCCTTCGCTTTTAACGGGAGCCCTTCTGCGGGCGTCGATTACATAGTGAGCGGATCTGGCCTTCACCGGTTGCACGAGGCCCCGATCGACGAGGCCACGCTGATCGAGAAGGCGCGAGCCGGTGACGCGGGGGCGCTCGAAGCGCTCGTCCGGCGATACATGGACGACGTATACGCGCTCGCGCTGCGGATCCTGGGCGACGGCGACCAGGCGGCGGATGCGACACAGAACGCAATGATCAACGCGGTCAAGGGCCTGAGCCGGTTCCGCGGTGATGCGAGCTTCCGGACCTGGATCCTGCGCATCGCGGCGAACTCCGCCAAGAGCCTCGGCCGCCGACGGACGCGCAGGAACGAGGTCGCCCTGACGCTCGCCGACAACGTGGCGGGCGAGGATGCGGATCCGGCAACGGTTGCGACGAACCGGGCGGAAGCGGAGCGGGTCACCGACCTGCTGCGGCAACTGCCACCCAAACAGAGGATGGCTGTCCATCTGCGAGCGAACCAGGGTTTGAGTTACGCGGAGATCGGGGAGATTCTCGAATGCTCGGAAGGCGCAGCGAGGGTGAACTACCATCTCGGAATACGGCGTCTGAGGGAGTTGACGATATGACGGAACTCGTTTGCGCATGGGTACGCGACCGGCTGCCCCCCCGTTCGCGCGATGGCCTGGACGTGGCCGACGCCGCGCGGCTCGAGCAACATCTGGCCGGGTGTGCCGACTGCCGGGCCGAAGCGACCCTGGTCGGCGCGCTGGCCGTGCCGGTCACCGTTCCACCGGAACTCGAGTCACACGTGCTGCGTGCTGTCCGCAAGCAACCCGCTCTGGCGAACGGTGCCGGCGGCATCCGGCATTACGCAGTGGCGGCGTCATTCGTGTTCGCGCTCCTGACCGGGTCACTGCTGTGGCAGCAGTTCGGCGCAAGGCCTTCGCCTGCAACGATCGACGGCGCCGTCGAAGCGGTTCTTGCCCTGCCGGTCGGTGCGGATGCGCTGCTGCACGAATCGGGATTGCAATCATTGTCGGAAGACGAGTTGCGTACCCTGCTGGAGGAGCTGGGATCGTGAGACGAATCCTGAGTGTCATCCTGTTGGCCGTGCTCGCGCCGGCCGGACTCGAGGCGCAGGGCCGCGGTCGTGCGGGCGGGCCGCCCCGGTCCGATCTGCAGAGCCAGAACCGGCGCGCACTCGAGCGGCAGATTCTGGAGCGGTTCGTCGAGCAGAGTGGTCAGGAAATGGGCCTGAATACGAACGTGCGAACGGAGCTGGGACGCATTCTCGACGATATGAACGAGGATCGCCGCGCGCTCGCGATCGAATCGGCCCAGCTCCGTCAGAAGCTGAGCGAAGCGCTGCGCAACTCGATGACGACGGATGCGCAGTTCACCGACATCCTCGACGACATAGACGATCTGCGCCGCCGAGAGCACGATCTGTGGAAGCGTGAGCAGGACCGGCTCGCGAAGGCACTGACTCCTCGCCAGCGCGCCCAGTTCATGGTTCGCTGGCTTCGCCTGCAGGACAACATCAGGGATCTGATCGACCAGCGCACGGACGGACGCGGCGGCCCGCTGGACACCGCTGCCGTGCTGGATCCGCTCTTTCCGGCCGCTGCCGCCGAGTTCATCCGCAGCGGCGGCTGAGCAACCAACGGTCCAGAAAAGCGACGGGCGTCCCGGGAACACGGGACGCCCGTTCGTGCTTATATGATGATGTCCTTGATGCGACCTCACGGATACGGCTACATTCGCTGAAGACATGCGGGTACGTGTATTGCTTTTCGCGCTGTACAGGGACCTGGCCGGCGCGCCGGAAATCGAGATCGAGGTACCAGCCGGCGCAACGGCGAGGGACGCCGTGCGCATCGTGCGCGGGCGAGGCCCCGCGTTCGAGAGACTGCCGGACCAGCCGGCCATTGCCGTCAACGAGGTGTACGCGAACCTCGAGACGGTACTTTCCGACGGCGACGAGGTCGCGCTGATACCACCAGTGGCGGGCGGATGAGCATCGAAACCTGGATTACGACGGAACCGATCGACACGGGCAGAGTGCTGTCCGCGACCGGGTCGCCCGACGACGGCGCGATTTTGCTGTTTCTGGGCATTGTCCGTCGCGAGAACGGCGGTCGCGAAGTCACTGGCATGCGGTACGATGCCTACGGCTCGATGGCGGAGCGCGTCCTTCGGGAGATCGCCGGGGAAGCGGCGAATACATACGGCGCCACGCACGTCGCGGCGGTTCATCGCACCGGTGACCTCGAGATAGGCGACGTCAGCGTAGCCGTCGCCGTGTCGACACCGCACCGTGCGGATGCATTCACGGCCGGTCGCTGGGTGATCGACGAGTTGAAGCGTCGCCTGCCGGTCTGGAAGAAGGAGCACTACGTGGACGGGTCGCGCTGGCTCGATGGCAGTTCGCCGCCCGTTCCGGAAACTTCGCCATGAGCGATCTCCTCGACCGGGCGACCGACGCCCGCCGCGTAGTCGAGGCCGGCAGAACCGGTGGCATGCTCGACGGGTTCGGCCGCCGTATCGAGTACCTGCGAATCTCCGTCACCGACAAGTGCAATCTGCGGTGTGTCTACTGCATGCCCGAGGAAGGCCTGCCGTGGCTCAATCGCCGTCAGATTCTCGACTACGAAGAGATCGTCGAGATCGTGCGCGTCATGGCGGGCATGGGCCTGAAGCGTCTGCGCATCACGGGTGGTGAGCCGCTTGTCCGGCGCGACGTGACCGATCTCGTGCGCAAGCTGAGCGGCGTTCCGGAGATCGAGGATATCGCGCTTTCGACGAACGGCGTGCTGCTCGATGACATGGCCGCCGGGCTTGCCGAGGCTGGCATCAGCCGCGTCAATCTTTCGCTCGATTCGCTGGTACCCGAGCGCGTGGACGCGATCGCCCGCAGGCCCGGCTCGCACGGCCGGATCATGGCGGGCCTCGACGCCGCCGAAAAGGCCGGGTTCGCACCGATCAAGATCAATACGGTAGTCATGCGCGGGCGCAACGACGACGAACTCGAGGCGTTTGCGCGCATCACTCTCGATCGGCCATGGCACGTGCGCTTCATCGAAGTCATGCCCACAGGCGAGAATCTCGGCGTTTCCACCGGCGAGTATGTGCCGGCTGCCGAGATGCTCGGTGTGCTGCGTGATATCGGCGAGCTCGAGCCCGTACCCGGTCCGCCCGGCAACGGGCCGGCCACATACTTCAGGTTCGCCGGCGCGAAGGGCACGGTCGGCGTGATCACGCCGATGAGTCACAACTATTGCGAACGCTGCAACCGCATGCGCCTGACGGCAGACGGCAAGCTCCGACCGTGCCTGTTCGGCTCGATCGAAACGAACCTGCGCGAACCGCTCCGCGCAGGACAGCCGCTGCGACCGCTGATCGAGGAAACGCTCCGCATCAAGCCCGAACGCCACAATCTCGTGCACGGCAGCGCCAGCGGCTCCGGTGGCCTGCTCGCTCTGTCTCAGGTCGGCGGCTGACCGTGCCGGCGGGCGTGCGAACCGGCTGGCAACCGTGCGTTGACAGCCCGCGACCCCTCCGGTAGCTTTTCCGCGACTTCGCAGGCCAGTCCTCACTTCAGACAACAGCTTTCGCCATGCTAGAGAAGATCACGGTCGTCGGCGCCGGGCACGTGGGTGCGAGCGCCGCGTTGTTGCTCGCGCAGAAGTGCCTCGCCCGAACTGTCGTTCTCGTCGACATCATCGAAGGCGTACCGCAGGGCAAGGGGCTCGACCAGTGGGAGTCGGCGCCCATCGAGGGCTTCGATACACGCGTGGTCGGCACCAACGACTACGCGGATACGGCAGGGTCCGGCCTGGTCATTGTCACGGCCGGCATCGCGCGCAAGCCGGGCATGTCACGTGACGACCTGCTGAAGACGAATGCGGGCATTGTTCGCAGCGTTTCCGAGCAGATCGCGAAGCACTCGCCTGCCGCCATCGTGATCATGGTGTCGAACCCGCTGGACGTCATGGCGTACGTGTGCCGCCAGACGACCGGGTTCCCGCGCGAACGCGTGATCGGGATGGCCGGTGTTCTCGACACTGCGCGCTACCGCTCGTTCATCGCGCTCGAGGCGGACGTCAGCGTCGAGGACATACAGGCGCTCGTGCTCGGCGGGCATGGCGACACGATGGTGCCCGTCGTTTCCTGTACGACGATCAGCGGTATCCCCGTCACGGAGTTCATTCCCGCCGACCGGCTCGAAGCGCTCATCGACCGCACGCGCAAGGGCGGAGCCGAGATCGTCGGCCTGCTCAAGACGGGAAGCGCGTACTACGCACCGGGTGCGGCGGCCGTGCAGATGGCCGAGTCCATCGTGCTCGACAAGAAGCGTATCCTGCCTTGCGCCGCATGGCTCGAAGGCGAGTACGGCCTCGACGGCCTCTACTGCGGCGTGCCGTGCAAGCTCGGACGCAACGGACTCGAAGCGATCATCGAGGTGCCGCTGACCGATGAGGAACGGGCGGCGCTCGGCAAGTCCGCCGAAGCCGTACGCGAAACCATGGCGGCGCTCGGCTGATGGCCGCTGCGATCCGGCCGGCGGAGCGGCGAAGCGCAGCCGTCCGATCGTCGGTCGGCCAGAAGATCGCCATGGCCGTGACCGGCACGATCCTGCTGCTCTTCGTCATCGCGCACTTCGTCGGCAACCTCAAGGTCTACATGGGTGCCGAGGAGTTCAACCACTACGCCGAAGGCCTGCGCACCTTCGGTTCGCCGTTCCTTGCCCGCGGCCAACTGCTCTGGCTCGCAAGGATCGGCCTCATTGCTGCCGTCCTCGTCCACATCGGGGCCGCCCTGTCGCTCACGCTCCGGAGCCGGCGAGCACGCGACGTCGGCTACAGGAAGACCGAGTCGCTCGCGTTCAGTTACGCCTCGAGGACGATGGTCTGGGGCGGGCTCACCATTCTGGCATTCGTCGTGTTCCACCTGCTGCACCTGACGTTCGGCACCGTTCACCCGGAATTCGTGCACGGCGATGCGTACAGCAACTTCGTAACCGGTTTCCGATCGTGGCCCGTGTCCATCGCCTACATGGTCGCCATGGTGCCGCTCGGGTTCCACATCTATCACGGCACATGGAGCGCGTTCCAGACGATGGGCGTGAACAACCCCCGTTACAACGCGTGGCGACGCCCGCTCGCGGTGACCATCGCCCTCATCGTGTCCGCCGGCAACGCGGCGTTCCCGATGGCCGTGCTGTCCGGACTCGTCGCATAGGGTGTTGATGGAACTCGACGCGAAGATCCCGGACGGACCGATCGCCGAGAAGTGGGGCCGGCACCGGTTCGAGATGAAGCTGGTCAACCCGGCGAACAAGCGGAAGCACCGCGTGATCGTCGTCGGTACGGGCCTGGCCGGCGCATCGGCCGCGGCGACGATGTCCGAACTCGGGTACGTGGTCGACTGTTTCTGCTTCCAGGACAGCCCGCGGCGGGCGCACTCGATCGCGGCGCAGGGCGGCATCAACGCCGCCAAGAACTACCAGAACGACGGCGACAGCGTGTTCCGGCTGTTCTACGACACCGTCAAGGGCGGCGATTACCGCTCACGTGAAGCGAACGTCCACCGTCTTGCGGAGATCAGCCTCAACATCATCGACCAGTGCGTGGCGCAGGGCGTACCGTTCGCGCGCGAGTACGGCGGCCACCTCGCGAACCGTTCCTTCGGCGGCGCCCAGGTATCGCGCACGTTCTACGCCCGTGGCCAGACCGGCCAGCAGCTGCTCCTGGGCGCCTATCAGGCGCTCGAGAAGCAGATCGCCGCGGGTGGCGTGAAGATGTATTCGCGCCACGAGATGCTCGACATCGTGCTGGTCGACGGCAGGGCCAGAGGCATCATTACGCGAGACCTCGTGTCCGGCCAGATCCAGTCCTGGGCGGCCGATGCCGTGGTTCTGGCGACCGGCGGCTACAGCAATGGATTCCACCTGTCGACCAACGCGCAGGGCTGCAACGTCACCGCGATATGGAGAGCGCACCGACGAGGCGCCGGTTTCGCCAATCCCTGCTTCACCCAGATTCACCCGACATGCATTCCGCCGGCCGGATCGCACCAGTCGAAGCTCACTCTGATGAGTGAATCATTGCGCAACGACGGCCGCATCTGGGTGCCGCAGGAGCCCGGTGACACTCGTTCGCCGAGCCAGATTCCGGATGCCGAGCGCGACTACTATCTCGAACGCATCTATCCGAGCTTCGGCAACCTCGCGCCACGCGACATTTCCTCGCGTCGCGCCAAGGAAGCCGTCGACGAGGGCAGGGGCGTCGGTCCCTCGGGCATCGGCGTCTACCTGGACTTCCGCGATTCCATCGCTCGCCTCGGCCGCAATGTCATTGCCGATCGCTACGGCAATCTGTTCGACATGTATCGCAACATCACCGGTGAGAATCCCTACGAAGTGCCAATGCGCATCTACCCCGCGCCGCACTACACCATGGGCGGTCTGTGGGTCGACTACAACCTCATGAGCACGATCCCGGGTCTCCACGTCATCGGCGAGGCCAACTTCTCCGATCACGGCGCAAACCGACTCGGCGCCAGCGCGCTCATGCAGGGCCTCGCCGACGGCTACTTCGTCATTCCGCTCACGATCGGCGACTACATTGCACGCGAGCCGCTCGCACCCGTGAATACGGAGCATCCCGAGTTCACTCGCATCGAAGGCGAAGTCCGCGGCCGAACCACGGCACTGCTGGAAACGGACGGCACGCGGTCGGTCCGCGATTTCCATCAGGAGCTTGGCAAGCTGCTGTGGGAATATTGCGGCATGGAACGCAGCGAGGCGGGCCTGCGAAAGGCACTCCTTGCCGTTCCAGCGCTCCGCCAGGAGTACCACGAGAACGTGAAGGTGCCCGGCAGCGCGTCCGACCTGAACCAGTCCCTCGAGTACGCCGGACGCGTCGCCGACTTCATGGAGTTCGCCGAACTCCTCTGTATCGACGCGCTGAATCGCGACGAATCCTGTGGCGCGCATTTCCGCGTCGAGCACCAGACCTCCGACGGTGAGGCGCTCCGCAACGACTCGGAGTACGCATACGTCGCCGTCTGGGAACACACCGGCACCAGCAGCGCGCCACGGCTCCACAAGGAGCCGCTGACCTTCGAGAACGTGCCCCTCTCCCAGAGGAGCTACAAATAGCGATGCGACTCACCCTGCACGTGTGGCGCCAGGACAACCCGACCTCGAAAGGCCGCTTCGAAACGTACGTCGTCGACCGTGTCTCCGAACACAGCTCGTTCCTCGAGGTACTCGACGTTCTCAACGAACAGCTTCTCGAGCAGGGCAAGGTGCCGGTCGCCTTCGATCACGACTGTCGCGAAGGCATCTGCGGATCCTGCGGCTTCGTCATCGATGGCCAACCCCACGGACCTCTGCCCGATACCACCGTCTGCCAGCTTCACATGCGTCACTACACCGATGGCGCTCAGATCTGGATCGAACCGTGGCGAGCAACCGCGTTCCCCGTCATCAAGGACCTCGTCGTCGACAGAACCGCCTTCGACCGCATCATCCAGGCCGGTGGCTTCATCTCCGTCCGCACGGGCAGCGCGCCCGACGCCAATGCCACTCCGATCGGCAAGATCAACGCCGACCTCGCAATGGACGCAGCCGAGTGCATCGGGTGCGGCGCCTGCGTTGCCGCCTGTCCCAATGCCTCCGCCATGCTGTTCACAGCCGCCAAGATCGCTCACCTGGCCAGCCTGCCACAGGGCCAGCCCGAACGCTTCGAGCGCGTCGTCAACATGGTCGCCACTCACGATGACGAACTCTTCGGCCACTGCACCAACCACGGCGCATGCCAGAACGCCTGCCCCAAGGCCATCAGCGTCGACTACATCGCCCGCCTCAATGCCGACCTGCGCAAGGCCGCCACGCGGCGGCCCGGCAGCGATGCCTGAGGCCTCATGTCAACACAGTCGCTGCCACTCTCACGTTCACCGTGCTGCCGAATAGCGCGACCCCTTTCTCAGAGCTTCGGTAACGTCACGCCCCGCTGGTCCTGGTACTTGCCGCCACGCTGCGCATACGTCGTCTCCGGGACTTCGTCGCCCCTGAAGAACAACAGCTGCGCCAGTCCCTCCCGGCTGTAGATCTTCGCCGGCAGCGGCGTCGTGTTCGAGATCTCCAGCGTCAGGTGCCCGCACCACTCCGGTTCGAGCGGCGTCACGTTCACAATGATCCCGCACCGCGCATACGTCGACTTGCCCACGCACACTACCAGCACGTCGTTCGGAATCCGGAAGTACTCCATCGTCGCCGCCAGCGCGAACGAGTGCGGCGGGATGATGCAGTGATCTCCCTTCATGTCGACGAACGACCGCGGGTCGAACGCCTTCGGATCCACTACCACGCTGTACACGTCCGTGAACACCTTGTACTCGTCGCCTACTCGAACGTCGTACCCGAACGACGACAACCCATAGCTGATCGTCCCCTCGCGAACCTGCCGTGTCTCGAACGGTTCGATCATCCCGGCTTCCACCGCCATCTTCCGGATCCAGCGGTCGCTCCGAATCGTCATCCTCAACCCCCTCGTTTGAGCGCCGAAAAGTAGGCCGTCGGCGCCCGCGCGCAACGCGACGGCAGTTCTTGACACTGGGCGCCCGGGTTGGGTAACTTCGTGCCAGCGCGACAAGTGAACGAATTCACAAAGTCTCAGGCTCGGCTCGACGAATGGGAGAAGTCTACGTACCGGTGCTGATCCTGATGGGCCTGTCGCTGGTGAACGCCGTCGGGATCGTGGTTCTGTCGCACCTGGTGAGTCCGCTGCGCCCGACGTCGGTGAAGGCGGAGCCGTACGAGTCGGGGATGGTGGGCCTCGGGGACACGCGCGAGCGGTTTTCGGTACGGTTCTATCTGGTCGCCCTGCTGTTCATCATCTTCGATATCGAAACGATCTTCCTGATTCCATGGGGCGTACTGTTCCGCGACCTTGGACTTTTTGGATTCGTGGAGATGATGGTGTTCATCGGGGTACTGCTGGTAGGATTCATCTACGTCTGGAAGAAGGGAGCGCTGGAATGGGAGTGAGCCTGCCGACGGTACCGACCGGCGAGGCGAGTTTCCTCACGACGCGGTTGGACGTTGTAGTGAACTGGGCGCGGCAGAACTCGATGTGGCCGATGCCGTTCGGAACGGCATGTTGCGCGATCGAGATGATGGCGACGGCTGCGACGAAGTACGATCTGGCGCGGTTCGGCATGGAACGGATGTCGTTTTCGCCTCGTCAGGCGGACCTGCTGATCTGCGCGGGTCGCGTGGCATACAAGATGGCGCCGGTGCTTCGGCGGATCTGGGACCAGATGCCGCAGCCGAAGTGGTCGATATCGATGGGGGCGTGCGCATCATCGGGTGGCGTATTCGACGTGTACTCGATGGTGCAGGGGATCGATACGATCATACCGGTGGACGTGTACGTGCCGGGCTGTCCGCCGCGGCCGGAGGGTCTGATCTACGGCATTCTGATGATCCATGAGAAGGTGAAGGGCGAGTCGCTGGCCAACGCGGATCTACGTGAGGAGGATCCGTCGCGAGTGGGCTTACCGAATCTGGCGGCGGGCGTGATCGATGAGCTGGCGCGACCCTACGGCAACTCGACGACGCAGAATCGCGTGAGCGGGCTCGTGGACACGGCGGCGCTATCGCGTCCATCGGACCGGAAGCCGTAGGCGATGGCCGACCGGAATCTGGAGGACGCGGTCGCGGGGCTGGAAGCGGGTCCGGCGTCGCCGGCGGCGGAAGAGCCGCAGTCAGGGGACTCGGCGGATGCGGCATCGCATCCGAGCGTGGCGGCGTTGCGGGCAACCTTCGGCGACGCCGTTCTGCATCATGCGATAATGGCGGGGGACGAGCACGTCGTTCGGCTGAAGCTCGATCGGGTGGTGGAGATACTCACCTGGCTGAAGGACGATCCGGCGCAACGGTATGACCTGCTGGCTGACCTGACGGCGGTCGACTGGGGTGGCGGTCGACCGCTCGATCTCGTCTATCAGTTGTGGTCGATCCCGCATCGGCGCGCACTGCGCGTGAAGGCTTCGGTTTCCAACGCGGATCCATTGGCCGATACGGTCTCGGGCCTGTGGAAGACGGCGGACTGGCTGGAACGGGAAGTCTGGGACATGTACGGCATCCGCTTCCGCGGTCATCCGGACATGCGGCGGATACTGATGCCGGAAGGGTACGCGGAGGGTCACCCGTTACGGAAGGACTTCCCGCTGCGTGGCAGGTTCAGCCGTGCGGAGCAGACTCGCCGGGCGTTGTCGATACCGGTGGAGGAGCACTACTCGGAGCGTGAGCTTTCAGTCATCGACGAAGTACACGAGCACCATCCCGGACGGGAGCAGGGCGGGGGCGCAGGATGAGTACGAAGACGGTCGAGTACCTGGTGACCCGGACGCCCGAACTGAACGCGGAGGGCAAGCCGGTGAACTTCGGGCTGCCGGCCGGTATGGAGCCGGAGCTGCAGGGCGAGCACATGCTGATCAACATCGGCCCGCAGCATCCGGCGACGCATGGCGTCCTGCGCCTGGTGCTCGAGCTGGACGGCGAAACGATCGTCAGTTGCACTCCGCACATCGGGTATCTGCACTCGAGCTTCGAGAAGCTGGGCGAGTACCGCACCTGGAATCAGATCATTCCGTTGACCGACCGCATGGACTACCTGGCGCCGTTGATCTACAACTGCGCGTACGCCATGGCGGTGGAGAAGCTGATGGGCGTCCAGGTCACGGAGCGGTGCAAGGTCGTGCGGGTGATCTGCATGGAGCTGGACCGCGTGTTCAGCCACCTGCTCTGGCTGGGCACGACCGCGATCGACATTGGAGCGTTCACGGTGTTCCTGTGGACGTTTCAGGAGCGCGAGCGGATCTACGGCCTGCACGAAGCCCTGACGGGTGCTCGGATCACGACATCGGCGACGCGGATCGGCGGGATGATGGCGGATCTGCCGGTCGGCTGGGTGGAAGCACTGCGCAATTTCGTGGAGACGCTGCCGCAGACGCTGGACGAAGTCGAAACCCTGCTGACGAACAACCAGATCTGGATCGGCCGCAATCGCGATGTTGGCGTGATCGGCCCGGAGGACGCTGTCAGCTGTGGTTTGACGGGGCCGAACCTGCGTGCGTCGGGCGTCGACTACGACGTGCGCAAGGACCGACCGTATTACGACTACGAAACGTACGACTTCGATGTGCCGATCGGCGAGCACGGTGACTGCTACGACCGCTATCTGGTTCGTCTCGAGGAGATGCGCCAGAGCCTCTCGATCCTGACGCAGGCACTCGACCGTCTGCCGGGCGGGCCGATCAACGTCGATGATCCGCGTGTGATCCTGCCGGGCAAGACGGACGCGATGACGGACATGGAGTCGATGATCCATCATTTCAAGCTCGTCATGGAGGGCGTCAAGGCGCCACAGGGCGAGAGCTGGTTCTCCGTCGAAAGCTCGAAGGGCGAGCTGGGCATGTATGTGGTGAGCGATGGCGGATCGAAGCCTGTGCGCTGGCGGGTTCGCGGACCGAGCTTCATCAACCTGTCGGCACTGTCACAGATGGTCCAGGGCAGCCTGCTGTCGGACGTCATCGCGGTGAATGCGAGTCTGGACATCGTGCTGGGCGAGATCGATCGGTGAGGAGAACACGTTTCTGGGGCGCGATTGCCGGCTTCCCGGGCCAGGTTCCGGGGAACGGCGGATTCGCGCTCCGTTGACGGCCAGAGGGGAATGAGCGACAAGACGACACCGATTCGTGGGAATCCGGGTTGGGCGGGTGAGACAGGGGATTTCGAACACCTGACGGAAGCGGACGTTCGCGGTGTCGCCCATGTCGGCAAGCGGCCCGTGGCGGGCGGCGTGCCGGGCGCATCCTGTTCCTACCCGTTTCAGCTGGCGGACAAGCATCCGGATGCGGTCCTGTTCGAGGGGCCGTATGCGGAGCGACTCGAAAAGATGCGTTCGCGCTATCCGACGAGCCGTGGCGCGCTGCTTCCGGTGCTCAATCTTGCGCAGGAGGTGCGCGGGCATCTGTCGCCGGAGGCAATGGCCAGTGTCGCCGAGGTGCTGGACCTGCCACCGGCACTCGTGCGAGGCGTGGCCACCTTCTACACGATGTACAACAAGCGCGCCGTCGGCCGGTACCTGATACAGGTCTGCACCAATGTTTCGTGCAACCTGTGCGGCGCCGACGACGTGGTCGCGGCTTTCCTCGAGGCGACGGGATGCGAGCCGGGCGAGATCTCCGGTGACGGGCTTTTCACCGTGATCGAAGCCGAGTGCCTGGGCGCCTGCGGGTTTCCGACGGCCGTGCAGATCAACGAACGGTATTTCGAGAATGTGAGCGCCGGGGATGTGCCGGACATCCTGGACCGGCTGCGACACGAAGCCGCAATCGCGCCCGGGGCGGGCTGATGGCATATCCGTACGCGCACGAGAAGGAGACGAGGGTTCTGACCGCGCATTTCGGCGAGCCGGATGCGCGCACGCTCGAGGGCTGGACGAAGCGCGGCGGCTACGCGGCGCTGCGCAAGGCGCTCGACATGAGTCCGGATGACGTCATCGAAGTGGTCAAGAGCAGCGGCCTGCGCGGCCGCGGTGGCGCCGGTTTCCCGACCGGCGTGAAATGGTCCTTCATGCCGAAGGGCGATGCACGCAAGCCGCACTATCTTCTGATCAACGCGGACGAATCCGAACCGGGTGCGTTCAAGGACCGCGAGTTGTGCCGCTGGACGCCGCACCAGATGCTCGAGGGTGCCCTGATCGGCGCCTGGGCGATCGGCGCAGCCCACGTATACGTCTACATGCGCGGCGAGTTCTTCGAGCCGGCCCAGATCGTGGCGAAGGCGATCGAGGAGATCTACGCGGCACGCATTGCGGGCCCGGACATCATGGGTTCCGGCGTCAGCATCGACGTGACGCTTCACCTTGGAGCGGGCGCATACATCTGCGGCGAAGAGACGGCGCTGATGAACTCGCTCGAGGGACGGCGGGGGCAGCCGCGCATCAAGCCACCGTTTCCCGCGGCCGCCGGCGCATTCGGCCAGCCCACAACGATCAACAATGTCGAAACGCTGTGCGCCGTGCCTCACATCGTGTCTCGTGGCGGCGACTGGTACCGCTCGTTCGGCACCGAGAAGAGTCCGGGCACCAAGCTGTTCAACATGTCCGGACACCTTGTGCGCCGCGGCAATTTCGAGTTCCCGCTCGGCTTCAGCCTCAGGGAGTTGATCTACGACGTCTGTGGCGGCATCCGCGATGGCCGCACGTTGAAGGCCGTGATTCCGGGCGGCAGTTCGGTTCCGATCCTTCACGCCGACGAGATCGACATTGCGCTCGACTACGAGAGTGTGGCCCGAGCCGGCACGATGCTTGGCACCGCATCCGTGATCGTGATGGATGACAGGACCAATATGGTGAAACAGGTCCGCCGCATCGTCGAGTTCTACGCCCACGAATCGTGCGGCCAGTGCACGCCGTGCCGTGAAGGTACGTCGTGGCTCGCCCGCATCCTCCGGCGCATCGAGACCGGTCACGGCCGGCCGGACGACATCGAGACGCTCATCAGTCTCGGACGGAACATGGTGGGCACGACGATCTGCGTGCTCAGCGATTCGGCGGCCGCGCCCATCCTTAGTTCGATCGAGAAGTTCAGGGATGAGTACGATGCGCTGATCGGCACGGCCGAGCCGGCGGCCGCGGCCGTCTGAACCGCATATGAAGACGAGCGAGATGGAAACCGTCAACTGCACGATCAACGGAACGAGCGTCGAAGTCTCGAAGGGCACGCGGATCATCGAGGCTGCCGAGCACGCCGGGATCGGCATCGCGCACTATTGCTACCACGCCGGCCTGTCCGCGCCGGCGATGTGCCGGATGTGTCTCGTGGAGGTCGAGGGCGCGCCGAAGCTCGTGCCCGCCTGCGTCACGACCGTCGGTCCGGACCAGGTCATTCACACGGAGAGCGAGAAGGCCCGCGAGGCGCGCCGCGGCACGCTCGAGTTCTATCTGGCCAATCACCCGCTGGACTGTCCGATCTGCGACAAGTCCGGTGAGTGCAGATTGCAGGACTTCGTGCACGCGGAAGGACGCAAGCACGGTCGCTCGATCGAACCGAAACGCGTGCTTGGCCAGGACGACTTCGGCGGGGATATCCTCTACGATGGCGACCGTTGCATCATGTGCACACGCTGCGTCCGCTTCACGCGTGAGATCTCGCAGTCGAGTGCTCTCGACGTCGTTCAGCGTGGCAGTCGATCCGTGATCGATACGTTCTTCGACCACGGCACGGAGGGCGATCCGTTCGCCGGCAACGTCGTCGACATCTGTCCGGTCGGCGCACTCCTGTCCAAGGATTTCCTGCACAAGGCGAGGGTATGGGACCTCGACCACACTCCGTCGGTGTGCACCAGCTGTTCGCAGGGCTGCAACATCCGGATCGACTCGCGCGACAACCTGGTGGCGCGCCTGAAGCCGCGCACGAACCCGGACGTCAACTCGTGGTGGATGTGTGACTACGGCAGGCTCCGCTACGAGTGGATGAACGCGCCCGATCGACTCGACCAGCCGCTGGTCCACACCGATGCGGCGCAACTCGTGCCCGTCACGTGGAAGGCTGCGGCGCTTGATCTGGTCGATCGGCTCGGAGCGGCAGACAGCCCGGGCGTGGTGCTGATCGGGTCGCCGTTCCTGTCCAACGAGGACAACGGCCTCCTGCTGCAGGTCGCGAAGGCGTTGGGCGAGACCGACGCGATCTACCGGTCACCGCGGACGGATGACGAGGTGGTGTGCCCGGGATTCCCGAAGCTAGCCCGACGGCGCGACCTCGCCGCGAACGGGCGTGGGCTCGATGCGCTCGGGTTCCGTCGCGTCGGCAACGACACCGCGACCGGTGGTCTGCCGGACGTGGCCGGCCGGATCCTGATCGTTGCCGGTGATCCGCTGGCCGATGCGCCCGCGGACTACGGTGCGGATGCCCTGGTGTTCGTTGCCCTGGCGCACCACCGTACGCCGGCGCTCGCCGCCGCGAGCATGGTGCTGCCAATCACGACGCATGCCGAAAGCGATGGCACGTTCACTAACTTCGAGGGCCGCGTGCAGCGGTTCTGGCCGGCTCTCGACGCGCCGGCCGGAGCGCGCCCGGCCTGGCAGGTCGCCGGTGTTCTGCTGGCCGGACTCGGAGCGGGGCAGGCACCGCCGGATGCGGGGCGTGCGTTCCTGATGCTCGCCCGGCTGAACGATGGCTTCGAACACCTGTCTTACGAGGTAATCGGTACTCATGGCGAGTTGCTCCGCGTGCCGGCGCTCATCGACACGGCGGACGGCGACTGATGCACGATATCGGGGCTCTCGGACCAGGCGCGTTCCTCATCATCAGTACGATCAAGGTCGTCGGCGCGTTCACCGTGGTGATGGTGACTGTGGCCATGCTGACGCTGGCGGAACGGCGGGTCTCGGCGTGGATCCAGGACCGGCTCGGCCCGAATCGCGTGGGACCCGGCGGGCTGCTTCAGCCGATCGCCGATGGGCTCAAGAACCTGATGAAGGAGGAGACGTCGCCGGGCCAGGCATCGAAGCTGCTCTTCGTGCTCGCTCCAATGATGGCGATCGCGCCGGCGCTCGTCGTTTTTGCGGTTGTCCCGTTCGCCGCACCGCTGCCGACGCCGTGGGGCCTGGTGGACATGATCATTGCGGACCTGCCGATCGGCATCCTGTTCGTTCTGGCGTTGAGCAGCCTGGGCATCTATGGCATCGTGATGGCCGGGTGGGCGTCGAACAACAAGTACTCGTTCCTGGGCGCGCTGCGCGCGAGCGCGCAGATGGTCAGCTACGAGGTCGGACTCGGCATGAGCCTGATCCCCGTGTTCATGCTGGCCGGCAACGTGACGCTCACGCACATCGTCTGGTTGCAGCAGGAGGAGCTCGGGCTGTGGCTGGCCCTGCCGCTGAGCCTTTCGTTCGTTCTCTTCGTCATCTCGGCCATGGCCGAAACGAACCGGCTTCCGTTCGATGTAGCGGAGGCCGAGTCCGAGCTCGTTACCGGCTACCACACGGAGTATTCGTCGATGAAGTTCAGCATGTTCTTCATTGCCGAGTACGCGCACGTGCTGACCGTGTCCGCCCTGATGGCGACGCTGTTCTTCGGTGGCTGGGACATTCCGTTCTGGACCGGCGACGACATGCGCGTGGTCGCGCCCGGAGTGGTCCAGGGCGCCACGCCGGCTGTCTGGAAGACGATACTCACGTTCTTGATGTTCACACTGAAGACGCTGTTCTTCTGCTTCATGTTCATCTGGATCCGCTGGACGGTACCGCGATTCCGGTACGACCAGATCATGCACCTGGGCTGGAAGGTCATGCTGCCCACGGCGCTGGCCTACATCACGCTGAACGGTGCGGCGATCCTCGTCCTCGATTCGATCGGCATGGCGTTCGGCACGATGTACGGACTGATTCTGACGGTCGTGAACGGACTCTCGACTGTGGTATTCTACGTGTGGGTCGACCGGGACCGTGTGATTGGAGCCCCCGCCGGCCGGTCCGCGGGAATGCCGCGCGGTGTGAGCATGAAGCGGATCGACGCGCGGAACGTGGAAAGGGCAGGGGAGGTCTGATGGCGATCGGCGTCAGAACGGTGAGACGGCCTGATGCGAACACGTCCTACCTGCGCGCGTCCCTGCGCGGTATGGCGTTGACGTTCCGGCACTTGATCCGTCCACAGAAGAAGGTGCTCGAGTATCCGGACGAGAAGGCCGAGCTCTCGGGCCGCTGGCGGGGCACACATCGCATGGCGGTCCATGCGGACGGCCGGCCGAAGTGTGTTGCGTGCGGGCTCTGTCCGACCATCTGCCCCGCGAACTGCATCAGGCTGGTGCCCGGCGAAGACGATCAGGGCAACCGGTACCCGGTGGTCTACGAGATTGATGAGTTCCGCTGCATTTTCTGTGGCATGTGCCAGGAGGTCTGCCCCGTCGAAGCGATCCACGTGGGCAGGGACTACGAGAATGCTGAGTACACCCGGTCCCGTTTCGTCTACGATCTGGACCGCCTGATGGCCCAGGATCACCCAGTTACGGACTTGTGGGACCCGGAGGATCCACTCGGCCAATGAGTCACCTTCTCTGGTGGGTCTTCGCTTCTATCGCGATAGGCGGCGCGATCGGCACGGTCACGAGACGAAGCCCGATTGCCAGCCTGCTGTTCCTGGTCGTGAGCCTCTTCTCGGTGGCCGCGATCTACGTGATCCTGGGCGCGCATTTCATCGCGGCCGTGCAGGTGATCGTCTATGCGGGCGCCATCCTGGTCCTGTTCCTGTTCGTGATCATGCTGCTCAACCTGGGCCACGACTATCGGTCCGACATACGGGGTGGCGTCTGGATCGTCGCAGGTTCCGCGGCCGCCGGCGTGGTCGGCTGGGCTATTGCCCGCTCCGTCATGGTGCCCGGCAGCACCGCTCAGTTGGGCGGCCGTGAATCGATCGAAGCGGCGGTGCAGGAGATGAACGCGGTCGGTGCGATCGCCGACACGCTGTTCCGCGACTTCGTGGTCGCTTTCGAGCTGACGTCTCTGCTTCTTCTCGTCGCCATCGTCGGTGCCGTGCTGCTCGCGAAGAGGAGGGTGTGATGCTCACCGAATCGCTCGTGCTGGCGTCCATCCTGTTCGCGATCGGTGTGGCCGGCGTGCTGTTCCGCCGGAACGCGATCATCCTGTTTCTGTGCATCGAGTTGATGCTGAACGCGGTGAACCTGATGTTCGTCGCGTTCTCGAATGCGATCGGGATCGAGGGCCAGGTGTTCGTCTTCTTCGTCATGACCGTAGCCGCGGCCGAAGCCGCAGTGGGGCTCGCGATCATCATCTCGATTTTCCGGCTTCGTGAGACGGTCGACATGAAGGACTTCAACCTCCTGCGCTGGTAACAGTGGCAGAATTCCAGCCGACCCTGCTCTGGGCGATCGCCCTTCTGCCACTGCTCGGTTTCGTGGTCAACGGCATCGCTGCATTCGTGGCGCCGGACCGCAAGTCGATTCCGACGGTAGTCGGTCCGGCAACCGTCGGCATGGCGTTCCTGATCGCCGCAGTGAACTTCATCGGTATGCGTGGGGCCGACCTGCATGGTCCCGTCATCGAGACGTACTGGCAGTGGATCGCGGTCGGCGGGCTGCGCATCGATGCCGCGTTCCAGCTCGACAATCTGTCCATGCTGATGACGCTCATCATCACGGGCGTCGGCTTTCTGATCCACGTGTTCAGCGTCGGCTACATGCGGGAGGACCCGGGGTACGCGCGCTACTTCGCGTACCTCAACCTCTTCGTGTTCTTCATGCTGGTGCTCGTGCTCGGATCGAGTTTCCCGGTGATGTTCGTCGGCTGGGAAGGTGTCGGGCTGTGCAGCTACCTGCTGATCGGATTCTGGTTCACGGACCGTGCGAAGGCGGACGCCGGCAAGAAGGCGTTCATCGTCAACCGCATTGGTGACTTCGGGTTCCTGGTCGCGATGTTCATGCTGTACTCGAACGCCGGGTCGCTCGACTTCGTCAACGTGTTCGAACAGGCGCCCGCGACTTTCGCTTACGGCGGGGCGGCCGTTACCGCGATTACGCTTTTCCTGTTCCTCGGTGCGGTCGGCAAGAGTGCGCAGATCCCGCTGTACACGTGGCTGCCCGACGCGATGGCCGGCCCGACGCCGGTCAGCGCGCTGATCCACGCCGCGACCATGGTGACCGGTGGCGTCTATCTCGTCGCGCGGGCCGGCGTCCTGTTCTCGCTGGCGCCGATTTCGGCGGCGGTGGTCACTGGCGTGGGCGCACTCACGGCCCTGTTCGCGGCCACGATCGGGCTGGCGCAGTACGACATCAAGAAGGTGCTCGCGTATTCGACGGTATCGCAGCTCGGCTACATGTTCATTGGCGTTGGCGTCGGCGCGTACGCCGCCGGCGTGTTCCACCTCATGACGCACGCGTTCTTCAAGGCCCTGCTGTTCCTCGGGTCGGGCGCCGTGATCCACGCCATGCACGAGGCATTCCACCACACGCACAGCGACCGGGATGCCCAGGACATGCGCAACATGGGCGGGCTGCGCCGGTTCATGCCCATCACATGGGCCACGATGTGGATCGGGACACTGGCTATTGCGGGCGTGTGGCCGTTCGCCGGGTTCTTCTCGAAAGACGAGATCATCTGGCAGGTCGGGGCCCATGCCGTCGGTCCGTTCGCCGGATGGTATCGCACGTTCTGGGTGATGGCGCTGGCCGCCGCACTCATGACGGCGTTCTACATGACGCGGCTCATGGTGATGACGTTCCACGGCGAGAACCGGTCCGGCGAGAAGGAGCGGCAGCACCTGCACGAGGTTTCGCCCGTCATGTGGGTGCCGCTGGCTGTCCTGGCCATGCTGTCCGTGGTCGGTGGCTGGATCAACGTACCCGCGGCGATCGGCAACGCGCCGGTCCTGGGCTGGTTGCCGCACTCGGAATGGCTGCACGAGTGGTTGCATCCGGTCACGGAGGCCGCGGACGGAGTGGCGGCGGCAAACGCGGCAGCGCCGCTGCACAGCGCGCCGTTCGGCGGTGGCGAGGTCCTGTGGGCCGTGCTGTCGTTCGGTCTGGCGGTAACGATGATCGCGCTCGCGTCAGCCGTTATCGGGGGGCGGCGCTACCGGCCGGCAGAGGAGTCGCCGCCACCGCGCGGATTCATGGGTGTGCTCTACAACGCGTGGTACGTCGATGGGATCTACGATACGGCTATAGTGAAACCGATCCTGGCGGTGTCCCGCGGTCTGGCCCGTTTCGTCGATACGTTCCTGATCGATGGTATTGTCAACGGCGTCGGGCAGGCGTCGCGCGCATTCGGTTGGGTCGGCTCACGGCTGCAGACCGGGCAGGTCAACAGCTATGCCTTCGCGCTCGTCGCGGGTGTCCTGATCCTGATCGCGCTGGTGGTGCTGCAATGATCGGCCTTCTCCAGTCGATCGGCTATCCGGACTGGGTCCTCAACGCACTGCTGCTGGTTCCCGTCATCGGCATGGCGGCTCTGCTTGCCGGCGTCGGCGGAAGGCCCCGAACGGTCGCGCTCGTCATCGCCGTGGCGGAGTTGGCGATCTCGCTGCCACTGTGGTTCGCGTTCAACCCGGCCGCGGCCGGGATGCAGTTCGCCGCCGAGTTCGCATGGATCCCGGAGTGGGGGATCCACTACCGTGTGGGCATGGACGGAATCAGCCTCATGCTGGTCCTGCTGACGACGGCGATCCTGCCGATCGCCCTGCTCGGCTCCTACAACTACATCACGAACCGGGAACGCACGTTCTACGCGATGATGCTTCTGCTCGAGGCGGGTATCATCGGCGTGTTCGTCGCAATGGATCTGTTCCTGTTCTTCATGTTCTGGGAAATCATGCTGGTGCCGATGTACTTCATCATCGGCATCTGGGGCGGGCAGAGGCGGATCTACGCGGCCATCAAGTTCTTCTTGTACACGGCGTTCGGCTCACTGCTGATGCTGGTCGGGATTCTGTATCTGTTCTTCAAGTACCGCGCGCTGACGGGCGACCTCTCGTTCGCGTACGCGGATCTGCTGCAGGTGCCGTTGACGTTCGGCGAACAGTACTGGCTGTTCGGCGCGTTCGCGCTCGCGTTCGCGATCAAGGTGCCGATCTTCCCGTTCCACACGTGGCTTCCGGACGCGCACGTCGAAGCGCCGACGCCGGGCTCTGTCGTACTGGCGGCGGTGCTGCTGAAAATGGGGGCGTACGGATTCCTCCGATTCCTGCTGCCGTTCTTTCCGCACGCCGCAACGCATCCGACGATCGTGATGACAATGCTGGTACTGGGCCTGATCGGTATCATATACGCGGCGTGGGTGGCAGCAGTGCAACCGGACGCGAAGAAACTGATCGCGTACACGTCCGTGGCGCACATGGGGTTCGTCGTGCTCGGCGTGTTTGCGCTGACCGTGCGCGGGCTGCAGGGCGCAATGGTGGTAATGCTGTCGCACGGCCTTTCGACGGGCGCGCTGTTTCTCCTGCTCGGCATGCTGTATGAACGACGGCACACGCGACTGATCGCGGATTTCGGAGGACTGGCGACCGTTGCGCCGATGTTCGGCGCGGCGTTCGTGTTCACTGCGCTGGCCAGCATCGGCCTGCCGGGCACGAGCGGGTTCGTCGGCGAGTTCCTGGCGCTGCTGGGCACGTTCGAGACCCATCCATGGGTCGCGATCATTGGCACGACCGGCGTCATTTTCGCCGCCTACTACATGCTGCCCATGGTTCAGCGCATCTGGTTCAATTCACTGGACAATCCCGCGAACCGCGACCTGCCGGACCTGAGCCGTCGGGAGCTGGCTGTGCTTGCGCCGCTCATTGCCGGTATGCTCTGGCTGGGCCTGTACCCCAAGCCGGTGCTCGAACGGATGGAACCGACGTTGTCTGCCCTGGTCCGGACCGTCGAGCAGCGTAGCGGGCCGGCGCTATCGTTCGAGATCGAGATTGCGGATCCGATCGATACGCCAGCGGTCGAAGGCCGAGCGGGAGGCGGGCAGCCATGATGCCGGACTTCTCGCACCCGGCCGATTACGCAATCGCACTCCTGCCGGAGATCGTACTTTCGGTCTGGGCCATGGTCGTGTTGCTCGTGGACGTGTTCCAGAAGGGCAGCCGGTCGGAACCCTCGAGCGCGGTCATTCCATGGCTGGCCGGGGTCGGCGTCCTGCTGGCGGCCGGCGCCAACACCTGGCTCGCCACGCTCGGAACAGGCCCCGCGTCCGCGGCCATCGCGATGGACGGCTTCCGCATCTTTGCGAACTACGTGTTTCTGCTGGCGGCCGGCTTCTTTCTGATCATCTCGACGCGCTACCTCGAAGAGGAGCACATGCGGCTGGGCGAGCTGTATGTTCTCGTCCTGTTCGCGACAGTCGGCATGATGGTGTTCGCGGGAAGCGCCGACCTCATGCTGATCTTCATCGGCCTCGAGCTGATGTCAGTGCCCGTTTACGTTCTGACAGGTGTGAACCGGCGCGATGTCCGATCCGCCGAAGGCGCCCTCAAGTACTTCCTGCTCGGCGCGTTCTCGAGCGCATTTTTCCTGCTCGGCGTCGCACTCGTGTTCGGCGCTACGGGCGCGACCAACCTGTCGGAGATCGCGATCGCGGTGGGCGTGGACGGCATCGGTGCGAGTCCGATGCTCCTGATGGGTGTCGCGATGCTCGCGGTCGGTTTCGGCTTCAAGGTAGCCGCCGTCCCGTTCCACATGTGGACGCCCGACGCCTACGAGGGCGCGCCCGCGCCGATCGCCGGCTTCATGGCCGCAGCGGTCAAGGCTGCCGCGTTCGCCGCGTTCCTGCGCGTGTTCCTGACCGCGTTTCCCGGCCTCTACGACACGTGGAACGCGATGGCGGTCTGGCTGGCCGTCATCACGATGATATCGGCCAACCTGATCGCCCTCGTGGAAGGCAATGTCAAACGGATGCTGGCGTACTCCAGCATCGCGCACGCCGGCTACCTGCTCGTTGCACTCGCTGCGGCCAGCGTACTGGGCGCAGCATCGTTCCTGTTCTATTCGCTGGTCTACACGATCATGACGATGGGTGCGTTCGCCGTCGTGATCGCGGTTGCGGGCAGGCAGGAAGCGAATCTCGATCTCGAATCGTACGCGGGCCTCGGGTGGAAGCGGCCCCTTCTCGGAATCGTGATGACGGTGTTCCTGCTGTCGCTCGCCGGATTCCCGCTCACGGCCGGCTTCATCGGCAAGGTGTTCCTGTTGCGCGCGGCTGTCGAACGCGGCCTCGTGCTGCTTGCGGTGGTTCTCGTACTCGCCTCGCTCGTGTCCTACTGGTATTACCTGCGGGTGGCGTGGTACATGTGGTTCCGTGATGCCGAACCCGGCGCCGGCGCCGGGCCGGAACCCTCGACCGGGCTGAAGGTGGCCCTGGCCACAGCGGCTGTCCTTGTCCTGGCTCTGGGTGTAGCACCGGGTCCACTCCTGAGTCTGGCCGAGCAGTCTGCGGCGACTCTGCTGCGCGTGCCCGCCGCCACGGTCGGCCTGCTGTTACCCTGACGAGGGCGTTCGAGACGACGACCCCAGCGGCCGCATGCGTGACCATGAAAGCCCGCCCGGCCGCGCTGCCCGGCGACCGGTGAACGGGAGGCGAGATGACCATCAAGCCACACATCTTCAGGGAGTACGATATCCGTGGCATCGTGGCCGTGGACCTGTCCGGAGACGTGCCCGAATCGATCGGCAGGGCGTTCGGCAGCGAGGCCGTCAGGAGGGTCGGCGCGGGCCGCGCTCCCCGTGTTGCCGTCGGCTACGACAACAGGCCCAGCTCGCCCGGCCTTGCCGTGAAGGTCATTGCCGGTCTCAGAGCCGCGGGCGTCGATGTCATCGACGTGGGCACCGTGCCGACACCCGTGCTCTACTACGCCGTCGCATGGCTCGGAACCGACGCGGGCATTCAGATCACCGGGTCGCACAATCCCCCGGAATACAACGGCTTCAAGCTCGTGTTCGGCCTCGATGCGCTGTACGGCGAGACGATCCAGGATCTGCGACGGCGGATCGAGACGCAGGATTACGCCACCGGCGAAGGCTCGCTGGAAGCGCACGCGATCATTCCCACATACATCGAGGATGTCGGTTCGCGGTTCCGGCTCGGCCGACCGATCCGGCTTGTGGCGGATTGCGGCAACGGGACGGGCAGTCTGGTTGCGATCGAGCTGTTGCGCGCGATCGGCGCCGATGTGATACCGCTGTACTGCGAGTCGGACGGCACGTTCCCGAACCACCATCCGGATCCAACGGTCGACGAGAACCTGGCGGACATGATCGCGAAGGTGCGCGAGACTCGCGCCGATCTCGGCGTTGCATTCGATGGCGATGCGGACCGCCTCGGCGCGGTGGATGGCAATGGCCGGATCGTGCGCGGCGACATCCTGCTCCTGATTCTCGGGCTCGACGCACTCGAGCGACTGGGCGCTCCGCAGACGCTCGTGTTCGACGTGAAATGCTCGCAGGTTGTTGCGGAGGTCTATGCCGAACACGGCGGTGTGCCGGTCATGTGGAAGACGGGCCATTCGCTGATCAAGGAGAAGATGAAGGCCCTCGACGCGCCGATCGCAGGCGAGTTGTCGGGGCACATCTGTTTCGGTGAGGATTATTACGGCTTCGATGACGCCCTGTACGGGGCGTGTCGTCTGACGGAGTTGCTTTCTCGCCATGCCACGTCGCTCGCGGACAGGGTGGACGCGTTCCCATCGTATGTGAGCACGCCCGAGATCCGCGTCGAGGTGAGCGAGGACAACAAGTTCGAGATCGTGAGCAAGGCGGTCGAGGAGTTCAGCCGTACGCACGACGTGTTCGATGTCGATGGCGCCCGCATCCAGTTCGATGGCGGATGGGGCCTGATTCGCGCATCGAATACGCAGCCGGTTCTGGTCCTGCGGTACGAAGCGCGTACTGCCGAGCAACTCGATCGCATCCGCGACACGATGGAAGGCTGGTTGCGCGGGCGCGGAGTGACGGTCTGAGATGACACGACGGTCGACCCGACTGCTGATCGGGGCCGGGATCGTTCTCCTGGTCGTCCTCATCACCGGCCGTGCGGTGATGACGTTCTATACGGACGTACTGTGGTTCGGCGAGATTGGCTACGCCGGCGTGCTGTGGCGGCGGGTCGCGGCGATCACGGGGTTGCGGCTCGTGACTGGCGCGCTGGGTGCGGCTGTCGTGCTGGTGAACCTGGCGCGCGTGATCCGCCATCTCGGGCCGGTACAGCTGCGCCGGACGTACGGCAATCTCGAGATCGCCGAACAGATTCCGCACGGTTATGTCACGGGTGGCGTCATCCTCGCCTCGATACTGGCGGGATGGTGGCTGTCCGGCATCGTTTTCCCCGCGGAAGCCGCATTGCAGGCGCTCGCATGGGTGCACCGCGGCGCATGGAATGTGGCCGACCCGCGGTTCGGGCACGACCTCTCGTTCTACGTGTTCACGTTGCCGACCGTGGGCCGTCTGCTCGATTTCCTGCTGCTGGTCACGGTGTGGAGCGCGGTCCTGGCACTTGTCGGCTACGTCCTCGTGGGTGCGATCCGTGTCCGTCAGGGGCGAGTCGAGATCGAGCAGCACCCGCGCACGCATTTCGCCGTGCTCGTAGCGGGGCTCGTCACACTGTTCGCTGCGCGCTACTGGCTCAGCCAGTATGCCGTTCTTCTCGATGGAACGGGATTCGCCGGTATCGTCGGGTTCACTGATATCAATGCGAGGCTGCCGGCGTACCGCATCCTCTCGATTACCTGCCTGCTGGCGGCGGGCGCGCTACTGTTCTCGACGTTCCGCCGGAACTGGATTCCGGCGCTGGTCGCACTTGGCATGCTGATCGTGGCGGGACTCGGGCTCGGCCTTCTGTATCCGTCGTTCATCCAGAAGCTTCGCGTCGTTCCGAACGAACTGGCGAGGGAAGACCCGTACATTCGCTGGAACCTCGAGTACACGCGGCGCGCGTTCGGACTCGATGGCATCGGCCGGGAGGTATTCGCGGTGGATCCGTCGCGTCCGCCCACGGCAGCGGAGGCTGCTGGAGTGGAGCAACTGTTGCCGATCTGGGATCTCGAGCCGCTCCAGGCGTACTTCAATCAGCGCGAGTCCCTGTACGGATACTACCACTTCCCGAGCGTTCACTACGACCGGTACGGCCCGCCCGGTTCCGAGCGACAGGTCGGTATCGCGGTGCGCGAGTTCATTGCGGGCGGTCTGCCCGCGAACAACCGGACCTGGCGCACGCTCCACCTCAACGCGGACCAGGTCAGGGGTAACGGCGCCGTCGTCGCTCCCGTGACGGAGAAGACCGTTGCCGGCGATCCCGAGTTCTGGTTGCGCGGTGTCGCACCGCCGGGCGGGTCGGAATCTCCGCCCCGCATGGAACTGGCACCGAACGCTCCGGCCGACCTGGACTTGCAGTACTCCGCGGTCTTCTTCGGCGAAACCGAGCAGGACTATCTCCTGGTCGATCCGGATGCCGACTACGCGGGCGATACGGAGGTGGGCGGAATCCTGCTCGATTCGTTCCTGCGCATTTTCGCTTTCGCATGGCGCTTCGGCGATCGCGATCTGCTGTTCTCGAGCGAGGCGGGTGGAAAGTCGCTGCTGATGCACCGGCGGGTAGTTACTCGCCTGCGAGCCCTGGCACCGTTCCTGGCGTGGGACCCGCGTCCATATCCCGTGATTGCTGACGGCCGCATCGTCTGGATCGCGGATGGCTACACATCGTCGACGACGTTCCCGATCGCGCGCCCGTACGACGTGCCGGGCATTGGCCGCGTACGCTACCTCGACAACAGCGTGAAGGCCGTCGTCGATGGCCTGACAGGCAGGATCGATCTCTACGCACTGAACGAGTCCGAGCCGGTCCTCGACGCGTTCTCGCGCGCGTTTCCCGGACTGATAAAATCCCTCGAGGAAATGCCGCCCACTCTGCGGCGACACCTCCGGTATCCCTTGCTGCACCTCGAAACGCAGGCCGACCTGCTCGAGGAATACCACGTGAGCAGCGCATCCGCGTTCTTCTCCGGCCAGAACGAGTGGCAGGTGCCCGTCGAGCCCACCGCCGTCGGGGGCGGCCGGGACTACGCGCCCATCTACATGATGACGACGTTCCGCGGCTCGCCCACGCCTGAGTTCCTGGTCCTCATGCCGTTCATCGCCCGGGAACGGCAGAACATGACCGCGGTGCTGATCGTAGAGAACGCGGCCGGCTCGTACGGCAGGAAGACATTGCTCGAGTTGCCTCGCGACGAGCAGATCGCGGGCCCTCGCCAGGTCCGGACGATCATCGAACAGGATCCGGGCATTTCGGCTCAGCTGTCGCTCTGGCGCCAGAGCGGCAGCGATGTCGAGATCGGCCGGCTCAGGATCGTGCCGCTGGACGGATCACTGCTGTACGTACAGCCGATCTTCCTGTCGGGTTCGGGCAGTTCGATACCTCAGCTCCAGCGCCTGATCGCGAGCGATGGCACGTCCGTCGCCATGGCTGCCACACTCGACGAGGCCATAGCAGCGCTCGTCGGATCCGCCACGGATCAGCCGGCGACAACGGTGGCTACCGATCCCTCACCCGCCGTTGCCGGCGGTTGGGCGCCGATAGCGCTCGAAACGATGCAGGCGGCCGACCGCGCTCTGAGAGCAGGCGACTTCGCCGAGTTCGGCCGGCTCTGGAACGAGCTGCAAACGCTCATCCGCAGTGCCGCGACCGGAGGCATCCGTTGACTTCGCGTGGTTGCCGCCATCTGCGGAGGCAACTATGATTCCGCGGCGGGGAACGGGCAGTGCGGCGGGTCCCACGATCGTGATCGCGCTGGGCGGCAACGCACTCCAGCCGCCCGGAGAGCGCGGCGACATCCACCAACAGTTCGCTCACACACGAGAGAGCCTGGGCCCCATCGTGGCCCTCGCCCGTGCTGGATGGAGGATCGCCATCGTTCATGGCAACGGTCCCCAGATAGGCGACGAGCTGCTGCGCAACGATCGGGCGCGCGAGGAGCGTCCACCACTCCCTCTCGGCGTCCTGGTCGCGGCGACTGCCGGCTGGATCGGCTACATGATCCAGCAGTCACTGCGCAATGCACTGCAACGCGGCGACGTGGCGCGTGACGTGGTCACATTGATCACGCAGGTCCGTGTCGAGGCGCAGGCCAGACAGGCATCGCCGGCCAAGCCGGTCGGCCACGCAATGTCCGAGGCGGAGGCACGGCGCCTCGCCGACGAGTTCGGCTGGCGAGTCGAGCACTCGGACGATAGCTGGCGCCGCGTCGTCGATTCGCCCGACCCCGTCGAGTTCATGGAGCGCGACCAGGTGGCCGACCTCGTACGAGCCGGCACGATCGTCGTCGCCGCGGGCGGCGGCGGAACGCCCGTCCGGTTCCTTCCTGACGGCACGCTCGATGGCGTCGACGCGGTCATTGACAAGGATCGTGCAGCGGCGCTGCTCGCACGCGATCTGCATGCGGCGCAGTTGTTGATTCTCACACGCGTCGAAGGTGCGTATCGGCACTTCGGCACGCGCGAGCAGACGCTCCTCGAGAGGCTGACCGCCAGCGAAGCCGAGCAGATGGCGCTGGCCGGCGAGTTCGGAGCGGGCAGCATGCTGCCCAAGATCGAGGCCGCCGTGGACTTCGTTCGTGGCGGCGGTGAAGCGGCGTTCATCGCTCGCCTCGATCAGGGCCTCGAAGCCGTCCACGGCGAAGCAGGCACGACCATCGTTCCGTGAACACGGACGCAATGAAAGGGAATCGGACCCGGCGGACATGAACATACACGAATATCAGGCGCGTGACATTCTGCGCGCCCACGGCGTCCCGGTACCGCCCGGCGAGGTTGCGAGCACGCCGGCCGAAGTCGAGGCGGCGGCGCGCGGGTTCGGCGGCACCGTGGTCGTGAAGGCGCAGGTGCATTCGGGTGGCCGGGGCAAGGCCGGCGGCGTCAAGCTCGCGAAGACGGCCGAGGAGGCGAGGACGCATGGCGAGGCGATTCTCGGGATGACGATCAAGGGCCTGGTCGTGCACAAGGTCCTGGTCGCGCCCGCCGAGGACATCGCCAGTGAAGCGTATGTCGGCGTGATCGTCGACCGCGGCTCGAAGCGCCCCGTGTTCATGGTCAGCCGGGAAGGTGGCGTGGACATCGAGGAGGTTGCCGCCCGGGACCCCGGCGCGATCCGCCGGTTGGCGGTCGACCCGCGCTACGGATTGTTGCCGTTCGAGGCATACAACCTCGCCTGCGCTCTCTACGACGTCCACGCGCAGCAGCGTGCGTGCGCGAAGATCCTGCGCCAGCTCTACAGCGCGTTCGTTGCGAGCGGCGCATCGCTGGCCGAGATCAACCCGCTCGTCACGACGCCGACAGGCGAAGTCAAGGCGCTCGACGCGAAGTTCAATATCGACGACAACGAGTTGTTCCGCAGAACGGCGATCGCCGACCTGCGCGACGTGAGCGCCGAACCGTCGGCCGAGACGACCGCGCGCGAAGCGGGCCTGACGTTCATCAAGCTCGAGGGCAACATCGGCGCGGTCGTCAATGGCGCGGGCCTGGCCATGGCGACCATGGACCTGATCAAGTACTACGGCGGCGAGCCGGCGAACTTTCTCGACATCGGCGGCTCATCGAATCCGGAGAAGGTCGTGAACGCGCTCCGCCTCATCACCGACGATCCGGCCGTCAAGGTCATCTGCTTCAACATTTTCGGCGGCATCACACGGTGCGACGACGTCGCCAACGGCATCGTAACGGCAATGAAACAGATCGACATCGACGTGCCACTTGTCATCCGGCTGACCGGCACGAACGAGAAGGAGGCTCTGGAGATCCTGGGCGGGGCAGGGTTCACGGCCACGACTTCGATGGATGATGTCGTGCAGCGGGCCGTCGAACACGCGAACGGGGCGAGGTAGGCAATGGCGATCTTCATTGACGAAACGACGACGCTGATCGTGCAGGGCATCACGGGTCGGGATGGGTCCTTCCACACACGGCAGATGCTCGAGTACGGCACCCGCGTCGCGGGCGGTGTCACTCCCGGTCGCGGCGGCCAGACGTTCGAGCGCGAGGATGGACCCGGCGTACCGATCTTCGACACCATGGAGGATGCCGTTCGCGAGACCGGCGCGAACACGTCGGTCATATATGTGCCGCCCGCATTCGCGGCGGACGCGATCATGGAATCCGCGGCTTCCGGCGTGCGGTTGATCGTTGCGATCACGGAGGGCATACCCGTCCTCGACATGATGCGGGTCCACGCGTACGTCACGGATCACGGAACGCGGCTGCTCGGTGCCAACTGTCCGGGATTGCTGTCGCCGGGCCGTTCGAAGGTCGGTATCCTGCCGGGTCAGATCGCGACGCCGGGATCCGTGGGCGTCGTGTCGCGTTCGGGTACGCTGACGTACGAAGTCGTATACCAGCTGACTTCGGCGAACGTCGGACAGAGCACGTGCGTCGGCATTGGCGGTGATCCGATCAACGGCACCTCCTTCATCGACTGTCTGAGCGAGTTCGAGAACGATCCCGAAACGAAGGCAGTCGTGATGATTGGCGAGATCGGCGGGACCGATGAGCAGGACGCGGCAGAATGGGCGAGCGCCAACATGACGAAGCCGATCATCGGCTTCATTGCCGGTCAGACGGCGCCACCCGGCCGCCGGATGGGCCACGCCGGCGCGATCATCAGCGGCTCGGCCGGTACCGCCGCGGAGAAGATCGAGGCGTTCGAACGTGCCGGCATTCGCGTCGCCAGGAAACCGAGCGACGTGGCCGGCCTCGTGCAGCAGGCGCTTTGAGCGCCGGAACGGCGATGACTCCGGCACCGTTGCTGCGTCGGGACCTGATCGTCACGGACCTCGACGCGACCTCGTTGGCCGGTGTATTGCCTTTGCTCGCGCACCAGCTCGGCCGGGCGGGCGTCGTCGCCAACGTGGAGGCAGTAAGCGACGGTCTGTCCGAGTACGCCGCGCGCGCCGCAGTTCGCATCAGCGCCGATGTCGCGCTGCCGCACTACCGCACTGACGCCGTCGATGCCGTCGTCGTCTGCCTTGCAATCAGCAGGTCGCCGCTCGTGACCGACGACCCCGAATGGACGCCCGGTCCGCGCATTGTCGCACTCGTCCTTGCGCCGACAGCCGCCACGACGACCTACCTGCAGACTGTTTCCGCGCTCGCCCGCGCGCTGAAGGTGGAAGGCGTCATCGAGCGCCTGCTGCAGGCGCAGTCCCCCGATGACGTCCTCGCCATCGGCGGTCTGGCCGGCCTGGAGGTCAAGCCGAGGCTCGTCGTACGGCGACGTCATGGCGCCCGTGGTCGAGACCGCGATACCCGATCTTTCCGTGCGGTCCGCCGTCGAACGGATGATGCGCGCCGGTACGACATCCCTCGTTGTCGTCGGCGAGAAGGGGGAAGTTCTGGGCCTCGTCAACGAAGTCGATATCATGCGCGGTCTCGGCCTCGACAGGACCCGCCCCGCCTCGGACTCCCTGCTGCCTCCGCTCAAGGTGCGTGACGTGATGAGCCGGTCTGTCATGTGCACCGCCGACCGCGCCAATCTCGACGAAGTCGCCAACAGCATGATCAACAGGGATGTCGAGGAAGTGCCCGTGGTCGCCGAAGGCCGACTCAGCGGCATCGTTCGCCGCGGCGACATTCTGCGAACCCTCTACGGACGGTAATCCATGGGTCTCACGCTCGCCATAATCAAGCCTGACGCCATCGCGTCCAGGCGCGCCGGCCTTGTCATCGCACACCTCGAGAACCAGGGGTTCCGGATCCGCGCTGCCCGTCTGCTTCGCCTTTCCGAGGCCCAGGCCGGCGAGTTCTACGCCGTCCACCGCGAACGCCCCTTCTACGGCTCGCTCGTCTCGTTCATGACGTCCGGCCCGTGCCTGCCCCTCGTACTCGAGCACGACGACGCCGTGGCCGCTCTGCGCCGTGCGATCGGCGCCACCGACCCCGCCGAGGCCGATGAAGGGACCATCCGTGCCCTCTACGCCGAATCGAAGGAACGAAACGCGATCCACGCCTCCGACTCCGATGAAAATGCACGGCGCGAGATGGGTTTCTTTTTCGCCGAATCCGACTTCCTGGGCACGGCGTCCGGTTGAGTCCCGGCAGCCCGGCCCGCCCCTGGGGCCAGGGGACGGGATCCGCCGGGCACGTCCGGCCGGTTTGCGGGCCGGGATCCGTTGACTCATGCCCCGGGTTCCGGCATCTTTCATGACTATGCTGAAAGTCGATCTGGGCCAACTCGACAGGAAAGGCCGGATCCGGATCGACGCCGATGTGCCCCCGGATGACCCCGTCTGGGACGACATCGGGGTCCGACTCGCCGGTCCGGTCACGATCCGGCTGGCGGTGCAGAGGACCGGTCGGGATGTCCTGGTTCGGGGTGAGTTCCGTACGGCCGTATACGGCCAATGCCGGCGTTGTCTGCAGCCGCTCGAGCGGCCTGCCGCCGACGAGTTGACGCTCGTGTACCAACGGGGGCTTAGCGAAATCGAGGCGCAGGCGCAGGAAGTGTATTCGCTCGCTCCTGCGGCGCACGAGGTCGACCTGGGTCCGGCGCTCCGGGAGCATCTCATTCTGGCGGCGCCCGAGTATCCTGTATGCGACGAGTCGTGCCGGGGGCTTTGCGCGGTGTGCGGCGCCAACCTCAACGAGGGGTCTTGCGGTTGCGGCGGACAAGGGTCCGATCCGCGGTGGAACGCTTTGCGTGAACTGACGAAATGAACGGGGAGGGATTCCGTGGCGGTACCCAAGAGGCGAACATCGAAGCAGCGCAAGCACAAGCGGCGCGGCGCGCAGAAGGCGGCGATGCCGACGCTGCAGCCGTGTGCGAAGTGCGGAGATCCGAAGGTACCTCACCGCGTGTGCCCGACGTGCGGTACGTATCGCGGTGAGCAGGTGATCGAAATCGAGGAGCTCTGAGGAGCAGCGGTGCGCATCGTCCTGGACGCCATGGGTACGGACGGTCATCCGGCCGTGGAAGTCGAGGGTGTGGTAGAAGCGTTGCGGGAGCTGCCGGCGGATTTCGACGTCACCCTGGTCGGCAACATGCACCGGATCGAATCCGAGCTGGCGCGCTGGCCGGGACTCCCACGCGATCGTATCGCGATATACCACGCACCGGACACGATCCAGCCGGGCGACGCCGCGGCAACGGTCATGCGGCGAAAGCCGGAGTCATCGATCGTAGTCGGGCTCGAGCTTCAGCGGGAAGGCAGTGCGGACGCGTTCATCAGTGCGGGTTCGACGGGCGCGGTAATGGCCGCGTCGCTGTTCGTGCTGAAGCGTCTGCCGGGTGTGGACCGACCGGCGGTCGCAACGCCGCTACCGACGGCGGCGGAGCCGTGCCTGCTGCTCGACGCGGGAGCGAACGTGGACTGCAAGCCGTTCCATCTGCTGCAGTTCGCACGACTCGGTTCGATCTATGTGGAAGATGCGTGGCAGCGCCCGCGTCCGAGGGTCGGTCTGCTGAACATCGGTGAGGAGCCCGAGAAGGGTGATGAGGTGACGGTCGAAGCCCATCGGATGCTGGCGGCCAGCGACCTGAACTTCATCGGCAATGTGGAGGGTCGCGACATCATCCGCGGTGCGTGCGATGTACTCGTTGCCGACGGCTTCGTCGGCAACGTGCTTCTGAAATTCTACGAATCGGTGACGGCGTACCTGCATGGCATGCTGGCCGAGCAGCTCGGTCCGACCGTACCTGCGCCGGTCCTCGACAGCATCTTCCGCATGTTCGACTACACGGAGTACGGCGGCGCACCGCTGCTTGGCGTGAACGGGATCTCGGTTATCTGCCACGGCGGCTCGCCGCCGAGGGCGGTCAAGAACGCGATCCGGGTTGCCCGCCAGGCGGTGCTGACACGCATGGTCGGCCACATCGAGCGAGCGGTTGCGGCGGCCGCCGACACGGCGAATGTTTGACCGGTCATGCGCATGAGCAGCGCCACGATCGGTGGCATTCACGCGCAGCGGGGGAGGCCATGAAGTCACCGAAGCCGGTGGTCGAGATCGCATCGACCGGGCGCCATCTTCCCGAGCGCGTGGTGACGAACGCGGATCTCGCGACGATGGTCGAGACATCGGACGAGTGGATCCGAGACCGGACCGGCATCCGGGAGCGCCGTATCGCGGCCGACGATGTGGGCTCCGCGGAGATGGGCACGGCGGCCGCCCGGATCGCAATGGATCGGGCGGGCGTCACTCCGGGCGAGGTCGACCTGATCGTGGTGTCGACGGCTACGCCGGACCGCCTGCTTCCTTCGACGGCGTGCGATATCCAGGCAAGGCTTGGCGCGACGCACGCGGCGGCATTCGACATCGCCGCGGCATGCTCTGGCTTCATCTACGGTCTGACCGTAGCTGAAGGCTACATCGCGGCTGGGCGCGGCGAGATCGCGCTGGTCGTTGCGACCGAGAAAATGAGCGGTATCGTCGACTGGCAGGATCGTTCGACGTGCGTTCTGTTCGGCGACGGGGCGGGCGCGGCGATCGTGCGGCGAAGCACGAACGGACGAGGCGTGCTTTCGAGCTTCATGCGTTCGGACGGAACACTGGCCGAACTGCTGTGGCGTCCGGCCGGCGGCGTAATCGAGCCGATGACAGCGGAGAACCTGGCTTCGCGGGGTCATCTTGTGAAGATGGCAGGACGCGAGGTGTTCAAGGCCGCGGTCCGGTCGATGGCGGAAGCGGCCGATCAGGCGCTGGCCCGGGCTGGGCTGACAGGCGACGATGTCGACCTCATGATTCCGCACCAGGCAAACATGCGGATCATCGAAGCGACCGCGCGTTATTCCGGCATTCCGATGGACAGGGTATTCGTCAACGTCGACCGGTACGGGAACATGAGCTCGGCCACGGTGCCGGTCGCGCTCGATGAAGCGGTCGAGGCTGGACGAATCGGACCCGGCGCGAACACACTGATGGTGGCGTTCGGCGCCGGCTTCACGTGGGCTTCATCGGTGGTGCGGTGGTAGGGCTCCTGTTTCCGGGCCAGGGCTCGCAGTACGTGGGGATGGGGCGTGATCTGTTCGATGCACACCCCTCGGCTCGCGAGACCTTCGAGGAGGCCGATGCCGTGCTCGGCTTCGCGCTGTCTCGCCTCTGCTTCGAGGGCCCGGCATCAGACCTTGTACTGACACACAACGCGCAGCCGGCGATTCTCACGCACTCCATGGCCGTCCACCGGTGTCTCGCGGGCACGTTCGGCCCGGTGGCGATGGCGGCCGGGCATTCGCTGGGCGAGTTCAGTGCGTACGTCGCGGCTGGTTCGATGTCCCTTGCGGATGGTCTGCGAACGGTGCGGCGGCGTGGCGAGCTGATGCTGGCGTGCGGCGAGTCGAGGCGGGGCACGATGGCGGCCATCCTCGGCCTGAGCGAGGAGGAGACCGAGGCCGTGTGCGATGGGGTATCGACGCACGACAGCGTCTGCGTCGCAGCGAACTACAACGCGCCCGGCCAGACGGTGATCAGCGGAGATGTCGCAGCCGTGAACCGCGCAATGGAAGCCGCGACGGCGGCCGGCGCGAAGCGAGCGATCGCGCTGGACGTTTCCGGCGCATTCCATTCGCCGCTCATGGAACTGGCGGAGCCGGGGCTGGCCGATCAGCTCGCGTCGGTCGAGTTCCGTGCGCCGGCGTTCCCGGTCGTCTCGAACGTGACGGCCTCGCCCGTGACGGCCGTAACGCAGGCGCTCGATCTGCTCCGCAGGCAGCTTGTGTCGCCGGTGCGCTGGGCGGACTGCATGCGGAGCATGCGTGAACACGGCGTCGTATCGTTCCTCGAGCTCGGGCCGGGCAACGTTCTGACTGGTCTGCTGCGCCGCATCGATCGGGAGGCGGAATGCCGCGCGATCGGGTCGGCCGCCGACATCGGGGGCGTGACGGCTTGAGCGCGGATCTGGCTGGACGAATCGCGGTCGTGACTGGCGGCAGTCGCGGCATCGGGCGCGCGATCGCCGAATCGCTCGCGGTGGCCGGGGCGCGAGTCGCTGTCGTTTCGCGGGGCGAAGAGGGCGCGCGCACCGCGGCGGCCGCGCTGCCGGGCGGCGGTCACGTCGGAATCGGCTGTGATATCGCCGATCCGGCGGCCGTCAACGAAACGGTTCACTCGATCGAGGAGAATCCCGGCCCGATCGACATTCTCGTGAACAATGCCGGCATCACGGACGACAACCTGCTCGTTCGCATAACGGATGAGTCGTGGGATCGGGTGCTGGACACGAACCTGAAGGGTGCGTTCAACTTCATCCGTGCGACGGCACGCGGAATGATGCGGCGCCGGTCGGGCCGGATCATCAACATCACGAGCGTCGTCGGACTGACGGGCAACAAGGGGCAGGCCAGCTACGCGGCGTCGAAGGCGGGTCTGATCGGCCTGACAAAGGCGGTGGCGAAGGAGCTGGCGTCCCGCAACGTTCTGTGCAACGCGATCGCGCCGGGCTTCATCGAGACGGAGATGACTGCGAACTTGAGCGAGGCAGCGCGCACCTCGCTATTGCAGCAGATCGCGTTGGGCCGGCTGGGCACCGGCGAGGACGTGGGTGGCGTAGTGAGTTTTCTGGCCGGTCCGGCGGCCGGTTATATTACCGGCCAGGTCATCGTGGTCGATGGCGGCATGGTCATTTGATACCCGAACCCGAGAGGACAGGATGGCTGAGAGCACGGAGGCGAAGGTCAAGGAGATCATCATCAACGAGCTCGGCGTCGAGCCGGAGAAGGTGACTCCGGAAGCTTCGTTCGTAGAGGACCTGGGCGCTGACTCGCTGGACACGGTCGAGCTGGTGATGGCCTTCGAAGAGGAGTTCGGTATCGAGATACCGGACGAGGATGCGGAGAACCTCCAGACCGTGGGCGACGCCATCAAGTACCTGCAGGGCAAGGGCGTAGAGTGATTCGTCGTCTGGCGAACGGCTGACGCGACGATGCGAACGCGAACGAGTCGGGGGCACCGGGTCGTGGCAACGGGCGCCGGTCTGATGACGCCCGTCGGCAACGACCTGGCCGCCACGTGGTCCGCGTTGCTCAGCGGCACGAGTGGGGCCGGGCCGATCACACACTTCGACGCGACGCCGGATTTCGATGTCCGGTTCGCGGCCGAGGTGAAGGGCTTCGACCCCGTGCAGTACATGGAGCGCAAGGAAGCGAAGCGAATGGACCGCTTCGCGCAGTTCGCCATGGCCGCAGCGCAGGAAGCGGTGCGGTCGGCAGGCCTCGATCCCGGGCCGGAATCAATGGACCGGGATCGCGTCGGTGTCCTGATCGGCAGTGGAATCGGCGGGATCTCGACGTTCGAGGACCAGGCCCGGATCATGGTCGAGAAGGGACCGAAGCGGATCAGCCCGTTCTTCGTGCCGATGTTCATCCCGGACATCGCGGCCGGGCACGTTTCGATGAGGTACGGGTTCCGTGGCCCGAACTACGCCACGGTATCCGCCTGCTCGTCCAGTGCGCACGCATTGGGCGACGCATACCGGATCCTTGAGCGGGGTGAAGCGGACGTGATGGTCACCGGCGGAGCGGAAGCGACGGTCACGCCGATGACGATAGCGGGGTTCGGGAACATGAAGGCGCTGTCGACGCGAAACGATTCACCGGAAACAGCGAGCCGCCCGTTCGATGCGACACGGGACGGCTTTGTCCTCGGCGAGGGCGCTGGCGTCGTGATCCTCGAAACGCTCGAGCATGCTGCCGCCAGGGGCGCGACCGTGCTCGGCGAGATCGTCGGGTTCGGTCAGAGCGGCGACGCGTACCATCTGACCGCGCCGGCTCCCGAAGGAGCGGGCGCGCAGCTCGCCATCCGCGCCGCGTTCCGTGATGCGGAGATCGAAGCGGCGGACGTGGACTACATCAATGCGCACGGTACGTCGACACCGATGAACGACGCTACCGAGACGCGTGCGGTGAAGGCGGTGTTCGGCGATCACGCGTACAACCTGGTCATCAGTTCGACCAAGTCGATGACCGGCCACCTGCTCGGCGCGGCCGGCGCCGTCGAGGCGATCGTGTCGATGCTCGTCTGCCGCGACGGCACGATCCCGCCGACCATTAATTTCACGACAGCCGATCCCGAGTGTGACCTGGACTACGCGCACAACCGGAAGGTCGAGCAGCCGGTCCGCATTGCCATATCGAACTCGTTCGGCTTCGGTGGTCACAACGTCTGTCTTGCCGTGCGCCGCTGGGATGGAGAGTAGACCATGATAGCGACGGCGGAACCGGACCTGCGGGTCACTCCGCTCGACCCGGGGTTGCGGCCGATCGCCGCGAAGGTTGCCGGCGGGATTCGCCTGACGCGCGAGGACGGGATCAGGCTGTTCGAATCGAAGGACCTGCTCGCGATCGGTGCGATGGCGGACTGGGCGAACCGGCGTCGCAACGGCGATCGCGTTTTCTTTTCCGCGAATCAGCATCTGAATCCGACGAACGTCTGCATCCTCCGGGCGACGTGCACGTTCTGCTCGTTCGCACGCAGACCGAAGGAGGACGGCGCGTACACGATGAGCCTCGACGAGGCGTTCCACGAGGCCGCCGCCCAGACGCGCGATGTGCCGGTCCGCGAGTTCCACATCGTGGGCGGCCTGCACCCGAAGCTGCGGGTATCATACTACGAAGACCTGATCCGGGGCCTTCGCGAACGCCATCCGGGCGTCGAGATCAAGGCATTGACGGCCGTCGAGATCGCGCATCTGGCGCGTATCGAGAAGTCGACGATCGAGGACGTGCTGGACCGTCTTCGCGACGCGGGTCTGGACACGCTTCCCGGCGGTGGTGCGGAGGTCTTCTCGCGCGGTGTTCGCGCGACGATCGCCGAACGCAAGCTCGCGGCCGAAGAGTGGATCGATGTACACAGGCGGGCCCACCGCATGGGCATTCGCAGCAATTGCACGATGCTGTACGGACACGTCGAGACGAACGTGGACCGGGTGGACCATCTCGAAGCATTGCGCGACCTGCAGGATGAGACGGGCGGCTTCCTGGCGTATATCCCGCTGGCCTACCATCCGGACAACAACGAGCTGGGCGAGCAGCTCGGACGGCAGGGAACCGCGACGACCGGATTCGATGATCTCAAGAACCTTGCGGTCGGCCGGCTGTTCCTGGACAACATCGCCCACATCAAGACCCACTGGATCATGAACACCGCCAAAGTCAGCCAGGTCGCGCTGCACTTCGGTGTGGATGATCTCGAGGGCACGGTAGCGCGCGAGCGGATCTACCACGAAGCCGGAGCGCACACTCCCGAAGGTCTGAGCTTCGACGAGATCGTGCGCCTCATCCGGGATGCCGGCAAACGGCCGGTCGAACGCAGCGTGCTGTACGAGGAGGTCAGGGAATGGTGACGCGACCGGGAACGAAGCCGGCGGAACAGCGGTCGCTGCCAGTTCTCGATTCGATGGCGCCCCGCCGGCGCGCGCCGGGCCCCGACGGCTCGGTCGGCGCCACTCGGCGCCTTGTCCAGCCAGACTACACGCCGCCCCCGCTGGAGTCACGGCCGTTCGCGGCCGGCATCGCGGAGTGGAAGCACGTCCTGGAGACAGAGCCGTTGCTCGAGCTGGCCCGCCGCGCCGACGCGGTGCGCCGTCGACGGCACACCTCTGGCGTCGTCACATACATCGTCGATCGCAACATCAACTACACAAACCTGTGTGTGACGGATTGCCGGTTCTGCGCGTTCTACCGGCGCCCGAAGGACGACGAGGCGTACGTCCTGACGTATGAGGAGATCGGCCGGAAGATCGACGAAGCGAAAGCCGTCGGAGCAGTCCAGATCCTCATGCAGGGTGGACACAACCCGTACCTGCCGCTCGACTGGTATCTCGAACTGCTGCGCTACATCAAGGAGCACCATCCCATCCACGTTCACGGATTCAGTGCGTCCGAGATCGAGATGATGACGAAGGTCTCCAGGCTGCCGCTAGATGAGGTGCTGCGCCAGCTTCATGAGGCGGGCCTCGATTCGATACCCGGCGCGGGAGCGGAGATCCTGGTCGATGCCGTCCGGGACTTCATCGCGCCCAAGAAGATCGATTCCGCGCGCTGGCTCGAGATCCACGAAGCCGCTCACGAGGCGGGCATGCTCACGACCGCAACGATGATGTATGGCGTGGGCGAATCGTGGGAAGACCGCTTCGAGCACCTGCTCAAGCTGCGGGCGTCGCAACGACGAAGCCTCGAGCGTGGCAATGGCCACTACACGGCGTTCATCGCATGGTCGTTCCAGCCACTGCATACGGAAATGCAGGACTGGAAGATCCAGCAAGGCACGGGCATGGACTATCTGCGTACGACTGCGCTCGCCCGGCTCATCCTCGACAACTACGACAACATTCAGGTCTCGTATGTGACGCAGGGCCCGAAGATGGCGCAGATCGCGCTCGGCATGGGCGCGAACGATTTCGGTTCCCTGATGCTCGAGGAGAACGTCGTCAGCGCGGCGGGCATCGACTTCATCATGCCGGAGCAGGAGATCCGGCGTCTGATCGAGGATGCCGGTTTCGAACCTCGCCGGCGCTATCAGGACTACCGGCACGTCGAGGACAGCGATACCGGCTGTCCCTGCTGCGCCGGACGGACTGCACCCATGGCGGGATAGGGACATGAAGGGGAGGAAGGTGCTCATCCTGATGGGGTCGGAGTCCGATCGCCCGACGATGGAGAAGGCGGTCCCGATCCTGAACGCTGCTGACGTCGAGACGGAGGTGATCGTCTCGAGCGCGCATCGACAGCCCGACCAGACGGCGGACCTGGCGCGCAACGCGGAGGCCCGTGGCTTCGGCGTCGTGATCTGCGGTGCCGGTCTGTCGGCGGCGCTGCCGGGCGTCGTGGCGGCGCACACGACCCTGCCCGTCATTGGCGTACCGATCAACGCGGCGCTCGGTGGCCTCGACGCACTCCTGTCCGTCGTCCAGATGCCGCCGGGCGTCCCGGTCGCGTGCGTGGGCATCGATAACGCGAAGAACGCGGCGCACCTGGCACTGCGCATCCTGCGCGTCGGGTCCGCTTGAGGCCGACTTCCTGATCGCCGGATGAGGGTCGGCGTCGGCTACGACTCGCACCGGTTCGAAGCGGGGCGCCGGCTCGTGCTCGGCGGCGTCGTCATCCCGTCGGAACAAGGGCTGGCCGGCCATTCCGACGCCGATGCAGTCGCGCACGCGATCACGGACGCGATCCTCGGCGCCGCCGCGATGGGCGACATCGGCAGCCATTTTCCGCCGTCCGATGACCACTGGAAGGACGCAGACTCCATGGATCTGCTGGCGCGGGCCGTCGAGATCGTGGCGGGTTCGAACTACCAGGTCGTCAACGCGGATGTGACGGTGATCGCAGAACATCCACGCATCGGACCATGGGCGCCCGCCATGCGCGAGCGGATCGCGGACGCGATCGGGATCGGGCCGCAGCACGTCTCGGTCAAGGGCAAGTCCAACGAGGGAATGGGCTGGACCGGCCGTGGCGAAGGCCTGGCCGTCATCGCGGTCGTGCTGCTCGACTCACGCTAGTGGCCGCCACACGACACGGGGCCGCGACGCGCGGCTAGCTGCGCTCACACCTGCCGATGGAACTGTTTCAATCCGTTCTCGCCTACCTGGCTGGCCTGCCGCCTGCGGTGACCTATCTCGTGCTCGCAGCCGGCGCCGCACTGGAGAACATCGTGCCGCCAGTACCGGCGGACACGTTCGTCCTTGCGGGTGCGTTCCTCGCCGCCTCGGGGCGGGCCAACCCATGGATCGTGTTCCTTGCGACGTGGCTGGCGAACGTCGCATCCGCTCTGGCGGTGTACGGTCTGGCCAGGAAGTGGGGCAACGCATTCTTCGACCGGCCCGTCGGCAGGTGGTTGCTGCGGCCGCGGCAACTCGAACGGATCTCGCATTTCTACAAACGGTGGGGCCCGCATGCCATTGCCTTCAGCCGGTTCCTGCCCGCGTTCCGCGCCGTCGTACCCGTGTTCGCCGGCATCAGCCACGTGCCGTTTGCGCGGGTCGCGGTGCCCATTGCGATCGCGTCGGCCGGCTGGTACGGCATGCTGGTGGTGCTTGGCACGACCGCAGGTCGCAACATCGGCCGTCTCCTCGAGATAATCGACCGGGCCGGCATCGTGCTGATCATCGCGGCCGGCATCATCGGGATCGGGTTGGTGTACCTGTGGTGGAGATCGCGCCACGACAAGTCGTGACAGCCCGGGAATCCGTGCCGTATCACCTCGATCGTTTCCTCGACCACATCGGTCTCGAGCGCGGGCTGTCGCCACGCACGCTCGATGCGTACGCTCGCGATGTCGGTCGCATGGTCGCCTGGCTCGAAGACCGCGGCGTGGGCGGCCCGGACCGTGCCAGCGCCGGCGACCTGCGCGAGTTCACCTATTCGCTCAAGGACCGCGGCCTCGCGGCCACGTCGATCCGACGCAACATATCGGCGATCCGGACCTACTACGGCTTTCTGCTCGGCGAAGGGTTGGTCGAAACGGACCCGACAGAGCGCGTCGACCTGCCGAAGACATGGCGCCGCCTGCCGGACGCACTCGGCCGATCCGACATCGACCGCCTTCTCGACGCGCCCGATGTCGCCGACCGCCTGTACTGGCGGGATCGCGCCCTGCTCGAGTTCGCATACGCGTCCGGTGTTCGCGTCGGCGAGCTGATCACGTTACGCATTCGCGATGTGGACCTCGACGACGGGCTCGCCGCCGTCTTCGGCAAGGGCTCCAGGGAGCGGATCGTACCCGTCGGCGGCGTCGCCATACGGACACTGATGGTCTACCTTCGCGAAACGAGGCCGGCCCTCGATCGCGGGCGAGGTGAGGGCGTCGTCTTCCTGAATGCCCGCGGCCGGCCACTCAGCAGAATGGGCGTCTGGAAGATCCTGCGTAAGCACGTCGATCGTGCGGGTATCACCAAACGCGTTACCCCGCACACGCTGCGGCACTCGTTCGCGACACACCTGCTCGAGGGCGGCGCCGACCTCGCTGCCGTCCAGGAGATGCTGGGACACGCCGATATCTCGACGACCCAGATCTACACGCACGTGGAACGCGAGTACCTCCGCGACGTACACAGGCGGCATCATCCGCGCGCATGAACCGGGCGCACTTGTCAGTCCGGCGAGCGTGCGTCTACGTTCCGGCCGCCCGGGTCGCACAGGCAGGAGGAAGTCCAGAGCGTGCTGCTGATCATCGACAATTACGACTCGTTCACGTGGAACCTCGTTCAGCTCTTCGGCGAGCTCGGCGTCGAGCCGGTCGTGCGACGCAACGATGAAGTCTCCCTCGACGACATCGCGCGACTCGCACCCGACCGGATCGTCATCTCACCCGGTCCGTGCACACCAGCCGAGGCCGGTATCAGCGTCGAGTGCATCCGCCGTTTCGGCGATTCCGTACCGATCCTTGGCGTGTGCCTGGGTCATCAGTCGATCGGCGCGGCCTACGGCGCACGAATCGTCCGGGGCCGGCGCACGATGCACGGCAAGGTGTCCCTGATCTCGCACAGCGGGGACGCGATGTTCGCCGGCCTGCCCACGCCGCTCGAGGTCGCACGCTACCATTCGCTCGTGATCGACCCCGCATCGCTGTCGCCCGAACTCGACGTGATCGCCCGAACCGCCGAGGCTGGCTGGGACGACGAGATCCAGGCCGTCCGCCATGCCCGGCTGCCAGTCTGGGGCGTGCAGTTCCACCCCGAATCGATCGCAAGCCAGGGCGGCCGCCAGATCGCTTCGAACTTCCTGTCGCTTTCGGCGTGACCGTGATACGGATTGCGCGTCCCATGGCGCTCGCGGCCGCTTTCGCTTCGCCCGTCGACGCACAGTCGATCCGCTTCGAAGGCCGGGGCGAGATCGCCATCGATACCGTGCTTCAGCGCATCGCCAGCTCGGGCCTGTACCGCCTGCTCAGCGTCGACACCGTCTTCCCCGCGACCGACACCATTCAGGGACCCATCCTCATCGCGGCCACTACCAGCAAGTTCGAAGGCGTGATCCTCGGCGATGTGGCCATCGTCGACGCCAACGTCTTCCTGCGCCCGGGCTCGAGGATCACCGGCGACGTCGTAAGCATCAGGGCCGGCCTCTTCAGGGCGCCCGGCTCGACCATCGACGGGACGGTGCGCGAGTGGAAGGAGGCCGAATACTACGCCACCCTCGACTCCGACGGCGTGCGCATCACGGGCTCTCGCGTAGCAACGCTCTTCGACCTCGACGGGTTCGGTGGCTTCCACACACCGTACTACGACCGCGTGGCCGGACTCACGGCCGCCATCGGCGCGCGGTACCTGCTGCCGCGCACCGGTCTGGCCGAGCCCCTGATACACGGCTGGGTCGGCTACCAGACGGCCCGTGAACGTCTGATCGGCGGCGCCGATGCCGGCTTGCGACTCGCCGACTACAGACTTTCGTTCGGCGCCGAACGCACCGTCCTCACCAACGATGGATGGAACCGCGGCTGGACCAACTCGTTCACCTACATCTGGAGCGGTCACGACTACCGCGACTACTACGCCGCCGACCGCTTCTTCGTGCGTCAGAGCCTTGCCGTCCATTCGCTGTACTCCGACCTCTCGTTCCTGCTGACAGCGCAGATCGAGGACGCGAGGTCCCTGCCCAGCCTCGACCCATGGCACGCCTTCAACGACCCCGCGCGCCCCAATCCGCTCGTCAGTGACGGGCGCATCACAAGCGTCACCGCCGCCATCGACGGCGAGTGGGAACGCGCGACCTCGATCGGGTCCGTGCACGCGGCGGTCGAAACCGCCGCTGAAGTATTCGATGGTGAGCACGCGTTCGCCCGCTTCGACATCGGCGGCGAGATCGCCATCAATGCGCTCGCGAACCAGACATTGCGCGTCAAATGGCGGTTCCGCGGTCCCATCGGCTCCGACAGCCTGCCTCGCCAGCGCTGGAACACCATCGGCGGTCAGGCCACGCTCGCCACGCTCCTCGACGGAGCGCTCCGCGGCGACCGTCTGGTCTGGGTCGAATCCGACTACGTCATTCCCATCCCCGGTATCCGGCTCCCGATCCTCGAACGGCCGGCGCTCGAACTGCAGCACCGGATCGGAAACGCATGGCGACACGGTGGCGACACCGATCTCGTGCAGAACGTCGGCCTGAGTCTCCGCTTCCGCATCGTCTGGTTGACCGGTCTGGTCGATCCGTCCGACACTGATCGGTCCGAGCTGCGATTCGGCATTTCCTTGCCCCGCCGGTACCCGTGGGCACCGATCGATTGAAGCACGCTGGAAGTTCCTGCTTTGACATCGCTTGCCGCGTCGATTAGATTCGAGAGTCCGCCTTGCGGCTTGAATCTTGCGTAGCGCCGCGCCCTTTTCTCGACCACGCCGGAGGCCGTGACCCACGTGCGTGAAAGCCGGATCCTCGGCGTCGTGCCCGCAAGACTGGGGTCGGAGCGACTGCCGCGGAAGCCGCTGCTCGAGATCGGCGGGCACCCGCTGATCGAGTGGGTCTGGCGGCGGGTGTCGGGCTTCAGGACGCTGGACGCCTGCGTGATCGCGACGGACGCGGCGGAAGTTGCGGCGGCCTGCCGGGGCTTCCGTGCGAACGTCGAGATGACGTCGCGCTCGCACGAATCCGGTACGGACCGGGTCGCGGAGGTTGCGGGACGGCCCGAGTGGTCCGCCTTCGACATCATAGTGAACGTTCAGGGGGATGAGCCGCTCATCGAGGAAGAGACCGTGGCCGCGGCGATCGAGCAGGTTCGCGGAGGCAGAGACATAGGGACGGTGGCGACGCCGATACGTGACGTAGCGGCGTACGCGGATCCGTCCGTTGTGAAGGTGACGCGGCGCTCCGATGGCGCCGCTCTGTATTTCTCGCGGGCGCCGATCCCGTTCAGGCGGGAGGGCGCGCCAGGCCCCGCGGACCTGTCGGCGGGACTCTGGCTGCGGCACGTCGGCGTCTACGCCTTCACACGGTCGGCTTTACAGCGCTGGGTCGAGTTGCCCGCGCACGAACTGGAGGAGGCGGAGCGGCTCGAGCAGTTGCGTCCGCTGGCGGCGGGACTCACGATCGGCGTCGGCGTGGTCGAATCGGCCGAGCGCGGAGTGGACACGCCGGCCGATATCGAGCGAGTCGCGGCCCGATTGTTGACAGGAGAGCAAACCCCGAGCGCACCCGAAGCGAGACCATGAGCGAACAGAGCCGTCCACCGACCAAGTTCATCTTCGTAACCGGCGGAGTCGTTTCCTCTCTGGGGAAAGGCATTGCGGCGGCGTCCATCGGCAGGCTGCTGGTGGAGCGCGGGCTGCGAGTGACGATCCAGAAGTTCGACCCGTACATCAACGTCGATCCGGGCACGATGTCCCCATTCCAGCACGGCGAAGTGTTCGTGACGGATGACGGTGCGGAGACGGATCTCGATCTGGGGCACTACGAACGGTTCATCGATGAGTCGGTGTCGCAGGCGAACAACATCACGACCGGCCGGATCTACCTGGACGTGATCACGAAGGAACGGCGAGGCGACTATCTGGGCGCCACGGTCCAGGTGATTCCGCACATCACGGACGAGATCAAGGCGGCGATCCGGCGCCTGGCGACGAATCACGATGTCGTGATCACCGAGATCGGCGGCACGGTGGGTGACATCGAGTCGCAGCCGTTCCTGGAGGCGATCCGCCAGTTCCGCCAGGACATCGGCCGCGAGCACACGCTGTTCGTGCACCTCACGCTCGTGCCGTACATCGCTGCGGCGGGCGAACTGAAGACGAAGCCGACGCAGCATTCGGTCCGCGAACTGATGGAGATCGGAATCCAGCCGGATGTTCTGATCTGCCGGACGGACCGGCCGCTCGAGGAATCGATCAGGCGCAAGATCGCGCTGTTCACGAACGTGGATCCTGCGGCCGTCGTCGAAGCGAGGGATGTCGAAACGATCTACGAGGTTCCGCTCAAGTACCACCAGCAGAAGCTCGATGAACTGATCGTCGAGAAGCTCGGGCTCGACGTGGGGCCGGCGGACCTGTCGCGCTGGGAAGCGATGGTCGAGCGCGTGAAGGCGCCGCGCAGCGGAAGCGTCAGGATCGCGGTCGTTGGCAAGTACACGTCGCTTGTCGATTCGTACAAGTCGGTCGCCGAAGCGCTCGTGCACGGCGGCATTGCCAACGATGTCGGCGTCGAGATCGCCTGGCTGTCGAGTGAGGACTTCGAGGCCGACCGGCCCGCGGACGTACTGGCAGGCTTCGATGGACTGCTGATACCCGGCGGATTCGGCGTGCGCGGTGTCGAGGGCATGCTCGATGCCGTGCGGTACTCGCGTGAAAACGACCTGCCGTTCTTCGGCATCTGCCTCGGCCTTCAGGTTGCCGTCATCGAGTACGCGCGGAACGCGTCCGGGATGGCGGAATCCCATTCGTCGGAGTTCCAGGGCAACCTCGATCAGGCTGTGATCTGCCTGATGGACTCGCAGCGCAACGTGACCGACAAGGGCGGCACGATGCGACTGGGTGCCTACCCGGCGAGGCTGCGTCAGGGCAGCCGTGCGCACGAAGCGTACGGCTCGCTCGAGATCAGCGAGCGACACCGCCATCGCTACGAGGTCAACAACGCCTACCGGGACGTGCTCGCCGAGCACGGTATGCGGTTCAGTGGCCTCTCGCCCGATGGCAACCTCGTCGAGATCATCGAACTGCCGGACCACCCGTGGTTCCTCGGCTGCCAGTTCCATCCCGAACTGAAGTCACGGCCGATGCGTGCGCACGCGCTGTTCACGGCATTCATCCGCGCGGCCGCGCAACGGTCGGCAGCGCGCGAGGGCGAGACCCCGGCGGGCAGTGTGGAACGCGCGCCAGTCCGCAGCCCGGCCATGCAGGCGCAATGACGACGGACCGTCTTGCCGCCTGCTTCCGAGGGGAAGCGTTCTTCCTGATCGCGGGGCCGTGCGTTCTCGAGGACGACGCCCTGAACCTGCGGGTGGGTGAGGCCCTTGCTGCGATTGCCCGTGACACGGGCCTGCCGGTCATCTACAAGGCGTCGTTCGACAAGGCGAACCGGAGCCAGCCGGATGCACTGCGCGGTCCGGGCATCGATGACGGACTTCGTCGCCTCGAACGAGTGGGGGAGGCGACGGGCCTTCCTCTGTTGACCGACGTGCACGAGCCCGCGCACGCCGCACCGGCCGCGCAGGTCTGCAACGTGCTCCAGATCCCGGCGTTCCTGTGCCGGCAGACGGATCTGCTCGAGGCCGCGGGTTCGACGGGCGCGCTGGTCAACGTGAAGAAGGGCCAGTGGATGTCGCCCGAACAGATGGCCGGCGCCGTGGACAAGGTGCGGCGCGCGGGTGCTGGCGGCACGGCTGCTACCGAGCGCGGCACGTTCTTCGGCTATGGGGACCTGGTCGTCGACATGCGTTCGTTCGGCCGGCTGCGCGAGGCGACCGGCGCTCCCGTGATCTTCGACGGTACGCACTCGGTGCAGCGTCCTGGCGCCGCGGCCGGCGCGAGCGGCGGCGATCCACAGTTCATCCGGCCGCTCGTACTGGCCGCGACCGCGGCGGGCGCGGACGGATTGTTTCTCGAAGTGCACCCGGATCCGGCGAGCGCGCCGTCCGATTCGACGAACATGCTCCGGCTCGATGCGTTGCTGCCGTTGCTGCGCGACGTGCTCGCGCTGCGCGAAGCGATCTCGGGACGTGCCCTGGCCGGCGCGAGCGCTACGTGAGCGCGCAGCGGCGGCGACGGTGAACGAGAGCAGCGCACGCGCCGTCCGGCTCGTGGTCCTCGATGTCGACGGCGTGATGACGGATGGCGGTCTGTACGTCGGCACGGCCGGGCAGGACAATGCCGCCGAACTGAAACGCTTCGACATCAAGGACCAGCTCGGTGTGAAGATGATGGTTTGGTCCGGACTCGAAGTAGCGATGGTCAGTGGCCGGCCATCGGAGGCAAGCCGGCTGCGCGCGGAGGAACTCGGTATCGCGTTCCACGAGGCGCCCGGCGGATTCAAGCTCGAGGTGCTCGATCGACTTCATGTCGAGAAGGGTGTCGGCTGGACGGAGACGGCCTGTCTGTGCGACGACCTGGCCGACCTGCCGATCCTGCGAAGGGCGGGCCTCGCGGTTGCGGTAGCGGATGCGGTACCGGAAGTCCGGGCTGCGGCCCACTGGACGACGAGCCGCCCAGGCGGCCATGGCGCCGTCCGCGAGTTCGGCGAGACCCTGCTGCGGGCGCGCGGCGAATGGAACGCGATGGTGGAGCGCTACGTGAAGGAACGCGAACAGGGAAGCCCGGCATGACGCCGGTCGCCAGCGAGGCGTCACAGGTGCTCGCGCACGGCGAACTCGACGATGCCGCGATCCTCGCCGAGGGCCGGCGAGTGCTCCGGCTCGAAGCCGAGGCCATCGCCGCAATCGAGGCAGGCCTCGGCGACGCGTTCGTGGACGCGGTTCGCATGCTCCACCACTCCGCTGGCCGGACCCTCGTGAGCGGAATCGGCAAGAGCGGCATCGTCGCCCGCAAGATCGCGGCGACACTGACGTCGACCGGTACCGCCGCCGCATTCCTGCATCCCGTCGAGGGCCTGCACGGCGACCTCGGCATCGTCGGTGACGGCGATGTCGCCATCCTGCTGTCGAAGAGCGGCAACTCATCGGAGATGGCCGGTCTCGTCGAGCACCTCAGCCGGTACGGCGTCCGCATGATTGCCATCACGGCCAGGCCGGACTCGCTCGTGGGCCGGTCCGCGCACGTCGTGCTGGACGCACGCGTTGGCGAAGAGGCCTGTCCGCACGACCTGGCACCGACGACGTCGACCACCGCCGCGCTCGCGCTCGGTGATGCGATCGCCGTCGCACTGCTTCGCCTGCGCGGATTCACGCGCGACGATTTCGCCAGGCTGCACCCCGGTGGCGCACTGGGTCGCAAGCTGACGCTACGCGTCAGCGACGTCATGCTGACCGACAATCTGCCAGCGCTCGGCGTCGACGCCGCCATGCGCCAGTGCATTGTGCTGCTCGCCGAGCGGCGGGGGACGGTCGCGATCATCGACGGCCAGCGACGTGTCGTCGGCGTCATCACCGCCGGTGACCTGACCCGACTGCTCGAGCGGACCACGGACATCTTCGATATCCCGGTCTCGACGATAATGACGACGACGCCGAAACTGACGACGCCGGACACGCTCGCGGCCGCCGCGATCTATCAGATGGAAACGACCGGCATCATGGCGATGCCGGTCGTCGACGAGCACCGCACGCTGCACGGCATCGTTCACCTGCACGATCTGCTGCGGTCCGGTGTGATATGAGTGGTCGTGTGTACGTCGCCGCAATGCTGATTCTCGCACTGGCGGCCTGCCGGGGCGTCACGGACGAGCCGACGGGTGATGGATACCAGGACCTGCGGTCCGACAAGATCATGATCGACGCGACGCACAACGCCACGAACAACGGCGTCCGCAGCGCGATCGGCCAGTACGACACCGTGTACGTGTTCGACGACTCGACCGTGTATCACGTGAAGGGTGTGAATCTGCAAACGTTCGATGTGGACGGCCGCCACAGTTCGACGATCACCGCCGACAGCGGCTCGCTCAACCAGGCGACAGACGCGCTGATCGCGCGCGGCAGCGTCGTTCTCGTGACCGAGAACCTGTGCACCATCCGCACGGAGGAGCTGAACTACGATCCCGGAACCAGACAGCTGTGGAGCGAACTGCCCACACGTTTCGAATGGGATGGCCGGATAACGACCGCCGACCGGTTCCGTGCCGATGACGGGTTCCGCAACATCAACGCGACCAACGTGCGCGGTCAGATGCCATCCGGATGCTGAGTCGCATGAAGCGCTTGCTCCGTTCGGGCCCGTTCATCGCGATGGCCGCGGCTGCACTGCCCGCTGTCGCAAGCGCGCAGGGCGCGGATTGCTACATCATCGATTCGGGGACGACGAACATGTTCAACGCGCGGACGCCCCAGGAACTCGTGTTCATCGGCGGCGGCGCGCGGTTCCGATGTCCGAACGGGGTCACCATCGCATCCGACAGTGTCGCCCGTTATACGGGCCAGGGTCTCATCGAGTTCGTCGGGAACGTCCGCTACACTGATGAGGAGAACGTGCTCACGGCCGCGTACGTGCGCTATGTCGAGACGGACCGTAGCGCGATCGCGCAGGGTGATGTCGTGCTGACCGACCGTACGACCGGGTCGGTAATCGAAGCGCCGCTGATGAACTACTACCAGCCCGGGCCCAACCGTGAGGAAGCGCTGATCAGGATCCCGAGCGGGCGGCCACACGCTCGCCTCGTGTCGGTGGCGGATACGGATACGACGCGGCGTGACACGACGATCGTCGATGCGGACCGAATGGACATCACCGGCCGGTCCCGGTTCGATGCGTGGGGCACGGTCGTGCTGACACGCTCCGATGTCGTGGGCCTGGGCGAGGAAGCGTCCTGGGACCGGGAATCCGGCAATCTCCGCCTGGCCGTGTCCGCCCGGTTGACCGCGGAAGATTACGTCCTGATGGGCGACACGGTGCGCGGCCGGACCAATGACCTCAACGAGATCGAGGAACTGACCGCGCTGCGCTCGGCACGGCTCGACGGCACGGACACCAGGGTCGAAGCACCACTGATCCGGCTGTTCTTCACGAACGGCGAGGTTCAGCGTCTGGTGGCGGCGGGCGAGAACGTCGATGTGGAAGCCGAAGGTGCTCGCCTCGATCCATCGACACGAGCCGTGGCGACATCCGCTGACTTCCGGATGACCGCTGACTCGATCGACGCGATTGCGCCGGGGCAGGTTCTGGACCGCGTGGTTGCCGTCGGCAACGCCTACGGCGAACGGCTCGGTGACGAAATGGCGGATGCGAGCGTCCCGGCGATCGCGGCGAGGGACTGGCTGCGCGGCGACACCGTGATCGCGGTCTTTGCCGAGGCCGAACAGATCGAGCCGGACTCCGCCATGGCCAGCAGCATGCAGGTCGACCACGTCATCGCCGTCGGCGTTACCGAACGGGCGACATCGACGTACCGCGTCCGTGACCAGGCCAATCCCGACGCCGAGCCCGGCATCAACTACATGCTCGCGCGCAGGATCACGATTCAACTGAGGGATCAGGGTGTGGAAACCGTCGTGGCCGAGGGTGACGTGCAGGGAATGTACCTGCAGGCGATACCGCAGACGGGCGGGACCGCGGGCGGCGGGGACCAACGATGAATCTGCTTGGGTTCGTGGCCGGTCTCCGCCGGCATGACACGTCCGTCGCGCTCGGATTGCTCGAGCTGGTCCGGCGTGCCGATCCTGAAGGTTGGCTGGACCGCGGCGAGTGGCTGGCCGCAGTGCGCGGAGCATTCGCCCGTGTTCGGTCCGGCAACGCGCTCCTGTCCGGGAGCGTCGCTGAGGACGTACGTCCGGAGGACTTCGATCGGTATCTCGAGGAACAGGTCCTGTCCCGTCTGGTGGCGGAGAACGTCGTGGTGATGGATCCGCCGGGACCCGGATGGGAGCGCGTTGGACTGCACCCGGCCGCACTCGAGGATGCCGGCGCGGATCGCGTCGCGGTGGTCGAAGCAATCGAGCGCAAGGTGGACGAGCTCCTCGACGTTCCCGTCGGCGGGCCGGCGGACGCACCCTCGCCACCGGCCGATGCGAGCAGGCTCCGGACCGAAGGACTGCTGAAGGTCTATCGGAAACGCAAGGTCGTATCGGATGTCGACCTGTCGGTCGCACAGGGCGAGATCGTCGGTCTGCTCGGGCCTAACGGCGCTGGCAAGACGACCACGTTCTACATGATGGTCGGGCTCATCGCACCGGACGCCGGACGCGTTCTCCTCGACGGATCCGACATCACGCGGACTCCGATGTACAAGCGCGCAAGGCGGGGCATAGGCTACCTCGCACAGGAACCGTCGGTGTTCCGCAAGCTCACGGTCGAAGAGAACATCATGGCGATCCTCGAGACGCTTGGCCTGCCACGAAAGGCGCGCAAGGCGAGACTCGACGAACTGCTCGGTGAACTGGGGTTGAGCCACCTGCGCAAGGCGAAGGCGTACTCGCTCTCCGGTGGCGAACGGCGCCGCCTCGAGATCACGCGCGCGCTCGTCAGCCGGCCAAAGTTCATGCTGCTCGACGAGCCGTTTGCGGGTATCGATCCCATAGCGGTCAATGACATCCAGCAGATAGTGGCCGACCTCAGGCATCGCGGCATTGGCGTGATCATCACGGACCACAACGTCGAGCAGACTCTCGATATCGTCGACCGCGCGTACATCATGTACGACGGGCGCGTTCGCGTGTCAGGCACCGTCGCCGAACTCGTGTGGAACGATGAGGTCGCCGAGATCTACTTCGGCCCCACGCTTACCACTCGCATGCGGAACCGTTACGAGCGTCCGGGGAAGGTGGCCTGATGGTTCGCACCGGATTGTACCAGAGCACGCAGCTCAAGCAGGAGCTGAAGATTAATCCCCGTTTGTACCAGGCGATGGATCTGCTCTACATGCCGCTGCTCGACCTCCAGCAGCACATCAAGCAGGAGATGCTGAACAACCCGTTTCTCGACCTGGAGGAGCCTGCGGTTTCGGACGAGGAACTCGCGACGACCGAGAAGGACAAGGAGAAGGAGGACCAGAAGGACGAGAACGAGATCGACTGGGAAGAGATACTCCTCGATGGCTTCGATACCGGTGGCCGCCGCGCGGAGTACGAGGAGCGCGAGCACTTCGAGCCGGTCACGGTCGAGGCGCGTGACCTGTACGACCACCTGCACGACCAGCTGAGTCATCTCCGGCTGACATCGCGTCAGGTCCTGATCGGCGAGGAGATCATCGGCAATATCGACGAAACCGGCTATCTGACCTGTTCGGCCGAGCAGATCCGCAACAGCCTCAATCAATGGATCGCCGATGAAGGCGCGATCGACGAGGCCACCGGCGAACCGCACACGACCATGGATCTCGACGAGGTCGAGCACATGATCGCCACGGTTCAGGCCTTTGATCCGCCCGGCATTGCGGCCCGTAACCTGCGCGAATGTCTGCTGCTCCAGTTGCGTGACGCCAACGACGAGAATACGCTGGCGTACGTCCTCGTCGACCGGTTCTTCGACCAGCTCATCAACCATCGCCGGTCGGAGGTGTCCAAGGAACTCGGGATCACGCCGAAGGAAGTGCAGGCGGCCGAAGATCAGATCGCGAAACTCGACCCGAAGCCCGGCCTGAAGTATGCCGCGCCGGCGGACGACTACATTACACCGGACCTGATCGTCGACAAGATCGACGGTGACTACCTGGTGTTCCTGAACGATACGAACCTGCCGCGGCTCCGTCTGTCGAAGACATATCGGGACATCGCGCGCGACAAGAACAAGTACAAGGGCGAGAACAAGGAGTTCATCTCGTCCAAGCTCAACAGCGCGAACTGGATGATCCAGGCGATCGAGCAGCGGCGCCAGACGATGCTGAAGGTGATGAACTTCATTGTCGACCGTCAGCGCGAATTCTTCGAGAAGGGCGTCCAGTATCTCCGTCCGCTGACGCTGCGCGAAGTCGCCGAAGTCATCAACATGCACGAGTCCACGGTATCACGCGTCACGAACGAGAAGTACGTTCAGACGCCGCGCGGCGTTCTGCCGCTCAAGTACTTCTTCTCGAGCGGACTGTCGACGACATCGGGCGAAGACGTGAGCGCGCGCGGCATCAAGGCAAGGATTCGCAAGCTGGTCGACGACGAGAACTCCAGGAAACCACTCACCGACCAGGCCATCGTCAACATCCTCAGGGAGGAAGGCGTCCAGATCGCCCGCCGCACGGTAGCGAAGTACCGCGACCAGCTCGGCATTCTGTCCGCCCGGATGCGCAAGCGCGTCTGACGATGACCGGCGCATCCCCGCCGCGGACTGACTGACCCGCCCCCATGTCGACCGTCCCCGCGCACACAGCACCATCCGGGACCGACCTTTCGTCGGGCGTACGCCGCGATTTCGCGGTTCTTGTCCCCGCGTACAACGAAGCGGACAACATGCCGGACCTGGTGTCCGAGCTGAAGTCGATGTTCGAGCGGCACGGTCTGGAGGGAGAGGTCATCATTGTGGATGACGGCTCGACGGACGGGACCGCCGAGCGCGCGCTCGAGTGCGCCGACGGCTGGAGCCGCCTGCGGATCGTCAGTCACCGGCGCAACTTCGGCAAGACGGAAGCGATGGTTACCGGCGTGCGCGCAACGGACGCCACCTGGATCGTTCTTTTCGACGCCGACCTTCAGCACTCGGTCGACGAGATTCCGCGCTTCCTGCGCAAGCTGGACGACGGCTGGGACATTGTCACGGGCCGCAAGATCGGCCGGTACGAGAAGCGCGTCGTTTCGTCCATCTACAACAGACTGACGCGCGCGATATTCCGGATCCCCGTGTCCGACATCAATTCGATGAAGGCGTTCCGGCGCGAGGTTCTCGAGGAAGTCCGGCTCCGTCACGACTGGCATCGTTTCTTCGTTGTGCTCGCGTTCGCGCGAGGCTTCACGGTCACCGAAATCGACATCGAGCTGCTTCCCCGCCGGCATGGTGTCGCGAAGTATGCCGGCCGTGGCCGCATTCTCGTGGGCCTCCTGGATCTGGCATCCGTCACGTTCGTTCTGTTCTACGCACGGAAACCGCTGATCGTGTTCGGCCTCACCGGCCTCGTCCTGGCCGGCACAGGACTGGTTGTCGGACTCGTCACGATAGTCCTGCGCGCAGTACAGGCGATGCCGCCGTTCGGGTTCCGGCCATTGCTGTACCTCGTGATTCTGCTGGAAGTGCTCGGGTTCCTGCTGTTCGGCTTCGGATTCGTCGGTGAACTGGTTGCACAGCTCAGGACTGACGTCGAATCCATCGAGCGGCGCATCGAACGGATCGAAAAACGGCTCGAGCCGGCCGACGATCGACCCGATGCGCCCGGGACCCGGTCGGGCACCAGGCCTGATGACGCCTGAATCAGGACAGCCCCGGGTTCTCGTCGTGATCGGGACCCGGCCCGAGGGCATCAAGCTGGCGCCGGTTGTGCACGCCCTGAAACGTGCCACCGGAATCTCGACGCGCGTCGCACTCACGGGCCAGCACGGTCCGTTGATGCAGCAGGTCCTCGACGTCTTCTCGCTTCCGGTCGATCACGACCTGCAGATCATGCGCGAGGGCCAGGACCTCTATGACGTCACTGCTGCATGCCTTGTCGGTCTGCGCGACATCGTGCGTACCGAGCGACCCGATCTGATCGTTGGGGAAGGCGACACGGCTTCCGTCTTCGTCGCCGGACTCGTTGGCTTCTACGAGCGGACCCGTGTCGCTCACGTCGAGGCCGGGCTGCGCAGTGGCGACAAGTGGCGGCCCTGGCCGGAAGAGGTGTTCCGGCGACTGACCGGTGTTGTGTCGGACATCCATTTTGCACCAACTCGAAAGGCGAGAGAGAACTTGATCGCCGAAGGCGTTCCCCTCGAGGCGGTTCACGTGACGGGCAACACCGTCGTCGATGCGTTGCTGGAAGTTGCCGGCCGGCGGGACAGTGGCAGTCCGGACGAAGGCGTGGGGGATGCGTTGCGCTCGACGCTGGCGAGCGGGCGCAGGCTCGTGCTCGTGACAGCTCACCGCAGGGAGTCGTTCGGCGAACCGCTGCGGCGCGCGTTCACGGCATTGCGCGCGGTGGCGGACCGCTTTGATGACGTGCAGCTGCTCTATCCGGTCCATCCGAATCCGAACGTGAAGAGCGCGGCGGAGGCCGTGCTGGGCGGACACCCGCGCATCACGTTGTGCGAGCCGCTCGGATACCGGGATATGGTGCGTGCGATGCAGGCGGCCGAACTGATCATCACGGATTCGGGTGGCCTGCAGGAGGAAGCGCCGACGTTCCAGAAGCCCGTGCTCGTGCTGCGTGACGTGACGGAACGGCCGGAGGCGGTCGATCAGGGCATTTCCGCGCTCGTCGGCACCGATCCCGCGCGCATCGAGCGATACGCGACCGGCATCCTCGATGGTCACGGCTGGCGCTTCCTGGCAGCGCTGCGCGAGGAGCAGCGCGAGCGGGGCACCGCGGGAGCGGCGGCGTCCGATGCAGAGCTGGCCGCAGCCCGGAGCCGCGCACCCGCACTGCACGAACGGACATATCCGAATCCGTACGGCGACGGCAGGGCCGCGGATCGGATAGCCGACATCATCGTCCACGTGCTGACCGGCGCCGACCGTCGAACGGTGGACTGGGCCGGTCCCTGATGCGGATTCTGCAGCAGTGCATCTACTTTCCGCCTGAGGTGGGCGGCCTCGAGAGCCATGCGTTCTACCTCTGCCGCGAGCTGGTTCGCCTGGGCCACGAGGTGACGATGGTGACGTCGCGGTCGAAGCCGGAAGCGCCTGCGCGCGAAGTGATGGATGGCGTCAACGTGGTCCGCACATGGTTTCCGGCGCGCAACAAGGCCGGCTGGGCCGCGCACACGCTCGCGTCGATTCCGGAGTACCGGCGGCAGGCCGCGCGCGCTGACGTGCTGCACGCCCAGACGTTCGCATCGGCGCCACCCGCAATCATCACGAGGCGACGCACCCGCCAGCCGCTGGTGCTCACGCTCCACACATCGCATTTCCTGCGACTGGCGAAGCGACCCGCGTGGAGGCCAGTCCTTCGTGCCATCATCCGGTCCGCGGACTGGCTGCTTGCGGCAAGCGAGGAGATCCGGGACGTTGCGCTCGACCTCCATGCGCACCCGCACGCCGAAGCGCTGACGAACGGCGTGGACACGACCATGTTCGCGCCGGTCGAGCCTTCGCTTCCGCCGAGACCGCACGGCTACAGGCTGGTCGTGCCTCGCCGGCTGTTCGAGAAGAACGGCGTCGAGTACCTCATACGGGCCATGCCCGCGATTCTCGCCGAAGCGGATGTGGAGGTCGTCATCGCGGGCGACGGACCGCAGCGCAGCCACCTCGAGGCGCTGGCGGAACGCATCGGTGTATCACACGCGATTCGATTCCTCGGGTCGCAGCCGAACACGAAGATGCCCGGCATTCTTTCGTCGGCCGACGCCGTCGTCATACCATCGCTGATGGAAGCGACGAGCATCGCCGCGCTCGAAGCAATGAGTTGCCAGCGGCCTGTCGCCGCTTCGAACACGGGCGGGCTGCCCGAGATCGTCGATGACACGACCGGCTCACTGTTCGAGCCCGCCGACCCGGAAAGCCTGGCAAGTGCCGTCGTGGCACTGCTGCGTCGCGACGATCTTGCCGCAATGGGCATTCGCGCGCGCGAGCGGGTCGTGCGTAACTGGAGCGTCGAACGACTCGCGAAACGCCACGTCGAGATCTACACCGGACTGCGGAACGGGAAGACCAGCGGATGACTACGACGGACGGGCCGGCTCATGGCTGAGCGGAAGACGCGGCGGACAAGGCGGAGAACCGGTTCAGTCGAAGCAGGGAAGGGGACCGGCGCCGCGAACGCGATCGACCCCCACGCCGGCATCCCGGCATGGCTGCCGCCGATCGCCTACGCCATCGTGACGGCGCTGCTGTTCCGCGAGGTCATCCTCGAGGGCGCGCTCCTGCTCGGTACGGACACGTTGGCGCTCAGCTACTTCGCACGTCAGTTCTACACGTCGTTCGTCACCGAGCTGGGCCGGTTCCCACTCTGGAACCCGCTGCTCTTCGGCGGCATCCCGTTCGTCGACGGCATGCACGGTGACATCTTCTATCCGCCGTCACTCGCTCTCTTCTTCCTCGACGCGCAGACAATGTGGGGATGGAAGATGCTGCTGCACGTCTACGCGGCCGGGATCTTCGCGTACCTGTGGTTGCGCTCGATCGGGATCGGCCGCGGCGCCGCATTCTTCGGTGGTCTCGTGTTCATGATGGGCGCCGACCTCGTCAGCCTCGTCTTTCCCGGGGGCGACGGCAAACTGTTCGTGTCATCGCTCGCGCCACTGATGTTCTGGCTGACCGAGCGGTGCGCTCGCAACAGGCGGCTCGCGGACTTCGCGGCGTTCTCGCTCGGCCTCGCGCTCGTCGTCTTTACATCGCACATGCAGCTGGCGTACTTCACTGTGTGGGGCGTGTCGCTCTACTTCTTCTTCCGCACGTGGCAGATCTGGCGGGCCGAACGCAGCGGCGCTGCCGCCGCGAAGCTCGTCGGGCTGTTCGCACTCGCCGGTGTCCTGGGTGTGGGCGCAGCCACCGTGCAGTTCCTGCCACCGCTCCAGTACCTGCAGGACTGGTCGCACCGCGCCGACAAGACTGTGGAGGAGACGGGCTACGAGTACTCGGCGACGTGGTCGCTGCACCCCGAAGAAGCAATGGCGCTCGTCGTTCCGGAATTCGTCGGCGATGATGTGCCAACCGAAGTCCGACCGGGCGACCGCTACTGGGGCAGGAACGAGTTCAAGATCAATCACGAATACGCGGGCCTCATCCCGTTGCTTCTCCTGCCCCTTCTGTTCATCGGGAAACGCGAGCCGCGAACGTGGTTCTTCGCCGCTCTCGGCATGCTCTCCGTTCTCTACGCACTCGGCGCCACGACACCGATCTTCAGGCTCTTCTACCTGATTCCGGGCGTCAGCCTGTTCCGCGCACCATCGCTTATCATTTTCCTCTACGGACTGAGCATCGCCACGCTCGGCGCGATGGCCGTGCAGCGGCTGATCGATGCGCAGGCGGAGCGGCCGGACACGACACGTACGAGCAGGACACGGCTGGCGCTCTGGATCATCGCCGGCACGTTCCTGCTGCTCGCGCTGGCACAGAGCAGTGGCAACATCATCACGAGCCTCTGGCAATCGGTGTTCGGCACGACACCGGGCCGCGCGCCCGCGTTGCAGACGAACCTCGCCTACATACGGTCCGGGTTCTGGATCGCGTTCGCGTTCGCCACCAGCGTCGCCGCTCTGTGGGAAGCGGTGTCGCGCGGGTTGTTGGGTGTTCGCGAAGCCGTCCTCGCGTTCGCGCTCCTGGCGGCGATCGACCTGTATCGCGTTGACCGCCCGTTCATCCGCGGCACCGTCCTCTATTCGAGCAGTCAGGCCGGTGGTGCGATCTTCCAGGCGGACGACACGATCCGGTTCCTCCAGGACCGCGTTGCGGCCGGCGAGGTCTTCCGGGTTTTCGACCTCGGCAGCCTCGGCGTCGGCGCCGGTCGCGCGTACGGCTGGAACACGCTCGCGCGACACGGTATCGAACAGCTCACGGGCCATCACGGCAACGAGATCGGCCGGTACCGGCATCTGATGGGCGACGCCGACAGCGCACCGAATGTCGCTGTGTCGAATCTGCGCCTGATGAACCTCGCGAATGTCGAGTACGTCGTGCTCACCCAGCGGATCGCCGACCCCGGCTTCGAGGAAGTACACCTCGGCAGGAACTCGGCCGTGTACCGCAACCTGAACGCGCTGCCGCGCGCGTGGCTCGCGGGATCCACGGAAATCGTGAACGACGATGTCGCCGTCGAACGACTCCTGTCCGAGGACTTCGATCCGCGCTCGACCGTGCTGCTGCGCGAGCCGTTGCCCGCGGAACTCGAAGTGCAACCGGATCCGCAGGGAACCGTGTCGTGGGCCGAGAGGGAAGCCGATCACTACACACTGAACGTGACCACCGACCGGCCTGCGCTGCTCGTCATCACGGACAACTATTATCCGGCGTGGAAAGCGGAGATCGACGGCAACGAAGCGCCGATCCTGCGCGCGAACTACACGTTCCGCGCCATCCCCGTGCCCGCCGGCACGCACCAGGTCCGGTTGTACTACGACAGCAGCGGCCTCAACAACTCGGCGTTCGCATCGGCAGCGCTGCTGTTGCTGCTGGGCGGTGTCGCCGCGACGGGCCTGCGCCGGCGGCCGATGACAGGCGGAGCGGCCGGAACCGGTTCCCTCGACAGGACCGGAGCCGCGTGAAGCAGGACGCCGGCCTGACTGCGTACGACGTTGCCGGCCGGTATGACGCCAGCTATTTCGACGACCTCGCCGCGCGGTACAGCAAGCGGACGCGATTCGCGCGGCAGCGCATCAGCAACGTCTTCTCGATGCTGCCCGGCCTCGACAGCCTCAGGATCGTCGACATCGGCAGCGGAATGGGCACCTTCGCCATCGAGGCCGGCCGCCACGGCGCGAAGGCCATCGGCATCGACCTCGCGCCCGCCGCACTCGCGGCGGCGAAGCGAGTGGCCGCCGCCGAACGCGCGACGGCCGTTTTCGTTCGCGCCGATGCCGCCGCACTGCCGCTGCCGAACGATTCCGTGGACGCAGTCATTGCCGCGGACCTCACCGAGCACCTCGATGACGTCACGCTCGGCCGCGTTCTGCGCGAGGCCCGCCGCGTGCTGCGGTCCGGCGGAACGCTCGTCCTCTACACACCCAACCGCGAGCACGTGTTCGAGCGCTTGCGCGAGCGGGGGATCCTGCGCGACGCCGACCCGTCCCACATCGGCATGCGGTCGGAGCGCGAACTGGCCGACGCCGTCAGCTCGGCCGGGCTCGAGGTCATGGCGATACGGCGCCTGCCATCGCACCTTCCGCTGTGGAATCTGCTCGAGAAAGCGCTCGGAAGCCGGGTTCCACTACTGGCCAGACGGATCGGGCTCGTGGCGAGGGAGGCGTGACCTTGAGTGGAAGCAGGTGGGCGTGGCGAGGTGCACAAGCCGTCATCCTCGTTGTGGTGCTGTACGGCATGTGGGCTCTGCTTGCCCCGCAGCTCGATTCGCTTGAATGGACGGATGTCCGCGCTTACTCGCCGTCGCCGATCCGGCTGAGCGTTTCGCTCGTCCTGCTGATCGGCTTCTATCTGACCCACGCGTTCCTCTGGCGACGGATCGTAACCGACCTGGGTATCGGACGACCCGATCCACGCACGACCGTCCGCGTCTATTTCCTGGCCAGCCTCGGCCGCTATATCCCGGGGAAGCTCTGGCAGGTCGCCGGCCTTGCTCTGCTCTCCTCGCGCGCGGGCGTGCCCGCCGGCGGCGCGACAGCCGCGGCCCTGCTCGGCCAGCTCGGGTTCCTGGCCTCGGGACTGCTCTTCGTCGCGGTGATTCTGCCGGACTGGGTCAGCGGACCGACACCGTACATTCTGGGATTCGTGCTGGTCAGTGCGGCCGGCCTGATCTGGATCATCGCGGTGACACCGGCCGGTCGCAGTGGCCGCGAATGGCTGCGTGGCCGACTGAGCGAGAAGGGAGCGCAGCGCGTAGCCAACACCCTCGAACTTGCCGATCGCATGCGCGCGCGGGACGCCTTCGCATGGGCGCTCGGCTACGGCCTGTCCTGGGTGCTCCTCGGCGTCTCGTTCTCGCTCTTCGTCACCGCGTTCGTGCCCGAAGCCGTGGCTCATAACCGCCTGCTCGCAGGAACCGTAGCAGCGTCCTACCTGGCCGGGTACCTGGTTCTGGTCGCACCCGCCGGCCTCGGCGTCAGGGAAGGGACCATGACCGCGCTGCTGACTGCCGTGCCAGGCTTTCCCATCGCTGCCGCGATCGTCGTTGCCGTGCTGTCGCGGGTATGGTTCACCCTCGGCGAGGTGTTGCCTCTGGCGCTGGTGCCGCTGTTGCCGTCGCACGGAACGCCCGGGCCGCCGGCGCGCGGAACGCCCGTTGCGCCGCAGGGCACTGTCGACCGGCCGTCGCGGGGAACGCCCGGGCCGCCAGCGGCCTCCACCGGCGAACCCGATGGCGGAGCAGCCCGGTGAGCGCTGGCACGACCAGGCCGGGCACGGGCCGGGGCCTCGTGATCACGCCGACGTACAACGAGCGTGAAAACCTGCCTCGTCTCATTCCTGCCATCCTGCGGCAGGACGCCAGGCTGGACCTGCTCATCGTGGACGACGCTTCGCCCGACGGCACCGGCGATCTGGCAGATTCGATGGCCGCGACAGGTCCGCGGGTTCACGTGCTTCATCGCGCGGGCAAGCTCGGACTCGGAACCGCGTACATCGAGGGCTTCAGGTGGGGGATCGAGCGGGGATACGAGTGGCTGTTCGAGATGGATGCCGACTTCTCGCATGACCCGGCCCACCTTTCCGACTTCATGGCCGCCCTCGAGAACGCCGATGTCGTCCTCGGCTCGCGCTACCTCGAAGGCCGCGTCACCGTCGTCAACTGGCCGATCTCGCGCCTTCTGCTTTCCTATTTCGCGAATGTCTACGCCCGGATCGTCACCGGTCTGCCCATCGCCGATTCAACGAGCGGGTTCAAGGCGTTCCGCCGGTCCGCCCTCGAAGCCATCGCGCTCGACCGCGTCGAGTCCGAAGGCTACGCGTTCCAGATCGAAGTGACACTGCGCGCCTGGAAGAAAGGCCTCGACATCGTCGAGATCCCGATCGTATTCACCGACCGCAGTTCCGGCGAGTCCAAGATGTCCAAACGCATCATCCGCGAGGCCGTCTGGAAGGTCTGGAAGCTCCGGCTGCTCGCCATGTTCGGAAGGCTCTGACCGCATGCCTATCCGCGATCTGCTCTGGGCCTGCCCCGTATGCCGCAGCTTCGCGTCCATCCGCGACGCCGGACGCGGCAGGGAAGCGTGCGACGCCTGCCACGCCACCCTCACCAGGGGACCCGGCGCCACAATCGCCGTCCGACCCGCCGGTGGCACTACTCAGCACCACACCGCGGCCGAACTGGTCGACCGCATGCCACCGGTTTCGGCCATGCCGCTCGACAACGGCCGCCTCGGACCGGCGCCCGCACTCGTCAGACTGGCCAGAACCACAAGACCCGTCCGCGATGGCACCGACTACCTCGGCCGCGCCGAGCTGTTCGGACCTGCCGTCCGGGCAACCGTCACACTGGACGACCACACGCTGGCAGTCGGCATCCCCGAGAATCCCATTGTCTGGCCGCTCGCGTCCATCACCGCCGTCCAGCCCAGTTCGTCGACCATCCAGATCAACAGCGAGCACCACCCGCTCGCGTCGTTTCGATTCCTCCACCATTCCGTCCGCCTCTGGGAAGAAGCGCTCCAGCACAGGATTCGCCTCGTCCATCAGCGTGCCGGCCGGGGACCGATCGTCCAGTTCCATCCACACATTCGTTTCGCGTGAAGCCCAGGATCGACCAGCCGCGGGCCCATCCGCCCGTCGAACCGACCACCGCGTTCTACCGCCTCATCCAGTTCCTGGCCCGAATCGCGTGGCGCCTGAGCGGCGGCATCCATGTCGAAGGACTCGACAACGTCCCCACATCCGGACCATTCCTTCTCATCGCCAACCACCAGAGCTTCGTCGATCCCGTCTTCAGCCTCTCCGTCATCCCCCGACGCGTCTACGCGATGGCCAAGAGTACCCAGTTCACCGACCGCTTCGTCGGCTGGATCCTGCGCCGCGTCTGCTCCTTCCCGGTTCGCCGCTACCAGGTGGATGCCCAGGCCGTCCGAATCACCCTCCGACACCTCGAGCGAGGCCGTGGCGTCGCCATCTTCATCGAGGGCGAGCGGACCTGGGACGGCCGACTCCAGGAGCCGAAGTCCGGTACCGTCCGCATCGCCCTTCGCGCCGGAGTCCCCATCATCCCGTGCGTCATCACCGGCACCTACGAAATCTGGCCCCGCTGGTCCCGCCGACCCGTTCGCGGCAGGGCCACCGTCCGATTCCTCGAACCGCTCCGCCTGCCTCAGCTCAGCGGTGCCGCCAACCGCGCCGCCACTCCAGCAGCCGCTGAAACCATCATGTCCGCGATTCGTTCCGGCCTCCAGGCAGGTAGGGCGGCCCCAACAG
>DATKCF010000189.1:0-15679 GCA_035513345.1 Longimicrobiales bacterium
CGCCTTCAGGATCGCGTAGCCGTGCCGGTCGGCTTCCGAGAGGACGATCAGGATCCAGAACTGCCGCGGCTGGAGTGGCAGCCAGCGATCGACGTCGGGAGTTCGTTTTCTGTTCATATCGGGCATAATATGCCCAATCTGACAATAGAGCAAGGCTCACGTTTCCGCGGGCGGCGCGAGGTTGCGCACATCGCGAGCGGGTCGCGTCGGCCTGAGGTTGCGCACGTGGCGATAGCGGGTCGCGTCGGGCGCGAGGTTGCGAACATCGCAGACGCGGCAACCTGCGACGACGATTGCGGGATTCGAACATCATGCGACACCGAGTTCCGCACACGCGGGTGGCGCGCGCTCACGACTGCGGGATTCGGTGTTCCATTCGCTCTCAACACCGCACGCGCACTCGCAACATGCAACGACTGCGGACTTGGCAACGAACCGGACCATGGCATCGCACGCAGACGAAATGATTGGCGCGCTCGCCGAGCACCAGCACGGCGTCGTCACACGCGCGCAGCTGACTGCGGGCGGGGTCCCGCCAACGGCCGTGGACGCGCGTGTGCGGGCGGCTGTGCGTCGTTCATCGCGGTGTGTACGTGGTCGGGCCGGTCCGGATGCCCCGGGCGAAGCAGATGGCGGCGGTGCTGGCGTGCGGGCAGGGCGCAGCGCTGAGCCACGTCAGTGCGGCAGTGCTATGGCGCCACCTGGCAGAGCGGAGCGGGACGGAAAGTCAGCGCGATCTGTTCACGGCTGCCGGCGTGCGGCCGACGAAAACAGCCAGTGGCGGCCGGCCGTCACGCGACATCGGCCTGCGCCCAACTCCGCTCATGGGCGAGGGCGTGCGGGTCGACGCGGAGGAAGTGCTCGTCGACGTGGCAACGGTCACCTCGCCGCCGCAGCTCGGAGCCTCCCGTGTGCGCGCTACTGGAGCCTGACCATTGCCGCATATGCGAGGACGACGAGGAGCACGAGATACATCTTTCCGAGGAGCGGCAGGATGAAGCGCACCCATCGCTGGTACGGGATGCGACCGAGGGCGAGCATTCCCATGAGGAGCGCGTTGGTGGGCACGATCATGTTCGTCAGCCCGTCTCCGAACTGGTAGGCGAGGATGGCGGTCTCGCGGCCGACGCGGGTGATGTCGGCAAGAGGGGCCATGATCGGCATCGTGACGTAGGCCTGTCCGCTGCCCGAAGGAATGAGGAAATTCGTCACGCTCTGCACGGCGAGCATCCCCCAGGAGGATGCGACGGGCGCGAAGGAGCCGAGCGCGTCGGCGCTCTGGAGCACGCCCGCGATTCCGTGAATCACGGTGTCAATGACCCGCGCATCGGCGAGAACCACCTCGATGGTCCTCGCGAATCCGATGAGGATCGCTGTGGCGCTGAGTTCGGCGGCTCCCTCGAGGAAGCTGCCCGAGACCTGATTCGGAGTGAGGCCGCCGACGATTGCGGCAATGATCGCTAGTCCGATGAAGAGCGCTGCCAGCTCGATGAGATACCACTCGTGAGCGCTCACGCCCCAGACGAAGATCCCGATCATGGCCGCGAACGCGATGAGGATCGCGACTCGCCTCCCGTTCAGTGGCATTCTCTCCGGCATGTGGAAGCCGTGACTGTAATCGACGTCGTGAACCAGGCTCAGCGCCGGATTCGCCCTGACCCGTTTCGCATAACGCAGGAGGTGATGCGTGCCGATCACGACGAGCACCGCGAGAAGCGCCCATCGCTGCCAGAACCAGACATCGGCCGGCTGGCCCGCGATATCTTTCGCGATCATCACGGTGAACGGGTTGAGGGAGGCCGCGCCGTAGCCGACGCCTGCCCCGATGTAGACGATCCCCATCGCGACGATCGCATCCATCCCGAGAGCCAGACACATGGCGACGAGGATCGGAATGAACGGCATGTACTCCTCGGCCATCCCGATCGTCGAGGAGCCGATCGCGAAGAGCGTGATCATCCCTCCGGTCAGGAGGATCGGCGATCCGCCCAGCCGGTCGATGGCCGAGCCGATCAGCGCGTCGATCGCGCCAGTGCGCCTCACGACCGCGATGACCCCGCCAACGATCAGCACGAAGAAGATGATGTCGGCCGCGCGCTCCATCCCGACCGGAATCCGCGTCAGGAACGCATGCCACGGGAGCGGATCGGCGTCGACTCGATGGTAGGTGCCGTCGATGACTCTCCGGCCGGGCGCAGAGCGCTCCGCCCCGGGCGGCAACGTTATCTCACCTTCGACGGCAATCGTACCGGTTGGAGTCTCGATCGTGGACCCGGCCGGCAACGTCACCGACTCCGGCCCCTCGGCGACACTCGACACCGGCTCGCGGTCGTACTCGCCAGCCGGAAGCAGCCAGGTCGCGATCTGCGCCAGAACGATCATGGAGAAGATCAGAACGAGCGCGTCGGGAAAGGCGATCCTTTTCATCGGGCGGCAAGATAGAGGCGTGCTGTGCGGAGGGCGAGGGGCGAGACACCGTGACACTCCCGACGGAGCCACTGAGAGAACGTGGCGCCGCACGAGCAGCCAGGCGAACGGCAGCAGCGCGATCGCAGTGAACACGACGATTGACGGCCGAAGCGCTATCACGACGAGGCTCGCCGCCGGGATCCGACTGGCGACCGTATCGCACACCTGACTTCCGACAGGGTCGTGGGCCCTCGCCTGACCGATGCCGGCCCACCGACATTCCCGCGATCATCAAAGCTGATGATCGTTCACCGTCTCGGCCCCATCCTCGCCGTCCTGCTGATTGGCGGCTCCAGCGACTCGGTCACACCGCAGTCGAGCGCGCAGCACAACTTCGGCGGTACGATCGAGGGTCGCGTCGTCGTGCCGATGCAGCCAGCACGCCGACGAGCGGAACGGTATCTCGATGCGACGGCGCCGGCCGCAACGCCGCGCGTGCAGTCGATTCCCGCCGTCGTCTTCATTCGCGGCGAGGTCGAGGGCGTCCGGACGCGAGTGGCGGCGATGAGGCTCGCGCAACGGGACACAGTGTTCACGCCGGCAGTGCTGGTCGTGCCGGTCGGCTCGACAGTCGAGTTTCCGAACCGGGACGACTTCTTCCACAACGTCTTCTCGTACTCGTCGCCGAAGCGCTTCGACCTCGGTCGCTACCCGCGGGGCGAGTCGAAGTCCGTTCGCTTCGATGAGCCGGGTATCGTGCGCATCTATTGCGAGGTGCACGAGTCGATGCGCTCCGCGGTGATCGTCACCGGGAACCCGTACCACGCGGTCGTCGCAGAGGACGGCAGCTTCGCCATCGACGATGTGCCTGCGGGCCGCCACGTGCTCGAGATCTGGCACTCCGACCATGACGTCAGGACTGTCACGGTCGATGTCGAAGCGGGTCGCACGACGACTCTGACCATAGAGCTGGACTGATGGAGCGTGACCAATGACTGGATCGCCCACGAGGATCCGGCAGTACTCGAACGCGACCGTCCTGCGGATCCGTTCGAGCTTCGGTGCCCGCCTGCTGGGCGCGTTGCTCGCTCTCGTCGTGCTCGTCGCGGGCACGTTGCTGCTGTTCGTGCACGGCCAGACGGAAGAGCAGGTTCGCGTCGTGACCGCACGCTCTGCGTACATTGCCGATCGTGCGTTCGAGGAATTCGAAGAACTGCACCGCGTGCAGCTCGCCCGGCTCGGCCGCGCTTTCACGGGTTCACGCCGCACGCTGGCCGCGCTCGAAGCGGTGCTCGAATCGGGCGAACCCGGCTGGCTGATCGAAACCGCGCGCTACGAGCTGGAGCTGGCAAGGGCGGGGAGCAGTGTGGCTGCGTTCACGGATAGTGAGGGCCGCGTCGTCGCCACACTGATCGACGATGAACCGGCAGCCGGCGATCCGGCCGGCGCCACGACACTCGCGCGCGAAGTTCTGGACGGCGGACCGCCGTCGCTCGTGCGCTACCGCGTCGTGGGCGGCCGGCTGTTCACGGTCCTGATCGAGCGCGTCGAGCTCGGCGGCCGCGCGATCGGCACGATCATGCTCGGCATGCCCGTCGACGAGCAGGTCGCCCGGCACATGGCCGACGCGGCCGGCGTGGAGGTCTGCTTTGTCGCGGGCGGCGAATGCTTCGCGGGCACCATCGCGGCCGGCAGCACGATGGCAACACGGCTCGCGGCCGTGGCGCCGGGTTCGGCGTGGATGTTCACCGACAACGGCAGCCGCTGGGTGCTGCACGCCGAGCCGGTCGCGGACGAAACGGTGGAAGTCCGGCGAGTGATCGCCGTGCCGGTCGATGACGTGCTGGCTCCATTCGGACGAATCAGGCGAGTGCTCGCCTGGACGAGTCTCGTGGCGGTCGCGGCCGCATTCGGCCTGGCGACTCTGCTGTCGCACAGGCTGGCCGGACCCGTGCGCGAACTGGTTGTCGCGACACGGCGGCTCGCGCGCGGCGAACTGCGCACGCGCGTGCCAGTGTGCGGAACCGACGAATTGGCCACACTCGCGCGCTCCTTCAACGAGATGGCCGAGGACCTCGCGCTCAAGGAACGCTATCGCGACGTCCTCAAGAAGGTCGTATCACGCGAGATCGCGGATGACCTGGTCTCTGGCGAGCTGCGGCTCGGCGGCGAAGTGCGGACCGTCACGGCCGTTTTCGGCGACATCGTCGGTTTCACACACTTCGCTTCGCGCAACGACCCCGCGACCGTGATCGCGGTGCTCAACGAGTACATGACCGCATGGAGCCGCATCGTCGAAGAGGAAGGCGGCATTGTCGACAAGTACATGGGCGACGCGATCATGGCTGTGTTCGGCGCGCCCGTCTCCCATGCCGATGACGCCGAGCGTGCGGTGCGCATGGCGCTGCGCATGCGCGAAGCCACGGCCCGATTGAACGCACAACGCGCGGCTCGCGGACTGCCCGGCCTAGAACTGGCCATCGGCATCGCCACCGGGCCCGCTGTTGCCGGCAACGTCGGCTCGCCCGACCGGCTCAACTACACCGTCATAGGCGACACGGTGAACCTGGCTTCGCGGCTCTGCGATGCCGCCGGCGGCGGTGACATCCTCGTGAGTGATGCGACACGCCGCTCGGTTCACGACGCCGTGCGGATCGCCCCTGCAGGCGAGCGTATGCTGAAGGGCATGCCCCACGCCGTTCCCGTGTACGCGGTCGAGCCCCGGCGCGCGGCCGAGTCCACACCCTTCGTTCGCGGCAACGGCAGGATCGCGAGCGCCGTATCGGTCGGCCTGATCGCGGTCACGCTCGTGTTCGCACCGACACAGTCACACGCGCAGGACCGCTGGCCCGGCCTGCCAACGCTGTCCGGTCTCGGACTGAACTGGATCTCGCCGTCCGGCACGTTCCAGGTGGACCTGAGCGGACAGCTCGACATCGAGGGCTACTTGCCACCCCGCTCGCCGGCATCGCTCATTCCCGATGTCGATCCGTTCGTCGCGGGGCGCATGCGGCTGTTCGCCGACCTGTTCGCCACTGACCGCGTCTACGGCATGCTCGAGTTGCGCGTCGATCACGGGGAAGTGCCCGCGGCAGCCGATGTCGAAGCGCGGATAGAGCAGGCGTTCGTTCGCGTTGCACCGTTCGGCGGTGTGCCGCTGCGCATGCAGGCCGGCAAGTTCGCTCTGCCGTTCGGCGGTTGGGCTGCTCGTCATCACACACTCGACGATCCGCTGATCCGGCCGCCACTCGCGTACGACTATCGGACTCTCGTGTCGCCCACAGTCGTTCCCGCAGCAGCCGGCGGCTTCCTCGGCTGGAAGGACGAAGCGACGACTCGCCGGCCGAACGGCGCGCCGCAGGTCTGGAGCGTGCCCTACCCCTGGGGCGCAATGGTGTCAGCGGCAGCGGGCCCCGTCACCGCGCACGCCGCCGTCATGAGTGCCTCGCCGTCGAGTGCGCCCGAACAATGGTCATTCGACAGCGGCCGGTTTCGCAAACCATCGATCGTCCTCGGCGCCGCGTGGCAGGTCGTACCCGAGCTGCGCATCGCCGGCGCCTTCGACCGCGGGCCGTATCTCGGCGGTGTCGAGAGCGGACTGCTTCCGGCAGGCAAGGAGTCCGACGACTTCGTGCAGGAGATATGGAACGCCGAAGTCGTTTTCCGCCGAGGCCGCACGACGCTGCGTGGCGAAGCGTTCATCGACAGGTGGGAAGTGCCCAACCTCGATGACGATCCGCGCGACATCTCCTGGTACATCGAGGGCGTCCATGGTCTCACCGCGGGTCTCGACATCGCCGCGCGCTGGAGCGAGATCCGGTTCCCGACTCTGAACGCGGGCGGACTGACGGGCGAGTGGGACCACGATGTCGGCCGGCTCCAGATAGGCGCTGGCTATTGGATCCTGCGCAACACCGGCGTCAAGATCGAGACCATGCTCAACCGCACGAGCGGGCCGGATCAGCGTGACAACCTGTTCGCCATCCAGTGGTGGTGGGCCTTCTGAAGCGATAGTGGTTCGTCACCCCTGCGCCGACGAGCGGCCGTTGAAGAACGGCCCTTCGATCGAGTCGAACTGTGCCGTTCGCGCCCGCGATCGAGCGACCGTTCCCGACACGGACTGTCCTGTACAACCAGGAACATGCGCATGACAATGTGAGGCCATTGCCTCACGGGACGCGCGTGATCACACCCGCGCGACCGCAACCGAACCGCCCGCATTCGCGGACTGCACAGTCGGTGATCGGGCAGATGGAGGGAACAATGCGTGGCTCGAGAGCCGTGCCGGGGCTGATGCCCATATTGATGATCACGCTGATCGGCTGTGAATCGCAGAGTCCGGTGGGACCGACCGCCGGTGACCGGGTGACCGTCCGGATCGACGGACCGGATGTCATCGACGGAGGAGGCAGATACAGCTGGCTCGCCATTGCGGACGGTGCCGAAGCATACGAGTACGTGTGGCAAGTCGACTGGCTCGACACGGATGAGCCATCGCTTCAGGTCACGGGACAGGAGTTGGTGCTCGAGGTTGACCGACCACGTGACTTCGAGCTCAGGGTTCAGGTCCTGCGCGCCGGTCGGGTCGTGGCAAGCGCCAGTCGGGGCAGCACGTGTGACACCGCCCTGATCATCGATGACGATGCTATCGACGCCTGCTACAACGCCAACTGACCTGGTGCCCCGCGTCAGGCTCCGGTCGTCGCTTGCAGCGCCGCTGCGCCTCCTTCCCGTGCTGTCCTTGCGACGGGAAGGAGGGCTGCGCACGTCGTGATCGCGGCCACTACGAGCAGTGCGCCGACGATCGACAGGCGTTACGCTTCCCGCTGATCACGAGATGAGACGGATCGACAGACGCGGGAGCCAGTAATGAGTCCACTCGACCGACCATTGGCCGGAGAATTGAGGATACACGACCTGGCCGAGGAGCGGGACAACACGGCGGCGGCGCCGTCCGGCGCGGGTCGCATGGCACGCACGCTGGTGAAGGAGGGACCACTGCGCGTGACACTCGTCGTGGTGGAGCCGGGTGGAGCGATCGCGGAGCACCATGCGCCGGGCCCGATCACGGTACAGCCGCTGGGTGGTCGGCTCGCGTTCACGGCCCTGGGCGCGACTCACGAGATCGGTCCGGGCCAGCTGTTGTCGCTCGGGTCAGGTATCCGGCATGCCCTGTCGTCAACGGACGGTTGTTCGTTCCTGCTGACGCACGGCCAGCCGCCGGCGGACGCCGGCGGAGACTAGAGCCGGTCTCATAAATAGCGGGTACCAAGCGGGTTGGAGTTGATGAACCCGTTGCAGGTAGTACCCGTTGGACCTCTCGGATGCGCAGATGGAGAGACCTGCCCGATCGCTACCCACCCTACCAGACTTGCCACCGTCGCTTCCAGCAGTGGGTGAAAGCCGGCTGGAGCGGGTACTCCACGCAATCGCCGCCACTCTCCGGGAGCAGGGCCGGATCGACCTCACGGAAGCGTTCATCGACGGCACCTTCGTACCCGCGAAACGAGGGGGCGCAGCGGTAGGCCCCACCAAGCGCGGCAAGGGCACCAAGATCATGGCCGTGGCGGAGCGGAGTGGACTGCCGATTGCCCTGCACATCGACAGCGCCTCTCCCCACGAGGTCACGCTGGTGGAGGATACGCTGGCCACCACCTTCGTCGGCGACTTGCCCGAGCGGCTGATCGGAGACAAAGCCTACGATAGCGATCGGCTGGATGAGGTGTTACGAAATGGGGGCGTGGGGATGATTGCGCCGCACCGGAAGGGCAGGCGAAAAACCCAAGACGGGCGAACACTCCGCCGCTACCGCCGTCGTTGGAAGGTGGAGCGGCTCTTCGCCTGGCTTTTCTGCTGGCGTCGTCTCGTGGTCCGCTACGAGTACCACGTGGAGAACTTTCTCGGGCTGGTCCAGCTTGCCTGCCTGTTGATCCTGCTCCGGCGCCTCGGCTGACTTCAATTCTGTGCTGTTTTCGCTGCTTTCTCCGTCTCCACAAGGAGTGCGTCCAGCGCCTCGCGGTCCAGGTACCGTCCGTCCAAGACCACGGCCTCGATTCGTTGCGTATTGCGGATGTCGTCCAGTGGATTGGCACTCAGCAGGACCAAGTCGGCGCGCTTACCTACAGCGACCGTGCCAAAGTCCGCCGTGCGGCCGAGAAATTCTGCGCCGGTCAGGGTCGCCGCTCGGAGCGCCTCCGCCGGGGTGAGACCCGCGCGCACAAGCTCCTTTAGTTCGTCGTGCACGGCGAAGCCCGGAAACACGTAACTGTCGCCCGAGTCGGTGCCGAGCATCACTCGCACCCCCGCGCGGTGCGCCGTCCCCGTGATCTCTAGCCCCTTCAGGTAGAAGTCCATCATCGCACGTCGGCCCTCCGGCGATGGATCGACCGCGACCATCCGATCCGCATCTTCGTTCCACTCCACCCACAGTCCCTCAGGGATGTACTTGGAGCGGGCGTCGTTTCGGAACGTGGAGTCATCCGCGAACGCGTCCATCCTGCGCGTCAGGTGCGTCGGCACGTACGCCGTTCCGTTCTCGGCGAACGTGCGAAAGACCTCTTCGCACATCGCAGGGTCATGCTCATCGACCGCGCGTCGCTGCATCACGATCAGCCCGGCTCCGCTCCGGCGCAGCGAGTCGGCGCTCGGGAAGCAGTCGAAAAGGAACACGCGCGCGTGTTCGACACTCGCCTGCCCCGCGTTGGACAGTTCGATCGCGCTGACCTCCCGCGGCTTGTGACCGGCAACGGGTAGTCCCAGCCGCCGGGCCTCGTCCATGAGCGCGAAGAAGAGCTCCCGCGGGACCCGGTCGTAGACCTTGATGAAGTCAACGCCCTGCGCGGCGAAGTGCCGCGCCAACAGGCGGGCATCGTCGGGCGTGGCCGCCCGGAAGAACGTCGGCACCGAATCCGGGAGGGGCCGGTCCGGCGGCGGGGGGCCGGCGACGGCCCAGCTACTGAGGGCGAGCAACCGCGGGCCGAGTAGCTCCCGCGCCTCGATACGGCGCTGCCAAGTACGAACGGAATCCAGGCAGATCCCGGCCTCACCCGGCTGACAGTCGGTGCCCATCTCGCGTACGCCTGTCACCCCGTGCGCGACCATGAGGGGCATATCGACCACCGGAGTATGCGCATCCGCGACATGCACGTGCATGTCCCAGAGGCCGGGGATCAGGTAGTGTCCCGCTCCGTCTACGACCTCGGTGTTATTCGGGACGACGACCTGGTCCGTAGGTCCGACTGTGACGATACGCTCGCCCTCCACGAGCATGGTCTGGTTCGGTCGAAGCGAACCGTCAGTCACATCCACGACGGTCACCGACGTAATCGCGAGCCGATCCTGGGCCGCGGATGGCGCGACAGATAGAAGCAGAAGGGCGAACGGAACTGTGACAAGAGGCAGATGGCGCAGGAGCATGGCTGAATCCTCCGGAGAAGGCGCTAGCGTCGGTCCACCGTCGGAATTAATAAGGCCGGGCGTGCTGACGGGGAATGACGTCGACCCGCCGCACGCCACCTCAGCGTCAGCTCAGGTTGTGAGACCACCTGTAGTGGCTCGTAACCGAGCCACCGCCATGAACGCACCGGTCGCCACTTCGGTTCATTCGATCTGCAGACGGTACTGGACGAGCCATGGCACGTCGAACTCGTCACGCTCGATGAGGAAGAAGGTCTCGCTATCCATCCAGATGGGATAGTTGCCGCGGTCCAGAGTGACGGTTCCGCCGAGGGCCCCATCAGTCCGGATGATGGTCCATCGCTGCGTCGAGCCGCCGTCTTCCTCGCGCATGAGCCAGAGGGCGCCGTCGTTCGCGACACGGTGCGACTGCACTGGAGGCTGGAACGCCGGAAAGTTCATTGCACCGCGGATGCGATTGAAAGCATCGATCGAATCGTCGGGCACGGGCTCGCGCTGCGGCACGCCGCCGATGATGCGGACACCACCACCGGGCGTACGGGCGCTCTGCCAGGCCCTGGTGTCGAGAGCGGCGTTGTCGAAGGGCCGCGGCCGGTATGTGTAGGCACGCGAGACGATCGTGTCACCGGCGAGGTCGAGCCGTGTGAAGACGAAGTCGGCCGGTTCGGCGGAGGGCGCCGTCGGGCGATCGATGACGATGCGGCCGTCGGGCAGCGTGATCGACAGGGGCTGATCGACGGGCACGACGTTGCCGACGTTAATGTGGAGTGGGATGGTCACGGCCTGGATGGGGGCGGTCGAAATCAGGGTGCCGTTGAGTCGGAAGAGCGAGATGCGACGTCCGAAGGATTCGATGGCCCAGATCGTGTTGCCATCGCGGTGACATCGACGCCGTTGATGGCGGTGAAGCCGTAGTCCGGGTCGTCCGTGCTGCCGATACGCAACATCTCTTCGAAGGCCAGGAGTGGCGCCGCATCGAGGTCGTTGGCGCCGGTGCCGGGGCCATCACCGGCACACGCGGCGACGAGCGCGATGGCGCAGACGGAGCGGACAGGATCCAAGACGGGGCGACCGGATCGAACAGCGATCGGGCGAGCCATCATGACGACCTCCGGGAGTGGGATCGGGCAGACCGCGGGGCGTCGTCTGCCGGGGTCCGGGAGGACGCCGGGCGCGGACAACTGCGCGGGGCATGATAGGTTCCGGGCCGTCCCGATGCCAGCGATCCGGCGAGGCACCTACCGGATACGGGCCGGTCGGACTATCGTCGTGGCCATGGCATCGACCCATCACGTGTTCCTGCTCTCACCGGCGAGCTGTCATGGCAAGCGCGCGAAGATGCTGCTGCGGGATGGCGCGTCGTCGGACCTGTCGCAGCGGCTTCGTGGGCGGGGCGCACCGCTGGCGGACGTGTTCAGCTTTCTGAGTTCGCTCTACTTCCGCGGCAAGATCGCGTATGCGCGCGCCTTCGCGTCACCACCGGCGGGCGCGCCGGGTATAGGCGTGATCACGTCGAGCCGCGGCTTCGTCGACCCTGACAGCGTGCTCACGTCGGCTGACATGGAGGAGTTCGCGCGCACGGACATCGGCACGGACAGTCCGGCGTATCTCGAAGCGCTGGCCGGGTCGGCGAGTAGACTCGCGGATGCGGTCGACGCCGACACGCGCGTTGTGCTGCTCGGCAGCATCGCGACCGGAAAGTACGTGGATCCGCTGCGCGACCTGTTCGGATCGCGTCTGGTTTTTCCGATCGAGTTCGTAGGTCGTGGCGACATGAGTCGGGGCGGTCTGCTGCTGCGCTGCGCCGAGGACGGCACCGAGCTCGAGTACGTTCCCGTCGACAACGTGCCTCGCCACGGCGTGCGGCCGCCGAAACTCGTGCCGAGACAGCGAACACGCGTGCGGGACGGCGCATGACGGACGACACGACCGTGATCGAACTGCCCGACCCGGTTCCACTCGACGACTCGATCTTCGGCGACATCGACGAAGCGGAGCTGGCAGTCGCGGACCGGCGAGTTCCGCTCACGAACCTGCAGAAGCCGTTCTGGCCCGAGCTCGGCATCACCAAGGGCGGCCTGATCGAGTACTACCTGAGAGTGGGCGACGCACTGCTGCCGCACCTGCACGACCGCGCCATGGTCATGAAGCGGTATCCGAACGGCTGGCAGGGTGACCACTTCTTCATGAAGCGAGCGCCGGCCCATCGGCCGGACTGGATCGAGACGTGTCACATAGACCACCGTTCGGGCAACGTCATCGACTTTCCGATGATCCAGGACAGTGCCGCACTGGCATGGGTGATCAATCTCGGCTGCATCGATCTGAACCAGTGGTACGCGCGCTGCGACGATGTGAACACGCCCGACTACCTGCACTTCGATCTCGATCCGGTGCCCGGCGCGAAGTGGCAGACCGTGCTCGAAGCGGCGCTCATCGTGCGTGGCGCGCTCGATGCGCTCGGCATCCCGTCGTATCCGAAGACCACGGGCTCACGCGGGTTCCATGTGTACGTGCCGATCGTGCGCGGTACCGTGCAGAAGCAGGTGTGGACGTTCGCGAAGGCATTCGCGCGCGAGCAGGCGAAGAAACATCCGGACGTGCTCACCGCGGAGTATCGTGTGAAGCACCGGCCTGAAGGCCGCGTACTCGTCGACTACAATCAGAACGCGTGGGGCAGCACGCTCGCATCGGTGTACTCGGTTCGACCTCGTCCGCAGGCCACCGTGTCGATGCCCGTCACCTGGGACGAGGTCGAGGCCGGCGTGACCATCGACGACTTCACGCTGTTCAACGCACCGGCCCGCGTTCGCGACGTTGGCGACCTGTTCGGTCCGCTGCTCGTGGATGACGGGCGCATCCGGCTGGAGGACCACCTGTGAATCTGCCGATCGAACCGCCGTTCCCGCCCATGGAGGCGAAGTCCGTGCGTGACCTGCCGACGGGTGACGGCTGGGCGTGGGAGCCGAAATGGGACGGATTCCGCTGCATCGCGTTCCGTGATGGCGACGACATCGAGCTGCAATCAAAGTCGGGGCGGCCGCTCGCGCGTTACTTTCCCGAGGTCGTGGATACGGTCCGGGCGATCGGTGCGGACCGCTTCGTGCTCGATGGCGAGATCGTGCTTCCCGTCGATGGCGAGCTGTCGTTCGAGCATCTTCAGCTCAGGTTGCACCCCGCGGAATCGCGTGTCAGAAAGCTGGCGGCCGAGATCCCCGCGATCCTGATCGTTTTCGATCTGCTTGTAACGCCGGACGGTGAGAGCCTTCTCGAGCGGCCGTTCACAGACCGGCGACGTGCGCTGGAATCATTCGTGAAGGAGCGGGTCGACGCGGAGGCTCCGATCCACGTGTCGCCTCAGACAACCGACAGGGACACCGCGCAACAGTGGCTGAAGGGCATCAGAGGCGGCGTCGATGGCGTGATGGCCAAGCGCATGGAGCACCCGTACGCGTCCGGCGCGCGCACCGCCATGTGCAAGATCAAGCGCATGCGTTCCGCCGACTGCGTCGTCGGCGGGTTCCGCTACGGCACGAAGGACGACTTCGTCGGGTCTCTGCTGCTCGGCCTCTACGACGATGACGGGGTCCTGCACCACGTCGGCTTCACGTCCGGGTTGAAGGCGTCCGAGAAGCCCGCACTCACCGAGAAGCTGCGCGAATACGAAGGCCCGCCCGGCTTCACCGGCCGCGCACCGGGCGGTCCGAGCCGCTGGTCGACCGAACGATCGGGCGACTGGGTCCCGCTCAGAGCCGAACTCGTCGTCGAGGTCGAGTTCGACCACTACTCCGAAGGCCGCTTCCGCCACGGCACTCGCCTGCTGCGCTGGCGGCCGGACAAGGCGCCCGAACAATGCACGCTCGACCAGGTCCGCAAGACCGGTCAAGCTTCGCTCGATCTGCTCTGATGAGTAATTCGGTGATCGCGCTCACGCTGGCATCGGCGATGTCGCTCGTCGTGGCGTGCGGCGACCCCGTCGGTCCGGATCCGGAGACCGTCACCATCACGCTCGAGGTCACGGGCGGCTTCGCCGGTGTCGACTTCGTGATAGAAGTCGATGGCAGCGAAGGCGTGGCGCGCGGCGTCCGATGCGCAGCCGGCTGCGCATTCGATGACGGCCACACCCTGATGGGCCTCTCCGACTTCCAGATAGCCGACCTCGCCGTTTCACTCGAGAACGCCGGCATGTTCCGCTACGAAAGCCGCGACTTCGGCGTCCAGTGCTGCGACCAGTTCGAGTACCGCCTCACGTACCAGCGGGCCCGCCGCGATGGCGACCTGACCGGCAGCTCCGGCTCAGTGCCCGAATCGATCGCGCGCGTGATCGCCCGCCTGCACGCGCTCGCGGAACTTCGGCTCCCCGCCATCGTCGACTTCGCGACCTCGCCCGCCGAGTGGCCCGCCGCTCCCGTCGCCATCGACAGCCTCTCCATCGACGGCTCCGAACTCGTCGCCCATGTCCGCTACGGCGGCGGTTGCCAGCACCACTCAATCGACCTCGTCATATGGGCCGGGTTCCTCGAATCCGAGCCCGTCCAGGCCGCCGCCCTCCTCGCTCACGACGGGCGAAACGACATGTGCGATGCCCTCGTGTCCGACACCCGCCGCTTCGACCTGGCGCCTCTCCGTCTCGAATGGCAACTCGCCTACGGCGTCGGTCCGGGATCCATCGTCCTCAATGTCAGCGGGCCCGGCTCATCCCCAACCGTCGCGGCCGAGTACAGGTTCTGATCCCATCGGACCCGGAAGTCCGACTACACGCTCTGATGCCTCGGATCCCGACACGGATCACGCGTGCCGCTCGAGGCCGCACCACCCCGGACCAGGCGTTTGGCCATCAAGGCGAGCCCGTTAGCTTCGCGCAGGCGGGCGCCCGTGATGACGGCCAGGCTCCTGCCGTGACCGGCTCTCCCCACTGTAGCGATCCCGCGGGGCATTGACGGGCTGGCACCACACACCAGATCGGGCCACCGCATCGTCGCGGCTCGGGTACGTTGATCATAAGATATTGTCCGATAACAAGATAAACGAACAAGTCGAGAACGCCGAGGGCGCCTCGCACATGGCCGCGCCCTTGCCTTCCGACCTGGCGGAGCCGACGCCGGCTCACGCCGGGACGGCGGACGGGCTGGCGTCGCAGCCCGATCGTTCCCTGATCGTACCGGCAGGTATGAACGCGACGCAGATGGACCGCCAAGCCGACCCCGACCGCAACGAACGGCACACTCGTCTGTGTCCGTTCTGCCATTCGAACGACACAATGGAGCCGTTCCGTCGCTCGCCGCGCGTCCTGATCCTGTCCCGAATCCTGCCTCGCCTCCGCTGGCAATACTGCCGCAGTTGCACCCTGCATTTCCTGACGTTCGCGCGCCCCAAGGCCGGCCGTAACGGCCGCTGGCACGGCCCCGTTTCCAGGGGTTGACACCCCGGCGGACGTCCAATATCTTCCCTGTCTGTCCTGACTCGGCCTCTGGCCACAGGACGCACCCTGGTGGGAGCACCAACGGCAGCCTGCCGTGCGATTTACCACCGGGTCGGGCGAAAGGAGTGAGGCGGGCTGATCACGTCGCATCCGACCGACGCACACGATGCGTCGTCCGCGCTGCGATGTAGTCGACCTTCCTGTTTCGCCGGCTTTTCCCGCCGGCGCACCCCATTTCGCATCGGGAACAGAATCGTTTCTGGGGCTGGTTTCCAGGGCGGGTTTCTGGGGAACAGCCGCCGAACCAGCAACCAGAAACGAAGCCCGCAACCAGCGCCGGTCGGGTGACCGACCGAACCGAGTCGAAGAAACAAGGGTAGCCCGGGACCGGATGGTCCCCGGAAACCCGCCCCAGAAACCAGAAACCAGAAA
>DATKCF010000190.1:0-7625 GCA_035513345.1 Longimicrobiales bacterium
GGCATCGTACGCGTGCGCGGCCACCTCCGTGTCCGAGTCCGTCCGGAAGCGGTGGCCGGCCGACTGGAGCTCGCGGCGCAGCTCGCGGTAGTTGTAGATCTCGCCGTTGCAGACCATGGCCGTCCGGTCATCACGCCCGTAGAGTGGCTGGTGGCCGCCCGCGACATCGATGATCGCCAGCCGCCGGTGCCCCAGGACCACGCCGGGGGCCTCGTGAGCGCCCTCGTCGTCCGGGCCGCGGTGCGCAACGCACCGGAGCATGTCGCGCAGCGGACCCGCGTCTAGCGGACGGGCCCCGTCGATGGCTGCGTAGCCGGCGATGCCACACATCGTCAGCCGTCCTGTTTCCCGACCGGAACTGCCGACAGTGCGCGCCAGCTGTTGCCATTGTGCTGCTGAAGCGAAACGCACTCGAGGCCAGCCCGCTGAATCCACCCTTCCACTTCATCGCGTCGGAGATAATAGGCTACCGGCGCAACCAAGTGGTCGAATACGATCGTGCGTTGCTCCTTGAAGGGAAACTGGGCGATGTAGTTCAGATACTCGGCGTAGGGGAGACGCCGGCCGAAAACCACCTTCCGCCGGTAAAGCGTGCGGCTGACCAGGAACAGCGGCATAGTAGCCGCGAGTGCAATCGGCTCCAGTAACCAATGTGGAAGGCGCGACGTAAAATGCTCCCGTGCCGGCGAAATCAGGTGCACGATCCAGCCGTTGCCTTCACGTCCGTAGACCCACACAACGATGCGCCCGCCCGGCTTCAACCGGGAGACCAAGGCACGGAAACCACGCTCCGGCTCGGGCAAATGGTGAAGGACACCGACCGAGAACGCCAAATCGAAAACGCGCCGGACAGGAGGATGGTTGAGATCCGCTTGAACGACATGAGCGTTCGGAAGGTCGCGTGTATTCGCGAATGCCACGTCCACCGCATCGCTAACATCCAGTGCGAGGACCCCCCTGGCGCCGAACTCCGCCGCCTGCACGGTATGGCGCCCCTTGCCGCACCCTCCTTCCAGAACGAGGCAGTCCCGGAAGCTCGAGGCCTCCACCGGCGCGATCCAGTCCAGGAACTGCCTTCGATACTGAGATGACAACTCGGAATAGCGCGCCCATTGGTAGCCGAAGGCAGCAGCGGTCGCCTTGTGGCCCGAGCTGTGTGACGTGAAGCGCGGTACACCACGCAATACTGGGAAGTCAGTCCGGCACGGTGGACATGCCAGGCTGCCAACCATGATGTGTTCGCCCTCGACCCGTCGATCCTCGAGGTCGAGTTCTCCGCCGCAAACCGGACAAGCGAGGTATGAAAGGAGCTCAGCTCTCATCGCCGGCCACCAGCGCTTGCACTGGTTCCCTCTCGAACTTGCCCTCGTCAGTGCCCAGGACCGAGCGGACTGCATACGTCCGCTTTCCCTGTGATTCGTAGTAGGTCCGTACAGTCAACTCGGCTACCAGCCCGAGCAGCACGCTGAGGCAGCCAACCAGGCCCAGCATCACCACCACCATCGGTAATGGGGTCTGGATGAAGGTCTTCGGATCGGCAGCCAGATACTTGAAATACAACATCAGAATGAAGGCCGCCGCGCTCAACCCGAATGCAACCAAGCCGAAGCCTCCAAACACGTAAATCGGCTTGGTTGCATACGAGGAGAGAAACTTCACCACGATCATGTCCAGCACGACCTTGAACGTCCGCTCGATTCCGTAGTTCGACCGTCCGTGCGTCCGCGGGTGGTGGTCGACCACGATCTCGGTAACGCGCGCGCCTTGCCAACTGGCATAGATCGGGACGAATCGGTGCATCTCGCCGTAGAGTCTGACATCCTCGAGCACACTGTGGCGGTAGGCCTTCAAGGAGCAGCCGTAGTCATGCAGATGGACGCCCGAGATAAGCGAAATCAGCCAGTTCGCGATCTGCGATGGCAGTCGCCGGTGAAACGGATCGCGTCGTTTCCGTCTCCAACCGCTGACCACATCGTAACCCCGATCGAGCTCCGCGAGCAGTCGGGGAATATCCTTGGGATCGTTCTGCAGGTCGCCATCCATCGGGACGAGGATCTCTCCGCGTGCAAAGTCAATCCCTGCAGACAGCGCCGCAGTCTGGCCAAAGTTTCGCCTCAGCTGAATAATCCGCACTCGAGGATCCAGCGCAGCGATTCTCGACAACGCGTCAAACGTTCCATCCGTGCTTCCGTCATCAACGAAGATGAACTCGGCCGTAGTATCGTTCATGACCGCCGCGAGGCGACTGTGCAACTCGACCACATTGAGCTCCTCGTTGAATACTGGAATGACGGCAGAGACACGAGGCCGTGGTCCTCGATAATCCGTCCGCCTTCCAAGGCGCACGACGCGCGAGCTTTCCCTCATAAGGCTCCCCATTCCGTCAGCGGTCCGGTTCGGCCAAGTCCTGCGGGCACCCAACGCACAGCAGCAGCTTGAAATAGCTCGACAGTCATTGCGGAACCGATCCAAGATTGTCCTCCGGGCCTGATGCGGTTGCGACTGCCAGCAACGACACTCCAACCGGAAACCTGCCCCAGCGCAGCCAGTATCGTTCTGCACTGAATGCGGCCGTGAGAACGCGGTTCAACCAAGGTGCCTCCCTGCGCATGTCAGGCCGAGGCGGCCGAGGACGGAGGCGATTCCACAGACGAACCGCGGCAATCGGAGGAAACAGAAAACTGTTGAAGTAGGAGAGCTTCTCTACCTCGAGGCCCGCTCTCCGAAGAAGCCGTTGCAGTCCGTCTCGATCATATCGCCGCCAATGCTCATTCACGACGTCATGCCCCGTCCAGAGAAACTGCAGTGCAGGTACGGTGAGGATCAGCATTCCGCCAGGACGCAATAGGCGCCGAACCACCTGCAGCGCTGCTTCATCCCGTTCGATGTGCTCCAGCACGTCCAGGAGTGCAATGACGTCCCAGGAGCCCGACTCCACGGGCAGGTCGTCCGGGAGACGCCCAAGCCGAACGTCCACGCCCGTCTTCGCTCTGGCACGAGCCACCATGAACTCGGAGGCGTCGATACCAACAACATCGCCCAGAGACGCGAACTCCTTCAGCATGCCCACGGTTGCACAGCCAATCTCGAGCAGGCGCGGCCGGGCAACAGGGGACCCTCTCTGGGCGAGTCGACGACGGACGAGGTCGCCGATGATTCGACGTCTCGCCACGAACCACCAGTACTGCTCCTCGAGGTCATCGTGCCCAGCCACGTGGTCTTGCCGCACGTATTCTGCCTCTACCTGAGCCGAAACGCCAGCAACGAGCCGGCGATGATTGCATCGGGGTCGCGCTGCCGGAAAACGGCGAACGGGTCGCCGGGGAGATAGAGACCCGCGAGGTTGGTCGCCGACACAACCAGCCACTCGGGCTCAGGCTCACTTGCCGGTGGCGTCGAGCCCAGGCTGAAGAAACTCGGCATAGGGATGTAATCGATGCCGTATCCCCGAGGCACAGCTGAGCCGAAATAGCTGAGATAGATTCTGGAGATCTCGTTCGCATGCATCCAATCGCGCAGCTGGATCAGACCCTGGCCCCAGTCCAGGCTGGAGTCGAGAAGGACCTCGTGGTTGCGATCACGGCCCGGCCCGTACTCGCTGATGAATGACAGGAGATTCGGTGCGTACGTCAATGGAAAGATCACCAACCAGGCTGTGGCTACGAGTGCCACTCCTTTGATGATCCGAGGCCCCGATTCAACCAGCCTGGCGACACCGACCGCCGTGAGAGTCGCGATGAGCGGCAACGCCGGCAAGGCATAGCGGAACCCAATGTTCAGATTGGACTGGAGGAGTCCAGCCATGAGGATGACAAGTAGTGCCAGTGGAGCGCGAAGAGGCGATGCCAGCAACCTACCGGGCCGGTGCCGCACGTCGCTCAGGTACTGGATCCCGGCCAGGCCCATGAGCGCATGCAAGCCGGCGGAAGTCTTGAAGAGAAAGGCGACTGGAAAAAAGTACCACCAGCCGGAGACGCTCAGCATACCGAGCAGATATGCCGGGACGCTGTGACCCGTGGAGTAGTGCGCCATCCGGAAGTCAAGCCCGAACCGTAGCTGCTCGAGCGTGAGGTCCCCGCGAAAGATGATGACGAGCGCGACGTAGGCGGCCAGCGAGGCCGCCGCAGCAGCGGGTGCAATGCCATAACGCCAACCGGCATCTCGACGGCGGCAGTATGCCTCCGCCACAAGGAGGAGGGCGGCAGCGGGCAGAAGTGCCAGGGCAGTGGCCTTGATGCCCACGGCGATCCCGACGAGGGCGCCAGCTAGTGCTGCGTCTTGCAGCCGTAGCGAACGAATCGATCGGTCGATGGCCCAAATCGCGGCTAGCGTTCCCAATGCGAGCGGAAGATCCCCATACGCGACACCACCGTGGGCGAGGACGTCCGGTAGGAAGGCCACGATCACTGCCGCCAGCAGGCCCGCCAAAGTCCCCCAACGGCGTGCGAATTTCCAAACGACGAGTATGAGCGCTGCCATAGCCGCCAAAGCAACGAGTCTCGAAGCGAGGATTACGCGCTGTCCGTTGCCATACGGACCCCAGAGAAATTCCTTCGCGTAAGCGTACCTGTAGCCCGCCGCCGAGATCACGGCAGGGTCGATTCCTGCTTCATCAGGATAGCCGGATGCCGTGAAATAGGCCGGCAGTCCATAGAGGTACTGAAGCAGTGGCGGATGATCCGGGGCAAGATCGAATGAACCGGTTTCCCAACCTCTCGCTCCGCCCGCGATGAACACTATCTCATCGAAGGTCGCAGAGGTCTGGCGCATCGCCGTCCCCGCAGTCCCTACGGAGAGAATCACCACGAGCCCTATGACGAGCTTCTCCGTCCTGGCGAGGATGGTCTGGCGCGGCAACCGATTCCGCTCGGGTACGACGTGATGCCGCTGGCCCATCATGATTGTGCCCTCACATCAAGCTGCGAGATCCTATCCTTAATGGTCATGGACGGACCTTCAGAGGCAGAGTCTCGGCCGGGCGGTACATCTGCGCGCCGGGCCGCAGATAGGCCCACCAGATGCGGGCGATGTCGGGGACGGTCGCAGCAAAGTCGCGGGCCCGCAGCTTGGAGCCGTGCACATCCCGCCACTCGAACAGCGTCAGCTCGTAAATGCGGCGCTCCAGCGGTTCACGCCCGGGCTCCTGCGCGAGCGCCGTGAGCCGCGCCAGGATCTCGACATCGAAGATCCAGCGGGAGAGGAACGGTTCGGCGAATACGACGCGGAGGTCGGGTGTGACGGCGAACAGCTTCGCTCCGCACTGCGTGTCGTACACGCGCATGCCCAGCGTGAAGGAAACGACCGTGGCGAAGATGCGGCCGAGATAGTGGCGCCCGAGGTGCCGGTCGATGCTCCGGCCCAGAAGCTGGACGCGCGCGCCGATGACCGCCTCCAGTCCCGACCGCGCGGACAGCACATGCAGGAACTGGTCGAGGGCATCGAGGGGTGTGGCCAGGTCCGCGTCCCAGAAGGCGACGGCACCGGCACGCCGATCGATGGCGGCGAGCACGCCCTGGCGCACCGCCTCCGCCTTGCCGGCGTTGCGGTCGAGCGTCAGCACAGTGACCCGGCCGGGGTCTTCGCGGTGCAGCCGGTCGAGCACGGCCGGCGTCGCGTCGGTACTGCCGTCATCGACGAACAGCAGGTCGACGTCGTCGCGGCGTCGGAGCAGCCCGCCGAACGCCGCGACGTCGAGTCGCTCCGCTTCGTTGTAGCAGGGCACGACGACGACGGTGCTCGCGCTCACGACGAAGTCCTCTCGGGATCGTGCAGATCCTGCGCGGCGCGGGCAGGTGTACGCGTCCGGGGCTGCAGAGTGCCGGCCTCGCGGCGGACGACGGCCAGCAGACTGACGCCGCGGCCGTCCGCAGCGACGGCGCCCGCGCGCAACCGGCGCAGGAGCGCCGCCGACTCGCCGGCGAAGACGGCCGTGAGCAGCCGGTTCAGAGGAGCGAGCGGCAGCGAGAGGTCGGTCCCGGCCGGCCCCGCGGCGCGCGCCCCCACGCGGCCGAGCGCCCGAGCAAGTCGAACGAGCGGGTAGAGGCGGGTGTTCAGCCGCGCCAGCAACAGCGGCGTCACCGGCAGGCCCGCCCAGAGCCCCTCCAGGAGTTCCGGCGTGTACCGGCGGTAGTGCATGTGCGCGAGATCGTGCGAGCTCCAGAGGCGGGGGTCCGCGGGCACGGTAATCAGCGCGAGCGCACCGGGCTTCGCCGCGGCCATCAGGCCGGAGAACAGTGCGACGTCGTCGCGGACGTGCTCGAGCACGTCCATCAGCAGGAACAGGTCGGCGCGGCCGACCGCGTCGCCCAGGCCGTCCGGCACATCGCCAAGGAGGAAGGTGCACTGCGGAAAGGAGGTGCGGGCGATCTCGATCGCGTCCGGTGAGGTGTCGATGCCGATGCAGTCGTAGTCGCGCGCGAGTGCGACCACGGTGCCGCCGGTACCGCAGCCGATGTCGGCGATCAGCCGGTCGCGCGACGGCGGCACCAGCTCGCGGACCAGAGCGGTCACGATCCGGCGCCGGGCCATGAACCACCAGTGGCGGCGTTCGTGATCGGCGTGCAGCCGCATCACCTCGGCGTTCATCGGCGCTCCGGGTCGGACGGTCCGACTTCGGGCGCAACGCCCCACAGCCGGCGCATGCCGGTCTCGTAGTCGACCAGCACGGGATCGGCATCCGGTGCCGGCATCAGGTAGACCCACGGTGTCCGATCGGGCCAGCGTCGCAATGCGGCCGTGTTCGCGTCGGGGCCGTAGTCACGCACGTAGAGGCCGCCGCTCCCGCCGCCGTCGGCCAGGTCGCCCTGCCAGAGGAGTGGCGAAACATCGACCACGCCGTTCCGGTCCGATCTGGCCTCGCGCAGGCACTCGCCCGCGAGCACCTCGCCTGGAGCGACGCGGATCCGGTTGCCCGGTGCGATCGTCACTTCAGCGCGAAGGCCGGCCGAACTCGGTTCAAGGTCGAGCTCGGACGGGAGCAGCCCGCGACCTGCAGACGATCCCAGCCGCGCGGCGACGGTGTGGGCACGACAGGTTGGATTCTGTCGCATGATCGTCTCGACGGAGTCCAGCCTCATGCCTGCGCCCGCAAAACGCATCGCGATCCGGGACGACCAGGCCCCGTGGACGAATACGAGCGCGGCGCCGTCCATCTCCGGCGCAGTGGCGCGCACCACCCACTCCCCGCCGTAGCTGCGCGCGCGCTGCGGGCCCATGTACAGGACGCCGAGCAGCAGGGCGAAGATCAGGCCGCCGCCGACGGCGGAACGAGGGGAGAAACGGCCGCCGAACAGACGGCGGGCGGGCGCACGTTCGACGAGCGATGTCGCGGCGAGGGCGGTGAGCGCGGCCCATGCGGGCGCGGACTCGAGCAGCATGCGCGGGCCCATGTAGAGGCCGTGGTGCCAGTAGAGTGCATTGGCGCCGACGGTGGCGAGAGCCCAGCCGAGAAAGAGGCGTGCCCCGCGCGAGAGCGGCGCGGCGAACAGCAGCCAGACGCCGATCAGCAGCGTAGCGGACAGTGGCGTCTCGAGGAGGTTGATGCCGAGCGTCAGGAGATCGGAGCCGGTGTAGGCGAGGGCCTCGAGGGGGCCGTAGACGTTGCCCCACGGGTCGCGATGGAAGCC
>DATKCF010000191.1:0-4815 GCA_035513345.1 Longimicrobiales bacterium
GCAGTCGCGTGCTGTACAGATCGGAGCGTGGTGGTCACGGCACGCTGCGCATCAAGTCCGTCGATGGCGGGAGTGCCGACGAGACGCTCCTCGCGCTGGAGGGGCGCGAGATCTGGCAGGGCGTCTTCTCGCCCGACGAAAAAACCATCGCGTTTCGCACCGGTACTCAGGCCGGCGCCGACATCTGGGTCCGGACCGTTGCCGGGGACACGACGCTCATACCGGTCGCTGCCACCGCCTTCGAGGAACATTCGCCACGCTTCTCGCCGGACGGACGGTGGATCGCCTACGTGTCGGCCGAATCGGGCGGCTTCGCGGTCTACATCCGCCGCTTCCCAATCGCCGGGACAGCGATCCGCGTTTCGCTCGCACACGGCGAGGAGCCGATCTGGTCGCGCGACGGTCGGGCGCTCTACTACCGCGCCGAACGGGAACTGATCAGGGCAAACCTGCGGACCGAGCCTTCCCTCGCCGTGACGACACGGGAAGTGATCTTCCCGGATTTCCTCTCGTTCGGCGGTGGACGTGCGACGTACGATATTTCGCCGGGCGGGCGGGAGTTTATCATGAATCGCGGGGTGTCGGAGGGTGCCCATCTCGTGTTCGTGCACGACTGGCTTCACGAAGTACGGGCGCGTTTGGCGGCGCAAGAGTGAGCACGCCCGAACGCGTCGCCGCGACACTCGCCGAACGCTACCGCCTCGGGCGCGAGCTCGGCGCCGATGCCGTTCATGCTTTCTCTACCCGGCCGGCAACCCCGTTGCATCGGCCCGGGAGATCCACATCGTACTCAACTGGTTCGTCGAACTCAAGGCGAAGGCGAAGCAATGATCGTGTACGCGTCCGCACTCGATGACGTTCGATGCTGTGTAACTTGACAAAAGACACATGGAAGCGGGCCGCGGAGATGATTGGCGTCGTCGCGCTGGTTGCGTCGCTGGTCTTCGTCGGCCTTCAGTTGCGGCAGGCGCGGGACATCGCCGTCAGCACCAACGATAGCGCCTACGTGCAGACCAGGATCGAGGTGTACAACTCGATCAATCAGTACGCTTCCATCTGGATCAGCGGTAGCAAGGGCGAAACACTCGCTGAACCGGATGCGACGATTTTTCGCAACCTCGTGCGCATGCTGAATGAAAGCACGTTCGTCGACTACATACAGCAGACGCGCATGGGAGAGCCGACGGCGGTGGTTATCATGCACGACTTCGCCGCCTTCCTGCATCAGAATCCTGGAGCACAACGACATTGGCTGGAAATCGAGGATAACCAGATCGCGTACCGCAACCGGCTCGCGCCGGATGGAAATGACGTCTCCTTCTGGAGGGACGCGATTCTCGCCGATCTGGCCAGGCTGGATCAGAGTTCGGCTCAGCCGCTGCCGGACGACGGCGTGGTACAGGCGAGAGTGACCCGATGACGACCCATCCCGAACGGCTGGCTGCCGCTCTGGCTGACCGCTACCGCATCGAGCGTGAGCTCGGCGCGGGCGGCATGGCCACGGTGTACCTCGCCGAGGACCTGAAGCACCGGCGCCGCGTTGCGGTGAAGGTGCTCAAGCCGGAGCTGGCCGCCGTGCTCGGCGCCGAGCGGTTCGTGCAGGAGATCACCACCACGGCCGCACTCCAGCACCCGCACATCCTGCCGCTGTTCGATTCGGGCGAGGCGGATGGCTTCCTGTTCTACGTGATGCCGTTCGTCGATGGCGAGACGCTGCGCAGCAAGCTGGACCGGGAGACGCAGCTCGGCGTGGAGGAGGCGGTCCGGATCGCCAGCGACGTGGCCGACGCGCTGCACTATGCGCACTCGAACGGCGTCATCCACCGCGATATCAAGCCCGAGAACATCCTGCTCGCGAACGGCCGGCCGATGGTGGCAGACTTCGGCATCGCACTGGCCGTGAGTGCGGCCGCCGGTGGACGGATGACGGAGACCGGTCTGTCGCTCGGCACGCCGCACTACATGAGTCCGGAGCAGGCGACGGCGGAGAAGGAGATCGGCGCGCGCAGCGATGTCTACTCGCTGGCGAGCGTGCTGTACGAGATGCTGGCCGGTCAGCCGCCGCACACGGGTGGCTCGGCGCAGCAGATCATCATGAAGATCATCACCGAGACACCGGCGCCGGTGACGCAGTATCGCAAGTCGGTGCCGCCGAATGTGGCGGCGGCGATTGCGAAGGCGCTGGAGAAGCTGCCGGCGGATCGCTTCGAGAGCGCGCAGGCGTTCGCCGACGCACTCGCGAATCTCGCGTTCACCCCCGCGGCGTTCCACGCGAGCCACCCGGCGGCCCCGACGTCGCGCAGCTGGCGCACGTGGCTGACGGATCCGCGTTCATGGGCAGCGCTGCTCGCGCTCGCCATGCTCGGCTCGATCGCGTTGCCGAACCTTGCGACGTCGGGTCGCAGCAACGCGGAAGCGGCGACGTTGCGCTTCTCGATCCAGGGACCTGCTGACTCGTCGATCCTCGCCATCGGCGCACCCGGATTCTGGAATGTACCGGTGATCTCCTCCGATGGCCGTCTGATCGCATTCGGCGCCCACACGTCGGCGGGGCACGTCATCTACCTGCGCGCGCTCGACTCGTTCGAGGCGGTCGCCATTCCCGGCGAAGGACGTGGCCCCTTCTTCTCACCGAACAACGCCGCCGTTGCCTTCTTCCGCGGGGCCGAGGTCTGGACCGCCGACGTGGCAGAGCGCGTGGCGACGCGCGTCGGTGCACTGTCGGAGATCGTCTGGGACATCACCTCGGCAGTCTGGCATCCGGATGGACGCATTCTGGTCGCGGGCGCGCGGGGGCTGTGGGCGCTGCCGGCGACCGGTGGCGAGGCGACACTGCTGGTCGCGACCGACTCGACCGGCCGGGAACGCTTCGACGATGTCAACGTAGTCCGGGACGGTCGCATTCTGCTCAATGTCGATGCCGGACCGGAGCCGCGCACCGAGGTGGTGACGGCGGACGGCCGCACGAGGGTTCGGATCGCGACCGGCCTCGAGCAGGTACAGGTGGTCGAAGACATCATGTTCTACACGCAGGGCGGCCAGACCCGAGCGACCCGTTTCGACCTGAAGCGACTGGAGCCGGTCGGCACCGCGGTCGCGCTGCAGGATCACCCCGCGACGCGCTCCGGCAGATCGATCGTCTGGGTCGAGGGCAGCGGCCTGCGCGATCTCGAGCACGTCTGGGTATCCCGCAACGGTGAGGTGACGCCGCTCGGCATCGCGCCCGGGTTCTACCGCTGGCCACGCGTTGCGCCCGACGGGAACCGCATCGCCTTCGGCGTTTCCCTCGGGCCGGCCGGCGACCTCCGCACGATCGTGTTGCGCACCGGCGCAACCGCGCGGGTGGCCGGCGGCTCCGAACCCGTGTGGTCCATCGACGGGCGGCATGTCTTCACCTCCCGGGGCAACCGGCCGCTCGGCGGACTGATCATGCACATCGCGGACGGGAGCCGCGCACCGGACACGCTCCTCGCACTCGACCGCGGTGATGCGTGGCCGACCGGGCTCAGCCCGGACGGACGCTGGCTCGCCTACTACGGCGCGACGCTCGGCGCCGGCGAAGGCAGTGACGCGACCGATCCGAACGATCTGATGTTCATGGACCTGACGACCCGCGAGAGCCGCCGCATCCGCCTCACCGGCGCGCAGCGCGGCGCCCGCTTCTCGTCCGACGGCCGCTGGGTCGCCTACCAGTCCACCGAGAGCGGCGGCGAGGAGGTGTACGTGCGGCCGTGGCCGGACATGGACGTGCGCTACCAGGTCTCGACCGACGGCGGCATCGAGCCGGTCTGGGCGCCGGACGGAAACACGCTCTACTACCGACACCGCGATGCCGTGCTCGAAATGCCCATCACGCTGCGCGACGGCGCCATCGAGCGCGCCGCGCCTCGCGTGCTCTTCACCGGCAACTTCAACGCCGACCGATCCGGCGATCAGAGCTACGACATCGCACCCGACGGCAGGTTCCTGATGCTGCGACCCGTGCCCGGCGGGCGGATGGATCTGAAGGTAACGCTCAACTGGATTGACGACGTGCGCGCGCGTCTGGATCGTGCTCGATGAGCGACGACGGCCTCGCTGACCGCGCCGTAGACCGCCTCGCCGCCGCGCTGGCGGACCGCTACCGCATCGAGCGCGAGCTCGGCGCGGGCGGCATGGCAACGGTGTATCTCGCGCACGACCTGAAGCACGATCGTCGCATTGCATTGAAAGTGTTGAAACCGGAACTCTCCGCCGTGATCGGCGCCGAGCGGTTCCTCGCCGAGATCAAGACCACCGCGAACCTTCAGCATCCGCACATCCTGCCGCTGTTCGACTCCGGCGCGGCGGATGGCTTCCTGTTCTATGTGATGCCGTTCATCGACGGCGAGACACTGCGCGCGAAGCTCGATCGCGAGACACAGCTCGGCATCGACGAGTCGGTGAAGATAGCGACGTCGGTTGCCGATGCACTCGATTACGCGCACCGTCATGGCGTGATCCACCGCGACATCAAGCCGGAGAATATCCTGCTGCCCGAAGGCCGGCCGATGGTGGCGGACTTCGGCATTGCGCTCGCGGTGTCCGCGGCCGCAGGCGGCCGCATGACGGAGACAGGGTTGTCGCTCGGCACGCCGCACTACATGTCGCCCGAGCAGGCGACAGCGGAAAAAGAGATCAGCGCGCGTTCCGACATCTATTCGCTTGCGAGTGTGTTGTACGAGATGCTGGCCGGCGAACCCCCGCACATGGGGAATTCGGCGCAGCAGATCATTATGAAGATCATCACCGAGCCCGCGCAGCCCGTGACGAAGCTGCGCAGGTCGGTGCCGCCGA
>DATKCF010000192.1:0-7121 GCA_035513345.1 Longimicrobiales bacterium
GGACTCCCCCTTTGTCGAAACGCACGGCCGTTTTGCCCCAGACGGCCGATGGTTCGCGTACGCCTCGAACGAGAGCGGGCAGCTCGAGGTCTATGTCGATCGTTTCCCCGATCGCGGAGCGAAGCGCCTTGTCTCGACGCAAGGTGGCCGCTGGCCGCGTTGGGCCCGTGACGGCACAGAGCTCTTTTACCTCTCACCCGACAATCAACTGATGGCTGTCGCGACGAAGCCGACTCGGGATCGACTCGACATCGGTATGCCCCGCGCGCTGTTCGCAATCCGCCCGCGACCGCCGGTCAGGCTCGATGCGTATCCCTACGACGTGTCGCCAGACGGCCGGCGGTTCGTGGTCAACACCCTGATGGACGACACGACCCCGACCACCATCACCGTGGTGCTCAACTGGACCGCCGGCTTGCCGAAACGATAGGCATCCCGCGTCGCCCAGAAATCTGGTCCATGTGCGCGCCTGTGTTGCGCGGGTCGCTACACCTCCTTCAGACGGCCAGCCGCATACTTGTGCAGCAGGCTCGAGATCAGCGTCTGATACGGCAGACCTTCGGCGAGCGCGCGCTTCTGGATCGCCTCCAGGTCCTTGCTCGAGAGCCGGATGTTCAGCCGCCGGTCCTTGCGGAACGTAGCTTTCGCGTATCGGCTGTAGCGCGTTCGTTCGCGCTTGCCACCGCCGGCGGACTTCCATTCACCCCGCTCGACCGACTCGAGCAACTCCTTGTCGTCAGCATCAAGCTTCATCGTCGGACTCCCCACCGAGGTACTCCTTCGTCGCCTTCCGACTCGGGATGATCGTCTTCAGGAAGACCGTCTGCTCGTCCTCGACGAAGGGCACGAGGTACACGTAGTCTTCGCGCCTGACGACGAAGATGCGCTGGCCGGCGTAGCGCTCCGGATTCGGATGCTCCAGGATGTCGAGCAGATCGCCGCGCTCGATGTGGAAGACGATGTCTTCGAACCCGATGCCGCGCTCCTTCCTGAGCTTCGCGTTCTTCGCGTCGTCCCAGGCGAAGTACTTCACTACCGGCAGAATAGCATGACGTGTGCCCAGAAGGCACACATTGGCATCTGGCGATGTGTGCCCAAGAGTGTGCCCAAACGAGGGCCGACGACCATCATTCGGCAGCAAACGCCAACCAAGAAGCCAGTAAAAAACGGGCCTGAAATCATCAATTTCAGGCCCGTTCTGTGATCCCTGGCAGCCTTAGCAAACCGCCGCCTTCGGCCACTCGGCCACCTCACCGCACGGAGCTAACTATTGTCGCACAAGGACTTGCTGATTTCAGGCCTTCGACCGCGCTGGCGGTTCTTGCTCGATTGTCCCTGAAATTGTCCCTGTCGCGTCGTGACTCACGGCATTGTATCGCGCATCCGGCGGAGATCGCTGGCACTCGGATTCGCCCGCAGTTGCTATTGGGCTCCGACCCTTCTCAAGGGTTCATGTCCGGCTGTGCTCCGCAATTATTCACCGCGGCCGCCGTTACCTGGCCCTCCGCCGCGCGCATAGGCCCGCGCGGAGCCGCCGTCTCCGATCTGCGGTTATTATTCCGGCACGGATGATTCACGGACACGCTCGTGCGGTGGCACCGGCAGGGATTCCGCCTGTTCTGGCGGTGGACATCCCGGCGCCCTGGCCGCCCCCGGATTCCTGTGTCCCTCCAGGACTTGATCGCCGACATGGCGCGGGCGAACCGCACGTGGAGTGAGGAACGGATTGCCGCCGAACTGCTGCTCACGTTGGGCGTCGCCGTCTCGCCGCGGACCGTCAGGCGGTACATGCACCGGCCCTCTCGCCGCGACCGTGTTCATCTCCGCAGACCTGGAGCACGTGTGTGCGGAACCACGCCCGCGAGACGCTGGCCTGCGAGTTCGTGGTGGCGGTCACGGCCACGTTCGGGCTCGTGTACGTGTTCCTGGTGCGAGAGATCGGCACCCGTCGGATGCTGCATTGGCATGCCACGGAGCACCCGACGGCCGAGTGGACGGTGCCGCACTTCCGGAGCGTCCTGACCGGCGATGACCCGTACCGGTTCCTGGTGCACGATCGCGATGCCGTATTCTCAGCCGCGGTTGACGACGCCTTGAGGTCAATGCCTCTGCGCGTGCTGAAATCACTTGCCCGCGTCCCGCACGCGAACGCGTTTTGCGAACGACTGATCGGAACCGCGCGTCGGGAATGTCTCGACGACCTCATTCCGCTCCATGCGCGGCATCTGCGGAAGATCCAGGCCGGGTGGGTACGTACGTCACGACAATCGGGGTCGCCCGCCCGCGAGTCTCGGTCCTGGGATTCCGGCGCCGTCAAGAGTGACCGTGTCACGGGCGGTCGATCACCAACTGCCGTACGGCCATCGAGTCGTGGCGAAAGCCATGCTCGCCGGTCTCCATCACGAGTATCGGCTTGAGCCGATCGCGGCGTGACTTCTTGCGGAGTACAGCGGTAAACTCCGTAGCACCATCATGTCCTTGCCCGTCGGGGTGCGCCTTGGACCCTACGAGATTCTTGCCGCCATAGGCGCCGGCGGGATGGGCGAAGTCTACAGGGCTCGCGACACCAGGCTCGACCGCATCGTCGCCATCAAGACCTCGCTGGCCTGCTTCAGCGAGCGATTCGAGCGCGAAGCTCACGCGATTGCCGCGCTGAACCATCCACATATCTGCTCGCTGTACGACATCGGTCCCGACTACCTCGTGATGGAGTACGTCGAGGGAAACCCGCTGGCCGGTCCAGTGCCGCTCGAACAGGCACTCGAGTTCGCGCGGCAGATCCTCGACGCGCTCGACGCCGCGCACCGCAAGGGCATCGTCCATCGGGACCTGAAGCCCGGCAACATTCTCGTCACCACCGCGGGCATCAAGCTGCTCGATTTCGGTCTGGCGAAGACGCAAGGAGCGGTGGCGGCCGGGATGGCGACCGTGAGCGTCCCGTTGACCGGTGAGGGCACGATTCTCGGCACGTTGCAGTACATGGCGCCGGAGCAGCTCGAGGGGAAGGTGGCCGACGCGCGCAGCGACATCTTCGCGTTCGGGCTGGTGTTCTATGAGCTGATCACCGGCAAGCGGGCATTCGAGGGCCCCAGCCAGGCCAGCCTGATCGCGTCCATTCTGAAGGAGCAGCCGCGTCCGATCACTGAAGTGGTGCCGACGACGCCGCCCATGCTCGAGCGCGTCCTGGTGACCTGTCTGGAAAAGGACGCGGACAAGCGGTGGCAGTCGGCGAGGGAGGTCAGGCATGCGCTGGACTGGACGGCGCGCCAATGGCGGACGCCGGCAGCGGCGTCCGAGCCAGGACGGAAGCTCAGATTGTGGAAGGCTGTCGCAGCCGCCTGCGCGGTGACGGCTGTCGCGGCGATTGGCGCGGCCTGGGCGCTGCGCCCCGTACCGCCGGCGGATCCCGAGCCGATGAGGTTCCAGATTGCCCCGCCGGAAAACGGGAGCTTCGAGATATATGTGGCACTCTCGCCGAACGGCCGGCGTCTCGCATTCACGGCGTACGGAACGGACGGTATCGTCCGAATCTGGTTACGCGACCTGAAAACACTCGTCGCCAACCCGCTGCCAGGGACCGAAGGCGCACAGAGTCTGTTCTGGTCGCCTGACAGCCGCTTCATTGCCTTCGGGCTTCAAGGTCAGCTCAAGAAGATCGACGCGTCGGGCGGACCTCCCCAGACGCTGTGCGAGGTGTCGAACGTCGTCGGGTCGGGCGCGTGGAATTCCGACGGGACCATTCTCTTTGGTGGCCGCGGCGTCGGCCCGCTGCATCGAGTCCCGGAGGCCGGCGGCGCCGCGGCACCGGTCACGGTCGTGGACAGCGGATTTCACAGTTTCCCCTCGTTCCTCCCCGATGGTCGCCATTTCGTCTACTACCGCTCGGATCCGGCTCCGGGCGTTTATGCCGGATCGCTCGACGTCAAACCGGAAGAGCAAAGCTCGGTGCCAGTGCTGGCAAATGTGGCGTCTTCGGCATTCGTGCGAACTGGGTCTGGAACGGATGGACGTCTGTTGTTTCTGCGCGAGGGCACGTTGATGGCGCAGGCCTTCGACACCGGCCGGCTCGCACTCGCGGGCGACGCGGTGCCCATTGCCGAACGGGTCGCCAGCGTGAACCAGTATGGCGTGTTCTCAGCCTCGCGCACCGGGGCGCTGGCTTACCGCTCCGGCAGTCAGGCGGCGAATCGGCAACTGACGTGGCTCGATCGGCAGGGCAGGGTTCTCGGCGTCACCGGCGAACTCGGCGCGCACGACCAGCCTGCGCTGTCTCCCGATGCCACGCGTGTGGCCGATCGCGATGTCGTGGGTGCCGGCACGGCAGGTGATATCTGGGTGTTGGAGTTCTCCCGAAATGTCGGCACGCGGTTCACGTTCGATCGTCCGGTCGGGGGATCTCCGGTCTGGTCACCGGATGGCAGCCGCATCGCCTTCAGGGCTGGCCCGGACCTGTATCTGAAGGCCGCGAGTGGTGCCGGCGACGTCGAGGTGCTCCTCAAGTCGGGGGGGATCAAGACGCCGACCAGTTGGTCTCACGACGGGCGGTTCCTGCTGTATACGGAGACCGGTGCGAAGTCTGGCGAGGATTTGTGGGTCCTGCCTTTGGAGGGTGATCGCAAACCGATCAGCGTGCTCCGCACCCAGTTCAACGAGTTTCAGGCCAGCTTTTCCCCGGATGTGCGGTGGATCGCGTATACCTCCCTGGAGTCCGGCAGACAGGAAATCTACGTCCGGCCCTTCACGCCCTCCGGCGTGGTGGTTCCAGTCGCCGGCGGAAAGTGGCAGGTGTCCAGGGACGGTGGCAATACGCCTCGATGGCGGGCAGATGGGAAGGAGCTGATATTCAAGGCGCTGATCACCGGCGCGCCGATGGTTGTCGACGTGGAGTCAACGCCGACATTCCGCGCCGGCATCCCGAAGCGCTTGTTCATGATGTCGGCCAATCCGCCGTGGGTCCCCACCCACGACGGTCAACGGTTCCTGGTCTCCATGCCTCCGCAGCGCGACGTGCAGGAACTGATCACCGTGGTGCTGAACTGGGAATCCGGATTGACCCGATAAGAACACCCGGGGGAGTTGCCACCGCGACAGCGCAGGAAATGCAGTATCGAACAGACGCGTCCAATCCGCTCTAATCCGCCATTCGCAACACGCGCGTGCGGCCGTGCGTCCCATCGACCTCGGAGACGATAGCATTTAGGAAACATTGGAAGGGGCCGCCCAAGATTAACGGAAGGCCCGTCTCAGCCCCTCTCCCTCTACACAGCACGACCCGCCGCGCCCACTCCCGTGAGCCTCGCGATCAGTCACCCGCACGTCATGGTGGTCGAAGACGACCGCGACACTCGCGAGGTTGTGAAGCTGATCCTCCTGTTCGACCGGATGCACGTCGTCTCGCCAACGTGCCGATCATCGTCCTTTTCGGCAGTGGCCGACCAAATGGCCTTCGACAAGCTGCAGGCGTTCGCCCGAATGCCCAAAACCTTTCGAACCGGAACAGCTGCCAGCTGGTCCGTCTTCTTCGCCGCGCCTGCAGATCGCAGGTGAACATCGCACCGTGGTCCCCGGCGCCCACCTCGTTTTTCTTCCAAGGTAAGACGCTTACGAACCTGGAAACTGGCGCACTCGCGACTCACGCGAATAGCCCGGATAATACTGCCGTTGCTTCAGGCCAGGACCTTGCGACTGTTCCTCGCACGGCCGCTGTACGTTCAAGAGCCGCAAAGGAGCACTGCATGAACCTGAACAGGAAGCTGCATCGAACAGCACTTGCCGGTGCGCTCGTGGCGGGCGGGGCGCTGGCGTTTCAGTTCGCGAAACCGGTTGGGGCGCAAGGGCCGTCAGTGGTCGATCGCAACCTCATCGTCCGCACGGTCGTTGACGGACTGAACCTTCCGACGAGCATGGCATTTCTCGGCCCGGATCACCTGTTCGTGCTCGAAAAGAACAGCGGCAGAGTGCTTCGCGTGGTGAATGGGGCAGTACAGTCGGTCGTGCTGGATCTCGCGGTGAATTCCGCATCCGAGCGGGGACTGCTGGGCATTGCGTTGCATCCGGAGTTCCCGACCGATCCCGGCGTTTACCTGTACTGGACCGAGAGCTCGACGGGCGTAGACACCGACGTCGTCAGCGACACGCCGCTGCTCGGCAATCGCGTCGATCGATTCGAGTGGGACGGCTCGAGCCTGTCGATGTCGCAGAATCTCATTCGCATCCGCGCGATCCAGCAGGATGCGGGGCAGCCGGAGCGCGGGAATCACGATGGCGGCGTTCTGCGTTTCGGACCGGACGGCAAGCTCCACATCTTCATCGGCGATGTCGGGCGACGAGGGCACCTGCAGAACCTCCCCTGCGGCCCGACGGACCGCTACGACTGCCCCCCGGGAATGCCCTTCGCCGACGATCAGTTCGGCGGTCCCGAGCCGGACGATGCCCACCTGACCGGCGTGATCCTGCGGCTGAATCCCGATGGAACAGCGCCAGCCGATAATCCATTTTTTGCCGCGGGGGCGAGCATGTCCGGAGAGGTCGGAGCGAACATCCAGAAGATCTTCTCCTACGGGCACCGCAACAGCTTCGGCATGGCGTTCGATCCGATATCGGGCGACCTCTGGCTCCAGGAGAACGGCGACGACACCTTCTCTGAGCTGAATCGCGTGCTGCCGGGCATGAACGGAGGCTGGGTCCAGATCATGGGACCCGTGCAGCGCATCGCCCAGTACAAGGAGATCGAGACGAGCCCGGAGTTCTTCGGTCTCCAGCAGAATCGCTGGCCGCCGACCAATATCGCCGACAGTCCGAGCGAGGCGCTGGCGCGCCTGTTCATGCTCCCCGGGGCGCACTACAGCGACCCGGAGTTCAGCTGGAAATGGGAGGTCGCCCCGGCCGGGATCGGTTTTCTGAACAGTAAAGCGCTCGGCCCGCAGTTTGCCGGAGACTTGTTCGTGGGAGCAGCCAGGCCCTTCCTCGAAGGAGGTTATCTGTTTCGGTTCAACCTGACAGGCAATCGCAGAATGATCGGGGTCGACGATCCGCGATTGGAGGACAGGGTGGCGGACAATCTCGCCAAGCACGAGATCACCGAAAGCGAGAGCCTGCTGTTCGGTCGCAACTTCGGGGTC
>DATKCF010000193.1:0-3260 GCA_035513345.1 Longimicrobiales bacterium
AAGGTGCGGCCCGACGGCACGGTGAAGGTGCTGGACTTCGGGCTGGCTCGGGCGATGGAACCGACCGGGACCGCCCCTGCTTCCCAGACGACGTCGCCGACGATCACGAGGCCGGCCCACCTTCGCGAAGGCTACGGCGGGCAGGCGATGACGCAGGCCGGAATCATTCTCGGAACAGCGGCCTACATGTCCCCCGAGCAGGCGAAAGGGCATGCCGTCGACCGGAGGACGGACGTGTTCGCGTTCGCATGCGTCCTGTACGAGTGTCTGACGGGGAGAAGGGCGTTCGAGGGCGAGACGATCACCGAGACGCTCGCTGCGGTCATTCACAAACAACCCGACTGGACGCTGTTGCCATCGAGTGCGCCGTCGAGTGTCCGTCGAGTTCTCGAACGCTGCTTTCAGAAGGATCGCAAACGGCGGATGCGCGATATCGGCGATGTGGCTCTGGAGCTCGGGGACGAAGGACGCGGTGATCTCGAACCTGTGACACAGGAGTCGCGGCCCATCCGCTGGGCGTTCCTGGTTCCTTTCGTCCTGCTGCTGGCAACGGGCTTCTATCTCGCTGGCGTCTGGAGTTCGAACTCCTTGCAGGGCCTCCCCGAGACCCGTTGGATCGGCGAGAGGCTCGGTGGGCCCGCCGTGGCGCGTTCGCCGGTCGCATCTCCCGTCGACAGCAGGATTGCGTTCGCGGGATGGAGTGGCGAGCAACTCCCGCAGGTGTGGGTCATGGAGCCCGGTGTGTCAGGCGGGGCTCGACAGCTGACCGCGGACCCGAGCCGCGGTGGCGTGTGGAACCTCGCCTGGTCGCGGGATGGCAGCCGTATCTTCTACTCGCATTACGGAACGCGCACGCCCGCCATCTGGTCGGTGTCGGCGGTTGGCGAACCCGATCCGAGACGCGAGCTCGACGACGCCACGGCCCCGCGGCCGTTGTCGAACGGGGACCTGCTTGCCGTCCGGATCAGCGACGAGCGGATCCCCCAGTTGATCCGGTATCGACCCGGCTCCGGTGATCCGGAGGTGCTGCCGGTCCTGCTGACGAACGCGCTGCTCGAGCAGGCCGTCCGCGTCCTTCCCGACGAGCGCGAAGCCGTCGTTCTGGGGCGACCCGAGGGTTCGAATCCGGATGCGCTCCATCTCTGGGCCATCGATCTGGAGACGTATCAGACCCGTCGGATTGCTCCAGGGGTGACGTTGCCACCGGTGCGTTGGACGTTTCCTCTCGCGGTCGACAGAGATGACGTGTACTTCATCCGGCGGCGGCGTGACCTCTACGAAATCGTGGCCGCGCCCCTGGATGGAACGCAAGGCGTCCGGCCCGTTCTGACGGTGACCGGGCGTCCGCTGTTCATCGACGTCGGGAGTGACGGGAGCTTGTACCTCGACCAGATCGACCAGCCGACCGAGATTCTGCGGATCGAAACCGACACGGGTGCGATCGATCGTCTCCCGCTTGCCTCCGATCAAGAGTGGATCCAGCCGTTGCCGGACGATCGCTTTCTGCTCGCGTCCAACGAGGGCGAGCAGGATCGGCTCATGGTGGTCGCGCGCGGTGGATCTCCAGTCCCGTTCCTCAACATCGACGAGGAAGCGCGCGGGCCCTTGGTTCGCGTGGGTGCTGATGCCGTCGCGTTCGTGATCGGCCCGCCGGAGATGCAGCAACTGGCAACCGCCACGGTCGATGGCCGCTTGCAGCACAGGATTCCGATCCAGGGGAGTCCGATCTCTGGTTTGTCTGCGTCACCCGACGGCGGTGTCCTGTACTACGTGTTCGATGGGATGATTTATCGCGTGCCGTCGACCGGCGGTCCGTCTGCACCGGTGTACCCGGGCGATCAGGTGGCCGTCGATCCGTCCACGGGCGAGCTTCTCGTGCTGGCCGGCGAAGGAGAGGTACGACTGTTTCGCGTGGCACCCGAGGAAAGGCGGGAGAGCGTGCTGGCCGTCGACAGCGGTGAATGGTGGTTGCCGGATGCCAGCTCGCAGTCATTCACTGGAGGGGCGGTGTCGGCTGACGGGCGTGCCGTCGCGCGTATCGCGGGCCCCCGGTCAGGTTATTGGCCAGTCGGAGTCTTCGATGCGCGTTCCGGGGGCACGGTTGTGCTGCCTACCGATCCGACGCAGTTCGACATGTACTCGGCCTCCTGGGACCGCGAGGGGCGCCTCGTCATGCTGATCCACCCGTTCCGGTCGGAGCTCTGGCGGTTTCGCGCCGAGCCGCCGGAATGACGTTCGGAACACACCCAATGAAGTGACCTCCGGGCGGGGTCTGCTTCGAGCGCCCCGGAGATGGTTTGCGCGCCTCGCAGGCATTTCAACCGGGCGGCACGGTCGAACAGGTCGTCAGGCGGACGAAATCTCGTTCAAGGATCGGCGACTGTGAAAACTGGAGATCTCATGCGAACTACCGTTGGAGTGTCAGCATCATGCATGCTTGTTGCCCTCGCATCCGTGGCGACAGCGTGCTCTCAGTCAGCCCGTAGCTCGGTCGACCTCGCCGCTGAAGAAGAGGCAATCCGTGCCGTGAATGCCCGCTGGCTCAGCGCCTTTCAAGCGCATGATGCCGCAGGCGAAGCCGCTGTGTTCGCGAGTGATGGCGTGGAGTACCGGGCGGGGTTGGAGCGGATCATAGGCCCAGCCGCTATTGAATCGTACGATAGGAAATTCTTCGCGGAGAATCCTACGCTTGCCGTCTCCTGGTCGACAGACGCGATTCACATTGCCGACTCGGGCGACTTGGCGATTCAAACCGGCGAGTTCCAGGCCAGTGGTGTCGGCCCGAGTGGAGATCAGGAAGATTGGGGCCGCATCTTGACAGTGTGGAAGAAGGAGGATGGCCAGTGGAAGGTTGCACACGCCATGGTCTCGTCGACGAAGCCACAAATCTCTGCAGAATGAGGACCGAGTTCGCCGACTCGCCGTACACGGCATGTAAATGCGCCGCGCTAGCGTAAGATCGCCCCAACCCGCACGATGCCTCTGACCGCCGGCAGTCGCCTCGGCGTCTACGCCTCGACCCTTCGACAGGTTCCGGGTCGCACGGAGGCGACGTGTCGCTGACGTCCGGGCAGCGACTCGGCGGGTACGAGATCCTCGGCTCGCTCGGCGCGGGCGGGATGGGCGAGGTGTGGCGGGCGCGCGACACGAAGCTCCATCGCGACGTCGCGCTGAAGATCCTGCCCGACGCGTTCGCGCACGATCCGGAGCGGCTCGCCCGCTTCCAGCGGGAAGCGCGGGTGCTCGCGTCGCTGAATCAC
>DATKCF010000194.1:0-4421 GCA_035513345.1 Longimicrobiales bacterium
TACCTGTCCTGGAATGCAAGGATGCGATCCTCCAACGCGAAGAGCGAGTCAAAGTCGTTCGGTGTGAGCACCTTGCGTTGAAGAATGGAGAAGAAGATCTCGATCTGGTTGAGCCAGCTGGCGTGGATGGGCAGGTGGACAAGGATCAGGTTTGGCCAGCGCTTGGCGAGGCGCCGCGCTGCCTTCGTACCTCTGTGAGAGGAGCCATTGTCGACCACCCAGAACACGCGGTGAGCGCTCGCGTAGGGCTCCCGGCTCATCACGTCCGCGACCAGCCGGTCGAAGGGCTTGATGCCGCTGCGTGGCTCGCAACGGCCGAAGATATGTGCCCGGAGCACATCCCACGCGGCCAAGTAGACCAGCGCTCCCGCCCGTGCATACTCGTGCTCCACCAGCATGGGACCTCCGGGTCTCGGCCCATAGGTCGGGTGCTTGCGACACCGCGCCTGAATGCTGGTCTTCTCATCGGCACTGAGGACGAAGTCATCATCGCCCAGGACCACCCCCTCCCAGACACCATGGTAAAGGTCGAGCACCCGACCCGCTTTCATCTCGAAGTACGGGTCTCTCGGAAAGATCCAGCTCCGATGGCGCCAAGGACGGATGGCATCGCCATTGAGCCAGCGCCATACGGTGGTATCGCTGATGGCTGCGACAATGCCCCGCGCGACAGCTGCGTTCGCCACATCCTGGGCGCTGAGGCGAGAGAATGGCAGTCCGTGTTCGGCCGGAAGCTCACAGGCGAGCCTTTTTATGCGCACGACCACGTGAGGGGGAAAAACCGGGCGGACGCCCGGGGCGAGGGTCGTCCTGCAGTCCGTCGAGCCTTCGCTCAAAGAACCGCTTTCGCCACTTGCTCACGATCTGACGTGGCAGATCGAGGCGATCGGCGATCTCCTGATTCTCCATGCCGCGGGCTGCATAGAGAACAATCCTGGCCCGGACCACTTTGTAATATGGTGACGTATACTGTCCCGCGGTCGCTTCAAGATACTCGAGTTCCTCGTCTGAGAGGAGGATCGTGTACGGACTGTGCCGAGGCACTGGGCGCTCCTTTCGCAGGCGGCATGATCGAGCGATCTGGACAGCCCAATAATACGTCATAGTATTTGTGAATTCAAGGACTAAGCTGCGGGCGCCGAAGGCGACCGTCAGCTTCAGCGCCTTGTTAGGCGGGCGGCTGGCGGAGTCTGACCCGCAAGCCCGAGCGGGAAGCCTCAACCTCCATCCAGCGCACGCCCGGGATAATGCAGTGGCCGCGAGCCAGCGCCTCGCGTCCGTAGGTCCCGAGGACTCCGATCGCACGCATGCCAGCTGCGCGTGCGGCCTCGATTCCGGGCGGTGCATCCTCGACGACTACGCACCTTTCCGGCTCGACGCCCAGCCGTGCGGCGGCCGTGAGATACGCTTCGGGATCGGGCTTGCCGACGTTGATGTCGTCCGCGCAGACAAGAACGGACGGAACGGGCAAGCGCGTGTGACGGATCCTAAGCTCCGCCACCGCGCGGATACCCGAGGTAACGACGGCCCACGACTGCACGGGGAGTCCCTTCAGCAGCTCCCGTGCACCGGGAACCTCGTAGACACCGTCCGTCTCGTTCGACTCGCTCGCGGCCAGTCGCGCGACCTCGGCTTCGGCGGCAAGATGCGGCGCCACCACCTGAACCGTCTCGATCGTCCGCCGGCCGTGAGCGCTCTCGATTACGTCGGTGGGATCGAGGCCGTTGGCCTCTGCCCAGCGATGCCACGTCCGCTCGACGCACTCGACAGAGTCGACGAGTACGCCATCCAGGTCGAAAAGCAGGGCGCCGCACTCGAACCCCGCGGTCGTCTCCACCGAACCGTCCTTTCCGCAGCGGTTGGGCCCGCCTAACGCCTCGCCGCTCACCTGCGGGCGTCGAAGGCGACCGTCGGGTGCAGCGGCCTGTTAGGTCGAAATCTGTGCGCCTCTCAAGCTGAGAACCGCCGCATGGACACAGACGACTGCGCCGCGACGGTTGAGCGCGGTGAGGCGATCTACGGCCGGATGTTGTTGTTCACCCGGAACATGTTGCTGGGATCGTACTGTCTCTTGACCTCCTTCAGACGCTCGAGATTGGCACCGAACTGTGCCCGGACGACCGCGGAATCGGTCCGTGCATCGCCCGAGAAGTTGAGATAGGCGCCACCCGCGCCGGGGAGCCTGCCGGCCGCGTCGATGAAGTCGCGAGTCCAGGAGACTATCCCGTCTGCGTCGTCCGGCTCGGTCCAGTTTCCGTCGACGCTGAGCATCCACGCCGCGCTGCGGTCGCCGAAGGCGGTATCGGTCGCGGCGACGCGGCTGGTCGCGCCTCCCATCAAGGGAACGTGAACGAGGACCTTGGGGTGGGGCCGATTCATTCCGCGCTCGGCGATCAAGTCGATCGCGTCGTCGCTCAATTCGTTGAGATACGTGGACTTCCAGTAACTTCGCAGACCCACCAGCAGGGGATCGAATGCCGCCTGGAAGAATCGGTACGGCATCTCGCCACCAATGTCGGCCAGCGGCTCGGCAAGCCTGCGCATCGGCTTGAGGACCTCCACGCCTTCCGCGGGATCGCCCGCGTAGAGCGCAGCCGTGATAAGGACGTCCTGGTCATGAACCGCCGGTGGGAGGCCAGGCGCAGCCGGCATCGTCCAGAACACCGCACGCGTTGTGACCTCGTCGGGTGCGTCAGCCGCCCAGTCGCGCCATGCGCGCAGGATATCCGGCGACTCTGCAGCCCGGTAGAACACCGGCGCCGCCAACACCATAGGTCCCAGAGGCCGTGCCTCGAAGGTGAAGTTGACAGCCACGCCGAAGTTCCCCCCACCGCCGCGAACTGCCCAGAACAGGTCTGCGTTCTCCTCGATCGAGGCGCGTACCAGATCGCCCTGCGCGGTGACAATCTCAACCGCGCGGAGGCTGTCGCATGCCAATCCCCACTTTCGGTGGAGCCAACCGATCCCGCCCCCCAGCGTCAGGCCACCCACTCCGGTCGTGGAGACTATGCCGCCGGGTACCGCCAATCCGAAGGCCTGCGTCTCGCGATCGACGTCACCCCAGGTCGCACCACCCTGGACGTAGACGAGACGACGACTTGCGTCGACCCAAACTCCGTTCATGCGGGACAGGTCGACCACCAGGCCTCCGTCGACCGTGCCGTGACCGGCCACGTGGTGGCCACCGCCGCGCACAGCAATCAGAAGATCCCGCTGGCGCGCCATGTTGACCGCGTCGATCACGTCCGCGACACCCGTGCAGCGGATGATCATGCCTGGCCTGCGGTCGATGTGCAGGTTCTCGACTGCCCTGGCTTCGTCATAGCCGTCATCGGCGGGCGTGAAAATCGAGCCCCGGAACAACATCCGGACCTGCTCGGCCACTTCCTCGTCGGAAAAGGTCACGGCCTTCCCGGAAAGCGTGCTAATCTCTACGGGCATGGAAACCTCCTGATTTGTCTGCGTTTCGACCTAACGTCTAGGATTGTTTCCAGACTCGATGCGGATGCTGCCGAAGCGCGAGTCGGCCGGGAGTCTGGAAACAATCGGTTGAACGAAACCTCGCGGGCCGCTATGGAGTTTCTATGCTCCACCGCGCCCGATGATGAGGTCGTACGTGCACCGGTAACGTGCGTCAGGGATCCGTTCGCGGCCAGCCTCCACGCGGCGACCGTGCGTGCATGCGGTGCCCGGCTTGCCCGATGCCGATTCCGAACGGACGCCTGCGTGATGAAGCAGGGCTGCAGCGCGTTCGGAGTCCAGAGGCGGATGACGCGTCATGAGCTGTCGAAGGGTCGCAGCGTCCGGAGGTGGACGAGCCGGCCGTTGCGGCACGTCGGGCACACCGGCGTCGAATCGGGTCCAGCCTCGGTGCCAGCGTCGTGCTCGGACCGAGGCTCGGACGTGGGGTCCGGCGGTATGGCTGCGGTGCCGACCAGTTCCCGGCAGCGCGGCAAGTCGACACCCGCGCCGCGACTGCGCCAGCAGGCCGTAGTAGCGGATCTTGACGAAGCGCTGCGGCAGCACGTGAAGCAGGAAGCGGCGCGCGAATTCGGCGCTGTCCAGGGTCATGACTCGCCGGCGGTGGCCATGCCGATAGTCCTTCCACGCGAAGCTCACCTGGTCGTCGTCGGCTTCGACCAGGCGCCGGTTGCTGATGGCCACGCGGTGCGTGTAGCGCGCCAGGTACTTGAGCACCGCCGCCGGACCACCGAAGGGCGGCTTGGCGTATACCAACCATTCGAGCACCCGTACCTCGTCGAGCAGACGGCCGAAGGCCACCCGGCCGCGCAGACGTTCGAGCTCGCCGTGAAACTCGAGCCGGCCGGCGGCGTGCGCGGCCCTCAGCAGCGCCAGCAGCTTACCGCGGTAAAGCCGGCCGAGCACCCGCACCGGCAGGAAGAAGCCGGGCCGGCAGCCGA
>DATKCF010000195.1:0-5902 GCA_035513345.1 Longimicrobiales bacterium
TTCTGATCCTCCAGGCGAACGAAGCCATCGAAAACGGTCTGGCCGGGCGAACGCTCGATCTCCATCGTCTGATGCGGGAGAACGGCTACCCGGAGATCGCGGTGCATGCGCTCCCCGGCTTTTCGCGCCCGTTGCTCATCGGGTTCACCTACGCGGCCGCCGGCGCGCGGACCCGGGGCTCGCTGGCCCGAACCTGATCGCGCCGCAGGGTTGTAATCGGTCGGACGGAACTGATCCGGCCACTCGCCGCCGCAGTCCAGCTCAGTAGCCAATCCTCAAATGATTAGGAGGTCCTGCGCCGGCATCGCGCAGGTACCGACCTTGCCCCGTCCACGCCGGCACGCGGGCGCAACCGCGCCCGATGTCTCAACCAGTTTCACCACGGGGAACAGCATGACGAATAACAGGCGGAGGTGTGTCTGCACACTGATCGCGATCGCGTCGTACGGCGTACCGCAGGCGGAGGCGAAAACGATCTATGTCGCGGCCGGAGGAAATCTTCAGGAAGCGCTCGATGCGTCCACCTCCGGCGACACCATCCTCCTCGAGGAAGGTGGCGAGTTCGTGGGCAACTTCGTGCTGCCGGTGAAGAGCGGCGATCAACCGATCACGCTCCGGACCTCCGCGCCGGACACGGTGTTGCCAGGACCCGGCCAGCGCATCCGGCCGTCGCAGGCGCCCCTCTTGGCGAGGGTCCGGTCGCCGAATGCCCTGGCCGCGTTGCGGACGGCGCCGGGCAGCAGCAACTGGCACATCCGGTATCTCGAATTCGCAGGGAATCAGGACGGCTACGGCGACATCCTGCAGATCGGCGACGGCTCCAGCTCGCAGAACACGCTGGACAAGGTGCCACGCGCCATCGTCCTCAGTCATCTGTATGTACACGGCGATCCTCACGTCGGGCAGAAGCGCTGTATCGCGCTGAACGCGGCCCACGTGACCATCGCCGATTCGCACGTTGCGGACTGCAAGGGCGTCGGACAGGATACGCAGGCGATAGCCGGGTGGAATGGCCCGGGCCCCTACGTCATCGAAAACAACTATCTGGAGGGTGCCGGCGAAAACGTGATGTTTGGCGGCGCGGACCCGGCTATCCCGAACCTCGTCGCCGACGGCATCACGTTCCGGCGCAATTACCTGTCTCGGCCGATGTCGTGGCGCAATCCGATTCTCGAAACGCCCCGGGGCCTGACCGCCGCGTCCGAGCCGGCCGGCTCGCTGCCGGCGGGCGTCTACGCGTATCGCGTGGTTGCGTGGGGGCCGGTCGGGTCGGGGAACACCGGACGGTCCACCGCCTCGCCCGAGGTGTCAGGGACCAGCGCCGGCGGGGACGCGATCCGTCTGCGGTGGCAGGCGGTCGCTGGTGCGTCCGAGTACCGGGTCTACGGGCGGACGGCCGGAAGCCAGTCCATGTACTGGCGCGTCACCACGACGGAGCTCGTCGACACCGGTGCGGCGGGCACCGCAGAAGTCGTGCCGACGTCCCCGGGAACGGTCTGGACGGTCAAGAATGTGTTCGAGCTGAAGAACGCACGCAATGTCGTGATTGAAGACAACATCTTCGAGAATCACTGGAAGCAGGCACAGCCGGGCTACGCAATCGTCCTCACACCGCGCAACTCCGGCGGCAACTGCAGCTGGTGCGTCGTGGAGAACGTGCGGTTCGACTACAACATCGTCCGCAACACGGCGGCGGGCGTGAACCTGCTCGGCTACGACGTGCCGAGCAGGCCGACCCGACAGACCAGGAACATCGCGTTCCGCCACAATCTGTTTGCAGGCCTGACGTCGGCGCTCGGCGGCAACGCCTGGTTCATGTTGATCGGCGACGAGCCGCGCGACATCATCATCGAGCACAATACCATCGACGCGAGCGGGGCCAGCGTCGTGTATACCTATGGCGGGACGTCGACCAGCCCACGGCAGATTCATGGCTTCCAGATGACGGCCAATGCCGCGCGACACGGTTCCTACGGGTTCAACGGCGCGTTCTTCTCCTACGGCAACGGTATTCTGGACAATTTCTATCCCGGTGCCGTGTTCGAGGCCAATTACCTTGCAGGAGGCTCCGCGTCCCGCTATCCGGCTGGAAACGTCTTCTCCGGTGTGTTCGCGGATCAGTTCGTCGACGCGGCAGGCGGCGACTTCACCCTCCGCAGCGACAGCATCCTCGCGGGGAGCGGCCCCGGAGGCAGCGACATCGGCGTGGACTACCCGGGGCTCGCGGCCAGGCTGGCGGGGGTGGAGGCAGGCACCACTGGCGAACTGTCTCCGAACGTGCCACCGGTCGCTTCGTTCGCATCGTCCTGCCTGGATCTGACGTGCACGTTCACCTGCACGAGTACGGATGCGGACGGTACCATTGCAGCCCGTGCGTGGGCATTCGCGGACGGCGCGGTCGGAGCGGGCGCGACCTTCACCCGGACCTTTGCGGCGCCGGGGGAGTATGCGGTCTCGCTGACGGTGGCCGACGACGACGGTGCGGAAGCTGAGGCTTCGGCACACGTACCCGTGACCGCACTGTTGCACATCGGGAATCTCGATGGCCTGGCGACGTCGTGGGTCAAGTACGGCAAGCAGTACTGGAGCGCATCGGTGCTGATCGCGGTGCACGGTGCCGACGAACGGATCGTCCCCGACGCACGTGTGGATTTCGCGTGGAGCGGTGCGGTCGTCAAGACGGGCAGCTGCGTGACCAAGTCTACAGGCGTCTGCACCGTGGATTCCGGGACGCTCAACTGGAAGCGCGGGAAGGTGAAGCTGACCGTCACGGGTGTCTCCGCGCCAGGAAGCGCCTACTCCGCGGCCAATCACGACGACGACGGCAGCAGCAACGGGACCGAGGTCATCGTCCGGAAGCCCCACTGAATCCAGGGGCTCGAGACTCCTGACGGCTGCGGCCTTGCTCCTGAAGGCTGAAATGCTGGCGGGGACCGGGGCACCGCGTCCCGGACCCCGGCCGGTGGCTCGCGGGGCACCGACGCCCCGCGCCGCGCCCCCGGGTGTCCACGACCCGATTACGGTTCCGTGCCGCGCGGGCCGCCGCTGTAATCACCGATTTCTTCACATTTGTCCCACAACTGCGGATGCCGCAGTTTCCCGCTCGTTTTCGTGTGCAGCGCACCGACGCCGGCGGGGTACCAACCTTGCCCAATCACTGGTATGCCTTACCAGTTTGCACGGCTGGCAGCGCGCTGTACCGCAGTGCTCGCGGCCGTCCTGATTCCGCCACTCAGCCACGCCGAAACCCGTCTGGTGTCTCGCGGACAGAACCTGCAGGCCGTGCTCAACGCGGCGGCGCCGGGTGACGTCATCGTGCTCGAAGCGGGCGCGGAGTTCGTCGGCAACTTCGTCCTTCCGGTGAAATCCGGCAGCGCTCCCATCGTAGTGCGTTCGACGACATCCGATCGGCTGCCAGGCGAGGGGGAGCGCATCCATCCTTCGCACGCGCCACTGCTCGCCAGGATCCGCTCGCCCAACGCCATCACCGCCTTGAAAACGGCTCCCGGCGCGCGCCACTGGGAGCTGCGGTATCTCGAGTTCGCCGGCAATCAGAACGGTCACGGCGACATCATCCAGATCGGCGACGGCTCGAAGGCACAGAACACGCTGGACAGGGTGCCGCAGCAGCTCGTGCTCGCTCATCTGTACGTCCATGGCGATCCGCGGCTCGGCCAGAAGCGCTGCGTCGCATTGAACGCCGCGTACGTGACGATCCGCGATTCCTACATCGCGGACTGCAAGGGCGTCGGCATGGACACGCAGGCCATCGGCGGCTGGAACGGTCCGGGACCCTACTCGATTGAGAACAATTATCTCGAAGGTGCCGGGGAGAGTGTCCTGTTCGGGGGATCGGACCCCGCCATCCCCAATCTCGTCGCGGACGGCATCATGTTCCGGCGGAATCACGTGGCCCGGCCGCTCGCCTGGCGGGACCCGATCATCGGGACGCCGCAGAGGGCCGCCGCCACCGCCCAGAGTGGTGGAAGCCTTCCGCCCGGCGCGTATGCCTACCGGGTCATTGCCTGGGCGCCGGTAGGGCAGGGATCGACAGGCCGTTCGACCGTGTCGGCCGAGGTCACCGCCGTGGTGAGCGCTCCGGGTGGCGCCGTGCGCGTCGCGTGGCAGGCTGTTCCGCATGCGACGGAGTATCGCGTTTACGGCCGCACGGCCGGGGCGCAGGCGATCCACTGGACCGTGACGACCACGTCGCATCTCGACACCGGCGATGCGGGGACGCCGGGGGCGGTGCCGACGTCGGCCGGGACTGTCTGGACGGTGAAGAACCTCTTCGAACTGAAGAACGCGCGGAACGTGGTGATCGAGGACAACATCTTCGAGAACCACTGGAAGGAGGCGCAGGCCGGTTATGCGATCGTCTTCACGCCGCGCAACTCGGGTGGCGCGTGCACCTGGTGCGTCGTCGAGCGCGTGCGCATGGAGCACAACGTCGTCCGGCGGGTGGCAGCCGGGATCAATCTGCTCGGGTACGATATTCCGTCGAGGCCGACGCATCAGACCAGGGACATCGCCATCCGCAACAACCTGTTCTACGAGATGGGCAAGCCGTACGGCGGCAACGGATGGTTTCTGCTGGCCGGTGACGAACCTCGCGACGTGGTGATCGACCACAACACCATCTCGCACGCCGGCACGTCGCTGATCTACGCGTACGGCGGTACGTCCGAGAGCCCGCGGCAGATCCTCGGTGCCCAAGTTACGAACAACGCCGCCCCACACGGCAGCTACGGCATCAACGGCCAGTCGTTCGCGTACGGCAACGGCATCATCGAGGCATACTTTCCGGGCGCCTCGGTGACGGGCAACTACCTGGCGGGGGGGACCGCTTCACGGTATCCGCCGGGGAATCGATTTGGCGGTGCCTTCGAGCTGGAGTTCGTGGACGCCGCGGCGGGCGACTTCCGCCTCCGCCCGGGCAGTCAGTTGAGAGGGACGGCCGCTGACGGCGGGGACATCGGTGCCGACATCGGAAACCTGATGACAAGGGTGGCGCAGGTGCAGGCAGGTATCGGCGGGCCCAGCGGGCCGCTCGCCCTTCCGCCGCCCGTGGCGCCGGCCAATGTCCGCATTCTGGGCCAGTAACCCGTCACGGCCATGCACTGCGGCTGAGAGTGCCAGGTGAGAGGCGAGCGCCGGAGGCGGCGCCTCACCGGCGTTCTGGCAGCATGGCGATTGCCCCGGCTCTCGGATCGTGGCGAGGAGACCATAAACACCCCCCGTGCGCCGTCAGCACCTGGCGCGCCAGAGGCAGGCTCAGGCCGCATCCCCCACGCCACTCGTCGAACGCCCCCAGCTCCGAAGGCTGCCCTCCGTCGACAGCCTCCAGCTTCGTGGGGTCGGCAACCGACATCCAGAAGACCGGGCCGGCATCGGCCGTGCCGCGGCGCAAGCGGACGACCAGCTCCGTGGCGCTCACCAGCTCGCGCCGAAGCGCCGCCAGCAACGAGGCGACCGCCGCTTTCAGCCGGACGGGATCGCCCTCGACCGTCGCGACCCCCACCTGGTTCTGAAGGGTGATCGTGACCTCGCGGTCCAGCAAGGGTGGCAGGGAAGCGATCGTCTCTTCGAGCAGCGTGCCGAGGTCGACCGCGCTGCGGTTGAACGGCGCGCTTCCGGCCTCCAGCTTGGCCAGGTCGCTCATCTCGGCGAGAAGGGCCGAGACGCGGGCGACCGATTTTTCCGCTTCCTCGAGCATGCGCCGCTGCTGATCGCTGATGGGCCCGGCGCTCTCCCTGAGCAGCATACGGATGTAGCCGGCTACGACCGTCTGCGGAGTCCGCAACTCGTGGACGGCAAGCGACAGCAGGCGGGGCCATCGTGATTCGGTGGGCCCGTCGGTCATTGGTAGATCCTACTTTCGAAACCGCGTGAGCGCGGTCTG
>DATKCF010000196.1:0-20463 GCA_035513345.1 Longimicrobiales bacterium
CGCTGGCGGTCCTGCGCCTCAGCAGTGACTTCACGCGTTCGAGCAGCTCGAGCAGGTGGAACGGTTTCGTCACGTACTGGTCGACATCGAGCCGGAACCCGCGAACCTTGTCCGCTTCATCGCCCAGCGCCGTGAGCATCAGGACTGGAGTATCGTTCCGGTGTTCTCGCAGCCGGCGCAGCACCTGGAATCCGTCGAGACGTGGCAGCATCGCGTCCAGGATGATGAGGTCCGGTTTGCCGTGCAGTGCCTTGTCGAGTCCGGCTTCGCCATCCGCGGCGACGAGCACGTCGTAGCCTTCGAGTTCGAGGTTGTAGCGCAGGCCCTCGGCCAGGTCCGCGTTGTCCTCGACCAGGAGAATCCGCGCCATCAGACGAGCGCCTCACGCCGGGTCGAGACTGCGGCGCCCGGGAACTCGATGACGAAGCGCGCGCCGCGGCCCTCGCCCGACTCGATGTGCGCGCGGCCGCCGTGCCGGTCGACGATGTCACGCACGATCGACAGGCCGATGCCGCTGCCGCCGACCGCGCGCGCAGCCTCATCCGAGCCGCGCTCGAACGGGCGCCACACCGACTCCCGTTCGTTCACCGGCACGCCCGCTCCCTGGTCCTCCACGCTGACGCGGGCGAACTCGCCGGTCCGCTCGAGTCGCACCGTGATCGTCTGCCCCGGCGGGCCATACTTGACCGCGTTGTCGAGCAGGTTGTGCAACGCGACGCGAAACGCATCACGCGAGAGCGGCGCCGTCACGCCCGGCTGCAGTTCCAGCAGAACAGTCGCGCGGCCGGATCGTGCGAGAGGCTCGAAAGCCATCACCGTGTTGCGGATCTCGGACCCGACATCGGACACGTCGGACCGAGCGCTGCGCGACGCCCCGATCGCCGCGAACCGCAGCACGTTCTCGACCAGGTGGCCCAGCCGTGTAGCCTCGCGATCCAGATTCTCGAGCGATCGTACACGATCGTCGTCCGTCGGCGCGCGGTTGAGCCGCAACGTATCCAGGTACAGCCGGATCTGGGACAGCGGCGTGCGCAGCTCGTGCGACACCGCTGCCAGGAACGCCGTGCGCGTTCGCGTCAGTGCCGCCGCTCGCCGTATCTGCCCGAACGCAACGAACGCCAGCGCCGTCGCGAGTCCCAGCAGCCCCAACAGCATTGGCAACCGCGAGCGCGGCAGCCCGCCGATCACGAGCATGTCGGCGACTTCCGGCAGCAAGGTCACGCGAACCGCGAATGCGCCGAACGCTTCAGGCACGTGGGCCTCGCTCACGAACTCCGCCATGCTGACATCGGGCTCACTTCGATAGACAACGCGGCCGGCTGCATCGCGCAGTTCAACAGCCAGGATCTCGCGATTGGCAAGGTTCCGGGTGAGCGCCGGCGGAAGCAGGTTCTGCTGGTCGATTATCGAGCCGAACAGCCGGCCCATCGTGCGCGGCGAAAACTCGATCGCGTACACGATCGTATCGCCCCATGACGTCGGCATGGGCCGGTATGCGAAAATGCGCGGCTGCCCCGATCGTTCCTCGACCACATACTGGTACTGCTGATCGACACGGAACTCACGCCGCGCGCTATCCGCCAGCCGCTCCAGGACCCATGCCGATTCGGCCGCCGTGTACGCTGCCACGTCCGGCACTTCGTCGAGCCGATAGCGCGCGAGCACGACCGCCGTGTCGACAACGACGCCTGCATCCGGATCCGTATGGATGTTCGGTGCTACCGCAAGCGTATCGGCGCCGACCGTGAACGCCAGGAACCGGATGGGTGGGTACGTCGCGACGTGGCAGTAACACCCCGCCGAATCCCACCTCATCAGGTGCGCAAGATCCGTTACCGGCGGGATGCCGGGGTTGGTGTGAAGACCGGTGCCGTGATTGAACGGCTGGAGCACAGCCGACGCCGCCGCGACAAGCTCGTCGCGCAGATGCTGCTGAACGCTCCATGATGCGAACGTCGCGTAGTCGCGTATCGCGTCCTCGGCCTGCCGCTCGTGACGGCGAACCGCGCTCTGCGCCTGGAACGCCGCAACCACCATGATCCCGATGCTCGCAAGCAGCAGTGCCAGGGGCAGTGTCAGACGGAATCGTTCGGCGGGCTTCACCCACGGCCTCCTGACGGACGCGCGGACCGCCTGAACACCGGCCGTCCGGTTGTTCCGAAGTTCCCGACGCCCTCGCCTGGTGTCAAGCGGCTCAGCACCCGCCGAGCAGTCGCTTCGATCGCGCGGGCAAAGACTCGGCCGCCTGCCCCGCCACCGGCTCCACCACCACGATGCGCGGCAACCCACCGAACCAGCGGCTCAGCTCCGCCTGCTCCGCGAACGCGGCACGTTCGGCAGCCGTCGCGGTATCGGGAAGCCGAGGCGCCATTACCTCATCCAGCCAGCCGTCGATGCCCCGCTCGAGGACGTACACTTCGACGGATCCGTCAGGCGACACGGACGCCGCCAGGCTCGTTACCGCCACACCGGACTCGTCGTAGAGGACCACCGTCGAATGACCCATCGCCGGAACGCCCTCGAACCGTGTCGAAGGCACGTTGCGGGCCGTCGGAATGTGTCCCGCTGCGTACTCCTCCGGCTCCCGCGTATCGATCACGTCGAGGTCCGACCGGGCCTCGCGGATCCAGCGCGCGAGCTCCATTGGCGTCACCAACTGTACGACCGTGACCGGCGCCACGGTTTCGGCCAGCAGTGCGCCCGCGGCCACCACGAACGCCAGCCAACCGAGCGTACGGCCGGAGCCGCCTCGCTTCACGTCCTGCCTCCCCCTTGATTGATGCGCCGCTCGATCGCGGTCGCACCGGTGAACATGCCGATCGCCATGGCCGTCACACCGAATACGACGACACCTGCCCGGACGCCCAGCAGTTCGGGCAGCGTCACGTTTCCCAGTGGCGTCGCTTCGTACAGCCCGCGGAGGACGGGGAACAGCAGTCCGAACAGCAGCACACCCGCAGCCATGCCACCGACGACCGCGAAGCCGTCGCGGCGGCCCGTCGCAGCCGAGACGCACGACGTGCCCGGACACAGTCCACCCATCACGAAGCCGATGCCGAAGATGACGCCGCCTATTGCCTGTGGCGCGACGAACGTGCCCGGCACGACAATGCTCGTGAGGTCGAGAAAGCCGACGCGGTTCAGCCAGAACAGCCCGAGCATGGCGGTCACGATCGCGCTGAACATCACCTTCAGAACCGTCATGTCGGTCAGATAGAACTGGCCTGCCAGTTTTCGTGCGTTGCCCAGTCCGCCGCGCTCGAGGAACCAGCCGAATGCCAGGCCGATGACCAGGGCGAACGTCAGACCGGCGCCGTCCCCGAACAGGCCATTCGCGTAGAAGGGCATGCTCACAGCCATTGCCTCCGGAACAGAGACGAAGCGGCGAAGCCTGCGGCGAACGCGGTCGCAATGAAGATCCACGCGCCCGGCATCAGCATCGCACCGCCCGTCAGCGCCAGGCCGCTCGTGCAGCCTCTCGCCAGGCGAGCGCCCAGGCCCATCAGCGTGCCGCCCGCGAACGCGAACGCAAGTCTCGCCCGCACACCCGCTCGCGGTCCGCGCTCCGTCGTGAGATGGAACCGGCCCGCCAGCCGTGCCGACGTCAGAGCACCCAGGATGACACCGACGATCTCGACCAGGATCCAGTTCGCGAACGGACTCGTGGTGCCATCTCCGAGATAGCGCGCGAATGCTTCATTCGATGACGCGGCTGCCGGAGCGAAATCCGACACGGCAACGCTCACCACCGTCGAGAACGCGCCCGACGCACCCAGCCCACGCCCCATGACGACGAACGCGAGCAGCAGGATCCCGCCGATGCCGACGCCCGCGAGGTACGGGTTCATGTACGGTGCCGCCGGCCTGCCGCTGCCGGCGGCCGGGCGGCTGATCCCTTCGACTGCCGCAGTCATCGGGTCGCGCCGCCACCGCTCTTCTCGATCGGCAGCTCCGGCCGGCGGCCCCACTCCGTGTACGAGCCGTCGTACAGCAGCACCGGCTGGCCGATCAGACGCGCCGCCAGCACGACCGCCGTCGCCTGCTGTCCGATGTGACAGTACGCGATCACCGTATCCGATGGCTGTACGCCCGCCTGGCGGAACAGCGCGCGCAATGCGTCCGTGTCCTTCATGCGTAGCGCGTCGTCCACGACTTCCGTGAACGGGATGCTGTGCGCGCCCGTGATCCGGCCAGGACGCTGGCCGTCACGCTGTTCGTAGTTGCCCTCGTAGAACATCCGTGCGCGCGCATCGACGATCGCGAAGCCAGCGCGATCGAGCCGGTCCAGTACATCATCTGCGGTTGCCACCACGTTCCGTGTTCGCAGCGCGGACAGCGTTCCCGTTCTGGCCGGCGACGCCGCATCCGTCACGGCATGGCCGCCCTCTCGCCACGCGCTCATCCCGCCATCCAGCAGGCGAGTCCGGTCGCCAAGCCCAGCCCACGTCAACGTGAAAACAGCACGCGTCGCCGGCGTGACCCAGTCGTTGCCGAAGTAGACGACAATGCGTGAGTCGTCCGAAATGCCGAACGACCGTAGCCTTGAACGCAATGTCTCCGGCTCCGGCAGCTCGAGCATCAGAGCCCCGGGCTCCATCGAATGTGGCGTCGAGATGTCGGCGAGTTGAAGGTACTGCGCGCCCGGAATGTGTGCGGCATCGTACTCGGCACGATCTCCGACATGCAGCAACACCAGGTCCGGCGCATCGATCATGGCCGCGAGTTCCGCGACACCGATCAGCAGTGCCGCTCGCGCGTCACCACCCTGTGCATGAGCTGCCACTGGCATCGTCAGTGCCACCATCGCGAACAGGCTCAACCGATTCATCGACACGGTTCGTCCTCCCGATCGTGGGAACCGCCACTGCGGCCCGGTCGATCCCGTCGACCACGACCCTTGGACCATGATGCGGCATCCGCCCTCGTTGGCGGTGATGCATGTTGGCGAAGAATGTGCACGTTCTGTGAATCAACCGGGTCGGGCGACATGCGAAGCGGTGGACCGGAGGCAGCTGCGATTGGCCAGTGGTTCGTCACGAGCCACTAGCCCCGCCGGTCACTTGGCCGGGGAGTATGGGGTACGCTGGCGGCCGGATGGGCTGGCGCCGGCCGACCGGGCCGTCAGGCGATACGGACGCTGGAAGCTCGCAGGTCGTTCTCGACCGTGAGCAGCACGCGGCTCCCGCCGTGGACCCAGAATGAGCCGGATTGGTAGATCTCGCGCCGTCCGATCGGATCGACGCGAAGCCGGAGCTGGACGATGCTGGGATCGACACCGGCCGGTGTCAGCAGAGCCCGTGTTACACCTGTGTCGACCTCGCCCAGACGGACGGTCTGGCCATTGATCACCGCATAGATGACCACCGTCGACCAGTGGTTGTTCTCGACCTCGACCGTGATGCGACGGGCGGCAGCCATGGCCGCGGCGTTCCGCGACGGGCGCCCGAAACAGCTGGCTGTCATCAGCGCCAGCAGAAACAGCAGGCCGACGCGGCCAGCCACTCCTCGAACAGTCATCCGTTACCTGTGCTTCCTGAACTCCCGTCGCATCCCCCCATCCCGGCCCTACCGAACATACCGCATTCGGCGGACCGCGTCGACCTGTACCTCCAGACGGGTGCTGGCGCGATCGAGTCGGGAACGCCGGGTCATCGACGGCGTGGCGCTCGCCGCGAGATCAGGCCGCGGGCCCTGGCCAGTGCGGTCAGGTTCGCCACCCGGCCTGACTCGGCACACGCTACGGCGCGGCCGAACGAAGTAAGACGATACACGCGCCGGCGATCCTCTTCGGCGTCGTCGTCATCGGTTTCGATCTCCTCGATCAGACCATCCTCGACCAGCCGCGGCATCGCCGTATAAAGTGTGCCCGTGCGCAGTCGGAGCTTGCCCGCGGTCGCGTTCTGCACAGCCAGGATGATGCCGTACCCGTGAAGGTCGCGTTCCGCGAGAGCGAGCAGGATGTGGAACACGGGCTCGGTCAGTGGCAGCAGCTCCGATGCTTCTGGAAAGGACTCGCCGCGGCGCGAGAGGCCGGCCGTCCGATCAGCGCCGCTACCCGATCCGCCGCCATTGACGCTGTCTCCGTTCGCTCCCCGTGCGGCCGACTGTTTCATGGTGTGGTTTGCCTTTGCTGAATCCGCCGTCCGGTCCGCTCCCGCTCACGTGCGGCGTACTCGCTCGAATACGTCGATGATCGTCGGATCGAAATGCGCGCCGCGCAGCGACTGGATGTACTGGCGCGCCGAATCCGCGGACCACGCCTTCCGGTAGGGCCGGTCCGACAACAGCGCGTCCCACACATCGACCACCGCGAAGATGCGCGCGGCAAGCGGTATCTCGTCACCGCGCAGGCCGCGCGGATACCCGGTCCCGTCCCACCGCTCGTGATGGCAATACGGTATATCGATTGCGCGCCGCAGATAGGAGATCGGTGTGAGCAGATCGTGCGCGAGCACCGGATGCTGGCGCATCACTCGCCATTCGTCGTCGGTCAATGGACCCGGCTTCAACAGGATGCTGTCCGGTATGCCCATCTTGCCGATGTCGTGCAGCATCGCACCACGTCGCAGATGCACGAGGTCATCGGCATTGACGCCGACCTCACGCGCGAGTGTCAGCGCCAGGTCCGTCACGCGCTGCGTGTGACCCTCCGTCTCGCGATCGCGCAGGTCCATCGCGCGCGACCAGCCTTCGAGCGTGCTGTCGTACGCATGGACCAGGTTCACGTTTACGCGCTGAAGCTCACGGAACAGCGTCGCACTATCGATCGCGATCGCCGCCTGACCCGCCAGCGCTTCGGCGAACTCCGACCAGTCCCTGTCCGGGTCGAGCTGACCGCGATGGAAAATCTCCAGAACGCCCTGTACCTCGCCCTTCGCGATCAGCGGCAGCCCGTAGTACGTCTCGAAGCCTTCGCCCTCCAGCAATGCCGCACGCCGCTTGCTCGGCGATGCGCTCAACGACGTTCGCAACGGCATCCGCTCCAGTGCGACCCGGCCCGCGTTGCCCTCGCCAACTCGAAGTCGCGAATCGGCGATACGACGGCCATGGAACCCGTGACCCGCCGCATACGAAAGCACCTGCGTCCCCTGGTCCAGCAACAGCACTGCCGCCGCATCAATGCCGAGCTGTCTCACCGTCTCCTGCAGGATCACGTTCAGCGTCACCCGCAGATCCATGCTGCTCGCGATCGCGATATCGATGTTGCGCAGGCCTTGCGTCATGCGCAGGCGCCGCTCCGTGTCCAGCAGCAGCCACGCACTCGCTACAGCCTGTGTCGTCTGATTCGCTATCCCTCGCAGGATCTGAAGGTCCTCGGCGCTGAACGTGCGCCGCTCGTCCATCGAAAGCGCCGCAAGGACCCCCACCGGACGCGTGCCCCGCCTCATCCTCGCCAGCGCGACACTGCGAACGCCAACCGCCGCGTGGATCTCGCCGCCCGGCATTGCTCCCGCCCTCACATCATCGATCACCGCCACCGACCCCGACTCGAACACCGCATCCAGCGCGCTCATGCTCACGGGCGGCCAGACCCCGAGCGTCGATTCCGGCAACCCATGGCCGGCCTCGAGTCGCAGCTCGTCCGTGTCACGCCACGCCAGGAACACGCCGACCGGCGTGCGCAGCGCACGCGCCGCTTCCTCCGTCACCACGCCCAGCACTTCGCCCACTGATGACGCCCCCGTCAGCCGCTCCGCGATTCTCGCCATCGGGTCACGACCCACCGGCCCGACATCGCTCCGTACCGCCGTTCGCTCGTCCGAGACCGCTGCCGCCGGCCGCGGCCACAATGAGCCCACCACCGGCGCCAGCGCCGCAGCTACGCCAACCGCCACCAGCCGGCCCACCCAGCCGGTCGCCGCTCCACCCGCCAGCCACGTAACCATCCACCACGTCCCCGTCACGAAGACCGTCACCAGAGCCACCATCCCGACAGTCTTCACCACCGGGTGCCCGACCCTACGCTCGCCACCGCCGGTTCCAGAGCTGTCCGCCGGCGCGCGTTGTGCGCCTGGTCCACTCGTGAACCGCAACGGCCCCCCACCCGACACGGTCCGGTCCCGACCAGCACGCGCGTCGACAACGCCAGGCCGGGTCTTCTCCGATCCGCCGTTACCACTTCGCCCGTTGATCTTCTCTGCCGGGTCGCCGATCGCTTCCTCCAACCGGATCCGGCCCTCGAGCCGGCCCAACGCCAAAAATCGCGGACGGTGGATGATCCTCGTTCGGGATCTCCCGCGGCCGCTTCTCGATCGCCCACACTTCGCGTCTCCCATCCATCGTACCTCCGCGGCCGCGCACCCGGATGGGCAGTCATCACCTATTTTGGATCTATATATTCCCCGACCTGCCAGTCCGGCGGCCCGGACGGATGGGCCGATCGGGACGCGCCGCTGCCTGGCAACACGCCTTGGTGCGAGGCCGGCCGGTGCCGATACTCCGGGCGGGCAATGGGAGTCGGGGCGAGCCCGAGTCGAGGGCGAAGTGCGCGCGCGGCGGTTGTGCGATGGGAGTGAATGGTATGTCGAGAACCGTCATGAGAATCACTCTGGTGTTGGCCGGCCTGGTGTTGGCGGCGGCCTGTGACGAGGGTGGTCCGACGACACCGGATCCGGCCGATCCGGGCGGGGGCGACGGTCCTGGCGACGAGACTCCGGCGATCGGCCTGAGCGTTTCGGCGGGCACACTGACATTGAACCAGGGTGAATCGGGCGAGATCGCGGTCGTTCTGACGCGGTCGGGCGTGTTCGCCGGCGAAATCTCGCTCGCTGTCGAGGGCCTGCCGTCGGGCGTGACGGCAGTGTTCGCGCCGGCGATCGTTCCGGTCGGCGGTTCCGCATCGGCGATCACTCTGTCTGCGGGCGGGTCGGCATCGCCGGGCGGCCACACGCTGACGTTGCGCGCGAGAGGTCAGGGCGTCGAGACGAAAGCGGTCACGCTCACGCTCACGGTGGTCGAAGTCACGGTACCGGGTTTCACGCTGTCCGTCGCGGACCCGACGATCACGATTGCGCAGGGAACGGGGCTGTCGACCAGTGTGTCGGTGGCAAGGGTCGGCGGCTTCACCGGCGCCGTGACACTGTCGATCGCCGGGACCCCACCCGGTCTGAATGCGACGCTGACGCCTTCGTTCGTCGGTACGGAGCCCGCGACGCTTGCGGTTGGCGCCACGTTCAACGGCCCGCTCGGGACACACGTGCTGACAATCACGGCGACAGGGCAGAACGTGGCTCTTCAGACGGCGACAGTTACCGTGGTGGTGACGTCATCGAATCCGACGGGCGAAGTCGCGTGGCAGTTCTGTCCGGCATCGGGGATCCCGGTCTGGTTTGCGTTCCAGGACGGCATGGCGAATCCGTGGATTCGTGTGACAGGCGTCAACGACATTTTCGTGTTCGACATGGTCGCGTCCCGCGGTGGCGTCGCGTATGCACGCCAGACCGCGACCGGCGGCTACCGCGTCGACGTCTCGTACGGGACGCCCGATGAGCCGAACACGCTCGGTCAACGACTCTGCGCCGGCTCTCGGGCCGGACGCACGGTCCATGGCCAGGTAGCCGGGCTTAGCGCTGATGAGCAGGCGTGGATCTCGTTCGGCGATGCGTCCGCCGTCGTGCCGGCGAACAGCGCATTCTCGCTGCAGAACGTGCTCGGCGGGACGTTCGACCTGCTGGCTTCCGCTATCTCCGTCGGTGCCGGTGGCGCGTCCTCTCTCGACGCCCTGATCCTGCGCCGCGCCCTCGACCCCGCCAATGGTGGATCCCTCGTCACGCTCGACTTCAGCGGACAGGAGGCGTTCGCGCCCGTCGGTCAATCGGCAACCGTCGGCAACCTCGGAACCGACCAGACCCGCCTGACCATGGCGTACCACGCGCGCGGCCGGACCGCCACCTACTACTCCGACGCTTCGCCCGTGGCCTCGTCGACTCGCGTGTTTCCCGCGATTCCCGGCAGCCGCCAGGTCGCTGGCGACATGCATCTGCTCACGCTGCTCGCCGCACCCGCCGGCGCCACCGCATCGAGCCCGTACAGGACGGCCACAGCCGTGTTCCGCGTAGCGAGCAACCAGACCGTGTCACTCGGGCCCTCGCTCTCGCCCGTTTCCGTGACCGTACCGTCCTCCGTGCCCTATGCCCGGCTCCAGGCGTCCTATCCCGTGCAGACTCACTACGCCACTTTCTGGACGTTCGAGTACGGGCAGGCAGGGCCCGCCGGCCTCGACCGCGAGGTCGTCATCTCCGCGACCGGCACCTACTTCACGACCTTCTCGACCATCACCCTCGCGTTACCCGAGTTCGCGGGCACCGGCGGCTGGAACGTTGCCTACGGACCCCGTGCCGGTATACCCACCGAGTGGACCTTCACGGCTTCCGGTTGGCCGGAGGCCGGTGGACTCGACGGCCCCCCGCTACTCGATGGCGCTCAAGGCCTGACCGCCACCCGCGGGGGATCCATCACGCCATGATCCCATGCGCGTAGTGCCGCCCAACCCGTTCTAATTTACCGCGGAGCACGCTGAGACCGCGGAGCCGTTCCGCCGGAATCAGCATTACGTTCACCGTCCGTACATATGTATCAATTGTCTTATTTTAAAATAAATACATGAGATCCCTGTCTACGCCGCGAGGTGTGCGAACGGCGTCAGTCCGTGTTCCGGTACGCCGTTCTCTGCGCTCTCTGCGCGCTCCGCGGTTAAAGAACCCGCGATCTGCTTGCGCTACGGCGCACGACGATCGCGCCGCAGGGCCTCCGCTGCTCCCCCCGCAATGGATCGAACGATCTCGGCCGCCGGCCGGATCCTGCGGATGAGAGCAACGCTCTCGCCCGCCGGGAGGCACATGGCGTCGATGTCGCCGCGGGTTTCAGGCGTGGGTACCATGCAGGAAAACTCGGGAATGGCGACGGTGCGGCCGCCGATCTCGGTGTGTCCGATGAGGCGAGGCTCGTCGTGATTTTCGCTCTGCGCACTCTCATCGCGGACCACGCGGTTGCGGAGTGTGCGGATCGGTGAGGCCCTGCCGGCGGCACAGAAGACGTTGCTGACCTGGGTGTCGCCTTCGCCGGCATCGACGACGCGGCGCTTGAACTCGGCATGCGCGTTGGCCTCGCGGCTGGCCAGGAATCGCGTTCCGATCCACGCGGCGTCGGCACCGAGCGCGAGCGCTGCAGCCAGGCCTCGACCATCGGCAATGCCACCGGATGCAAGCACGGGCACGGGCCACACGGTATCGACGATGGCAGGCACGAGCGAGAACGTTCCGGTGTCGCCGCGGCTGCCGCCGCCGGCTTCACGGCCGTGCGCGATGATCGCATCGACGCCTGCGCGTGCCGCGCAGCGGGCAGTCGCGACGGAGCCGGCCTTTACCCAGACGCGCACACCCTGGCCGCGCAGCCTGCGGATGAAGTGCGGTGGCGGATCGGCGGTGTCGAAACTGACCACGGCCACGCGCGCATCGATGCAGGAGCGGATATGGTCGTCCGTTGCGAACGCGCTGTCGAACGCGACGCCGAAGGGTCTGCTGGTGAGCGCGCGGATCGCGAGCAGCAGACCGCGCAGTTCGATGTGCGACATGAGTGGCCAGCCGACAGCGCCCAGCGTGCCCATGCCGCCCGCCTCGCTGACTGCCGCGACCAGTGCCGGCATGCTGGCAACGCCCAGCGTTCCCTGCACGATCGGGTATGCAAGACCGTAGTCCTCGGTGAATCGGTTCTGCAACACGCGCACTCCGGACACAGCGTTGAAGGTCTCGAGTTTCTCGCGGGAGAGAACCCGTTTCGGGGTGTACCCGTTTCTGGGGCTCGTTTCTGGGGCTGGTTTCTGGGGTTCACGCGATTCCGGGTTTCGTGCGTACCGCCCGGCCTCCGACCCGAGCTCCGCGTCCCCGCAGGTCTTCCGTCGGTTTCGCGGTTCGGTTTCGCGTTCGGTTTCTGGTTCAGGACGCTGCTGTTTCCTCGAACCCCAGAAACCAGCCCCAGAAACGTTTCCTGTCGTATCCCTTACGCTCGCGGAACAGCTACCCGCCAGGCTATCCCGCAGGTGGAGGGTTCGTGCGATCCTGACGACAGGACATCGCACCCGTCGATGGATGGGCGGGTACCCGGACTTCAGCCGGGGTCGTGGCTATTCCTCGCCGAGGCCATGGCGGACGGCGAGGAGCGCGGCCTGGGTGCGGTCGGTCACGCCGAGCTTGGCAAGGATTGCGCTGACGTAGCCCTTGACCGTGCCGACGCTCAGGAACAGCGTTTTCGCGATCGCCTTGTTGCTGCTGCCGCGCGCGATGAGGCGGAGCACGTCGCGCTCGCGGTCGGTAAGCTCATCGAGCGGCGATGGCTCCGGCTGCGACGTCAGCTTTCGCATCAGCCTGGCCTGCGCTTCCGGATGAAGGGTCGGCTTGCCGTCAGCCGCGGCGCGGATCGCGGCGAGCAGGTCCGGCCTGGACACATCCTTCAGCAGGTACCCGATCGCGCCCGCCTGTATCGCGTCGTGGACCTGGGTGTCCTCCGAGAACGTGGTGAGCATGAGAACGCGACTGCCGAGACCGGCGGCCCCCATTTCGCGCAGCGCCTCGATGCCGTTGCGTCGCGGCATGAGCACGTCCATGAGGACGACATCGGGCTTCAGCCGTTTGGCGGCCTCGACCGCCTCGACGCCATCGGCGGCTTCGCCGACGACATCGATTTCGTCGGATTCCTCGCCGAGGAACAGGTTCAGACCTTCACGCACGACCGCGTGGTCGTCCACAATGAGAACACGGATCCGTGGTTTCATTCGCTCCCCTCGGTTCGTGGCGGGATCGCCGCTTCCACTACGGTGCCGCGGCCGGGCGAGCTGCGGACGTCGAGAACGCCGCCGAGTGCGTGCGCCCGCTCGCGCATCGTTGTGAGACCGTACCCACCCTCGCGGCTATCGTCCGTATCGTCGCGTCGCTCGATCACGTGCGGGTCGAAGCCTGCGCCATCATCGCGGACGCTCAGTCGCACGGCCGACGAATCGGCGGACAAACGGATCGTGATGCGAGATGCGCCGGCATGCTTCACGGCGTTGCTCAACGCTTCCTGAGCGATTCGGTAGAGCGCTTCCTCTGACGCGCGCGGCTGGCCGTTGTACGTTTCCGCGTCGATTCCGACTTCGATCGCGTCCGCGGCCACTTCGTCGGCGTGCCGGCGAATCGCTGCGACCAGACCCTTCTGCCGGAGCATTGCGATGCCGGACGCGGCGGGCGCCCCTGCCAGGTCATCATCGGGCCGCAACTCGCCGACGAGCACGCGCATTTCCGCGAGCGCCGTGCGGGTCAGCTCTGTCAGCCGCTCACTTCGCCGTACCGCCTCGTCCGGGTCTCGCCGGCAGGCGGACGCGAGAGTCTCCGCGATCAGCTTCATCGCGAAGATCTGCTGTGTCACCGAATCGTGCAGGTCGCGCGCGATCCGTTGTCGCTCCTCGAGCACGGCAAGGCGCTGGCCGCGCTCGTACAGCCGCGCGTTGTCGATGCCGACCGCAAGCTGGTCCGCCACGATCTGCAGACTCGCTGCATCGTCCTCGCTCAACGTGTCCGGACTTTCCACGTTCAGAACACCGAGCACGCGGTCGCCGAGTCGAATCGGAACCGCCAGTTCCGCGCGGATCCCGTTCGCGCCGGGCGTCGGCACGTGTCTCGGATCGGAGGCGACATCGTTCACCAGCACCACCTCACCGGTCCTCGCGGCTGCGCCCATGATGCCCTCCGTCACCGGCATCCGGAACTCGTCGCGAATGAGGTTGCGGTAATGCCCGCCCGTCGTACACAGCACAAGCATGTCCGGGTCGCCGCTCTCGATCAGAGGGATCGCGACGTTCGCATACCCGAGCAGCTCGTGGATCGCGTCCGCTGCCGCCTGCAACAGCTCCGGCAGCCGCAGTGACGACGTGATGATCCCGCCGATGCGTGCGATCAGGCGAAGTCGTTCGGTCCGATGCTGCTCCCATGCATAGCGCCGCGCGTTCACGATCGCTATCGCCGCGTGCCGCGCGAACACCGCAAGCGAGTCCAGGTCCTTGTCCGTGAAGCGGTGTACGGGCCGGCCTTCCGCCAGTACCTGCTCCGCATGCACGCCAATACCGAAGAAGCCGATCATCCGGCCGTGCCACGCGATCGGCATTCCGATCACCGGGTTCTCCAGCGTATCCACTCGCGACGGCGTATCGATATCACCATACCGGTTCAGCACGATCGGATCGCCCGTCACCAGGACGCGGCCCGCGATTCCGACGCCAGCCGGCATCTCCGCGCCCATCTCGTCCGCCGGCATGTTGTAGATCGCTTCCGTCCGTACGACCTGGCGTTTCTCGTCGACCAGCCCGATCGTGCCGTGATCCGCGCCGATCAGCTCGCACGCCGCACGCAGGATCCGCGTGAGCAGCGGACGCAACTCGAGCTCGCCACTGATCGATTCGATGAACGAAAGCAGCGTTTCCTCATGCGACAGCACTTGCATACCTCGCGGATCTCTACGAGCCACCACCCGCCCGCACCGGCACGTTCGCCCGCGGCGGCCGCTCGTACGCTGACACGATGCTCTCGATACCGTCCGGACCCACCGCCGCCACGCCAAACACGAAGTCGTCGATCGATACGCCCTCGAGCGTGTACTCCAGCACGTCACCGACGTACACCTCATGTTGCCAGTCCGGCCCCCATGCCTCGCGCCAGAATACGCGATAGCCGATCGCGCCCGCGGAAGCCTCCCACCGCAACTGCGCGTCGTAGCCATCGCCGCGACCGACCATCGGAAAGAGAGCGCGCAGCACGACCGGCTGCGGCGGCGCCAGTGCGATACCCGCCGCCGCGGCCGCATTGACACGCGCATTCTTCGCCAGGTATTCGAAGTCCATACCGTCCGGCGTGTCCAGCACCGTGTGCTGGCGAGCATAGTTCTCTTTCGATTCGCTCAGCCGGACGCCCGGGAAGCCGTTCTGGTTGAATGCCGTGTGGTCACCGCCCCGGCCGAACCGGTCTTCCCGCGCGATCAGGCGGATCTCATGGCTCGGCACGTACATCGACGCGATCCGCTTCACGTACCGCGCAAGCTGACGCGACGGCGAATCCTCCGGCCCTTCCGAGAACACGCGCACCGATGCCGCGTCCAGCGTGCCGTTCCCGCCCCGGCTGTTGCCAATGATGTCGTTGTTCAGGACCGCATCGATGCGCACGTTGTCCGCCGCCGCCTTCTGCGCGTGTACCCGCGCCCCCACCAGACCCATCTCCTCGCCCGCAAGCGCGATGAAAACCAGCGTGGCATCGAACTCGAGCCCGCTCTGACCGAACACCCTCGCCAGTTCCATCGTCAGCGCCGTGCCGCTGCCATCGTCGTTCGCGCCCGGCGCGTAATTGTCGTTCATGCCCAGCCCCGCAGAATCCTCCGGCGACGGACGCAGCACCACCGTGTCGTAGTGCCCGCTCACGTACACACGGCGTTCACTGCGACCCGGCAGCACCGCCATCACGTTGCGCAGCTCCACATCCCGCGTGATCCGACCCGCCGCTGGCACCTGGTACGTATCGAAGCTCACCCGTAGCCGTGGCGAGTAGCTCGCCATTTCGTCCAGGATCCACTGCCTGGCCGCGCCGATCCCGCGCTCCGCCTGCTCCGGCGTCGACAGCGTGTGCCGCGTCTCGAACGAGGCCAGCCGCTCCGCAATCACCTGCAGCCGCTCCGCGGATACCTGATCGAGCAGCCCGTCGATCCGCGTGTCCCGGCTCGGCACCAGCTGGCCCGATACCGCCACCCACTGGCTACCAAGCAGAACCGCCGCCCCCACGATCGCGATCGGGCGTGTCTTCATTTCTCCATTCCTCCGTCCTCATGGGTCCGGGCCTAACCTTCCCCCGTCAACGTAATGCGCCGGAATGCCTGAGGCGAAGGCCGAGGTCGGTCGTTTGACCGCACAGCCTCCAGTTCCGGCGCTCCGAGGCCCGCCGCGAACCCGGCCGGCGACGTGAGTTCCCAGAAACGAGCCCCAGAAACACGCCCCAGAAACGTTTCTCGTTTCAAGAGCCGAACGAGCCAGAGATGCGCAACGAAATGGCGTTGTTCGACCACAACTCGCCTGCTCACCCTTGCATCCGGCCGCCAAAAACGTCAGGATGCGCACGCCGTGCGCTCGCTGTCGCGCGTGCCGTACGGCTCGCCGCCACCGTGCGGTACCTCGCTCCCGCTCACCGTGGCGGCGATGCGACCCTGCAACCGCGGAGGATCCATGTTCACGACGCGCGACGCCCGTGCCTTACAGCATTCCGCCCGCGCCATCGCGCTCGCGGTCGTCGTCGCCACCATCGCGTGCGCAGAGGATGCGCCCGTCGAACCGACACGGATCGATGTCACCGACGTCGGGTTCATGACGCCCGAATCCATCGCCCATGACACCATCGACGACGTCTACCTCGTTACCAACATCAACGGCAGTCCCTTCGAAAGGGATGACAACGGCTTCATCTCGAGGGTCAATCCGGACGGCTCCGTCGCCAACCTCAGGTGGATCGATGGCGCCAGCCAGAACCTCACGCTCCACGCGCCCAAGGGAATCGCAATTCGCGGCGACTCCATTTTCGTCGCCGACATCAACTGCATCCGCATCTTCAATCGCGTCACCGGCGAGGCCGCCGACGGAGAATGCATCGAGGGCGCAACCTTCCTGAACGACATCGCCGTCGGACCGGAAGGCTCCGTCTTCGTCACCGACAGTGGCTTCAGCGAGGGCGAAGACGGCTCGTTTGTTCCGTCCGGAACAGATGGCGTCTACCGCTTTCCCTTCGCCGAGGGTCGCAGCGGCGCCACTCTCGCCAAGGACCCAGGCCTCGGACACCCCAACGGTATCGCCGTCACCGCCGGCCGCATCCTCGTCGTCACTTTCGGAACTGGCGAAATCCTCAACTTTACCGCCGCCGGACAGAAGACCCAGGTGACCCAGCGCCCCGACGGCCAACTCGACGGTATCGTCTTCACGAATGCCGGTGGCTTCATGTTCTCCAACTGGACCGACTCCACCGTCTACCACGTCGCTGCGGGCGGTCAGGTCACCCGGCTCCTCGAGCAACTCCCGACCCCCGCAGATATCGGGTACGATGCACGCAGGAATCGCGTCCTCGTCCCGCTCTTCAGCACTAATGCCCTGGTCTTCCAGGATCTCGGGCCCGGGGAAAGGTGAGGTTCGCACCGCGAGCACGGTGAACTGCAGGGACACGGGCACGGGAATGGAGAGGGAGAAGGGTCGGAGGCTGAGGCGGAGCGTTGACGGGCCGGGATCGGGGGCGAAATAAACACCACCCCCCGATCCCCCTCCCCAAACCGTACTCCGCCTCCATCGTCCGACCCCTCTCCGTCTCCCTACCCGTTCCCCTCTCCCGTCGTAAGAAGCCGTTGCCGGGCCCGGCAACGCAACGCAGCCCGCCTTGCCCGCCCCGTTGAAACCCCCGATACTATCTTACCGTATATATACCAATCCGTATAACGCGTCGCCCGAATCAGCCGCCGGGGAACCATGAACGAAGCGAACATGAAGCAGCACTGGTTCCATATCCTGCTGTCGCTCGCGGACCAGCGGCTCCACGGCTCCGCGATCATGGAGGAAGTGCTGGAGCGAACGGAGGGCGGGATGAAGCTGTGGCCCGGGATGCTGTACGGTTCGCTTGCGGAGCTGGCGGAACGGGGCTGGATCCGGGAGGCGGAGGCGCCGGCGGACGCTCCTGCGGAGGGTGGTCGGCGGCGGTTCTGGTCGATCACGCGGGCGGGGCGGCGGGAGCTGCGATCGGAAGTGGAGCGGCTGGAGTCGTACGTGCGGGCCGCGCGTGAAAAGCGGGTCGTTGGCGGAGCGTCGCGGGCATGAGGATGGGCGCGCGGTTGCACGGGCTGGCGCTCCTGGCCTGGCCGGCGGACGTGCGGCGCGAGTGCGAGTCGGAGCTGCGGTCGGGCTTTGATCGCCTGGTAGCGTCGGGGCGACGCCGTGGCCGGTTGGCCGGGGTGCTGGCTGTGATTCGCGGGCTGTCGGACGTGGTGGCGGGCGGCATTCGCTTCCGGCTGAGGCCATCGTTGCGGCGTGCGTTGTTGAGTGGTGGGCGTGATGGGGTGGATCAGGTGACAAACGTCAGGAGCTGGGGATCGATGGCGACATTGGCAGCGGATATCCGGTACGCGGTTCGGACACTGGTTCGGCAGCCAGTTTTCGCGATGACTGCAATCGTCACGCTGGGCCTTGGCATCGGAGCGAACACGGCGGTCTTCAGCATCGTGTACGGCCTGTTGTTCCGTCCCTTTCCGTACGACGACGCGGATCGTCTGGTGATGCTGTGGAGCGGGAACCCGGAGCGGGGCTGGACGCGGACGGACGTGTCGCCTGCGGACGTGGAGGACTGGCGCACTCGGACATCGGTGTTCAGCGATGTGGCCGTGATCGGCCGGTCATCGTTGAACCTGAGCGGTGACGACAGGCCGGAGCGTCTGGAAGCGCAGGCTGTGACGGCGAATGTGTTCGGCGTCCTGCGCACGCCGCCTGTGATCGGCAGGGACTTCGAGGTGTCGGACGACCGTCCGGGCGCGGCCGCTACGGCGATCCTGACGTGGGGCCTCTGGCAACGGCGCTTCGCCGGGGACCCGGCGGTGGTCGGCCGGATCCTGAATCTGGATGAAGAGGCGCACACCGTGATCGGCGTGCTGCCGCGCGAGTTCATCGCGTTCGAAGGCGAACCGGAGGTCTTCGTGCCGCTGCGCCGGACGCTCTCGGAAATTCCGCGTACCACGCATGCGTACATGGCGATCGGCCGGCTGCTGCCGGGCGTTACGGTCGAACGCGCGAACCGCGACGTCGCGGCCGTGGCGGCGACGCTTGCGGCGGAGTATCCGGAGACGAACGAGGGCTGGACCGGGAGCGTCGTCTCGCTGCGGGACGATGTGGTCGGCCCCGTCGGGATGCAGACGTCGGCTGTACTGACGGGCGCGGTCGCGTTCGTGTTGCTGATGGCGTGTGTGAACGTGGCGAACCTGCTGCTTGCGCGGGCGAATGGTCGGCGCCGCGAGCTGGCCGTTCGCACTGCGCTCGGTGCCCGCCGCGGTCGCGTGATACGGCAGCTTCTCACGGAAAGTCTGCTCCTTGCGGTTGGCGGCGCTGCGGTTGGCGTTTTCCTGGCGTACTTCGGGGTGCAGGCGATCGTGGCAACGCTTTCGGGAACCTACGTCCCGGCGTTGTTCACGTTCGGCGTCGACCCGGCCGTACTGGCCTACGCGCTGGGTGCGGCGGTCGTGGCGACGCTTCTGTTCGGCCTCGTTCCCGCGATCCGGTCGTCATCGGCATCGTCTGTCGAGTTGCGCGAAGAGGGACGTACCGGCGAGGGTCGCCGGTCGAAGCGGTTCGGTGGATCGCTCGTGGTCATGCAGACCGCTCTGGCTGTGGTCCTGCTGGTGGGCGGCGGCATGATGATGCGCAGTGTTGCGGCGATGTACGGCCAGGATCTCGGCTATGACACGGCGGATGTCCTGACGTTGCGGTTGTCGCCGCCGGACGCGAAGTACCCGGACACCGAGTCGCTCAATCGCTTCTACGATGACGTGCTGGCACGCGTGCGTGCACAACCGGGCGTGCATTCGGCGGGCACGATCCAGAGCCTGCCGCTACGTGGGTCGAACAACGTGGGCACCTACACGATCGCCGGCGAAAGCTCGCCCGAGTCGGGTGGCTATCCCGCTCGAATGGGCTACGTGTCGCCCGGCTACTTCGAAGCGATGGGCATCCGCATCGTGCGCGGCCGCACAATCGCGGAAACGGATACAGAGGACGCTCCGGCTGTTGCGCTGGTGAACGAGACGCTGGCCCGGCAGCGATTCGGCGATACCGACCCGATCGGTCGAGTGGTCTCGTTCTCGCACGAGGACCACGAAATCGTGGGGGTCGTGGCAGACATGCGCGAGCGCTCGTTGCTGCGCGATCCCGAGCCATCGATCTACGTGGCGGTGGTGCAGTCGCCTGTCCGGTCCCGCAATATCGCGATCCGTACAACGGCGGACCCGGTCGCACTCGCGCAGGTGGTACAGCGCCAGGTCCTCGCGGTCGACCCGACACTGCCCGTCTACGAGGTTCAGCCGATGAGCGCGCTGTTCGATATGCGCATCGCGCCATTCCGCCTGATCGCCGGAATGATGCTCGCCTTCGCCGCGATCTCCCTGCTGCTCGGCGCGGTCGGCATCTACGGTGTCACGTCGTACGCGGTGGGCCGGCGGACGACCGAGATCGGAATCCGCATGGCGGTCGGCGCGGAACGGTCGTCGGTCGTGCGGATGATCGTGCGTGAAGGACTTGTGCGGGCCACGATCGGCGTCGCCATCGGGCTCACGCTCGCGGTTCCGCTCTCGTTCGGACTTCAGGGCCTGCTCGTGGGCGTCGACCCGGGCGACCCGCTCACCTTCGCGGCGGTCGCGGTCTTGCTCGTTCTGGTGACG
>DATKCF010000197.1:0-7066 GCA_035513345.1 Longimicrobiales bacterium
TTCCGGCCACCGAGCATGCCGATGTAGCCCGCGTCGGTCGTGACGGCGGTTTCGAGGACGGGAACGTCGAACTTGTAGTCGTGGGCGATGAGGACGATGGCCGAAGCCGCGTCGAACTCGAGGTCCGCGATGACGGCGGACGGCAGGCCGGAGATGACTTCGGCGGCATCGGGGAACCGATCCCGCTGAGCGAACGTTTCACGTCCTTCGATGACGATCGCGTGCATGCCGAGCATCGCCGCCATGCGGGCGAGCGGATTCGCGATCTGACTGCCACCTACGATGGCGAGCAACGGTCCGCGGCCATGAACTTCGGAATACACCGGCACGTCAGTGTCACCGGCCCGTAACGAAACGACCCCGGCACCGCCCCGGCGCAGCCGGTCCGCGGCGTGGATGACCGTCAAAGCGTCGAGGTCGGCGTGGCCGAGCGAGCCATGCGTCGAATCGTCGTCGAGCACGACCATGATGCGATCTGCCGGCACGGTTGCCCCACCCGCAGGCACGGGCACCGCGATCACGGCCCGGCCGCCGCGTCGGACGTGATCGGCGAGGCGGCTCCACGCGGCGGTGAACGCGTCGGTTACGTCCCCGGCGAACCCGACCGGTCGCAGCAGGACGTCCACGCTGCCCGCGCAGGTGAGCCCCATGGCGAGCGCATCATCATCGCCCAGCTCGACCGTGATCAGGACAGGCGACGATCCCGCGAGCACGGCCGGCGCCGCACGCAGCACCTCCGCGTCGACGCAACCGCCGATCGTGACCGAGCCCAGAATCGAGCCGGACTCGCCGACCCACATGCGATCTCCCTCGCGGCGGGGCGACGTGCCCCGCATGCCGACCAGTGTGGCCAGCACGGCTCGCCGTTCGGAGACACGGATGCGATCGAACACCGCGAATGGATCCATTGCGCATGTTAGACGAGCCCCTTTCTGCGTGTCAATCGAGGGTCGCCCGCATGCCACGCCTCGCTCGGACACGGAAAACCAGAACCGGGGACTTGTTGCCGCTTGCTGCGATCGACGCCGGACCCGCATCTTGGCTAGTGGTATGCTGCAATGACACGAACCGGAGGCCCGATGCCGAACCGCACTCTCGCCCTCGCCCTGGCCGCGACTCTGCTCGCCGCCTCGTGCGCACCCGACGTACCGCCGGCCGACGATGGCGCCGCCGAAGCGCGCGAGATCCATGACCGGGTTCTCACAATCGACACTCATGCTGACATCCCCGGCACATTCGGGACGGCCGACTACAACGCGTGCAATGCGATGGACCGGCAGGTCGACGTTCCCGCGATGCGCGAAGGCGGGCTCGACGTCGCCTTCTTCATCGTCTACGTGGGCCAGGGTCCGCGGACGCCGGAAGGCAACGAGAACGCGCTCGAGCAGGCGCTGCGCAAGTTCGAGGGCATTCGCGCGATGGCCGAGGAGCAGTGTCCCGACCAGATCGAGATTGCGTACCGCGCCGATGATGTGCAGCGCATTCACGATGCGGGCAAGCTGGTCTCCGTGATCGGCATCGAGAATGGCTACCCGATCGGCAACGATATCAGCCTGATCGAGCGGTTCCACGATCTCGGCGGCCGCTACATGACGCTGGCGCACACGTCGCACAACGACATCGCGGACTCGTCGAACCCGGCCGAGCCCGAGCACGGCGGGCTCAGCCCGTTCGGCGAACAGGTCGTCACCGCAATGAATCGCGTAGGCATGATGGTGGACGTCTCGCACGTTTCGAAGGACGCCGCGTTGCACGCGATGCGCGTATCGCGCGCGCCCGTCATTGCGTCGCACTCGAGCACGCGCGCCGTAGCGGATCACGTCCGCAACATGGACGATGAGACGGTGCTCGCGCTGCAGCAGAACGGCGGTGTCATCCAGATTGTCGCATTCGACAGTTACGTAAAGGTCCAGCCGGCTTCACGCGGCGAGGAGCTGGCCACGCTCGGCAACGAGTTCGGCATTCCCGGCGGCCGCGGCGGCCGCGGCGCCATTGCCGCCCTGCCCGATTCGGCTCGCGGCGAGTACGAACGGCGCCGCGACGAGATCATGGCGCGCTATCCCGGAGCGACGGTCGCCGACTTTGTCGATCATATCGACCACGCCGTCCGCCTGATCGGCATCGACCATGTCGGCATCAGCTCCGACTTCGACGGCGGCGGCGGTGTCACCGGGTGGGACGACGCAGCCGAGACGTTCAATGTTACGGTCGAGCTGCTGAGTCGCGGGTACAGCGAGGAAGAGATCGCGAAACTGTGGGGCCAGAACCTGCTTCGTGTCTGGCGAGACGTCGAGCGCATTGCCGGCGAGATCCAGGCGGGCGCCTGAGCGCCTGACACGTTGATGGGCGACGGCGCGACGATCACGTTCCTCGGAACCGGCAACGCGTTCGGCAGTGGCGGCAGGCTTCAGACCTGCTTCCATGTCCGGACGCGAGACTCTGCATTCCTCATCGACTGCGGCGCGACCGCGTGTATCGCCATGAAGCGAGCCGGTCTCACGCACGATGACGTCGATGCAGTCATGCTCAGCCACTACCACGCCGACCATTTCGCCGGCCTGCCGTTCCTCATCATCGAGGGACGCGCGGTCGGGCGGTCCGGCCCGCTCGCGGTCGCGGGCCCGGCCGGCATCCGCGAACGGCTACGCGAGGCGATGGAGGTCCTGTTCCCGGGCGCCGGCGAGAACATGCCGCCGTTTCCGATCGAGTACCACGAGTATGGCGACACGAGTGCCGCCAGGATTGCTGTCGAGTCGTCGACCGTGACGACATGGCCAGTCACCCACGCACCGGCGACACAGCCTCACGCGCTTCGCATCGAGACCGGTGGCCGCATCATCGCTTACTCCGGCGACACCCAATGGGACGAGGATCTGATCGAAGTCGCGCGCGGCGCCGATCTGTTCATTTGTGAACTCGGCGGCTTCGATGGACCCGCTGGCATTCACCTCGATTATCCGACCCTGCTCCACCACCGTGCTTCATTCGATTGCCGGCAGTTCATCCTGACCCACATGGGCCAGGCCGTCCTCGACAACGCGGCCACCGTTGCCGCCGGCCTGAATGCCACGCTTGCGTATGACGGAATGACCCTGACAATCTGAGTTCGAGGCCAGGGCCGAATCGGCGCTTGGCCATGAGGTCACCGACATGAACAGACAGACGGAGGATCAGGTGGCGGAGCGAACCTCGGCGCCACGCGAGGTCGGTTTCGGCAGACTCATGCTCGTCATGGCGGCCTTCGTCATCGTCGGAGCGCCGCTCGTCTACCTGCTCTGGAGGGTCGTGAACGATCTGCTTACCGGGCATATCGTCGGTACCCGTATGCTGCTCGCCGCGCCCGCTCTCGTCGTGTTCATCATTGTGCTCAACGTGCTCGCGCGTACGATCCGGCGCTGGGACGCAGGGATCGGCTGATCGCGCGACCGCCGACCGCCTGAGGTGGAGGTGAATCCTGGATAATCGGTCACAGGAGCAGAACGACAACCCGGCCGAGGGCGGCCTTCCGCCGGAGCACGAACCCGTCACGACCGGGACGCTCTTCATCCTGCTCGTGTTCCTGATGGCACTCGCCGGGATGTGGGGCATCATGTACTTCATGCTGCTGGAAAGGTGACGCCATGAAAGTGCACACATACGAGAAGGCGTTCCTCTGGGTGGGCGCGGTCATGCTCGTCGCGTTCATGGGCGCGCTGCTCTACGCTTCGGTGGAAATGGGGATCCATCTGCCCGGTCGTGCCGGACTGCTCGATCCCGAACTCGTGACGAGTACACCGCCGTTCGACAACCCGGGCGTACACCAGACCGGACCGGACTCATGGGATGCAGTGATCATTGGCCGCACGTGGTCCTTCGAGCCATCCGAGATCCGGGTACCCGCGGGCGCCGAGATCACGTTCCTCGTTACCACGCCGGACGTGTGCTTCACGGCTTCGCGATCGAGCGCACGCGCGTGAACATGATGCTCATTCCGGGCCAGGTCTCGCGTAACACGTACACGTTCGATGAGCCGGGTGAGCACCTGATCATCTGCCACGAATACTGCGGCATCGCGCACCACGCGATGTTCGGAAGGGTGATTGTCGAATGAGCACGGCAATCGTTCAGGACACCAGCGGCTTCGCGCTGCCGCCAGAACAGAACCGCCTGATCCGCTGGACCATTTACATCGGCTACTTCGCGCTCACCGCGGGAGTGGCGCACGGCCTCGCACAGGCTCTTTCCTATGCGGACATCAACATCCTCCAGTACTTCCCCGCCTCAGCAGCTACTATCAGGGCCTGACCGTGCACGGCGTGGCGAACGCGCTCATCATGACATTCGCGTTCTCGAACGGGTTCCTGCCGTTGCTCACCGCCAGAGCGCTGGGCCGCAGAATGAACGGCGCACTGCTGCACGGCGGATTCTGGCTGCTCCTGGTCGGCGTGATCCTCGCCGGCTGGAAGCTGACCACCAATGAAGCCAGCGTGCTGTACACCGCGTACGCACCGCTCCAGGCGCACTGGATCTACTACCTCGGCCTCGTGCTTGTCGTTCTCAGCACGTACTGCGCGGCGGCCAACCTCTTCGTAACGCTGCACGGCTGGCGCAAGGACAATCCGGGCGAGCGCATCCCGCTGCTCGCCTTCGTGTCGGTGGCCACGTATGCCATGTGGTGCATCGCATCATTCGGGATCGCCACGTCCTTCATCGGGTTCCTGCTGCCGTGGTCGATGGGAATCCTGCAGCGCACGGACCCGCTGCTCAACCGGACACTGTTCTGGTTTACGGGCCACGCAATCGTCTACTTCTGGCTGCTGCCGGCCTACATCTCGTGGTATGCGCTGCTGCCGAAGCAGAACGGCGGCAAGCTGATCAGCGATTCGCTCACCCGCGTCGTCTTCATCCTGTTCCTCATCCTGTCCGTGCCGACCGGATTCCATCACCAGTATACGGACCCGGGCATCACGACGACGATGAAGGCGATGCACGCCGTGCTCACGTTCGGTGTGTTCTATCCGAGTCTCGCGACGGCGTTTTCGGTGGTGGCCGCACTCGAGATCGGCGGGCGGGCGAACGGCGGCCGCGGCCTTGTCGGCTGGATCGGCAGACTGCGCTGGAGCGACCCATCCGTGGCCGCCCAGTTGCTGGCCATGTTCACGTTCGTGTTCGGCGGCATCACCGGCCTGATCAACGCGAGCTACACGGTCAACCAGGTCGTCCACAACACGGCGTGGATTCCCGGCCATTTCCACATGACGGTCGGCAGCGCGGTCGCGCTCACGCTGATGGGCATCGCGTACTGGCTGATCCCGTACCTCACGGATCGCCGGCTCTGGGGCCGCAAGCTCGCGCTCTGGCAGGCCTGGATTTACACAATCGGCGTCCTGATCATGGCGAGGGGCCTGATCTCCGGCGGCCTCCAGGGTATGCCGCGTCGGACGTTCATGGCCGAAGCGACCTATACCGCCGAGGGTTGGCGGCTCGCGGGCGCACTGACAGCCGTCGGCGGGACACTCATGACGATCGGGGCCCTGCTCTTCTTCGTCGTGCTCGTCATGACGCTGCTGGCCGGAAAGAAGGGCGAGGGTCCGAAGGACATCCCGTGGTCAGAAACGCTCACGGCACCTGCCCGCACCGGATGGGAGCTGCGCCTGGACAATATCTGGCTGTGGGTCGCCGTCGCGATCCTGCTCGTCGTGATCGCGTACGCGCCGTTCGCGATCAGCTACCTGCCGCCGCACCTCGTCTCGCCGGGATTCCGCGTGTTCTGAAACCGGGCTCTCGCGTCGACCCTGAAACCATGCTGCGGGACCGCCCGTAGTGACGATCACGAAACTGGAAATCGAAGCCGTGCGCGGGACGCGCCCTGATGGATAGACGGAGGTACACATGACATTTGACTGGAACGCATTGGCCCTGATCGGCGTCGTCGGAATCAGCATGACGACCTCGGCAGCGCTCCTCGTGAAGACGGTACTCGCATCGCTTCGGCAGGCGAGGGTTCGACACGATTCGCAGGTGGCCTGCACCTGCTGCTGAATGCGGCAACCGGCCGCGCAAGCCCGCGGCCAGGCGATGAAGCCACCTCGAGCGTTCGGGGTGGCTTCTTTCGTCGGATGACCGGTTACTCCCCGGTTTGGCGCATCCATGAACGAGGGCGGCCAGGCCACTCGGATGCAACCATTCACGGGCCGGTCGCCATCACAACCACACGAACGGCGGCGTGCCGTTCGCTGACGAAGATGAATGACCGCGCAGGTGCGCGGCGAACCATAGAAAGGAAGGACACCATGGAATCGAGCCTCGACGCAATCGCGCTGTTCGCGGTGGTCGGCGTTTCCATGGTCACCTCGCTAATGCTGATCGTCCGGCTCCTGGCACGTGAGTTCGGAGGCGGCCGCCGCGAGGGGGGCTGACCATGAAACGCGGAATCCGCGAAAAGAGACCCCGGGCCGACTCGATCGGCCCGGGGTTTTCTCCAAGAGGCCGGCTCGTGGTGGGAGCGAACCAGCCTGACGTCGCTGGTCAGGACCCGGACCGGATCCCGGCCACGAGATCGTCGTACCAGCCGTGATCGTGCGGCGGGCGGTCGGCCAGCGAGTCGTACCAGCGGAACGTTTCGCTCAACCCGTCATCCAGTGGAATGAGGTCCAGGCCCAGCTCGGTCCGGGCCCGGCGGCTCCGCACGGTCAGCGAAGGCAGGTCGTAGTACTCGCCGAAGTAGAGGTTGGGCCGGAACAGGCTGCCGCCGGCCGCCTCGATGGCCGCCCGCGGTACGTGCAGCAGTTCCGGCTCTGCGCCGGCCGCCCTGCCCAGCGCCCGGACGTACTCGACCTGCGTGACCGGGGGCTCCCCGCCCAGGTTGTACGCCCGACCCACCGCAACGTCCATGTCCAGCGCCAGCAACGCCGCACGCGCGACATCGTCGACGTGCGCGAACTGCATCAGCCGCGTGCCATCATCGGGGATCACCACGGGCCGGCCAGTTGTCATCAGATCCCAGAAAAACGCCTCGCGGTAGAACGGGTTGCCGGGTCCGTACACATACGCCGGCCGTAGCGTCACGACCGGCAGGCCCTGCTCC
>DATKCF010000198.1:0-23782 GCA_035513345.1 Longimicrobiales bacterium
GAACTCCAGTCGGCAGCGAACCGCGTGAGCCGGATCGTACCGCCGCGGTCGATCAGGAACGTCATGGGCACGCCGTTGAGCTGGTACGTGTCGAAGATGGCGAACGCGGGGTCGTGCAGGATCTCGAAGGTCAGCCCGTGCTCGGCGAGGAACTCGCGGATCAGGTTCTCGGTGCCGCGGTCATCGACGGACACGGCGACGACGCGGAACCCGCGATCGGCGTAAGCCTCGTGCACGGCCTGCATGGTGGGCATCTCGGCGACGCATGGCGGACACCAGGTGGCCCACACATTGAGCAGCAGGACATCGCCTTCATAGTCGGCGAGCGTTCGCATCTGCGCGGGCTCGTCGAGCGTGACCGCGCTGAAGTCGGGCGCCCGGGCACCGACGGTCACGCGGCCGTCCTCCCTGGCGGGCATCAACAGGCCGATGCCGACCACGCCAACGGAGAGCAGCGCCGCGCCGATGCCGAGCAATCGTCTGGTCGATGCCATTCCCGAGTCCTGTGTTAGTGACCGTTCAGCGGTCGAACGTTCCGGCGGCGACGCGTCAGCCGCCGCCGCGGACCGCCTCGAGCGCTTCCAGTACCATCTCGTTCGTCGGGCGGATCCTGTAGTCGATCTCGATGAACTTCCAGCGTACGACGCCCTGCCGGTCGATTACCAGCGTAGTCGGATGCGGGATGCCGCGCGCGTTGTCGGGATTCAGCAGGCCGTAACGCCCGATCACGCGGTGCCCCGGATCCGACAGGAACGGGAACGCGGGCGCCGGGCCGTTCTGCGCGATCCGATCGATCGCCCGCTGGAGATCGGCAGGCGGATCGATCGAGACCGCCAGGATCTCCGTGTCCTGCTTCTGCTCATCGCTCAAGAGGCCCTGCAGCTCACCGAGCTGCTCGATGCACCACGGTCACCAGTGGCCACGGTAGAAGACAAGGATCACGTTTCTGCTGCCGCGGTAATCCGTGAGCGCGATGACGGACCCGTCGAGTGCGCGCAGCGCGAAGTCCGGCGCCGTGTCGCCCACACTGACCCGGCCGGTATCCACCGGCTCTAGGTCCAGCCCGTCCCGCGGTCCGAGCGCCGGATCCTGCGCCGATGCGCCACCCGCCGCCAGGACAATGGCCAGCCCCGCCAACACGATTCGCCTGAAAGTCATCATCCGCGCCTCGAATGCGCCCGAACTGCGGCCCGTGGGTGAGGCGAAACCTCGCCTTCACGGCGCTCGCCTCCCTGCAAGCTAATGCGCCGCGTCGTCCCTGTGTTCCCGACGACGATGAGGACAAGGAACGACGGGGGCAATCCCCCGGTCGCAGCACGCCGCAATGCAGCCGGCGCGTCGCACGGCGGCAGCGTGGGTGACGCTGAGCCCGCGGGCGACCACGCTCACCCCCGCAGGTTGACGGTGGGACCGCAGGGAATCGAAATTGGCGGGTCAGCCCGCGTGTCGCGATGGGACGCGGGCCGCTACGGGTTCCTCGCGGAGGCCACATGAAGACTGCTCCATTCCGCCCTTTGGCGGGCACCCTCGTCACGCTGCTCCTGCTCGCGGCCCCGGTGGTGGCGCAGGAGAAGCCCACGATCACGCCGAACGACTACGGCAAGTGGGAGAGCTTCGGGTTCGCGGACCTGTCGCCGGACGGGCGGTGGCTGGCGGTCCCGACGAGCCGGGTGAACGACGAGGACGAGCTGCGGATTCATCGGATCGGCTCGGATTCGATCGTGGTCGTGCCGTACGGAACGCAGGCGGCGTTTTCGGATGATGGCCGGTGGGCCGCATGGGTCATCGGCCATTCCGAGAAGGAGCGGGACGCGGCGCAGAAAGCGAGCCGCACGCTCCGCAACCGCCTGGCCGTGATGGACCTCGCCTCGGGCGACATCACGACGATCGACGCCATCGCCAACTTCTCGTTCAGCGGCGATTCACGGTTCCTGGCCATGCGCGGGTATCCGGTGAAGGACCAGAAGCACCGCGGTGTGGACGTGATCGTGCGCGACCTGGCGACGGGCACGCACGCAACGTTCGGCGACGTGGCCGAGCAGGAATGGCAGGACGAGGGTTCGCTGCTGGCAATGGTCGTTGATGCCGAAACGAAGGCGGCCAATGGTGTGAAGCTGTACGACGCGGTGACCGGCGTCGTGCGCACGCTCGTATCCGACACGGCCGGCTTCAAGGGCATGCAGTGGCGCGACGACTCCGCTGATCTGGCGGTGTTCGGTATCCGCAACGACACCACGCGCGAAGGCCCGACGCACCTGATCCACGCGTGGACCGGCCTCGCCGGCCGCAACCCGGTGCACCGCGTTCTCGATCCGGCGGCCATGCAGGGGTTCCCGCCGGACGCGCGCGTCGTCGATTTCCGCAGTCTGTCGTGGGCCAGGGATGGCAGCCGCGTCCTCTTCGGCATCCAGGACTGGGAGATGAAGGAGAAGCCGGACTCGGCGAAGAACGGCGATGACGATGAGACGCCGGGCGTCGAAATCTGGCACGCCGCCGATGTCGACATCATGCCGGAGCAGAAGGTACGGGCTACGCGTGACCGGCAGCTCAACCATGTATCGGCATGGAACCTGGCCGACAACCGGTTCGTCCAGGTCGCCAATGAACTGACGGAGAACGCGAGTCCGGCCAGGCTCGGGCCGTACGCGAGCGCAACGGATCAGACGCCGTACGAAGCCGATCGCATGTTCGGTCCCATATACAACGACCTCTATGTCGTCGACCTGAATACCGGCGAGCGCACACTGGTCAAGGAGCGCGTGCAGTTCAACTACGGCGCGAGCCCGAGCGGCCGCTACGTGATGTACCTCGAGAATGACCACTACTGGGTATACGACATAACGAAGCAGACGCACGCGAACATCACGCAGAATGTCGCAACGTCGTTCATCAACATCGAGGATGACCACACGGTCGAACAGAAGCCGCCGTTCGGCAATGCCGGCTGGACCACGAACGACGCGACTGTACTGCTCTATGACAAGTATGATGTCTGGGAAGTCGCGCCCGACGGATCGAAGGCGACACGTCTCACGGACGGCCATCAGGACGCGGTCCGCTACCGCCTCGTCTTTCTCGACCCGGACATGATCCAGCGCGACATGTCCAGGCCGCAGTATGCCGCTCTCTATGGCGAGAAGACGAAGCAGTACGGCTACGGCGTCGTGCACCGCGGGAAAGCGCCCGTCCGTTCGGTGATGCTGGACAGGAATGTGGGCAGGCTGGTCAAGGCGAAGGACGCCGACGTCTACTCGTACTTCGTGCAGGCGTTCGACGACTCACCCGACTACTTCGTGGGTGGCGAGTCTCTTGTCGATGCGGTCCAGGTCACGAACTCGAATCCGTTCATGGCCGACTACGCGTGGAGCCCGCGCACGGAGCTGCTCGAGTTCGAGAACCGTCGAGGCGCGCCTTTGCAGGCGGCATTGCACTATCCAGCGAACTGGGAGCCGGGGCGCCAGTATCCGATGATCGTGTACATCTACGAGATCGTATCGAACCAGGCTCACAGTTACTCGGTGCCATCCGAGGAGAGTGCGTACAACCCGACGATCTGGACGCAGCAGGGCTACTTCGTACTGCGACCGGACATTGTGTACTACGACCGTGACCCGGGCGTTTCGGCGGTGGACGCACTGGTACCGGCGGTCGAACGTGCGGTGGCGGCGGCAAACATCGATCCGGCGCGCGTCGGCCTCGTGGGCCACTCGTGGGGCGGCTACCAGACGGCGTTCGCGAGTACGGTCACGAACACGTTCGCCGCAGGCGTGGCCGGCGCACCGCTGACCGAGATGGCCAGCATGTATCTGTCAATCTACTGGAACTCGGGCAGCACTGATGCGCGCATTTTCGAGATCAGCCAGGGCCGTATGGAGGTGCCGCCATGGAAGGACCTCGAGTCGTACACGCGCAACTCGGCGGTCTGGAACATCGAGACCATGGAGACGCCGCTGCTGATGGCGTTCGGCGACGAGGACGGCGCGGTCGACTGGCACCAGGGCATCGTGCTCTACAATGCCGCGAGGCGCGAGAACAAGGACCTCGTGATGCTGGTCTATGAAGGTGAGAACCACAGTCTGGCGAAGAAACCGAACCGGCTGGATTACCACCGTCGTATCAACGCATGGTTCGCCCACTATCTGAAGGGTGAGCCCGCACCGGACTGGATGACGAAGGGCGTCAGGTTCCTCGACAAGGACAAGCAGATCACGAGGATCACGGCGGACGGTGTCAGCAGCGACGGAGGCCACTGACCGGGTCTCCATGAGCAATACATGAGCAGAACCAGGTCGCTTGTCGCGATGCCGGTGCTGGCAGCGTTCGCGATCGCATTGTCGTTCGCCGACCGACCGGTGGCGGGGAGTCAGCACGTCGCGCACGCGCTGCAACCGGATGTGAGCAATGTCGCGTACGAGATCCGTTTCGACGCCGAGCTTGCGAGCGCGCGGACTGTGCAGGTCGCAATGGGTTTCGATGTCGACGGAGCGGGTGACGTCCTGTTGTCGCTGCCCGCGTGGACGCCGGGTGCGTACGAGCTCGGGAATTTCGCGCGCCGTGTAAGCCAGTTCGCGGCCGAGTCAGCAGCCGGCACACTCACATGGGACAAGCTGGACCATGACACATGGCGAGTCCGTGCGACCCGGGCCGGCCGTGTCGATGTACGCTTCGAGTTCCGCGCGGACACGCTGGACAACGCGATGGCGTGGTCGCGGCCGGATTTCCTGATGGTGAACGGCACGAACATCCTGCTTTGGCCCGGGAGTGCCGGCTTCGAGTTCGAGGCCGTCGTCCGTGTCGTGACGGAGCCCGACTGGAAGGTTGCGACGGGCATGAAGGCCGTGAGCGCCCGGACGTGGAGTGCGTCCAACTATCACGATCTGGTCGACATGCCGTGGTTCATCGGTCGCTTCGATCTGGACAGCATGAACCTGGGTGGCCGTATGAACCGGCTGGCGACGTATCCGGCCGGCGCAATGCAGGGCGCCGCCCGCCAGCAGTTCTGGCAGCAGCTCGAGCGGATGACGCCGGTCATGGCGGGCGTGTTCGGCGAGACGCCGTGGGACACGTACACGACCATGCTGATCTTCGATGACGAGTATCCGGGTGGCAGTGCGCTCGAGCATCAGAACTCGCACATCGGTATCTACAACACGGGCATGATCGGCAATCTCGTGCTGCCGCTGATTACCGCGCACGAGATCATCCATGCGTGGAACGTCAAGCGGATGCGGCCGGCCGACCTGGTGCCATACCGCTATGACGAGTGGCAGCCGACGCCGTGGCTCTGGGTCAGTGAAGGCATCACGGACTACTACGCGGACCTCGCGCTCGTGCGTTCGGCTGTCGCGCCGGCCGAAGCGTTCTATGCGATCACATCCGGCAAGATCATGAACGTGCGATCTCTGCCGCCGGTCGCGCTGGAGGACGCATCGGTCTCGACCTGGGTTCAGCCGACCGATGGCACGGCCTACATCTACTACGACAAGGGCTCACTGGCGGGGTTCGCACTCGATATTCTGATTCGCGATGCCAGTGACAACCGCAATTCGCTCGACACCGTAATGCGCAACGTCTACCGTTCGACGTTCGGCAACGGCCGAGGTTTCACGGGCGAGGACTGGTGGTCCGCTGTTCGAGCAGCGGCGGGCGGCCGCTCGTTCGACGACTTCTACAGCATGTACATCGACGGCCGCGATCCGTACCCATGGGAAACGCTGCTGCCACTCGCCGGGATGCGGCTGGTCGAGGAATCCCACCGCGAGCCGCGCATCGGCATCGAACTCGCCGACGAGCGCGACGGCGTCTTCGTCCTGACCGTCATTCCTGGCAGCATGGCCGCCCGTGCCGGCATGCGTGCCGGTGACCGCCTCGTCCGGATCGGCGGTGTCGATGTCGAGGACCTGACGTTCGGCGAAGAGTACCGCCGTCGCTACGCCGCCGAACCGGCCGGTACACCCATCCCCGTGACAGTGGAGCGCGAGGGAGAGACCGTCGAGCTGGAGGGGTTGCTGAGGTTCGAGGAGCAGTGGCAGGGCCGGATCGAGCCCGATCCTGAAGCGACCGGCAAGCCATTACGGGTGAGGGAGGGAATTCTGAGGGGTGGATGAGGGCGGGAGGGAGGTCGTGGCTATCGGCGGCCGGGGCGGAATCCCGTGAACTATTTTCACCGCGGAGAGCGCGGAGTGCGCGGAGGAACGGCCAGGAAGTTTATATTTGAAAGGCACGTCCGGCTTGCCTGCCGGCATGGGATCTCTCCGGCAGATGGCTCTCGCGGGTCAGGCTGCGGCAAGCCGTTGTTTAGCGACTTGCGTACTGGCAAGGCAAGTCTGCGGGCGAAGCCTGGATGTGGGTGCGCGCAGCCGTCGACGTGGCCGCATCGGCCGCCGGGGGGTCCACCGGGTTCAGGGCCGGGGGAGCCCTGGACCGGGGCGGCCGCACCGGCTGGCGGGGAATCCACCGCTTCAGGGCCGGTCGAATCCCAGACCGGGGACGCCGCGCTGGCTGCTGGGGATTCCACCGCTTCAGGGCCGGTCGAATCGCCGGACCGCGGCCGCCGCGCTGGCCGCTGGGGATTCCACCGCTTCATAGCCGGTGAGATCCCCGGCCCGGCGCTGCCGCACCGGCTGGCGCGGAATCCACCGGATCACGGCCCGCCAAGCCGCCGAGCACCCCAGAGCGCTGCCACAGATCTGACGTAGCCCGACCACCGGAAAGCCCGAGGATCCACCGAAAAAAAACAAAAAAATGATGCGATCTCCGGAGTGCCCGGCGCGGGTACCGCCGGCAAGACCTCAGCGCCCTCCGCGCTCTCCGCGGTGAAAACGAAAAGCGAACAACCACCCAAACGCGCTCCCCGCCCTCTCCCCCACCTCACGGCGTGAAGTCCTGGAAAGCGCTCTGGCCGTTCGCGAGATTGACGGTCACGCGGTACTGGATGCCGGGTGTAAGCACGCGTTCGATCGCGGACGATTCGATGGAGCCGGTCGGGACGACACCGTGGCGGACAGGCGAGGCGATGTTGCGGGGTTCGGTAGGGTCGGTGATGCGCCAGACGACCTGGGTCTGGTTCGAGGTACGGACCACGTCGATCGAGAAGCCGGGGCCGGCCGACCAGGAGTAGGTCGGCGTCGTGCCGCTGCCCACGCTGATGGAGAAGTCGCCACCCGAATTGCCTGGTCCGCTGAGCAGGTCATCCGTACAGCCGGCCAGCGCGAGCAGCAGCGCGGCCGTGATCAACGTTCGATTGCGGTGCATCGATCCCGTTCCTTCCGTCGTTTCACCATGGCGCGTTGCCGCGCCGCAGCGGATCCCTCAAATGTAAAGGCGGCGGGCCTGCCGACGAAGGGGCCCGGTCGGCGAGGGACGCGAACCGCTGCCTGGCCAGCCGGCGGCGGGCGGCCTGCGACTCGCCAGCCGCCGCCGGCCGGCCGGCTGGCTCGCCACACGCGTCCGCCGGCCGGCTGGCTCGCCGCGCGCGGGCGGCCTGCGTAGCTTGACGGACCACGACACCCGACACGGAGAGAAGCAGACGATGGCAGAATCGGTCACGTTTACGCGCTGGGAAGAGATTCCGTGGGAGAAGGTCAACGAGCGGCTGGACCGGCGCCTGATCACAGGTGACGACGTCATGCTCGCGCACGTGCTGCTGCGGAAGGGCTGCGTCGTGCCGAGGCACCAGCACGAGAACGAGCAGTTCACGTACATCCTGACCGGCGCGTTGAAGTTCCGGATCGGCGAAGACGGATCGGAGGAATTGACCGTCCGGGCGGGTGAGGTTCTTCACCTGCCGTCGAACGTGTGGCACGAGGCGGAAGCGCTCGAGGACACGCTGGACCTGGACATTTTCTCGCCACCCCGAAGGGACTGGCTCGACGGGACCGATGCGTATCTGAGGGAGCAGAAATAGCCATGGAACTCGGACTCGGTGGACGTGTTGCAATCGTCGGCGGCTCGAGCCGCGGGCTCGGTCGCGCGATCGCGGTTGAGCTGGCACAGGAAGGCGTGGACCTGATCATGTGCGCGCGCGGCGGTGCCGACCTCGAAGAGACGGCCGCGGTGATCAGCGCGAAGTCGCCGGCGAGGATCGTGACCGTAGTGGCGGACACGTCGCAAGCGGAAGGTGTCCGCGCGGTCATGGACGCGGCGAACGGCGAGTTCGGGCACGTCGACATCCTCGTCACGAATTCGGGCGGTCCGCCGGCCGGCAAGTTCGAGACGCACGATGCAGCAGCGTGGCAGGCCGCCTACGCCAGCCTGCTCGGCAGCGTGACGAGCCTGGTCCGTGAAGCGATGCCCGGCATGAAGGAACGCGGATGGGGCCGGATCATCAATGTCACATCGATCGCCGTGAAGCAGCCGGTCGACGATCTGATTCTGTCGAACAGCCTGCGCGCCGGCGTGACCGGCTTCGCGAAGACGCTCTCGAACGAGGTCGCGAAGTTCGGCATCACGGTGAACAACGTGATGCCCGGTTACACGCGGACCGACCGTCTCGAACAGCTCGCTGCGCGAGTCGCAAAAGCGAAAGGCGTTCCCGAGTCCGAAATGCTGACCGTCTGGAACGACGAGATCCCGGCCGGCCGCATCGGAGAGCCATCAGAACTCGCCGGACTCGTCGCGTTCCTGGCATCCGATCGCGCCGCATATATCACGGGCCAGTCGATCGCGGTCGACGGCGGCTGGATCCGATCGTTGCTGTGAGCGACGTCCGCATTGCATCACTGCTCGCCAGCGGCACCGAGATCGTTGTCGCGCTCGGGCTCGAGGACCGGCTGGTCGGCATATCCCACGAGTGCGACTGGCCACCTCGCATCCTCGACAGGCCCCGCCTGTCCCGACCGCGATTCGACCCCACCAACCTCGGCAGCGGCCAGATCGACCTCGCCGTGCGACAGGCAATGCAGGACTTCGGCAGCGTCTACGAGATCGATGGCGACACCATGGCCGCATTGCACCCGTCGCTCGTCATCACGCAGGCCGTCTGCGAAGTCTGCGCGGTGCCGACCGCCGGCGTGAAGCAGGCTGTGGCCGAGCGGGGCATCGATGCGGGCGTCCTGTCGCTCGACGCGCACACGCTCGAGGACATCCTGAAGTCGATCGAAGACGTAGGCGACGCGGCCGGCGAAAGTACCCGAGCTCGCGACATGGTGGCCGGCTACCGCCAGCGAATCGAACGGGTGCGCGCCGCGACCGCCTCACTCCCGCGCAAGCGCGTCCTCGCCATTGAATGGCTGGACCCGCCCTTCGCGCCCGGCCACTGGCTCCCCGAGATGGTCGAGATCGCAGGCGGCACCAACCTGGTGGGGAAGATCGGTGAGCGGTCAAGCGAGGTCGGCTGGGCTGACCTCGAGGGGCTCGATCCCGATGTCCTCGTTGTCATGCCGTGCGGCTACGGGCTGCGCGCTTCGCGCGAGGACGCGGACCGCCATGCGGACCGGCTCGGCGCGATTGCTCCGCGTGCAATCGAGAACGGCGAGACGTGGGTCGTCGATGGGTCGGCCTACTTCAACCGCTCGGGCCCACGTACGATCGAAGGCATCGAGATAATGGCGAAGCTTCTGCATCCGGAAGTACTCGGAGATCCTTCGGATCAGGTAGCGGAACGCTGGCCCGAGCGAGGCTCTGCGTGACGTTCGCCTCAGCCGTCAACAGCAATCAACCGCGGAGCGCGCGGAGACCGCTGAGTCATGGCGCTTTCGGCAACGTGTTCGAGCCGGGGACTATTCTTCTTTTATTTTAAAAAGTAAATAAATTGTTTTGGTTTGTTTTTGAAAACAAGTTGTTGAATACTCCGCGATCTCAGCGATCTCAGCGGTAATTGTAGTTGAACGCATGGAGGGCCAATGACCAGGACCGGAATGACGACGAGTGTCACGTGCTCTCGCCCGGGTATGGATCGGCGTTCGTTTGTCGGGTTCTTCTCGGCGGCCGGCCTGGGTGGGACTCTGCTGCCGGGCGTGCTGTGGGCGCAGGCGCAGGAGCAGGGGATAGTCACGACGGCGATGATCGCGGAAGCGGAGAAGATCGCGGGCCTCGAGTTCGCGGAGGAGGAGCGCGCGGAGATGGTCCGCGGACTCGACCAGAATGCGAGGGCGTGGGATCAGCTCCGCGAGCTCGAAATACCGAATGGGGTGCATCCGGCCCTGATTTTCGATCCGGTGCCGGCGGGAATGAGGTTGCCGACGGAGCGTCGGGCGGCGCGGTTGGGGCCGGCGCCGACGGTCGAGCGGCCGGCCGATCTCGAGGATGTTGCGTTCTGGTCGGTGCGGCAGTTGGGTGAACTGATCCGGACGGGGCAGGTTTCGTCGGCCGAGTTGACGGAGATGTACCTGGGTCGAATCGACACACACGGACCGACGCTCGAGTCCGTGATCACGGTAACGCGGGACCGGGCACTGGATCAGGCGATGCGAGCGGACCGCGAGATTGCGGCGGGCAGGTACCGCGGGCCGCTGCATGGTATTCCGTGGGGCGCGAAGGATCTGCTGGCGGTGCGTGGCTACCGTACGACATGGGGCGCGGCGCCATACGAGCAGCAGATGATCGACATGGACGCGACTGTGGTGGAACGACTGGACACTGCGGGCGCGGTGCTGGTGGCGAAGCTGACACTGGGTGCGCTGGCGCAGGGAGATGTGTGGTACAGCGGTCGTACGCGCAATCCGTGGAACCTTGAACAGGGCTCGAGCGGTTCGTCTGCCGGGTCGGCATCATCGGTGGTGGCGGGCCTGTGCGGGTTCACCATCGGGACGGAGACGCTGGGCTCGATCGTGTCGCCTGCGACACGGTGTGGCGCGACGGGGCTGCGGCCGACGTTCGGCAGGGTCAGTCGGCACGGCGCGATGGCGCTGTCGTGGAGCATGGACAAGATCGGCCCGCTCTGTCGGACGGTCGAAGACTGCGCGCTCGTGTTCGACGCGATCCGCGGGCCGGACGGGCACGATCCGACGATCCGCGACGTTCCGTTCAACTGGGACGCGACACTGAGCCCGAGCCGCCTTCGCATCGGTTATCTGCGGGCCGCGTTCGAAAGCGAGCGCAACGGTCGCGAGTTCGACGACACCTCGATCGAAGTGCTGCGCGGCATGGGCATCGACCTGATCGCCGTGGAGTGGCCGGATCAGTATCCGGTCGCGGCGCTGCGGCCGATCCTGACAGCGGAGTCGGCGGCGGCGTTCGACGATCTCACGCGCAGCGGCCGTGACAGCATGATGGAGGAGACGAGCAGTTGGCCGAACACGTTCCGCACGGCGAGGCTGATTCCGGCGGTCGAGTACATCCAGGCGAACCGTGTTCGCACGATGCTGATGGAATCGGCGCATGCCGCGCTGAGTGATGTCGACGTGCTCGTGTCGCCTTCATTCGGTAACGACACGCTGCTGTTGACGAATCTGACGGGTCATCCGTGCGTGGTGCTGCCGAACGGGTTCCGCGAGGATGGCACGCCGGTGAGTCTGTCGTTCATCGGCAGGCTGTTCGGCGAAGCGGAGCTGCTGGCGGTGGCGAAGGCGTACCAGGACGCGACGAACTTTCACACGAGGCGGCCACCGCACTTCACGTGACCACGACGCATCATCTCGAGGTTCGCAGGACGGCAAGGATCGTTACGCTGGGCGAGCCGGGCGCGGCAGTACGCGAGGTCTGGCTTGCGTGTCACGGGTACGGCCAGCTGGGCGTGCGGTTCATGCGACGATTCGGAGCGCTCGACGACGGGACCCGCTACATCGTGGCGCCCGAAGCGCTCAACCGGTTCTATCTCGATCCGCGGCCGGTTCCGCACGGCCCGGGCTCGGCGGTCGGTGCGACGTGGATGACGCGCGAGGACCGGCTGACCGAGATCGGCGACTACATCCGGTACCTCGACGACGTGCACAAATGGATCTTCGAGCGCATCGATCGCGACGCGGTGCGGCTCTGCGTTCTGGGCTTCTCGCAAGGCATGTCGACGGTTGTGCGGTGGGCCGAGCGCACGGCCGCGCACATCGACCACCTCGTGTTGTGGGCCGGATCGTGGCCGCCCGAGATCGAGCCACGTGCGGGCCAGTTCCGCGGCGCTCGCCTGAGTCTGGTGGCCGGAACGCAGGACGCATCGGTCCAAAGCGACGGGCTACGCCGGATGGTGGCATCGCTGCGTGAGGGCGGTCTGGAGCCCGAGCTGGTGCGCTACGATGGCGGCCACGAAATCGATGCCGATGTTCTGCGCCGGCTGCGAACGGACGACCGCGTAGATCCCGTCTGAGTACGCGACCGCGCGGCGGCTGGGCGCCGGAGCTGCTCCACTCCTTCGCCGGATACACTCGCCACCAGGCGATCGCCGACGTCGTGGCAGGCGTCATTGTCGGTATCGTGGCGCTGCCGCTGGCCATTGCGTTCGCGATCGCCAGCGGACTGCCGCCGGAACGCGGGTTGTACACGGCGATCATCGCCGGACTCCTGGTCTCAGCGTTCGGCGGATCGAGGGTGCAGATCGGCGGTCCGACGGGCGCATTCGTCGTGATCGTGTACGGCATTGTGGCGGAGTTCGGCGTCGACGGACTCGTGATCGCGACGATCATGGCCGGCGTGATACTCGTGATCCTGGGACTCGCGCGGCTGGGCACGGCGATCAAATTCATACCGTTCCCGGTCACGCTGGGCTTCACGAGCGGCATAGCTGTCGTGATCTTCAGCAGTCAGATTCCGGACCTGCTGGGCCTGACGCTGGACGGGCCTTCGCCGCCGGAATTCCTGGACAAATGGGGCGCCTACTTCGAGCACATCGGGACGTCGAGTCCGCATGCGGCGGCGGTGGCGGCGCTGTCGCTCGCGATCCTGTTGGTCTGGCCGCGGATCAGCCGGCGAATACCGGGCCCGCTGGTCGCGATCGTCGGGGCAACAGTTCTGGTGCAGGTTGCCGGTCTGGACGTGGAGACGATCGGCAGCCGCTATGGCGAGATCAAGGCGGCACTGCCGCGGCCGCACATTCCGCGGATCCCGCTCGCGGACCTGTCGCAACTGGTCGCGCCCGCCTTCGCGATTGCCATGCTGGGCGCGATCGAGTCGCTGCTGTCCGCGGTGATCGCGGACGGGATGATCGGTGGGCGGCATCGTTCGAACGTCGAGCTGATCGGCCAGGGCATTGCGAACATTGCCGCGCCGATCTTCGGCGGGATGCCGGCCACGGGCGCGATCGCGCGGACGGCGACGAACATTCGCAATGGCGGCCGCACGCCTGTCGCGGGCATTGTCCACGCGATCACGCTGTTGCTGATCACGGTGTTCCTGGGGCGGTGGGTCGCGTACATCCCGATGGCGACGCTGGCGGCGATCCTCGTCATCGTGGCGTATCACATGAGCGAATGGCGAACGTTCCGCTCCGAGTTCAGCGGGCCGCGCTCCGATATCGCGGTCCTGCTGACGACGTTCGCGCTGACCGTGCTCGTGGATCTGGTGGTTGCGATCCAGGTCGGCGTGGTCCTGGCCGCGTTCCTCTTCATGCGCCGGATGTCCGAGGTCTCGAACGTCACCGCAGTGACCGCCGAGTTCGGCGACGACGTGAGCGGCCTGCCCGCCGGGACGGAACGCGGGCCAATCGCGGGCGTCGCGGTGTACGAGATCAATGGCCCCTTCTTCTTCGGCGCCGCCGAGAAGTTCAGGGACACGCTGGCCACGATCGGCGGGCGGCCGCGGGTGTTGATCCTGCGGATGCGGCATGTCATGACCATGGATTCGACCGGGATCCATGCGCTCCGTGAAGTCATCCGTCGAAGCCGGAACGACGGCACGCTCGTATTCCTTTCAGAGCTGCGCTCCCAGCCGCTGGTCGCGCTCGACCGGGCTGGCGTCCTCGACGAGATCGGCGAGGACGGCCTCACCGGCAGTGTGGAAGAAGCAATCGAGCGCGCCCGCGCCGCGGGTGCTGTGGCCGCTCAATGACGTGACCCGATGATGATGACGCGTCCCAGAATGACCCGGATCGCGGAGCTGCCGCCGACATGGGCGCTCCCGAAGCACGAAGTCGCGCTGATCCTTGCGGGCTGGTCCATTGTGGGCGTGATCTCGATCGGCCAGCAGCTGGCCATGCTGTCGCAGGAGGGTGTGTCCAGCCCGCTCGGCGAGGCGGCGCTTGTATCGGCGATCTTCGCCGCGATCTGGGCGCTCACGACGATCGTGACCTTCTCCGTGTCCCGGCGGTTCCCGCTGGACCGGCGGCCGCGGCTTCGCAATGTCGCGATTCATGCCGTCCTGTCGATCATCATTGCGACATCCGAGTCCACGCTCGAAACAGCCACGGCCCTCGCGCTGAACCGTGAGGTCGTCGCCGGCCCGGTCAATGCCACACTCATCAACATCCCGATCGCGCTCGTCGTTTACTGGCTGGCCGTCGGCGTGGCGCATGGCGCGATGTTCTACCGCCGGTACCGCCAGCGCGACGAGGAAGCGGCCGCACTCTCCGATCGGCTTGCGCGTGCCGAGCTGATGGCGTTGAAGTCCCAGTTGCACCCGCACTTCCTGTTCAACGCGCTGAACACGATTTCCGCGCTGATGCACCGTGACGTGAAGGCGGCGGACCGGATGCTGGTGCGATTGAGCGAGTTGCTGCGCGGTGCACTCGACCACACCGGCGATCAGGAAGTCTCGCTCCAGGACGAGTTGAACTTTCTGGCATCGTACCTCGAGATAGAGAAGACCCGGCTGGCCGACCGGCTGACCGTGGAGGTCGACGTGCCATCGAATGTTCTCGATGCACGCGTTCCGCACATGATCCTGCAACCACTGGTCGAGAACGCCATACGACACGGCATCTCGCCGCGCGCCGCGCCTGGCAAGGTCACGATCCGTGCGCGCGGCCGGCGCGACATGCTCGACCTCGAAGTCGTGGATGACGGGCCGGGCGTCCAGCCGAAGAAGCTGGGCAACGGAAGCGGCGGACTCGGGCTCTCCAATACGCGGTCCCGGCTCGAGCAACTGTACGGCGAGGGTTTCGCATTCGAACCAAGAAACGGAGAGGCCGGCGGCTACCGCGTGAGGATGTCCATCCCGTTCCGTTCCATCAACCAGGCCGCGGACGAAGGAGAGGAAGAACCGTGAAGATGAGAGTTCTGATAGCCGAGGACGAGCCCCTGGCTCGCGACCGCATCCGCATGCTCCTCGAAGACGAGATCGGTGTGGAGATAGCGGCGGAATGCGCAGATGGCCGATCGGCCGTGGCCGCGATCCGCGAGCACGAGCCCGATCTCGTGTTCCTCGATGTGGCGATGCCCGAGCTGAACGGGTTCGAGGTCATACGCGAGATCGGCGCGGCCGAGATGCCACCCGTGATCTTCGTCACCGCGTTCGACCATTTCGCCGTGCAGGCGTTCGACGCACATGCCGTCGACTACGTGCTCAAGCCGTTCGACGAGGACCGGTTCCGCACTGCCGTTGAGCGCGGCCGCGAGGCCACGACCCAGCGGTCGAACGGGACCCTCGACCAGCGACTGTCCGATCTGCTGCAGGGCCTGGCCCGCCCCAGCTACCTCGAGAGGCTGGCCGTCAAGTCAGGCGGCAAGATCATCTTCCTCAAGACCCTCGAGGTCCAGTGGATCGCCGCCGAAGGCAACTACGCCAGACTGCACGCCGGCAAGCGGTCTTACCTCATGCGCGAGACCATGTCGAACCTCGAGTCGAAGCTGGATCCCGACCGCTTCATCAGGATCCACCGCTCGACCATCGTCAGCACCGACGCGATCGCCGAACTGGAACCGCTGTTTCAGGGAGACTACGTCGTCGTGCTGAGGGATGGCACGCGGATCACATCGTCGCGCGGCTACCGTGCCAACTTGCAGGCGTTCATGAAGTAGGTTCCGGGCGGGCAGTACAGCAGAATGGGGACAGGGGGGATGCGTACGGCGATGGGGGGATGAACGGCCGGGAGTACCATATTTTCACAACGACCGTGCGTCCCATCACTTCAACCGCCCGTACGCCCCCAATCCCCGCCCGTCAACGCTACTCCGCCTCCATCGTCCGACCCCTCTCCCTCTCCGGGCCCATTCCCCCCAGGCTCCCGGTTAGTCGAGGGCAGTACGGCAGAGTCGGAAGCGCCCGGGCCGGATCGTGACCGGCCCGGGCGCGACGTGGCGTATCACTCACCGCGTTTGCGGCGATCCACGAGTTCCTGGTGCACGCGCGCGTTCTCCTCCCATGGGCGCCGGTCGAAGTAGCTCTTGGTGAGCTCGACGATCTTCGGCGAGAGGATCAGCAGCGCTAGCAGGTTGGGCAGGATCACGACGCCCAGGAAAACATCGCCGAGATCCCAGATCAGGCCGAGCGAGACCGTGGCGCCGACGTAGTGCATGAGCACGTAGACGATGCGGTAGGGCACGATCGCACGGGGGCCGAACAGGTAGTTGGCGCAGCGGTCGCCGTAGTAGCTCCACGCAATGGCGGTCGAGATCGCGAACAGGATCACGCCCAGGATCACGATGAAGTCGCCGGCAATGGCGCCCGTGAACGCGAAGCCGCGCTGGAACGCGAGCGTTGTGAGCGGCGCTCCGCTCTCGACGGCGTTGCCATGGAGGACGGTGTAGACCTGGCCATCGTCGGAAGTGGCCTGACCGGTGGCCGGACTGATGGTGCCGGAGAAGGGCATGGTCTGGGCCGCGTCGACATAGAACATGTCGATGGCGACTTCGTGCCAGGCGTAACGCGCGCCATCCGGACCCACGACGGGTTCGCCGCCGTTGACGCGGATCTCCGCGGGTGCGGGTGCGCCCTGCGAGATGGAGCCGTTCTCGTTGTGAATGACATACGCGGAGTCGCCGCCGGTAATTGACAGCGCGGTCGGCAGCCGCTCGTTCCACACACCCGTCATGATGATGACGAGACCGGTCATCGTGCAGATCACGATGGTGTCGATGAACGGCTCGAGCAGGGCGACCACGCCTTCAGAGACCGGCTCGTCGGTCTTCGCGGCGGCGTGTGCGATCGGCGCCGAACCCTGGCCGGCCTCGTTCGAGAAGAGGCCTCGCCGAACGCCCCATGACAGTGTGACGAGCAGCACGCCGGCACCGGTGCCCGCCACGCCGGCCGTTGGCGCGAACGCCTCACGGAATATCAGCGCGAACGCTGCCGGCATGTCGCCGATGTTGAGCATGATCACGATGAACGCGCCCAGCACGTAGATGCCGGCCATGACAGGGGCCAGGATGCCGGTGACCTTGCCGATGCGTGTGATGCCGCCGAGGATGACCGCCGCGACGATGAGCGCGCTGATGGCGCCGGTAATGTACGGCGACAGGTTGAACGACGTGTTCATCGTGTCGGCCAGTGTGTTCGCCTGGATCGCGTTGCCCGTCAGGAACGCGGTCGTGCCGAGCATGACGGCGAAGAACATCGCGAGCGGCTTCCACTTCGGGCCGAGGCCTTTTTCGATGTAGTACATGGGCCCGCCGGAAACCGTGCCTTCCCACTTCTTCGCGTCCTTGTCTACGCCCTCGAGAACACGGTAGTTCTGGGCGAGCACGACCTCGGAGAACTTCGTGGCCATCCCGAGAAACGCGGTGACCCACATCCAGAACAGGGCGCCCGGCCCCCCGAAGTGGATCGCGAGCGCGACACCCGCGATGTTTCCGATGCCGACCGTCGCGGAAAGCGCTGTCGTGAGTGCCTGGAAGTGGGAGACGTCACCCGGCTCGTTGGGATCGTCATACTTGCCTGACGTCACTCCGAACCCGTGGCCCAGGCGCCTGAGCTGGATGAAACCGAGCCGCAGCGTCAGGAAGACGCCGGTGCCGAGCAGGGCGATGATCGACCATGAGATCGTCTCTCCGCCGATCGAAATGCCCTTGTTGAGCACCCACTCCTGGAGGAACGCGACGATTGCGGGAAAATCCATTCGCTCACCTCTGCGTGGCCTGCATCAGTCGAACGGCCCTGGTACAGGGCCGTGACGGGAAACGGCGGAAGTTGTCCCTTCGACGCCCGCGTGGCAAGATTGGCGTTGCGGGCGAGGACCCGCCCGGCCAGGCCGGCGTATAACCGGCTTCGTGCCGACAAGTCCCGACGGGAGGCAAGATGAAGAGATTCGTGATGTACGCCGCGCTCACGCTCATGCTCTCAGCGTGCGCCGGTTCGCCCCCGCCGGCCGGACCGGCCGGGCCGCAGGCAGCGATGGTGACCGCAGCGGACGCAGCAGCGGCCGCAGCGAGCACCATCACGCCGGATGACATGCGCCGGCGCATAGCGTTTCTGGCGAGTGACGAGATGATGGGCCGCGATACGCCGAGCCGCGGTCTCGAGATGGCCGCCGAGTACATCGCACGCGAGTTCGCGTCATTCGGCCTCTCGCCGGCGGGCGATGACGGCACTTTCCTGCAGCGGTGGCCCTACGAACAGGTGGGCTTCGATCGGGCGGCGACCGGCCTGACGCTGGCCGCTGGCGGCACGACAGTGAACGCCGAGATCGGCCGCCATTTCTTCGTGCTGCCCGCCATGGGCACCGAGTCGGGTTCGGGGCCGATCACATGGGCCGGTGTCGCCAGCGAGGGCCGGCCTCCCGTCAGTCAGGGTGTGTCAGGCGCGTTCGCCGCCCTGTTCGTAGCCGGTACGGAGCCGGACGCGCAGTGGCAGCAGGGCCTTCAGCGCGCGATCGGTACCGTCATGGGAGGCGGACCGGGCGGCATAATCGTAATCCTCGATCCGGAATTCCCGAGCGGCATGATCACGCAGATCGCGAACCAGCTGGTCGCTCAGCCGCCCGCACCGTTCTTTCTGGTCGGTATCGACTATGCCAGCGCGCAGCGCCTGTTCAGCGCAGCGGGCGCCGATCTCGATGCGCTGCGAACATCCGGCTCGACCGATGTGATCCCGCTCGACGGCGCGACGCTCGAGATCAGCGTGCGGAAAACAATGGAGCAAAGCACGCCGCCGAACGTGGTGGCCACGCTCATCGGCAGCGATCCTGCGCTGCGGGACGAGTACGTCGTGTTCAGCGCGCACATGGACCATGTCGGTGTGGGCGCGCCGGATGCGAGCGGCGACTCGATTTTCAATGGCGCGGATGACGACGCTTCGGGAACGGCTACCATGCTGGAGGTTGCCGAGGCGTTCGCTTCGCTGCCCCGCCGGCCGGCGAGGTCGATGATGTTCGTGGCGGTGAGCGGCGAGGAGAAGGGCCTGCTCGGTTCCGCGTTCTTCGCGCAGAACCCGCCCGTCCCGACGCAGCAAATGGTCGCGAACATCAACCTCGACATGGTCGGCCGCAATGCGCCAGACTCGGTCATTGCGATCGGCAACGAATACTCATCGCTCGGCGATCTCGTACAGGAAGTCGCGGCGGCTCACTCCGACCTCGGCCTCACTGTCGCGCCAGACCTGTGGCCCGAGGAGCGACTGTTCTTCCGCAGCGACCACTTCAACTTCGCGAAGGCCGGTGTCCCCGCGATCTTCTTCACGACGGGCCTGCACGACCAGTATCACCAGCAGTCCGACGAGGTCGATCTGATCGACCTGGACAAGATCACCCGGCTGGGCCGGCTCGTATTCCATCTGGCGCTGGAAATCGCGACACGGCCGACCGCGCCGACATGGACGGAGAAGGGGATCGCGGAAGTCCAGCCATCAGGCGTCGGTCGCTGACGCCCGGGCTGTGGCGGGCGGCGTGCGGTCGGGCTCGCCACGCGCCGAGACGGTGCCGGCCAGGCTGAGCTGGCCGGCGGGCCGCCGAGCGCGCCCGCCGAGCCACAAGGCTCAACGGGCCGGCGGGCCATCAAGCGCGGCGCGGACCAGCCCGGTGAGCGATGAAGCATCGAAGGGTTTGGGCAGGATCGCGACCGCGATCGCGGCACGCTCGTCGTCCCGTGCCCGGTCGCTGTCACCCGAGACGACGATGATCCGGTCGGCGAAACGTCTCTCGAGGAACTGCCGGCCGAGATCGAAACCGTCGATGCCCGGCATGTTGAGGTCGGTGATCAGCAAGTCGACGGGGCGGGCACTGGCCTCGCAGAGGGCGACCGCCTCCGTCGCGTCCATGGCTTCCAGAACGGAATAGCCCTCGCCTTCGAGGATTCGGCGCATCGACCGACGTAGCGGTGTGTTGTCGTCGACCACCAGCACCGTGACAGGCGGCGCGGCACCCGGAGTCATCTCCGGACCCGGGCCGATGGGACGTGCGGGCCGGCCGCCATCCGCGCACTCACGCGACCAGACAGGTGCAGGACCGATCGATGGCGAACGACCCATTTCCAACCTGCTGTCCGCTCGTGGACACGACCTCGGCAATGAGCTGGCGGCCGCGCTGCTCGTGACGGCTGTACTGCGGTCGACTGCGAGCGCTGCCGACAGGGAAGCGCTCGGTGACCTGGAGTCTGCGCTCGTGACGATGCGCCGCAAGCTCGAGACCGCGCTCGCGCTGCGCCGGTTGATCGTGGGTACGACGACGGCGCGGCCGGCCTCGATGACGGCGCGTGGCGCAGTCGACGAGGCTGCCCGGGTTGCGTCGATCGAGCTTCCGGGCGGCAATCACGGCGATGGGGCGGCCGCGGTTCTGGTCGACCGGGCCCTCGTCGTGCGCGCGCTCGCAGGCCTCATCAGTCGCGCAGCGACGGTCTCGCGCGATCCTGCCGACGTGCAGGTCCACGTGCTGGAGGGGCAGGCAGGCATCACGATCGCTGTAGACGATTCGGGCCCGCCGGATGAGGTGATCCGGATCGCTGCAATGCTGCGCAGCGATGGCGGCGGTGTCAAAGGTGGCACTGCAACGATCGAACTGGCGTTCGCGAGGCTCGTCGCGGAACTGCACGGCGGGAGCCTTGCGGTCGCGGCCTCGGCGGCGGGCGGCGCCACGATCTCGATCGTGCTGCCGCCCGCCTTGCCGGACCCTGCGCTGGATAGAGCTGGAGAGTGAACCGGTGCGCCGCGTGAACGACGCCGCAGATTCGCTGCCGTCGTTCAGCGTTCGTCCGACTCCGTGGCGGTGATGGCGCTGTCGACTTCGAGCCAGTGCGCGAACCACTGGCGCAGCCGGCCGAGCCGGTCGACGAGCAGCCACGGCTCTCCGGTGCGCGACAGGTCGTGCGTCGAGCGCGGGTAGCGAATGAACTCGACGGGCACGCCCTGCTTGCTGAGCGACATGAACCACTGCTCGGCGTCGGTCATGGGCGTGCGGTGGTCTTCCTCCGACTGCACGATCAGCGTTGGCGTTTTCACGTTCTGCACATACTTGATGGGCGACAGTTCCTCGTACAGATCCCAGTTGTCCCACGGCTTCCCGTAGAACTCGAACTCCGTAAGGCCCTGCGCTTCGGACGTGCCGTACCACGAGACCCAGTTGCTGATCATGCGGTCGGCCTGGGCGGCCTTGAAGCGGTCGGTCTTCGTGGTCACCCATGCGGTCATGAATCCGCCGTACGAACCACCGGTCACACCCATTCGAGTGGAGTCGACATCGGGGCGCGCTGCCGCGATGTCCGTCGCATTCATCAGGTCCTCGAAGTCCTCCATGCCCCAGCGGCCGCGCGTCGAGAACGTGAAATCGGCGCCGTAACCGCTCGAGCCTCGCGGGTTTGTGTACAGGACCCACATGCCTGCGCCCGCAATGTTCTGGAACTCGTCGAACCAGTTTTCGCCGTACGCGGAGTGCGGGCCGCCATGGATGTAGAGGACGAGCGGGTACCGCTGGCCTTCGCGGTAGCCGTGGGGCTTCATCAGCCAGCCCTCGATCTCGAGGCCGCCGACTGACTCGTACGTGAAGCGCTCGGCGTCGGCGAACTCGACTTCCGCGATCAGGTCGTCGTTGAAGCCGGTCAGCTTGCGCTCGTTGCGACCGTCAATGTCCGCGACGTACAGCTCAGTCGGCCGGTTAACGCTGGTCGCGACGAATGCGACCTTGCGGAAGCTGGCGTCGTACGAAGCACCGTTGATGCGGCGGCGTCCGCTCACCAGTTCCGTCCGCGTTCCGTTGCTCGTGTGGATGTGGAACAGCGCGTCGCGCCCGCCGATCGTCACTTCCATGATGATGTTGCCATCCGGCAGCCAGTCGAAGCCGCCGGGCTCGTACTGCCACTCGCCGAACAGGTTGCGCGGCTCGCCGCCCTGCGCATCGACGATATAGAGGCGGCTGGGCGCAGTCCGTGTCTCGCGCAGGGTGAACGCGATGTGGCGGCTGTCGGGCGACCACTGGATGCCGCCTTCGCTGCCATTCATCGAGGTCAGTCGGCGGGGTTCGCCGCCGGCGACTGGCAGAATGAAAATGTCGGAGTCATTGCGCGGCGCTTCGTCGCGCTCGGAGTCGTACGGCAGCACCGACAACGAATCGGCGATCGCCTGGAGCACGGAGTCCGTCCGCATCTGCGGGTCCGCCGAAAATGCGATCCAGCGACCGTCGGGCGAGACGTCAGCACCGCGGTGCGAGTAGATCGTGTTCGTGAACTGGCGTCGTGCGGTGTCGCCTTCGAGGCGCTTCATCCAGATGTGGCTGGTCCGGAACTCGCGAGCTTCGCGTGGGTTCGGGATGAAGCCGGCGCCATTGCGCTTGTACGGAAAATCTACGATGTGGCGGCCATCGAAGCGGCGAGGATCCTCGGGCTCCGTGATCGAGCCGTATGGTGGCCGTGCCGTCGGTTGCATCGACGCGAACGTATCGTTGTCCTGGCCACCGCCCGCACGGCCCTGGCCCGCACCGTTGTCATCGTCTTCGGGAACGGGCCCGGTCGTGATCGCAAAGCTGCGGTCGGCAGGCATCGAGCCGGTCGGGTAGTCGTCGAGCTGGAACGCTTCACCGCTCGGCTGGTCCATCCGCAGCGCCCACGTGTTGCCGCGGCCGCCCTCACGGTTCGAGCTGAAGAAGAGGTAGCGGCCATCGTGCGACCAGCGCGGATTGCTGCTCTCCGTTCCGGGCGACGTGTAACGAACGGGATCGCCGCCATCGGTCGAGACCACCCAGACCTCGGAGTGGCGGTCGTTCTGCGATTCACGGACGGTCGTGACCGTGAACGCCACCAGCCTGCCATCGGGCGACATGGCCGGCGAACTCACGTTCGTGACACGATACCAGTCGGCCGGCGTGAACGCGCGGCCCATCTGCTGCGCAGACGCAGTCGACGCGGCAAACAGCATTACGAGTACGGCGACCAAACGTCGCATTCGGCACTCCTGAACGGGTTGGATCGATGTCAGCCGCGGCTATCGCCTGCTGACGCGCACACGCGCGCCGAGCGACAGGTCCCAGCGACCTTCCGAGTCGTCGGTAAGTCGGAAAATATCGCTCACGATCTCGCCGCCCGCGCCGACCAGCCGGATCCGGTAGCGGCCGGGCTCTCCGTCGAACGAAAACGTGACCTCGCGGCCGGCGTCCACAGTGCCAAGCGCCCTGTCCACGCCGACCTCGGGCATCATGTAGGCCGTCATCATGCTCGCGCCGGGCCTGTTGTTGAGAATCACGATCGACATCGGTGCGGCAACCACGGGCGCGTCACCAGCCATCACGTTCACCCCGCCGGGCGTGCTGCCGCCGCTTGCGCACGCGGACAGCACGCTGGCCGCAACAACGCAGGCGAAGTACGCGATTCGTGTGACACGCATGGCATTTCTCCGGGTCACGTTTACATGGGTGTAACGATCCCGGGACGGTACGTCGAAAACGGGTTGCACGCAATCGCCGCAACGAATCCCGACCGAGTTGATCGCCAGGGTGTTCGCCAACCTGTCATTCTGGGGGCGATGCAACCGTAGCGTCCTCGCCGCACAGATTTCCGTTCGCGGACTCGCGCTGGTGGTTTCACGCGGGGGCCGCAGGGGGTGCGGAGGACGCCGGTAGCCGGGT
>DATKCF010000199.1:0-14978 GCA_035513345.1 Longimicrobiales bacterium
GCCGTCTCGCGGTGTTTGGTCTGACGCTGCCGCTTGTAGATCTTGGCGGCGGTCTCCACGGAGCGCCCGGTGAACTCGGCGGCGGCCTGGATGCCGGCCTCGTCTCCCAGCGTCGTGATGACAGTGCGGCAATACGAGTGAAAGCCAAGCCCGTGAGGCTTCGGCTCGAGGAAAGCGGCCGGCCATGCTTCCGTGACCGCACGACTGAGCGCGTCGTAGGTCGCCGCCCGGGATGGGTCGTCTGCATCCCAGATCAGCGGTTGGCTAGGGCCCAGCGGATTCGGGTGGAAGCGTCGCAGCCAGCGGTGGACGATAGCGAGCTGGCGGGTACACGGGATCACGACATCGCCCGCTCCGAATGCGCCGCCCTTCGCCGCATTCGCGCGCCACGTGACCTCACGGATGCCGTCGCGCGACACACTGAAGTCCCGGTCGCACAGCGGAGGGGCATCGAGGTGAAGTCCGGGCCGGCTGCCCGAGATCGCGCCGACCCGGCGACCGGTCTCGAGCGCGATCATGGTGGTAGCCAGTGTGCGCCATTCGCCACGCCGACGAAGCGTCTCGTGAAGCCGCTTGGCGTGTTCCTCACCGATCTCGGGCGGCGCCACATGTTTCGTCGACGGAGGCGTCACGTTCAGGGTCGGGTCGCGGCGGGAACCCCAGGCGTCCGGCCACGCCTTCGTATAAGCGCGGATGGCCGTGCGGAAACGCCCGAAATACGTCGCGATCGTGTGGGGAGACGCCCCAGCAGCCAGCTGGGTCTTCATCCACCGCGTCAGATGACCCGGCTGCATCGCGGCGATGTCCGAATCGAGTTTGGCGACGCCATCGCGATCCATCCGACGGGCCGCCAGGATGATCGTGTCGATCGAGTCCATGCTGGGCGCATCCCGCCGGGCGTTCTGCGGCAGGGATTTCAGGTAGGTCTCCAGTCGGCGCTTCCCCCACATCAGCAGGTCATCCGGGTGCCGACCCAACAGACTTTCGGTATAGTTGTCCCAGATTTGTCGGACGGTGAGCGGCTCCAGCAACTCGGTTCCGGCAATGTCGGGACCGGCCGGCCGGTTGGTCGTTTCCTCCGATCCTAGTCTACGGAGCGCGTTCTCGGCGACCGCTATCGCGAACGCGCGCTCCGCACGCGAATCCGGACCCAGAGTGATCTGCTTGCGGGTCGACGCGACCCTGACCCGAACCAAGCCGGACACCGTGACTCCGATGGTCACGGTTCCCCGGTATCCGCCGAGGCGGAGGAGGGCGCTCCGCCCCTCGAGGAAGTTGTCGCGGGCCTTCTCCTTCGTCATTGTCGCCTCCCTCACGCTACAAGAGCGGCCGCGACCGCAGCGGCATCTCGCACCGCCGCCCGCGGCTTTGGCGGGGCGCCTCGGTCACGGTTGGCCGAGAGGGCGTCCACCTTTTTGTCGGCCTTGATCGGGCTGATCAGCCAGATGCCGCAAACGGTTTTCACCGCGAGACCCTCGGCCTCCCAGATTTCAAGCCGCGAGCGGTTTCCCTCGCGCTTGAGCGGCTTCTCGAAGTAGTTCCGGCTCTTGTCCGTCTCGAGAGCGAGCTCGCTGAGGGTCAGCCACCGCGTCTGATTCGTAGCCATGAGGTCGAGCACCTCCAGAAGCGGCTCTATCAGGTGCGCGAGCACCTGCTGCCGCGAGAGGGTTCCCTTCCCGCGTACGAACCACCGGTACTGCCGGGTTCGGCTGCGGAGCTTGTTGAGGTCGTACATCTGTCAGTCGGGTCCAGTCGAGCGGAGCCGGCGCGGTACCGGCCGGTCGGTCGTGCGCTCCACGCGCACAGCCCACCGTACTCGACTCGGCCGGGCGCATCCAAATCGCCCTGCGGGCGGCCAGATCACCCCGCTGGGTCGCCACCTTCGAGCCGCCTCCGGAGTCGAGCGACGAGCCTCTGGTAGCGGCGCTTTGCGCCGGCCGGCGTGATTCCCAGCTCGCGGCCGATCTCGGGCCAGGTCGCTCGTTCCTGCAGGCGCATCCACAGGAGCAGGTGCTGGTCGGTGCGCAGCGGCCTGATCGCGAATCGAAGCCGGCGTATTACGGGCCGTTCCTCGACATCGAGTTCGTGTTCGGCCGTCCATTCCGACGGTCCGATCGTAAGGGTCGCGCGCACGCGCGAGAAGCGGGACTCGTCGCGAAACAGGCTGGCGACTTCCCTGCGCCCGATCGCATGGATCCAGGCCCGGACCTCCGCCTCCGACCGCGCCTGACACGTCCTGTAGGATCGGAGCAGATTCAGAAGCGCGGTCTGCACGACGTCGTCCACCCAGTCCTCCGTCCATCCGCCGCGGAGGCGGGGGGCGACGCGGGCGCGTTCAGGAAGCGGTCGGCGGCGGCCAGAAGTCGGTCGAGGGCGCCGGGGGCGCCGTTGCGCGCGGCCTCGAGCGTGGCAAGAATGGAGTGGTTGCCGGAATCGCGGCGGGGGTGCGAATCGGGAGGGACAGCGCCCCCCTGCGGGGCCTTGGACGCCCCCTGCGGGGCCTTGGACGCCCCCTGCGGCGCCGGCCTGGCGCGCCGGCCATCCCTATGTCCGGGCCGGTGTTGCCGCCATCCGCGGGGGTGCGGCTGCCGCCCGGCTGGCTCCTGCCGCGGGAGTTGAAGCAAGTCATCGAACTATCACAGCATTTGAGCCGGCCGATCTTGAGGCGGATTGGGCCGGCTCTAATGCTGAAGTGCACAGGAAGTGCACAGCAGCCTTCTGACACGGCGGCGGCAACCCAGGGGCTGGAGAACGGCAGATCGGCCTGCTCTCGGCCTTCCCGGCCGGAGGGGACGGATTGGCCGATTCGGGGCCCGCACTCAGATTCTCAACACCTCCGCTGAACCCGGCAACGAGCTTCGACATGGCGGCGGGCGTCAACCGAACACGTTGCCTGCCTACTCCCGAACGTCCTCCGGCGCAACAATCCATCGGCACGCGTCGAGAATCGGTCGACGTCGCTTCTTCTTCGAAGGTCCGGATACCCAAACGTGGCCGATCTCGCCAGGCATCGGCGGGTCCCGACTCAATATGAAACCCAGCGCCCGCCGCTCACCAGCGGTAATGCCTACGAGGAAGTATCCCGGATGGCCAGCGAGGGGAACATGAGGGCCCTCCACTTCTGACGAGAGGCAGAACGACATCATGCCGCTTCGGGGGTGGTCCTGGAACGCTTGGGAGGAAACGCGTCTGCGGCCAACTGCATCGTCCCAGATGATCCAATCAGGATGGATTCGACGCCAAAGCTCAGCGTCGTCGGGAATGGTCACATCGTCGACAATATCCGGCACGCTCGTCGACGGTGATCAAGGTCCGTCAGATGGATACAGCCTCGACAAGTACCGCAGAGGGATCTCGAAGTGGCGAAACGCAACTTCCTCATCCGTTCCTGCCTGGCGATCAAGGAAATACACGGACCCCTCGCGGGGGTCATTGACATCGATCTCCGTGATTCCTGCGTCGGTCGACCACTCGAACGAAACTCCACCAGCAGACGTTGGGACGACGTTCGGCGCGCCCAGGTTCCGGTTCGCCGCGGCTAGCTTTACCAGCAGATGAAAGGCTGAAAAAAAAATGAATCGGTCAATCGTCGCTCCGCCGTACGAGTCCCAATCGTCCCGGTACTGGAGGAGCTTCGCTGAACGGAAAACGAGATCATCAAACCAGTCGGGAACTTCGACAGGCCTGGCGCTATCCGTTAGATCCGCATCCGTGCCGCCGGGAGAGTCGATCGGCAGGGTGCTGTAATCCGTGGGTGTCAGAAGTTCTGCCATCGTCATGTTATCCTCCCCCATTCCAGGTGCATCTCGGGAGTTGTTACCGACACAAAGCCGTTCACGATCCAGTGATGACCCAGGTCGAGGAAAGCAAGCGCGCCATCAGTATCGGCCGGCACCGGCTCACCTCGAGCAGTGAGACGGAGTGTTATCGCGTCGCCTGTGGCTATGTGAGCGTGAAGCCGACCGCGTGGTTCGTCGGAGACGCCATCCTGGATTCGATAGGATGTCGAGATGGTCGTGGCCTCGATTTCAGGGAGGAACGTGTCGCTCTGCTGCCCTCGCCACAGAGTTGTAACTCGGGCCAAGTCCCGCGAGCCGTCGATCTTATTGACGTAACTGATCTCGCATTGATTGGGCGCTATCGAACCCAGACCATGTCGTGCGACGAACGCCTCGAAGCGGGCGAAAAAATCCGCGAAGGATTGGCGGACGAAGGTATACCTCGGGTAGGGCGCTTCCTCGGGACGCTTGCGCCAGTTGAACACGAAGCGATCCGCCTGAATCTGGATGAGCTGCGAATCGTCTTCGCTGACGAACCAGCAACGAGAAACCACCGCGCGGCCGGTCAGTTGAAGCAGCAGCTGTTGAGCTGGTTGCTGCTTCCGGAAAGGGAATGACTCCCGCTGCTGAGATCCCGGCGCGAACTCCTCGACCCGCGGAAACCGATCGGCGACGGTTTCCCAGAATCGCCCAACGTGGGGAGTGGTGAGCCTTGAGAGGCCGTCGAACTGAATCGCGACCGCCACCTCGACAACAGGTGGCCTTTCGAAGTTAACGGGAGCGGCAGCGTTCCAGCTGGACATGTTCTCCGTTTGGCGGGCTCGAAAGTGACTGCTTCCGCCGGCAATTTTGGAGGGCCAGGGGCTCCGCGGCAAGGTGATGATCGCACCCGTTCGTCGGAACGGCCACTCCCGTCGGCGCAGCGAGGTAAGGATCCAGAGGTGCCATGGGGACCCTCCACCTTCCGTGGGACGCGGCAGATCCTTCGAAGACGAAGGCGCGGCTAGCCGCCGCTACGCCCCGTGGATCGTTCCATTGTGCGCGACGCGCACATCACACCCCCTGGCGACTGATTGGCACGCAATCGCGAGCGCTCGGCCGCGCCCTCCGTGCTGCGCGTGTGCGCGCAGAAGCGACCAGGCAATGCCGGTCGGAGGGGAGGTCTGGGATGGAGGGCTGTTGCCGCGGCCGTGGGCTACGATGCCTACATTCACTTCACATCACGGGGCTGGACGGGCTCATCGCCGGACTGAGGCGGTGCGGGGGCAACGATTGTCGAAGGGCCTGTCGAGGGCGTGTACGGCATGCGTGAACTCGTGGTCGAGGACCGTCACGGGTTGCGATTCGCCTTCGGCGAAGATCCTGGACGGACCGACCACCGTTGACCGGCCTGTCTGCCCTCATCGCTGCCGAGATGAGACGGCAGCAGTTCCTGGCAAGTGGGCGGCCTGCGGATGGTGTCGCCGGTCTGTGGCGATTCGATCGTCAGACGCCTGCCTGGCTGTCGAGGACTTCGCGGACCCTGGCGGTCAGGTCGGCGGCGGTAAACGGCTTGCCCACGAACGGCAGCCTGTTCTCCGGCGCGCTGTTCTTCAGGATACTTTCCTCGGCATAGCCTGACATGAGCAGGATCCCGAGCGACGGCCGCTGCAGCCGGAGCCGGTCGGCCAGATCGCGCCCGTTCATGCCCGGCATGACGAGATCGGTCAGCAGGAGGTGCAGCGGACCGTCGTGCTGCTCGCAGAGGCGGATCGCTTCCGCGGCGTCCTTCGCCATGATGACTGTGTATCCCACAGCTCGCAGGATGCGCTGGACCGCGACGCGAACCAGTTCCTCGTCCTCGGCCACGAGAATCGTTTCGGTGCCTGTCTTCGGAGCGGGCGTCTGACTGGCGCCGACCTCGGCGGGCACAGCGTCGATTCGCGGCAGGCAGACGGTGAAGCGCGCGCCTGTGCCGGGTTCACTGGCGACATCGATCCGGCCATTGCTCTGTTGGACAATGCCATAGACGGTCGAGAGGCCGAGGCCGGTTCCGGCACCGGGCGCCCGCGTCGTGAAGAATGGTTCGAAGACTCGTGTGCGCGTTCCGCTGTCCATTCCAAGACCCGTGTCCGTGACGGTCAGAGTCACCCACGGACCCGGCTGGCAGTCGGACTGCTCTGCGCCGGTCTCGGCGCCGGATTCGATATCGCCTGTTTCGATCGTGAGACTGCCACCATTGGGCATCGCCTGACGCGAGTTGACGGCCAGATTCATTATGACCTGTTCGATCTGGCCGGGATCGGCCATCACGGTGCCGAGACCGCCGGCCAGTCGCACATCGATGACGACGTCCTCGCCGAGCAGCCGGTGAAGCATGCTCTCCATGCCGCGAACCACATCGTTCAGGTTGAGCGGTTTTGGCTTGAGCACCTGCTTGCGACTGAAGGCCAGCAATCGGCGAGTCAGTTCAGCGCCACGCAGCCCGGCTTCCCGGATCTGCTCGACGTCGGCACGAACGGGATCGGACTCGTCAAGCTGCTGCGTCGCGAACTCGGCGTGCGACAGGATGACGCTCAGCAGGTTGTTGAAGTCGTGAGCCACGCCTCCTGCAAGCCTGCCAATGGCTTCGAGACGCTGTGAAGCGGCGAGCTGCTCCTGGGCCTGGCGCAGATCGGTCACGTCCTCGGCGTGCAGCAGCACCATGTCCGGCGACACGTAGCCATAAATGAGGACGAAGCGACGCTTGCGGCTGGCGCCGGGCAGCGTGCATGCGACTTCTCGCCGCACGAGCCCACGCTCGGAATAGCAACGATCGAGGTCGCCGGCCAGATGCGGCAGGTCCGCGAATTCACCCAGCGAATCGCCGGCGAGGTGTTGCTCGACACCGCTGTCGACACCGCTGTCGGTGGCCGCGCGCGCGGCATCGTTGACGTCGATGAGCGAGAACGTCTCGTTGCGGCGGCGCCAGACGAACGCCGCGTGCGGCAGGTGGTCGTAGATGGCGCGGGTACGGGCCCGCTGTTCGTTCAGCTCGGCGGTCACTCGCTCCTGCGCGCGACGAGCACGCAGTGTCGCGATGCCATGGCCCAGATCGAGTGCGACCTCGTCGAGAAGAGCCGTCTCATGGTCGTCGAACGCGTCGCGGTCCGACGAATGAATCGTGAGCGCTCCGACCACCGTGTCGCCTGCAATGACCGGAATCGAGATGCACGCCCGTGATCCCGCTTCGACCGCTGACCGTTGCCATTCGTCGGACTGCGAACCGGGCTCGTCGAATCGGATGACGATTGGCCGCCCCCCCAGAATCGCGAGGCGAGCCGGTTCGATGCCGGTGCACGTCGCACCCGGCCGGACCACAGTGGAGTCCTTCACACCGGCCGACTTCGAGCAGACTGCCATCCGCAGAGAATCGGCTCGACCGCCGTCGATCAGACCGATCCACGCGGAACTGTATTCCGCAACGTCGACGATTACGGTGCACAGATCGCGCAGAAATCGCGCTTCGTCCGTCGCACGTACCAGCGTCTGATTGCAGTGACTGAGCGTGGTGAGCGCCCGCATCGTTCGCCGCAACGCCGCTTCGGCCCGCTTCCGCTCGGTAATGTCGACCGAAAGAATCGTCATGCCTTCCGGCACAGGTTCGAAACGCAACTCGAACCAGCCCTTCGATCCGTCCGGGAACGAGAACTCGTTCTCGAGAGAAGCCTGGACACGGTCCACCATGCACTGGCGGAGCATCGAGAACATCTCCGTCTTCTCGATCCCCGGAAACGCGTCCATCATCGTGCGGCCCAGCAGCGCATCCCTCGATTCTCGGGCCTGCCGGACAACCGCGTCGTTCACATACAGATAGCGATAGTCGGGGCCGATGACCTGGCACCCTTCGAGCAGATTGTCCAGGACACTGCGCGAAAGGTCGGTCTCGCTGGTCCGGTCGTACGGTGCGTCTTTGATGGTAGTCCTCGACGGCATTGTGCAGGTGGATGCGGATCGGCGCCAGACAGAATTCAGGGGATCGCGCGCTCCGCCCGCTTCCCTTGTGTATCGGCACATTGGAGAGGAAGCGAAAGCCGAACCCGTCGTTGATCGCGATCGCAGCAACCTCAGTCCAGCGGGATCGGGCTGGCGTAGCTGTTATAAATTACCGGCTACAGCCGTTTGATGCTCCTTGTTATTGATGGGAATACCCGTTAATTTCAGTGGAAACCTAGCGGCTTTGACCGGTAAGGTGGGTCTGATGGCAACCTTCAAGGACCTTCGGCTCCGACAGGTGTCCGAATCACTCGGCCGGGTTGCGCCACTGGCAACCGTGGCGCGCCCACGCGGCGGCTGGATCCGCGCCATTCGGACGGCGCTCGGCATGAGCACGCGACAGCTGGCGGAGCGCGTCGGTGTCGGCCAATCCGCGCTGTCCGAAGCCGAGCTGCGTGAGCGCGACGACGCGATCACGCTCGGTACGTTGCGGAAGGTGGCGGACGGTCTGGAGTGCGACGTCGTCTACGCCCTCATTCCGCGCGGCGGAAGCCTCGAATACATCCGCGAGCGACGTGCCCGCACGATCGCCGAGCGCCAGGTAGCGCGCGTGTCGCACTCGATGGCACTCGAGAACCAGGCTATCAGCGCGGCGGAGCGGGAGCGCCAGGTAGAAGATCGCGTGCGCGCCCTGGTCAGGGGATCGGGCCGCAAGTTGTGGGACGACGAATGACCCGGGAAGCGAGCGACGGCGCGACACCACTCGACGCCGGCGAAGTCGAAGGTCTGCTCGCCGATCACCTGACGACGCGCGACCAGCTGAACGAGTGGGAACAGCAGAACATCCTCGAAGCCACCGTCTGGGCGGAAAGCCGCCACGGGCCGGACCCGCTCACGGTCGATGGACTGCGTGACCTTCACCGCCGCATGTTCAACGAGACCTGGGACTGGGCCGGAATATTCCGAACGACGGACAGGAACATCGGCGTGCCGGCGGAGAGCGTGTGGGTTTCGCTTCGCCATCTGCTTGATGACGTCCAGTTCTGGCTGGAGAACGGCACGTACGGTCCACGCGAGGCCGCAGCCCGATTCCACCACCGACTCGTGCTGATCCACCCGTTCGCGAACGGCAACGGCCGGTGGGCGCGGCTCGCGGCGGACCTGCTGCTCCGAAGACATGACGAGACCGCTTTCGACTGGGGCGAGAACCTCACCGACGACGGTGGTCCCCGCACCGCGTATATCGCCGCGCTCCGGTGCGCCGACGCTGGCGATTACGGTCCGTTGCTCGCCTTTCTGCGGATCGCGTGATCGTCCAGACGCGGCCAAGCGGGCCGAAACGGCGTTGCGGCGAACGGAGAGGAAGCGCAAGCCGAACCCGTCGTACGGCCGACCATCCATGCAGGTCGCTCCGGTTCATTCGTCGAACCCCCAGCTCGCAAGTTCGTCAATGGTGGCTGGAAGCACCATGTCCGCAACAGTTGCGAGGATGTCGCCGACGTGAAGAGCGAAATCCTTCATGCACTTGTAGCGATGGAAGTCGTCCTGACCGAGAAGCTGGAATCCATGCGTGCGGCCGGCTGCATCGAGGTCCTGGAACTCCTTCTGCCAGAACGCCGCGCGCTTCAGCCGCTCGATCGGCGTCTGAAACGCCGCGTCTGGCAACCGGAACACACGAATGCGATCGCGCAGCTCGCCAGCGTCCTGCCGGCAGTTTCTCCATATCTCATGGAGTTCGTACATGCAGAAGGGTGAGCGTAGATACTTGTCGCTGACGATGACGAAAACGAGGTCACCCGCTGCAAGTCGGCGCATGAAGTCGCCGATACGGTCGCCTGTACGCAGCTCGGACTTGTCCCGGATCACTCGGATACCGCGTTCTTCGGCGATTCGGCACAGTGTGTCGACTGCCTCGTCACTCTCGTCGTTCCACGCGTACGAAACGTAGCAACGCTTCTCCGGGCGAGGCGGGTCGGTGAAGTCCAGCTCGCGTCTCGCCGATTCCGTCAACGGATGCTCCGTCACGTCCGGCTGTGACCTGCGCCGATGCTCCGTTGGCGCATGGTCGATCCTCGCAGAGCCGCCGTACCATCCGACGACCACGTCTCGTATCCGATCGGTCAGAGCCTCCAGCAGGCTGTCCGCCTGACCCTGCTGGGTCCGGATTACGATGCCGCCGGTTGGAATTTCGGCATCGGCGGTGCGTTGCTCTTCGATCATCGCGTGGCTCATCGTGGTCCGGTCATAGACCAGCACGCCACCCTGCCAGTAGACGCCGGTCATGCGGGCCTCTTCTCCGATGGTGCTGATCACGGCGGGCATGAGTCCGGGATGCAGGAACGGAACACGAACTCGTTCGACACGCTCCTCCGTTTCCCGCTTCCAGCGCGTGTCGATCTCGACCTGTACGTCCTCACGTGGAGGCAGCAACTCGGGCACGATGTACTCCGCCTCCGCGTTTTTCGTCCCGTCCGCAGGCCTGTGGACGAAGCACATGGCGCACGACTGCATCATGCTGAGGAAGAGGTCCTGATCCGCGCTGCTGTGTCCAAGCTCCTGCCAGATCAGGAGGTCGAGGACCGAGCGGGTGAAGCGACCCCGCGCGTGAACCAGGAAACGATGGCAGCGTTCACGATGGAAGACCGCGTAGATCGCATCGAGTGCCCAGGCCTGGTCGAGGATGATCCGATTATCGAAGAAGCCTCGTCGATAGAATACCGTGCTGGTAGCGTGGAGGTAGTCGAGCAGCAGCTCGGGAGAACTCACGCCGCCTGCCTCCTGACAGAGCGACTGGTAGTGTTCCAATGAGATGGTGCGGTAGCGGCGCTGCGCCGGAGGCAGCGCGGCATCACTGTTGCGCAGATCTTCTAGTCTGCGGCGAACTTCGAGCCGGCCCCGGCCGATCCTGATCGATCCGCGCTGCGACCGCAGCCATTCGAGTGCCTGCTCGATGGCTTCGTTCAGGGCCCCGCGCCCGCGATCCAACCGTGCACTGTAGTGCAAATTCTTTCTGAAGCGAAACGCTTCCAGGTCTTCGGCAGGAATCGGCGGACGCACGGCTTCATCTTCAGGGTTGTCGCACTGATTCTGGATGAGCAGCAGCGGATTGTCCGGTCCCGCGAGGTTGCGCACATGCGCCACCCAGTACGGAAGCCGGTGATTGCGGAACGTCACACCGCGGTACTCATGCGTTCCGTCCTGCTCGAACTTGCGACACCAGACGACCAGGTAGACGGCCCCCTTGGTCAGGAAGATCACGTGGGTTCCGTGGTAAAGGTCCTGCCCGCCGAAATCCCACAGGTGCAGGCGTGCCGGAGCAACATTGCCATGCGAGACTGGTTGACTGTCCGACGGGATGCTGAACTGCGCCGTGGTCACGACGACTCCATGCGTGCTGTCCGCCTCCTCTTCGAAAGGCTCACCGCGTAACCGGCGGCAAATCTGCGTCTTTCCAATCCGTCCGTTGCCCAGAACCATGACCTTCACATCCGCCAATTCCTCGCCGCCATCCGCCAGATCGCGGAGGTGCGCTCGGATAGCGGACAGTGCATTGTCATCGTCCAGCAGCTCCGAGGGGATGCCAGGCAATGAAGACCCTTGAACGTTGAGGTGAACCAGGCGTCTGGAGTCGATCAAGCGCCACGGAACTGCGGAAAGAGAGTTCCCGGCGCAGGTTAGCCGGGACAACGCAGCCAGCGCCGCCAGCGGCTCGAGGTCGCTCACCTGCGTTTCCGAGCAGTTCAGCTGTTGCAGGCTCGGCAGCTTCGCCAGCGGTGCGAGGTCTGTCACCTGCGTGTGCCAGCAGTCCAGCTGTTGCAGGCTCGGCAGCTTCGCCAGCGGTACGAGGTCGCTCACCTCCGTGACCGAACAGTCCAGCTGTTGCAGGCGGGTCAGCTTCGCCAGCGGTGCGAGGTCGCGCACCTGCGTCCACGAGCAGTCCAGCTGTTGCAGGCGGATCAGCTTCGCTAGCGGTGCGAGGTCGCTCACCTGCGTCCGCCAGCAGTCCAGCTGTTGCAGGCGGGTCAGCTTCGCCAGCGGTGCGAGGTCGCTCACCTGCGTCCGCGAGCAGTTAAGCTGTTGCAGGCGGGTCAGCTTCGCCAGCGGTACGAGGCCGCTCACCTGCGTGTACGAGCAATCGAGCACGCGCAGATCAGTCAGGTCTGCCAGTTCCCGAGGCAGACGGTCGAGCGTGAGCGTACTGAGGTTGAGTACGCCAGTGCGTGCAGCTCGTTCGGCCGCAATTCGATCGAGTGCGACCTGGAGATCACCGCTCATCAGTGCCTGCTTGCGCTTCGGTTGACACGTCGAACGCCGGGTGGCCCATGATCCAGCTGCGGTGGCGCATCGCTCAGACGGCGCGAGGAACGAACTCGTCGAGCGCCTCACGAACCGCCCCCATGTCCCGCGCCATCCGGAACTCCCAGTGACCGAAGCTCCCGAGCGTGTTCACTGCGGCCACCCACCGGATTGCGGCAGCGTTCTTCACCTCGGCCAGCGGGTCGTGGCCCTTGGGCTCCAGGATCAGATAGCGCTCGTCGTCGGTATCGAGCCGGATCAGGAAATCCGGGATGAAGTCGTGCGGCTCGCCGTTGTGCACGTACGGAATCGCAAAGCCCAACCCTGCATTCTTCACAAATGCCCGCACGGCCGAGTGGCGGTCGATCTGGAATGCCGCGGACTGTTCCCACTGCCTCGTGTCGGCGACGACGTAGTTGACGTGACTCTTCTCGACCTCGCGGACATCCCGGCTCGTCCAGAAGCTCACATCGGCGGTTGAACCCGTCGGTCGGAACCGTTCGAGGATCGGTACCTCCGGCTCCTCGCCCTCCGAAACCGCCGGGCGGATCGCCTCGTGCAGGATCTCGAGCATGTACGTGTAATACGGCGCCACGAACAGCTCGAGGCGTGTCGCCGGCGGAATGACCTCGATCTTCTCGACGACGTACCGCTGCACGATATCGAGCATCTGCGGGAAGACCACCTGCGCCGGCAGTGAGCCATCGGTGCTGTGGATCCAGGCCCCCGTCAGGTCGCGAGCCGCGTTGAACGCGAGTTCCTGCAGCCTCCTGCCCGCCAGGTATTTCTCGATCTTGATCTCCTTTGTGCGGCCGGGTCCGGTCGTCGACAGACGGCCCGTGACGCTGAGGCTCAACCCTTTCGTCTGGACCTCGGGCGGAATGTTCAACGGATCGAGCGGCACCTTCGGGATCGACGACCAGTCGACCGTGATCCGGTTCCGCACACGCTGGCGGTAACCCTCGACGCGGGGAAACCGGATCTCTAGCTCCAACCGCTCCGGCAACGCGTGCACGTGACGCCGCGAAACGGGCGGAGGCGGCGGCGCGCCTTCCCTCGCCTTGAACGGGATGATGTTGAACGGAACGCCGAAAACCGTGGCGACTTCCTCGGCGAACCGGTCGTTCTCGTCCGCCTCGTAGCTCACCCGCCTGAGTCCGCGCCCGACCACCTGCTCGCACAGGAGCTGCGACATGAACGGCCGCAGCCCGATGATGTGCGTCACCGTGTTCGCGTCCCAGCCTTCCGTCAGCATCCCAACGCTGACAATGCAGCGGATATCCCGACCAGGCGGGTGCAGCGGCTTCTCCAGCTTCTTTGCCAGCTCCTCGAATCCCGACGGACAGACCGGACGGCCCTGGCGGTCCGTCGGCCATGACGTGCGGCCTACGGTATCCAGCGTGAACCGCATCCAACGGGATGCGTCCGTCTTCGCTTCGCCGGTATCCGTTTCGTGCACGACCTTCGAATCAACGCGGATCGTGTTGATCCGGTCGTCCGTGTTGCGGAAACCGGACACGGTCATGGACGGGATCCCCTCGGGACACCGGTTCTCGGCCAGCCATTCGTAGAGCACCTTCGCGATCGCGGTGTTCTTGCACACGATGATGAAGACCGGCAGCCGGCCGTCGCCGCGGTCCTGCTTCCACTGCTCGGTGTGCTCGCGCCACTCGCCTGCCAGCATGGCGATCGGGTGGTTCGCCCACTTCAGTACGGCCTCCGGCTTCGGACTGCCCCTTCGCCCGCCACGCTCACGGGCCGTCAGCTTCTCGAGCACCCATTTCCAGATGTTATGGTAGCCGGCGATCTCCGCGCCCGTCGTGTCGCGGTGGGCAAGCTGCGGGATCTTCACCAACCCGCTCTCGATGGCGTCGACCAGACCGAAGTCGCTCACGACCCATGGGAACGGCTTCCCCGTGTCCTGGCCGACGCGGCCGATGTAGTACGGCGTCGCGGACAGGTCCAGACAGAAGTTGATGCCGCGTTGCCGGTGGATCCGGTCCAGCCCTTCGACCCAGACCGTGGCCTCGCGGAAGAACTCGTCCGCGTCATCCTCGCCCAGCGTGTCGGAGTCGGAGTCGTCTTCGGAGCGACGGCCGATGCGGTACGCGTGGTGCGCCTCGTCGTTCATGACCAGGATGTTCTGCTTGCCGCCAATGTCGCGGCCGAGAACGCGGGCGAGGAGCGCAGTGTCGCTTTCGACGTACCGCTCGGACTCGACGGTCACCGACTTCAGGCGACCCTGTTTGTCCCTCTCTTCCTTCCGCACTCGCAGCTGGCCGGTGCGCTTCTGCATCTCGAGCGCTTCCTCGGTCAGGTACCGGCGCCCTCGGGCTGTCGTCGACTTCTTTCCGATTCGGATCTTCTCGCGCTTGCGCAGCTTCACGCCCGTTCGCACGACCTTCGAGGCGACACCGCCCTGCTGCGTACCCTGCGGCTCGAATACGTGCCAGTTGGTGACCAGCACTTTGCCGCGCGTCAGGTACGGCATCAGGTGCTCCGGCACCAGGTCGCGCGTCCGGTACAGACTCGCCTCGCCCGACTCGGCATCCAGCTCGCGCAACCGGTCGCGGATCGTCACGTTCGGGCACACGATCAGCACGACGTCCGAGAACCGCCCGTCCGCGCGGTTGTTCACCTTGTTCAGGATGCTCCACGCCGCGAGCATGCCCATGACCGTCGTCTTGCCGGAGCCCGTCGCCATCTTGCATGCGACACGGAGGAAACCGTCGTAGCCTTCGTCGCGCTTCTTCTCGCCGACGTCCTCGCGCGGGATCTGGATGCCCTGGAGGTAGTCGCCGCGGGCCTCGCGCAGGAAGATGATCGTCTCGGCTGCCTCGACCTGCGCAAAGAACAGGCGGTGCTGGCGCCCATCGCGACGCCACCACTGGAGCAGCTCGAGCGTTGTGCGCGTCACGCCCGGATAGCCGTCTTCACGCCACGAGGCGA
>DATKCF010000200.1:0-14397 GCA_035513345.1 Longimicrobiales bacterium
TGCCGTTGGTCGCGACGCTCACATTCGGCGCGGCCGGATGCGACCGCGCGGCCGATCCCATGCCAGAAAGTCCGATGGCACCATCGGTCCACGTGATGTCCGCCGTATCCCATGGCGGCGCGCCGCAACTCGCCTCTCAGCTGGCCCCGGTCCGCGCGCTCACCGCGAAGTTCCACAACTTCGACTACGCATGGGACGCCGGCTGGAACCTCCAGGTCACACCCTGCCTCGAAAATCCGCCGCTCGGAGGGATGGGCTACCATTTCGCGAACCCGGCGTTCATTGACGGGACGGTCACTGCGCTCGAGCCCGAGGTCCTGGTCTACGAGCCGCAGAAGAACGGCCGGCTCCGATTCGTGGCCGTCGAGTACATCGTACCGTGGGCGATCGTGCCCGAGACCGCGCCGCCGCCCGTCCTCTTCGGCGAGGAGTTCCTGCCGAACCCGGGCGCGGAACTCTGGATGATGCACGTGTGGATCGGCGCGCATAATCCGGACGGCTTGCTTGCCACGTGGAACCCGAACGTGAACTGCCAGTTCGCGAACTGAACGCCATGATCACGAGCGCGAGTTCTGACTGCGCTCGAGACGCGGGGCCGCGACCGATGACTGTCGCGGCCCCGCGTCCGTTTCAATGTACGCGCCGCATCTCTCATGACGGGGGCGTTGGTCCCGTCTCCGCGCAATTACCCGGCCCCGGCCAGGCCTTTCGCACGGCGCTACCGCTGCCGCCACAGCCCTCGTCCATGCTCGCGCGCCACGGCTTGTAGAATTTGCTTTGCGCGAGGATCGCGGCCTCAGAACCGGGCAGGCCTTCAACCAGTGCTCGTGCTGGGCTACCTCATCACGCGGGAGCCGGTCTCGCGCACGCTGCCGCGGCTGGTTCCGGTTCTCGCCGCATCGGGCAGTGCGTGCGGCGTCTGGTTCGCGCTCCACATCTGACACCCGCGAGTTGTCTGCGTCCGGCGGGTGCAGTTAACTTTGTTTCTGCCATGGACCTGGGTGCATCAACCCGGGGCCGCGGCTCCACGTGCAGCACTTCAACCCTACGCGATGCCAGCCGAATCCCACAGTGTTTTCGAGCGGCTCGGTGCCCACCTTGCCGACCGGTACCAGCTGAGCGACGAGCTCGGCCGGGGCGGGATGGCTACGGTATACCTCGCCCATGACATCAAACACGAGCGACTGGTCGCGATCAAGGTCCTGCACCCGGACCTGACCGGCGGCGTCGCGGCCGAGCGCTTCCTCCGTGAGATCCAGACCAGTGCGCGGCTGACACACCCGCACATCATGCCGCTCATCGACTCCGGCCGCGCGGGCGACCTGCTGTACTACGTGATGCCGCGGATCGAGGGCGAAACGCTCCGCGATCATCTCGGCCAGGCCGGACCGCTGCCCGTCGACGAAGCGCTGCACATCGCCGGCGAGATCGCCGACGGACTGGCCTACGCGCACGGCGCCGGGCTCGTCCACCGCGACATCAAGCCGGAGAACATCCTGCTGTCGAGCGGACACGCGGTGATCACCGATTTCGGGATTGCGCGCGCTCTCGACGAGGCAGGCGATGCTCGCCTGACACGAACCGGGACCGTCACGGGGACTCCCGCCTATATGAGCCCCGAGCAGTGGGAAGGCACGAGCACGCTCGACGGCCGGTCCGACCAGTACAGCCTGGCGTGCCTGGTGTTCGAGATGCTCACGGGGGCGCGCCCGTACACCGGCGCGTCGACGACGGCCGTGATGGCCGGCCACATCCAGGGAGCCGTGCCATCGGTCCGCGAGGCTCGTCCGGACGTCCCTGAATCCATCGACGCGGCGATCCGCAGGGCCATGGCGAAATCGCCGGCGGACCGGTTTCCGACGACGTCCGCGTTCGCGGTCGCGCTCGGCGCGCCCGGCGTCCAGCTCAGCAGCCGCCCGCTGCACGCTCTCTGGCTCCGTGCGACGAGAGGCCGGCGCCGAGTGGCGGCCGTGGCTGGCGCGATCGCCATTGCGATTGCGGGGTTTGCGATTTTCCCGGCACTCGTCGATGCCGGGCCCAGGCGGCTGGCCGTGCTCCCCTTCGAAAACCTCGGCCAGGCCGAGGACGAATACTTCGCCGACGGCGTGTCCGAAGAGATCACCAACCGCCTGGCGGGTCTATCCGACCTCGCCGTCATCGCGCGCACGAGCTCAATCCAGTATCGCGGCTCCAGCCTCAGCCGAAGAGAGATCGCGAATGATCTGGGTGTCGACTACCTCATCGAGGGCAGCGTGCAATGGAACCGCATGTCGTCGGCGCGCGGCTCCGTCAAGATCATCGCCAAGCTGGTCGAGGCGTCGGAGGAGCGCATCGTGTGGGCGATCGACACGACCGCCGCCCTCACCGACGTGTTCGGTATCCAGGCGAGCATCGCCGACCGCGTGGCGCAGCAGTTCAACCTCACCATGCTCGACACCGAGCGGCAGCGCCTCACCATCCAGCACACGGACAACCTGGATGCGTACGACGCGTACCTGCGCGGCAACGCCGCCTACGAGCGGAGCTGGGCGCAGGCCGATGTCGAATCTGCGCTGACCTACTACCGGACGGCGACAGAGCTCGACCCCTCGTTCGCCCTGGCCTGGGCGAAGCTCGCGAGGACAAACGCATGGATGCACCAGCTCCGCTACGACCTCAGCGAGGATCGTCTCATCGCCGCCAAGAGCGCGGCCGACCGCGCCGTCGCGCTCGATGCCGAGCTGGCGGAAGCTCACATCGCGATGGGCCTGTACTGGTACTGGGGCCGCGACAACTACCAGCGCGCCCTTGACGAGTTCACCCGCGCCGGTACGCTGCAGCCCAGCAACGCGCAGGTCTTCCTCCAGATCGGCAACGTCCGCAGGCGACAGGGCGAGTTCGACGCATCGATCGCGAGCTACCGTCGTTCCGCAGAGCTGAACCCGCGTTCGCACAACGCGTGGTTCAACCTCGGCGAAACGCAGCTGTTCACCCGGCAGTACGACGAGGCCGGCCAGCACCTCGAGCGCGTGACCGAGCTGGCGCCGGAGTTCCTCGAAGGCTGGGTGCAGCGCGCGAGGCTCGCGATATCTGCGAACAACGACACGGACGAGGCGAGGCGGATGATCCGCAGCGCCGAGGACCTGATCCCGCCCACCGCGTGGCGCGCGCCAATGCTTGACTTCGCGCGCGTCGTCTACGAGGGCGATCGGCTGAACTGGTTCCTCGACATGCTGCGGCCCGGTGCGCACGGACTCGACAGCGCGACGTACCACCTCATGAAGGCGAGGATGCTGCTGCCCACGGATCCGCAGGGCGCCGCATTCGCGCAGTTCGATTCGGCACGAGTGCACTTCGAGAGGATGCGGGACGAACAGCCCGGCCAGGCGTGGATCCATGGGCTGCTCGGCGCCGCATACGCCGGCGTGGGCCGCGCCGATGAAGCCGTGCGCGCCGCCGAACGCGCCATGCAGCTGCTGCCCGTCTCGAACGACGCGCTCGACGGACCCGAGTGGGTCGTCAATATGGGGACCGTGCACGTCATGCTCCAGGACATGGACCGCGCGGCCGAGTACTTCGACATGGCGCTGGGCGTTCCGTCGTGGTTCTCGCTGAGCTGGCTGCGCATTGATCCGGCTCTCGAGGCCTTCGAGCAGACTCGCCAGTTCCGCGACCTGGCGCGCAAGTGGTCGCGCCAGCGTGTCACGGGTCTGGCCGATACCGTGACGACACGCATCGGCCCGTGACCGGATATGCCGAACTTCATCGCCGTGCTCGATGCCGACACGGAGCGCCGCGACCGGTTCATCCGGTCGGTGACGACCCGCCTCGCCTTCCTGGACGGCCTCCGTACTGACAATCTTGCGTGCGGCCCGTTCGCCGCGGCGTGGGCCGTCACCGACCGCTCGCCCGTCAGCACGGCGCACCGCGAGGGCTGCGCAGCCGTGCTCTTCGGCGATGCGATCGCGGGTCCCGCCGCGCACCGGCTGGACGCGAACGGTCTGATCGACGCGTGGCGAGCGGCGTCAAGGCCGGGCGGCGGATCCGGCGATGCCTCGCCGCCAGTGTTCGACGGACTGTACGCCGCGGTCAGCTACGACGCCGGCCGCGGGCTGATGGTTGCCGGCGATGTGCTCGGCCTGTTCCCGATCTTCCATGCGACGAACGCCGACGTGACGCTCGCCGGATCGAGCCCGGAGCTGTTCCGGCAGCACCCGTTGTTCCCCGCCGCACCGAGCTACGATGGCATCGTGATGACGCTGCTCGCCCACGCTTCCGTCGGCGGCCGCACGCTCCTGGGTGGCGTCCGCCGTCTCGGCGTGGGCCACGCTCTTCTCGCGAACAGGCGGGAAACCGCTACGGAAGTGAAGCAGTACGTCATCCCGCGGTCCCTGGCGTACCGATCGCTCGACTTCGAGGATCACCTGCGGATACTGGATGAGGCATGGGCCGCGGTGATCAGGCGACACGTCACACCGGGCTCCGCGGTGGGCCTCCTGCTTTCCGGCGGCGGCGATTCGCGCCTGCTCGCGGGCTACCTCGATCAGAGCGGCGCCGATGTGCACGCGCTCACGCTCGGCCGCGTGACCGACTACGACGCCGCGTGCGCCACTCGCGTGGCGAAGCGGCTCGGCTTCAGGCACGATATCGTGGACCTGGCGGGTACGTCGCTCGCGGACTGCGCCGCCACACAGGCCGTGTGGGAACACCTCGCGTCCGGGTTCAGCAACGTACACACGTGGGGTGCGGTGCCGGCGATGCGAACGCTGCCCGTACGCTGTGTGAGTGGCTACCTGCGCGAGATCCGGGAGATTCCGCTGGGCGAGCCGAGCTTCGAGGGGTCGTTCGGCGGGCCGCACGCGCACGGTATCGCACCGGATCTGCTGCGCCGGCTGCTGCGGCCGGAATGGAAGGAGCTCGTCGATCAACTGTACGGTGAGCTGCGGCGGGAATGGGAATCGGCGGCCGACGAGCCGGCCGAGCGGCAGTGGCGGTTCCTGCTGGCCCACGGCGCGCGCGCGCATCCCGGCGGCGTGCAGTGGAGGTTCACGTTCGGCTCGTGGCCGATCGTGCCGCTGCTCGACCGCGACCTGCTCGAGACCATTGCATCGATCCCGTCGTCGAGCTTCGCGGACCGGCGGGCGCAGGACGCACTGCTGCGCACACGGTTCGCTCCGCTCGCTCGCTTGCCGCTCGACCGCAACAGCCACGACACGCGGCCGATCGCGCCGACATTCGCGCGCGCCGCCATCAGTCCGCTGCTCGTCGCGACTCGCCGGCTGCGGTCACGCGTGGCCGGTCCGGAATCCGAGCGCAGGTACTACCACCGCTTGTTCGACATCGACAACGAAGCCTGGCGAGGTGTTCGCCGCCGTGCGGAAGCGGGTCGCGAGGCGCTTACCGCTCTCTTCGATCCGGCCGAGCTCGCGTCCGTGCTGCCACGGCCCGACGCGGACTTCGCGCTCGACCACCCGATCCGCGACGGCTTTTCGCGCAAGCTGCTGCTCGGCCTGATGCTGTGGGCGAGCGACCATCCGGTGTGACGGACGCAATGCGCATCGAAAGCCTGAGCAGGAGTGAGGAAAGCGGCAGGCCGCGCATCTCGGCGCGCATCGTATGGGAGCACGCGCGGCGCGAGCCGGCGCTGCTCTGGCTCGAGACAGAACAGGCGTTCGCGGAGGCGCTGTCCCCATCGCCGGACGCGTTCCTCCTCGCGACGTTCCCGCTCGCGGTGCTCGCCCGCGAGCGACGCATCACCGTCGAAGGCCCCGTCTGCTCCACGCTGCGCGACGGTCTCGAGACCGTGATGCGGAATTACCACCGGTGGAACCGGCGGTGGCGGCCGGTGCCGATCGAACCATCGGACGGGTTTCGCGATGCGGACGCACCCCGGGACCGCAACGTCGCCTGCCTCATGTCCGGCGGCGTCGACGCGCTGGCAATGCTGCGCGAGAACCGCCTGCATCACGATATCGACGAACCGGAATCGATCCGCGATGGCCTGGTGATCTTCGGACTCAATACGCACGACTTCTGCGCGGACGGCCGTCCGGATCCGGAACGGGTGCTGACTTTCGAACGACACGTCCGGCGGCTCGAGCGCTTCGCAGAACGGGTGAGCATCACAATGATTCCGCTGCGCACGAACCTGCGCACGATGTACGCCGACTTCAGCACGTGGGGGCACGGCTCGACGGCCGGCACGGTCTGGGTCGGCCTCGCCATGGAGTCGCGGATCAGGCAGCTCTGGTTCGCGTCCGACGGTCGCGAGGGGTCCGTCTCGAACGTGCGCGGCCTCCAGATCCCGCTGAGCCCATTCTTCTCGACCGGACGGCTGCGCGTGCACCTCGGACAGCCGGACGCGACACGGCTCGACAAGGTTCGGATGCTCGCCGACTGGCCGCCGGCCCTCGACGTCGTACGCTCCTGCACACTGAACCGGATCCCGCAGGACGAATCGATCAACTGCGGCCACTGCGAGAAGTGCGTGCGCACGATGCTCGAGCTGCTCGCGGCCGGTGCGCTGCACCGGTCGAAGGCGTTCCCGTACGATGCACTGACTCCCTCAATGCTGTCGGTTCTGAGGAACCCGAATCCATTCCTGGCGCCGGCGCTGATCCCGATGTACGAGAACCTGATCGAGCCGCTGCGCGAAGCCGGCCATCACGAGCTGCTACCGCCGCTCGAGGCCGCGCTCGCGGACTGCCGGCTCGCAGTGCAGAGGGGTGGACGTGGCTGGATCGGTGCGCTCAGTCGACGCCTACGCGCGTGGAGCGGGAGCAGCGGGTGAGCCGATGCGCCGCCACGCGGCCGCGGCCGCGCCGGCCAGCACAGCCGCGACTCGCCGAATCGGACGCGGCCGCTTCCCGCTGTACGCGATGTAGTCGGACGCGATCATGAGCTCGGCTGCCAGTCGCTCGAGCCCGAGGCACCCGCGGCGATCGAGCGCGGCGCGGCGAGCGCGGCGCACGTTCACAGCGCCGATCTCCCGCTTCCGGGGCTCCACGCTCTGTGAGTCCGGAACTCGCCGGTACCGGTAGAGGGCCGCGTCCACGAGAACCGGTCGCGTGACCTCCTCCAGTTTGTAGACCAGATCGCGGTCCTCCGCGTACGGCAGCGTCGCATCGAGCCCGGATGTACGGCGGTACGCGCTTCGCCGGAAGCTGCGGATCGCGCCGACGGGACCGTCGCGAATCGCGGTGCCGCCGTCCGGTACCGGACCGCCGTGCTCACCCGTCCGTCTGCTCATCGTTTCGTCCCACGTCGAGAAGCGCGAGTACACGAACTCCGCGCCGCTGGCCCGGGCGTAGGCGGCCAGGAGCATCGCCGTCGCTTCCGGCTCGATCGCGTCGTCCACATCGAGGATGGCGACGATGTCCGTTCCGGCCTCTTCGATCATCCGCTCGAGCGCGGCGATGTATCCGGTGTTCGTTTCGTTGACGATGAGCCGAATCCGGTCGTCGAGCAGCGGGCGGATGCGGTCGGCCGAGCCGTCCGTGCTCGCGTCATCGAGCACGATGGCGAGCCAGCGCGGATCCGTCTGCGCCTGGAGCGAGCTCAGACAGTCGGCCACGTACGCCTCGCGGTTGAAGCACGCGACGAGGTACGTGATCCTCTCGCTGACCGCTTCGTCCGTCATGATCCGCCGCTCGCGGCCGCCGCCGGCGCATTGCCGGCAAGCTGCCTGGCCAGCGCGACGGCTTCCGCGGCCGAACCGGCGATGCGGACGCCGTCCGCGCCGGCCGTCCATGTGCGATGGAACGACGAGATCTTGCCGTACGTGTTGTCGAGGACGACGTGAGGAACGCCCATCATCAGCGACAGGATGTGCCCGTGCAGCCGGTCCGTGATCACGACACGGCCGCGCGCGAGCACCCGCAATCCGCGGCGCAGCCGTCGCTTCGCCAGCGGCCCGTACGTACGCACGAGCAACGACCTCCACAGCCGGCTCGACGGGCGGCGCACGGCCGCGCCCATGAGCGCGTAATTGACACGCCGGAGCACTGTCTCCGGCTCGTCGATCCAGTCGGTGACGGCAATGTCCGAATCCGCCGGCGGCGGCGAGGCCGATTCCCGGTCGGTCCTCGACAGCCACACGATGTCGTGCTCCGCTGCCGCAGGACGGTCCAGTGTTCCCAGACAGAGCGCCAGGTCGGGACAGAGCACGCCGTTCACGCCCAGCTCGCGTCGCGCGACCTCGAGGCTCCGGTCGTCGCGGACGAGAAGCGTGAAATCGCGATGGCCTTCGAGCACGCGGCGCGCCCCGTCCATCGCGTCGCGATTCTCGAAATGGATCGACTGCGGCAGCTGGATCACCGGATGGTCGGGAAACGAGCGCAGGATGTCCTCGCGGCATTCCTGACCGATCGGCCAGAGGTCGCCGAAGCTGCCGCCACCGGTCAGCAGGATGACGCCACCGTCGAGGCTGTGCGCCAGCGCATTCCTGTCGTACGTCCGGAAGTCGCAGGTGAACCGCGGACCGCCGATGCCGAGCGAACGCAGACACGCGAGCTGGCCGAGCCAGATCGCCGTGTCGCCCGGATTCGGATAGTTCGGAAAGTCGATCAGCGCGTCGACCGGCCGGCCTCCGAGGGCGGACGCGACCGTCCGTTCGGCCGTCGCGCGCAGCCGCCCGACGAGACTCGCCGGATCCGTCACGACGACAGCAGCCGGATCTTCGGGTCGGCGAATACGCGGCCGTTCGCGGCGCTCGCGCCACCGACCACCACCAGCGTGGCATCGCCCCGCGCCAGCTCGCGGCCGCCTCGCACCGACCACACGACCGGCTGCACGCGGTACGTGCCCGGCGCCACGTTCATCCGCACATCGATCTCGAGCTCGAACGGACCCGACCCGGGAAGGCCGACGCCGCACGCCGCACTGTGCGCCACGAACACCAGGTCCTCGCGCGGCAGCGAGCGCACGCGCACGCCGACCGTCGCCGGCTCGCCGGTCCCGTCCGCGACGACGCCCCGCACACGGACACGCACTCGCTCGCCCGGCTCGACCGCCGCGGGATCCGGCTCCGAAACGCCCGTCAGACGGATCGGCGAAGGCGAGGCCTCACTGGGCGCGGGGCCATCAGCGCTTCCGACGTACGCGCGCACGCACTCGGCTGCCGTGCCGGTCGCGGCCACGCGGCCGTGGTCGAGCAGCATGGCACTGTCGCACAGCTCGATCACGCGGTGCAGCTGATGCGACACAACGATGGCCGGCACTTCGCCGCGCACGGCCTGCGCCAGCCGCGCGAACGCCTTGCGCTGGAACGCGTCGTCGCCGACCGCCAGTACCTCGTCGATCACCAGGACGTCGGGATCGAGGTGCGCCGCGATCGAGAACCCGAGCCGCGCGTTCATGCCGCTCGAGTAGTGCTTGACGGGTGTGTCAATGAACGTTGCCAGCTCCGCGAACTCGACGATCTCGTCGAACTTCCCCGCGATCTCCGCGCGGCGCATCCCCAGCACCGCGCCCTGCAGGTACACATTCTCGCGGCCCGTCAGCTCGTAGTGGAAACCCGCGGCCAGCTCGATCAGCGCGCCGATACGCGGCCGCCGGCCCGACGGCCCGCGCACCACGACGCGCCCCGATTCCGGCCGCAGAATTCCCGCGAGCAGCCGCAGGACGGTCGACTTGCCCGAGCCGTTCGGACCGATAATGCCGAACGCCTGACCCGGACCCACGGAGAAGGATACATCGCGCAGCGCCCAGAACGGATCGCGGCCGGCGCCGCGCGCCGAGAACGGCCACAGCAGATCCCGCAGAGTACCGTGTCGCCTGCCGCGATAGAACCGCTTCGACACTGATTCGAACGCCGCCGTCGCGCCCGTCATCAGCTCGACTCGCGCCGGAACGCCGACAGCGCGAGCCGTACGGGCGCACCCGCCCACCGCCTGCCCGTCCGCACCGCCACGAGCCGCCGCGTACGCCTCACCGCGCGATCCAGCGCACGCACGATGTCGGACCGGTCGCGCGCCTCCGCGAGCTGGCGGATGTCCTGGACTTCGCGCGCATCCGCGAAGTGCGAAACGTCCATCCGCGCGACGGCGAGGGGCAGGTCGGAATGTCGCGGAAACGTCGTACAACGGTCGAGGACGCCGCACGCATCGAGCGTGACCATCGTGCGCAGGCATTTGTTGCAGACTCCGCAGTTCTCCTCGGTCCACGTGTCGTAGCAGACGCGCAGCGTGTCGTGCACCGCGTCCGATTCCGCGATCGCCTCGACCTTCTCCGTCCGCAGCCACGCGACACCGTCGTAGATGATCGATGTGCGGCGAGTCGAGAACAGCGGATCCGTCACGGAGTGCGAGCCCCACGGGTGCAGCCCGCGGTAGCCGCCGCCACCCGCGATGTACGCGGCGCTGAAACGGCCCTCGAGCGAGAGCGCGACCGAAGCCAGCCCCGCGCCGTGCGCCAGCAGCGACCACTGCGCTTCGCTCCAGCGCGTCGCGCGCAGGTTCGTCGCCACGTCGATCAGCTCCATCCCCAGCCGCTGTGCAACGCGCTCGTGGCGGTCGCACAGCCTCGCGAACGCGTCCGGCCGCTCGAGTGCTATGTCGAACCCGAGCACCGTGATCAGATCGCCGATCCGCTGCCGCTCGGCCGGCGGCGCGCTCTCCCGGTCGCGCAGAATGGTGAAGAACGAATCGACGCCGCCCGAGAAGAAAGCAGCCACGCGACCCGGCCCGTCCGCCGGGGATGGCGAGGCGACATCCGCGGACACGCGGGCATCCCGCGCAACCGGTCGTGCGACATCGGCCGAGACGCGCACGGCGGACAGGTCCGGGTACCACGTCCGCCAGATGCGCGTCAGCCGCTCCGCGTTCGCGAGCAGCGACGCATCCACCGGCAACGGCACGCGTACGTCCTCGCCCAGCACCGAGGCGAGAGGAAGCAGGCACGCCAGCCACGGATTCCCGCCGCGGGAGACGTGCTCCGCATGCGCCGCCGGCACATCGAACCAGTACTCCTCCGCACCGCCGCCGTCGTAACGGACCTCGGCCCGCAGCCGCACTCGCCCTCGCGCGACCGGCGAGTCTTCCACACGGACGTCGCGGACTTCCATCGCTCAGAGCTCCTCGGCGAAGCGGAATTCGGCCCGATGGAAGATCAGCCAGCCAACCGCCAGCGTCGCGAACGACACCAGCGTCACGGCCATGAACGGCAAGGCGGCCGGCAGCTCGCCGCGGATCAGGATCGACCGGTACGCCTCGATGATCGGCGTCATCGGGTTCAGTGCGAGCAGCTCGCCCGCCGCGCCGCCTACACGGTCCACCGGATACACGACAGACGTCGAGAACATCCACACGATCAACGCCAGCTCGAGAACGTACTTCACGTCCGCGTAGAACAGGTTCGCCATCGACACCAGCAGCGCGACGCCCGCCGTGAACGCCAGCTGCACCACCAGCACCACCGGCAGGAACAGCACGCTCCACGCCGGCGCGATCCCGTAGTACGCCATCAGCCCCGCCAGCACCGTCGATGCAACAAGGAAATCGATCAGCGCCACGATCACCGCGGAAAATGGCAGCACCTCCCGCGGAAAGTAGACCTTCGTCACGAGGTGCGGATTCGCCGTCAGCGAAAGCGCGCCGAACCGCTGCGCCGACGCGAACAGGTTCCACGGCACCAGACCCGCATACGCGTAGATCGGGTACGGCACGCCCGTGTCCAGCGGCGCTACCCGCGTGAAGATCACCGTGAAGATGAGCATGTGCAGCACCGGCATGCACACGGCCCAGCCGAATCCGAGAAACGCGTTCCGGTACCGCAGCGCGAGATCGCGACGTACGATCGCGGCGAGCAGCTCGCGGAACTCGATCTGTTCGCGAAACATCTCCGCGAAAACACCCACTCGAGACACGACGGTGCCGTCGCCTGAGTCTTCCGCCATCGATTCAGCCGTCCGCTGGACCAGGGTCAGCCGGATGCGCGCGTGCCTCGCCGCCTCGTGTCGGCGGGCTGCCACAGCCGTGGCGTACGTCCCTCCAACCTGCGCGAAACCGGACGGCGAAGCAAACCAACGAGCTTTGTGTGTAATACAATGCAATGCAATCAGTTATGAGTGATCCGTCGGGCTGCGCCGGCGGCGTCCGGCCCCTGCCGATGGACGATCGGACGCTGCGGCGCGGGTCTTCCATCAGGAACGGGTCCGTCCCCTTTGCGGAAGTTCAATGATCACGATCCGACGTGCCGACGAGAAGGGCGCGGACGGTTGCGACCCGAAGCCGGGCATCCTGTTCTTCATCAACGACCTCGCGATGGGCGGGGCCGAGCGGACGCTCGTCAGCCTGGTCAACAACATCCGCCGGTTCCGGCCCGTGATCGCGCTCATTCAGCCGGTCACGGATCTCGTCGGAGAGTTGCGTCCGGAAATCGAGGTGGTGTCGCTGAACAGCGGGCGAGGGGCCGGGCGAGGGCGCCGGGGCACGATGCTGCTCGAGACGCCGGCGCTCGTGCGGAATGCGGTCGCGCTCCGGCGCATCGCCGCGGTGACCGGCTGCGGGACGATCTCGACGTTCCTCAACCGTTCCCACACGATCGCGCTGACTGCGAAGCTGGCGTTCGCGCGCGAGCTCGCGGTCGTGATCAACGTGCACGAGGTGCTGTCCGATCATCTGGCCATCCACTTCGCGCCGTGGGAGCGGCACGTAATGCGACGCTTCATCACGAGCACGTTTCCGCGCGCCGATGGCGTCATCACCGTGGCCAGTTCCGTGACCGAGGATCTGGTCGCGAATTTCGGCATACCGCCCGGCCGCATACGGGTCGCTCACAACCCGGTCGACCTGGACCGCATCCGTCGGGCGGGCGAGCACTCGCCCGCGGGGCTGGAGACCGGTGGAAACGTGATCGTGGCCGTGGGCCGGCTCGTCCAGCTGAAGGGTTTCGATCTGCTGATCCGCGCGCTGGCCCGGCTGCCGGCGAGGCTCGACGCGCGGCTGCTGCTGATAGGTGAGGGACCCGAGCGCGATGCGCTCGGCGCACTGGCCGCGAAGCTGGGCGTCTCCGACCGCGTCCGCTTCCTTGGCGCGCTCGCCAACCCGTGGCAGTACATGTCGAGGGGGCGCGTGCTCGCCGTGCCCTCCCGCACGGAAGCGTTTCCCAACGTGATCGGAGAAGCGCTCGCGCTCTCGGTGCCGGTCGTGGCCGCCCGCTGTTCGGGCGGCGTCGCCGAATACCTCGATGACGGCCGCTGCGGCGTGCTCGTGCCGCCGGACGATCCGGATCGGCTCGCGGCCGCGCTCGAGACCGTCCTCACCGACAACGCGCTTCGCGACCGGATCACGCACGCCGGTCGCCGCCGCGTCGCCGGATTCGACCTGCCCGCTGCTGTCGCCCGCTACGAGGACCTGATCGGGCAGATCTCCGGCCACCGCGACCGCCCGTCACCGCAGTCCGTGCCCGTCGCGCCGCTGCCAGCCGATGAAGGGGTCACGGCGTGAGCCGCATCCTCACGCTCTTCAGCAGCCGCCTGCGCGGCGCGAAGTCGAGCGACATGGGTGACATCCGCTGGCACCGCGTCTCCGCCGCGCTCGCCGCCTGCGGACACACCGTCCACATGGGTAGCGCGGAGCTGCGGCGCCGGCTCGGGCCCGTCCGCGAGAACGCTGCCGGCGTCTCGACCGTCCCGATCACACGAGTCGCATGGGACGAGTACGACATGGTCAAGACGTTCTACCACGAGGGATGGGAAACGCTCGAGCGCTACGGCGGCGCCTCGCACCCGTTCATTATCGCCCACCTCGGCTCGGTGGTCGGTCCCGACGACCGCGAAGGCATCTACTTCTACGGCCCGACCCGCGAACGACTCTGGAACGTGCAGCAATCCGTCAACCGCGCGGGCGGCCCGATTACCCTGCTGACCGAGCCCGCACGCGAGCTGTGGCGCGAGTGCTTCGGCGACACACAGCCCGTTCACCTCGCGCCGGGCGCCGCCGACACCGTCATTCCGCTGCCGCGCAACGACCCCTATCCGGCCGACTGCGCCCTGCGAGTCGTCTTCTCCGGCAACTTCTACAACGGCAGCAGCACGAGCCAGCCGGAAGCGCACCGGACCGTCGCGGGGCGCCTCAACCGCCTCGGCGAGCTGCTCGCCGGACGCGGCGCACGGCTCTTCGTCGTCGGACCGGGCGACAGGCGCAGCCTCGACCCGCGCTTCGTATCCTACCTCGGCGCCGTCCCCTACGAGCGGTCCTGGGACTTCCTGTACTTCGCGACCGTCGGAATCGTCGTGTCCGCCGGCACGTTCCAGCACAACAACGAGAGCACCAAGCTCTACTACTACCTGCGCGCCGGCCTGCCCGTCGTGAGTGAGGCCGGCTTCCCGAACGACCATGTCGTCCGCGAGGCCGGCCTCGGTTTCGTCGTCGAGAACGGCCGCCCCGACATCATGGCCGACCGCATCATGGAAGCGGC
>DATKCF010000201.1:0-4980 GCA_035513345.1 Longimicrobiales bacterium
CCCAGATCACCAGCAGAACATCGATCGGCGAGAGCGATCCCGGATCGGTGGAAGCGAGTGCCAGAGCGGGACGCTGCCCGGTCACGGCCAGAAGCGCCGGCGACGACTCCGCGAGGACCGCCGATCCCTGAGCTGCAGCGCGCAAAAGGGGCAGCGTGACCGCGGCCAAGAGAGCGACCTTCAGGATGAGGTCGCGCCGCGAAGACGGCCGGTGGACGGCCACCAGAACGAGTGCCACCCCGAGGATGGGGGTGCTCAACAGAAGGAAGTCGAGCGCTACCTCCAGAACAGTGGAAGCCGTCATTTCCGTCTTCCTCCAGCCTCGCCGATCAGGGCACGAATCCGCTGAACGTCTTCCTTTCCGATCGAATCTGAGGCCAGCAGGTGCTGCACCAGCGCTACCGAATCGCCGCCGAAGAGCCGCGCCATCAGCCGCCGCAGCAGCGTGCCGCGGACTTCCCATTCCGAGACATTCGCGCTGTAGACGAGCTGCCGGCCGCGGCGCGTGGCGGAAACCAGCTGCTGCTTTCTAAGACGCGACAGAAGAGTCCCGACCGTGGTCGGAGCCAGCTCGCGCTCCCGTGACAGATCCGCATGAAGTTCCGCGAGCGTGGCCGGCCCCACGTCCCAGACCGCACGCATCACCGCGAGCTGCAGATCAGTCAAGCCGCCAAGCCGGTCAGGACGCCTACTCACAACTACAAATGTAGTCGCCGCTCAAGGCCCTGTCAACAAGTTGGTGTCAGGTCTGTAAAAGCAACTTTTCACCGAAATCGCGCGGTGAAAAATGGTGAAAAGTTGCTTTTCCAGACCTGACACCAACTTTTCAAGGTTCGTGGGCTTGGCCGTGGTAGAGCTCCTGGTAGCGCTTGCCGGCGGTCTCGAATTCGACCACGGCGCGCACGTTCAGCGGCTCGTTCGGGGTCATCCGGGCGTAGCGGGCGACGGCCGTCGCGAACAGCGGAAACGACTTCGCCTCGCCCGGATTGATCGTCTCGTTGAAAGTGCGCTGCACGGGATAGATGCCCCACTGCACCATCCCCGAGCTCTGCGCTCGCACCGAACGGACGACCAACGGCTGCGCGGCGCGGTTCTCCACCACCACTTCCAGGTTTGCCGGGGCGCTCGTCCCGGAGCCGAAGAAAACAGGCGACACCAGCACCAGCCCGACGCCGACCAGCCCTCCCGAGGTCGAATACTGACTGCCGCTTCCGCAGGCCGCGACGAGCATTGCGACCGCAATCCAAGGCCATCTCTTCATACACCCTCCAGTTCAGAGCCGCGCGGTGCTGAATGTATCGCAAGCCTGCACCTGACCTGTTTCCAATCCCCGCCGGAACCACCGCACGCGCTGCTCGCTCGATCCATGCGTGAACGTTTCCGGCTGGACGTGGCCCTGAGCCTGACGCTGCAGCCGGTCGTCGCCGATCGCGCCGGCCGCCCCCATCGCTTCCTCGACATCCCCCGGCTCGAGAATCTGCCGTTCCTCATGCGCCCGGTTGGCCCAGACGCCGGCAAAGCAGTCGGCCTGCAACTCCTGCCGGACCGAGAGCTCGTTGGCTTCCGCCCGCCTGGCCCGCGCCTGTTCGCTCCGCACCTGGTCCGAGATGCCGAGCAGAGTCTGCACGTGGTGACCGACCTCGTGCGCGATGACGTAGGCCTGTGCGGCGTCACCGGGCGCGCCGAATCGCTCTTTCAGCTCGCGATAGAACCCGAGGTCGATGTAGATCTGCCGGTCGAGCGGACAGTAGAACGGCCCCGCCGCGGCCTGCCCGAGGCCGCACGCCGACTGGGTCGAGTTCGTGAAGAGAACCAGCGTCGGCTTCTCATAAGTACGGCCGAGCTGCTCGCTGAAAATCGTCTCCCACGTCTCCTCGGTCTCGTACAGGACGCCACTGACGAAGTTGGCCAGCGGATCGGGCTCGCCGGAGGCAGGAGGGCCGCTGCCGGGCGCCGGGCCGGTTTGAATGACTTCGCTCGGGTCGCCGCCGAGGAACATCACGAGAAGAACGATGACCAGACCGCCGATGCCGCCACCGGCGATCAACGGCCCTCCCATCCCCCGCCGATCACTTACATTCGAGCTTCGTCCTGTAATGCGCATGCAGGCCTCCAGGCAGATGCATCGGTGAGGCCACTGCCCGGTTCTGGTCGGTTCCTTGCACTCCCCGGGAAGGAACGGAGGTACTGCATGGCTACTGCGACTTACGAGGAAGCTGACGACCGCGGCACGATCACCGCGCGGCGCAGCTCCGGCTCGCGCGGCACGAGCACGACGAGCCTGAAGGCGGCGACATCCGTCCTCAACACCGCCACGATTCTGGAGCTGGTCGAGCGTCTCGGCCTGGTCGACATGGTCGTCGAGCGTGTCAAGGGCCGGATCGAAGAGGTCGACATCGACGACGTCATCGATGAAATCGGCGACTACCTGAAGCGCAATCCCGAAGTGCTGGTGGTCGCCCTCGGCGCGATCACGATCGCCACGGGCGCGCTGGTGTATCTGAACAAGCGTCACGACGGCGGCAGCCGCCCGCGCTCGACGGCGTCGTCCGCCAGCTCGAAGAAAAGCACCGGCAGCAGGTCGAAATCGCGCTCCTGAGTTAACCAACGCCGCCGCGGAACGTTCTATACATTGATGTTCCGATTTCCCGACTTCATCGTCGAGACGGTGGTCTATCCGGCCGGCCGGGTGATGCCGCGGCACGACCACCGCTGGACGAACGTCACGGCGGTCATCCGCGGGGAGATGCTCGAGGAGACGCCGGCGGGAGAGCACCGCGGGCGATCGTGCAGCGTCGTGGTAAAGCCGGCCGGCACGGTCCACGCGAACCGGTTCATCGGACCGGGCCCGGTCTCGACGATTCATGTCGAGCTGCGCAGCGGATCGGAGCTGGCCCGGCTCGCCGCCGCGGCGGATTGGACATGGATCGAGGGCGGCTCCGCCGCGCACACGGCGTTTCAGCTCCACCGCGCCATGCGGCTCGCGTGCAGCGACATCGAAGCCTCCGCGCAGCGCTTGCTGGCGACGGTCCTCACCCCGCGGATGCCGCTGGTTCCGCCGCCATGGTTCGGCGAAGTATGCGCGACGATCGAGCGCCGCGCCGATCAGCCGGTCCGGCTCGACGAGCTGGCAGGCCGCGTCGGCCTGCACCCCGTCTACATCAGCCGCGCCTTCCGCCGGATCACCGGCACGACGATGACGGCGTACATCCGCGATCTTCGTCTCGGGCGGGCCCGGCACCTCCTGAGCACGACCGAGCGCCCGCTGGCCGTGATCGCCGCGAACTGCGGCTTCACCGATGCCAGCCACCTCTCGCGCACCTTCGCCGCCGCGCACTCGGTGACCCCCGGAGCGTTTCGACAGATCTGTAACGCCCGAGGTTAACGGCGTACAACGGCGCGCCGCGGGCAGGTGGTAGGTTCGATTTCATGCTCGCACGATTGACGGCTGTTGCGCTTTTCCTCTGCATGACCGCGTGCGCCTCCGCGCCGGCCGATCCCGCGGCCGCGGACATCGCCCGATTCACCGAACAGGTGATGCGTGAGTTTCCGGAGACTCCCTCGCTGGCCGTGGCCGTCGTTCGCGACGGCAAACCGCTGCTCGCGCGCGGTTTCGGCAAACGCGACCTCGAGGCCAGCCTCGACGCCGACGCGAAGACCGCCTACTACATCGCATCCTCGACGAAGTCGTACGTCGGACTCCTGGCCGCCGTCCTCGCCCACCGCGGCGTGGTCGACCTCGATGCACCGATCACCCGCTACCTTCCGGACCTGAAGCTCCCGGAGGGTGTCGAGCCGCAACGCGTGACGTTGCGGACCCTGCTCACGCACACCGCCGGATTGCAGAGCCAGGCCCTGGTCGGCCGGACCGCCTACACCGGCGAGCATTCGCCGGCAGTGCTGCTCGATCTCATCTCGCGAAGCCGCGTGCGCGAGCCGAAATTCGCCTACGACAACTACGGCTACGTCGTGGCCAGCCTGGTGCTGGAGCGCGTCACCGGGAAGAAGTGGCAGGACCTCCTCGACGAAGTCATCTTCCAGCCGGCCGGCATGACGCGCACGACGGCGTACATGAGCCGGACGCGCGACTGGCCGTGGGCGGTGCCGTACTCGAGCTCCCCGGAGGGCCTGGTCCGCCGTCCGATGATGAAGACCGATCAGACGATGCACGCCGCCGGCGGCCTGGTCACCACGGCCGCCGATCTGCTGCGATGGCTGGAGCTGAACATCAACCGCGGCCGCGTTGGAGGGAAGCAGGTATTGCCGGCCGAAGCGTTCGAGGTCGCGCAGCGACAGCAGGCCACGCTCGCAGCCACGTTCGGCGCGTATCGCCGCTACGGCTACGGCCTGGGATGGTACTGGTCGGAATACGAGGGACGGACGCTTCTGCACCACTTCGGCGGGTTCGAAGGATGGCGCGCGCACATCTCCTTCATGCCCGATACGAAGACGGGGGTGGCGGTCCTGACCAACACCTCCGGCTTCGCCTTCGAGGTGCCGGACCTCGTCGCCAACTACATCTACGACCGCCTCGACGGCCGCGGCGACCTCGCCCCGACCTACACGGCGCGAAAAGAGGCGCTGCGCGCTTCGATCGAGAAGGATCGCCTGTCGATGCAGAAGCACCTTGCCGAGCGCGAAGCGCGCACGCCGACGCTGCTCCGCGATCCATCGGCCTACGTCGGAACGTATTCGAGCCGCGACATGGGCGACCTGACCATCAGCCGCGACGGTAACGAGCTGCGGGCCTCGATCGGGCAGCTCCAGGGAACGCTCGAGCCGTTCACCGAGCCGGAATCGGCCCGGGTCGAGCTGGTCCCCGGCTCGGGAGAGGTGCTGCGGTTCGAGTTCGGCGATGGGGCGAGCGCGGTGGCGCTGAGATGGCGCGGAGAACGGCTGGAGAGGAAGTAGCGTTCACTGCGTCAGGATCTCCTCGAAGGCGGCCAGCGCCCGCGGGTCCTTCTTCTGACTGAGCCAGAA
>DATKCF010000202.1:0-28842 GCA_035513345.1 Longimicrobiales bacterium
TCCGGTGGGCCTCAGCGACATCGCTGACTGGTCCGACGCGCTGGTCCCCGTCTCCGTGAAGCAGGACTGGCTTTCACGAATCGGCAATGGTGGCGGCCAGGTCGGCAGTGGCGGCGCGGATGTGACGTGGGCCGCGTTGAAAGTCGGACCGATCGCGGTGCATGCGTCCTCGTCGGCGCGCATGACGGCCGACGTGTCGCCCGGTCTCGCCGAACTCATTCTGTTCGGCAATGTCGGCGAATCGGGGGAAGCCCGGACGCTCGACCTTTCCGGCTCGAATCTCACGGGCTGGGCGTGGAGCGCGGTCGGCGCAAGCGTTGGGCTGCCGATCCCGCTCGATGCAGGTCAGGCCTCGATCGGCGTCACCGTCAAGTACGTGATCGGCCATGGCATGGCGCTGGGCGAGAACTCGATTGGCGCGACGACCGTCGATCCGATCGCGGTCGATCTCACGTTCCCGCTGGTTCATACGGATTTCGAAGGCGACTTCGCGCTCAGCAACGGTACCGGCATGGGAATCGACCTTGGCGCTTCGATGCAGTCGGGCGACTGGACGATCTCGGGCGTTGTTCAGAACGTGACGAACAGCTTCGCATGGGACACGTCGAAATTGCGCTACCGTCCGCTCTCGATTTCGCTCGATGGGAACGAGGCCGTCACCGAAACCGGTGACATGCCGCTCGCCTCAGCGCCCGCCTCGATCCTCGAGCGAGTCGAAGCACTGCGCTTCGAGCCCGTCTACGGCGGCGGCCTGGCGTGGCGCTATTCGCATGATCTCACGTTCACCGCCGACGCGCGTTTCAGCAGCGCCGACGGCATCCAGGCCGGACCCTCCCGTCATGTCGGCGGAGGCATCGAGTACTATCTGTCGGACTGGTTCCCCGTTCGTGTTGGCGGCGCCGTCATCTCGATGGGCGAAGGCGCGGACGGCTGGCAGGCAGGCGCGGGCCTCGGCTTCGAAGTCGGCAGCTGGAGCATTGCGGGGTCCGCACTTCATCGCAGCGCCGGCCGTTTCGGCGATGCGACAATGGTCATGGTCAGTCTGTTCGGAGTCGGCCGCTGATTCCGCGATCGGCTCAGCGCGCGACCGGCTGGCCCGCACCGTAGCGCGTTACGACGTAGTCGTCGAGTATGCGCAGGAACTCGTCGACCAGACCGTCGCCCTTCAGTGTCGTGAACAGCGAGCCATCGACGTAGACCGGCGCCTTCGGGTCCTCGAACGTGCCGGGTAGCGAGATCCCGATGTTCGCGTGCTTCGATTCGCCCGGCCCGTTCACCACACAGCCCATCACCGCGACCTTCATCTCCTCGACACCCGTGTACCGTTCTCGCCATTCCGGCATCTTCACGCGGATGTGGTCCTGGATATCTTCGGCCATCTTCTGGAAGAACGTCGATGTGGTGCGGCCGCAGCCGGGACAGGAGGTGACCTGCGGCGTGAAGCTGCGCAACTCCATCGACTGGAGGATCTGTTGCGCGACGAGCACCTCTTCGGTGCGGTCTCCGCCGGGTTTCGGCGTGAGTGAGATCCGGATCGTGTCGCCGATGCCCTCCTGGAGCAGGACGGCGAGGCCGGCGGCCGAGGCGACGACGCCCTTCGTGCCCATGCCCGCTTCCGTCAGGCCCAGGTGCAGCGGATAGTCGCAACGCGCCGCCAGACGCCGGTACACGTCGACGAGGTCCTGCACGCCCGAGACCTTCGCGCTGACGATGATGCGGTCGTGCGCCAGACCCGTCTCTTCGGCGAGTGTGCCCGACCGCAGCGCACTCTCGATCATCGCCTCCATGGTGACGTCGCGGGCATCCTTCGGTTGGGCGAGCCGCGCGTTCTCGTCCATCATCTCCGTCAGCAGATGCTGGTCCAGCGAACCCCAGTTCACGCCGATGCGGACCGGCCTGTCGTGCGCGATCGCGACTTCGACGATCGTGCGGAAATTCTCGTCGCGCCGTTTCGCGCCCACGTTGCCCGGGTTGATGCGGTACTTCGCGAGCGCGGCAGCGCAATCCGCGTGCTTCGTGAGCAGGAGGTGGCCGTTGTAGTGGAAGTCGCCGATGACGGGCACATCGCTGCCGGCATCGCGGACGCGACGCACGATCTCCGGCACCGCTGCCGCGGCATCGTCGGTGTTCACCGTGATGCGGACCAGCTCGCTTCCGGCCTGTGCCAGCCGTAGCACCTGCTCCGCCGTGGACAACGGGTCCGCCGTGTCCGTGTTCGTCATCGACTGCACGACGATCGGGTGCCCTGCACCGACCTTCACGCCGCCGACATCGACTGTCACCGTATCTCTGCGTCTCATCCTGTATCGCGAGTCACTTGTGGCAAGCCGCTGGAGTGTAGCCGCGCGGCGGATCATCGTCATGGACCAATGGTCACGCCGGCGTACCGATCACCGAGTCGACTGTATCGAGCGTCGCGGTCGTCGCGCCGGCTCGCAGCATCTCATCCATTGCGCGGGCGACATCGCCCTCCTCCACGTCGATGCCGCGTATCGCATCGAGCAGCAGCACGGTGTCGAAGCCATTATTCCGCGCGTCCAGCACGGACGCGTGCACACAGTAGTCCGTGGCCAGCCCGCCGACCAGCAGGCGCGAAACGCCGTTCGCCTGGAGTGCGCTGGTCAGATCGACGCCGGCATCGTCGTGTCCGTCGAACGCGCTGTAGCCGTCGTCGAGCGCATTGTCGCCCTTCGTGATGACGGTCGACCCGGCCGGCGGCGCAAGATCCGGATGGAATGCGGCGCCTTCCGTGTCCTGGACGCAGTGCGCCGGCCAGGGCCCGCCACCGCTCCTGAAGTGGCGAGTCTGTGGCGGGTGCCAGTCGCGCGAGGTGAAGACCGGCCCGCCCAATGCGGCCACTCGCCGGGCGTATTCATTCAGCACCGGGACCACCCGGTCGCCATCCTCGACCGCCAGTGCGCCACCCGGGCAGAAGTCATTCTGTACATCCACGATCAGCAAGCCGGTCGTCTTGATCATCTAATTCGGTCCTGGGGCTCGTTTCTGGGGACCTCCTGGGCGGTCCCTCAGGCCTCGTCTCCGGAGCGACCTTCGTCCGTCGCGTGGAAACCAGCCCCCAGAAACGACACGCCCCCGGAAACCCGTTCTCTCGTTTCTGGGCGTGCCCCGGAGCGTGTTTCCGGGTCCTCATTCCGAGGCGGGTTCCGTGAACCGCACAGCGTACCATACCCGGCTCCGGAGGGCCGGTGTCCGTTCCCCAGAAACCCGCCCCAGAAACCAGCCCCGGAAACGAACTCCCCGGAATCGCCCACCACGGGAACCCCCACACACATTATCGTATACCATACGTTAGATTGGGCGCGAACCTCGAACCATGCGTGGAGCGGTGGCGGTGAAGCAGAAGCTTGGTCTTGCCCTCGGGCTGGTCGGTGTGATCCTCATTGCGGACGTCGTGACGAAGCGGTGGGCGCTCGCAGCGCTGCCGCACGGCGCCACGGAGTTCGGACTGGGCGGCGTACCGCTGACGCTGGCGTTCAACAAGGGCATCGCGTTCGGCCTCGACATCCCGTCGGCCGGCCGCTGGATCCTGATCGGCGCGTCCATCTTCGTCGTGATCATGCTGGCCGCGATGTACCGTACAGCGCACCCCGGCGACCACGTCCGGCTCGGTTCGCTGTCGCTCGTCGGCGCCGGCGCGATCGGCAACCTCATCGACCGCGTCCGCTGGGACCGCGGCGTAGTCGACTTCATCGGCCCGATCGACCTCGGATTCATGCACTGGCCCATCTTCAATGTGGCCGACATGGCGATCACCGTCGGCGCCACGTTCCTCGCCATTTCGCTGTGGCGGGAGGGTTCGCGCGCCAACGCGATGGCGATCGAAGCGGAAACGGCCTCTATCACGGATACCGGCGACTGATCCAGCCATGGCGCGAGGGTCCGCCGCGCGCCACAATTCCCCTGCCCGAACGCAACCGATGACTGCGCATGCCGCAGGAGGCCAATCCATGCCCATCGCGGGTGAGAACGCGCCCGGATTCCAGCTCGAGGACCACGACGGCAACACCGTCTCGCTCTCCGATTTCAGCGGCCGCAAGGTCGTCCTCTACTTCTACCCGAAGGATGACACGTCCGGCTGTACAAAGCAGGCGTGCGGCATACGCGACCACACCGCCGACTTCGATGCGAAAGGCGCCGTCGTGCTCGGCGTGAGTCCGGACCCCGTGAAGTCGCACGTGAAGTTCCGCGAGAAGTACGACCTCGACTTCACGCTGCTGTCCGATCCCGCCCACGAAACGGCCGAGGCGTACGGCGTGTGGCAGGAAAAGACGATGTACGGCCGCAAGTACATGGGTGTCGCCCGTACGACATTCGTCATCGACGGAAACGGCGTGATCTCGGCGGTGCTGCCCAACGTCAAGCCGGAGAGCCATGCGAGCGACGTGCTGCGCCTGCTCGGTTGACGCCGGGTCCGGCCAAGGCGACCCGAACACGGCTGTGGCCGGGTGAGGCCGGGGCCGGCGGCCGCCAGGGTACGAGTGCCGTGCAGCACATCCAATCTGGGGTCGGGTTTCGATTGCATCGGGCTTGCGCTCGACCGGTACCTGGACGTGTCGTTCGAGGCGGGCGGTGATGATATCCGCGTGGAGCGCGCGGGTAGCCTGACGGGGTTGCGTGTCGGACCCGAAGGCGACACGGTGGTGGCCGCGTTCCGGTCCGCGTTCGACGCACGCGTCGAAAGCACCGTCCATGGCACGTTCCGCATGACATCCTCGATCCCGGTGGCCCGAGGTCTGGGCTCCTCGGCGGCCGCGACGGTCGCGGGGCTGATGCTGGCGGCCCGCGTGCAGGGGGAGCGACCGTCAACGGGCGCCCTGCTCGATGCGGCGGTAAGGATCGAGGGACATCCGGACAATTCGGCGCCTGCGCTGATGGGCGGACTGGTCGGCGTTGCGAGCGGGCCGGCCGGCCGGCTGCACGCGTTCGGCTTGCCACTGTCGGACGCGCTCGGGTTCGCGTTCGCGGCGCCGCCCGCGGAGGTCTCGACGGTCCAGGCGCGCCTCGCCCTGCCCTCCAGTGTGCCGCACGCGGCGGCCGGGCGCGCGCTGGGTCGGGTTGCCGCACTCGTCCACGGTATGGCCACCGCCGATCCGGACCTGCTGCGGGCCGGCTTCGAAGATGAACTACACGTGCCCTATCGCCTGCCTCTGATTCCGGGCGCGGCTGATGCGCTGGAAGCGGCGCGTGCTTCGGGCGCGTTCGCGGTCACGATCAGCGGCAGCGGTTCCGGGCTGATCGCCGTTTGCGAACGCGTGGCCGCGCCGTCGGTGGCCGCGGCGATGGCGGCCGCGTTCCAGGCCGCCGGCGCCGGTGATGACGTCGTGGGAATGGCGCTCGAGCCTGACTTTGCCGGTGCCCGAACGGAGGAGGCCTCGTGAACCGTCCGGTGCCAGGCGTGCTGAGGCGGTTCGGCAAGCGACTGCCCGTGACGGACCGTACGCCAATGCTGTCTCTGGGGGAAGGCGACACGCCGCTCTATCCCTCGCCGCGGATGGCGGCATGGATCGGCATCCAATCCCTGTACCTCAAGTTCGAAGGCGCGAATCCGACCGGCTCGTTCAAGGATCGGGGCATGGTCGTGGCGGTGGCGAAAGCGATCGAGGACGGAGCGCGCGCGGTCCTCTGTGCGTCGACGGGTAACACGGCCGCGAGCGCGGCGGCATATGCGGCGCACGCAGGCATCACCGCGGTGACGCTGCTACCCGGCGGCCGCGTGGCAGGCGGCAAGGTCGCGCAGGCCGTCATGTACGGCGCGCGCGTGGTCGCGATGGACGTCAACTTCGATCGCGCGCTTGATGTCGCCCGTGCGGCGGCCGACCGGTACCCGCTCGCTCTGGTCAACTCGGTCAATCCGCACCGCATCGCGGGCCAGACGACGGCAGCGTACGAGATCGTTGCCGCGCTCGGCGACGCACCTGACGTGGTGGCGCTGCCCGTGGGCAATGGCGGCAACATCACGGCGTACTGGCTCGGGTTTCGCCGCGACCGCGAAGCCGGCAACGCGGCCCGGCTGCCCCGCATGCTCGGCGTGCAGGCCGAGGGCGCCTCGCCGCTGGTCCGCGGTGCGCCGGTCGAGGATCCCGAGACGGTCGCGACCGCCATCCGCATTGGCCGGCCGGCCACGTGGGAACCGGCGATTGCGGCCGCTCGCGACTCGGGCGGCCAGTTGCGCGCCGTCTCCGATGACGAGATCCTCGAAGCCTGGCGCCAGGTCGCCCGCCTCGAGGGCGTTTTCTGCGAACCCGCGTCCGCCGCCGGTCTGGCCGGGTTGCGTCGCGCGGTGTCCGACGGGACCGTCGCACCCGATGAGTCGTGTGTCGCCATCCTGACAGGCAATGGACTGAAGGATCCCGAGACTGCGTTGTCGCAGGCGACCGCCGCGATGCAGACCATCGAACCGTCGGCCGACGCGCTTGCTGCCTTCCTGGGACTCTGAGCGTCCGGCCCCCGGGGGGGCACGGAACCGCGCGCTCCGCCGGGTCCGCGTGAGGTCCCCGGCGCGGCTCCGGAATCATGCCCGGTGATGCGTAGCCCGGCCGGGGACGACATCCCGCATACCGATCCCGGCTCGGCCGCCGCGAACGCCGCCGACACCCCGCCCATAAGGCTGGTCATCGCGGCCTTCGCCGCGGTCTACATCGTGTGGGGCTCGACGTATCTGGCGATCCGTTTCGCGATCGAGACCCTGCCGCCCCTGCTGATGGCGGGTGTCCGGTTCCTTGTCGCCGGTTCGTTCCTTTACGGCTGGGCCCGCTGGCGAGGCGCGGGGAAGCCGCGGCTCGAGCACTGGCGCGCCGCTGCTGTCATCGGCGCGCTGCTGCTGCTGGGCGGCAATGGCGCCGTCACATGGGCCGAGCAGTTCATCCCATCCGGCATCGCCGCATTGCTGATCGCGGTCGTGCCGTGCTGGATGGTGTTGATCGACTGGGTGCGGCCGGGCGGACCGCCGCCGACTGCGCAGATCGTGGCCGGACTCGTGCTCGGCCTGGTCGGAGTCGCAATACTGATCGGTCCGGAATCACTCATGGGCGGCGACCGTATCAACCTCACCGGCGCCGCGGTCGTGCTCGGCGGCTCGATGAGCTGGGCGGCGGGCTCGATCCTGTCGCGTCACGTGAAGGTACCGAGCCGGCCGCTGCTCGCGACCGGCATCCAGATGCTGTGCGGCGGCGCCCTGTTGATTCTCGCTGGTCTCGTGAGCGGCGAGGCGGCGAAGATCGACGCAAGCGCGATCTCCGCGAAGTCGGTACTCGCGCTGATCTACCTGATCCTGATCGGCGCGATTGTCGGATACTCGGCGTACATCTGGCTGCTGCGCGTGTCGACGCCCGCGCGCGTATCGACGTACGCTTACGTCAATCCGGTCGTCGCTGTATTGCTCGGCTGGCTGTTCGCCGGCGAAACGGTGTCGCCCCGCGTCATCGCGGCCGCCGCCGTGATCGTCGCTGGCGTAGCACTGATAACGCTGTCGCGGGTTAACCGGTAACACAGGTTGCATTCCAGAAACGTTTCCCGAGAAACGTTTCTGGGGCTGGTTTCTGGGGCTGGTTTCTGGGGTTCGTGCCGGGCGGAGAGTCGGCGCGAGGAAGCGCCCGAATCGAAGACCATGTGTCGGGTCCGGTGAGCTCGATCGGCGCCGCCGAAATCGCTGATTCGCGAACCCGAGAAACGCGCCCCAGAATCGAGCCCGAGAAACGTCCGATATTCGAACGTGTGAACAATTAAGAGGAGAACGAGTCGATGAAGAAAGCAGCAATGCCGGGCCTGATCCGCGTGATTATCACCGCCGTGGTTGTCCTGGCGACCGGTGCGGCAACGGCTCCGGCCGCGGCGCAGGACTCACCCGCGACGATCGCGGACCTCGGCTGGATCGCGGGCAACTGGTCCGTCGCCAACGGGAACCAGACCATCGAGGAATACTGGACGCCCGCCGCGTCCAACGCCATGGTCGGCCTCGGCCGAACACTGGCCGGCGACCGGATGGTCGCATTCGAGTACCTCCGCATCGAAGCGCGCGCCGATGGCGTCTTCTACGTCGCGCAGCCCAACGGCCGCGCCCCGACATCGTTCCGCCTCACGAAGTGGGATGGCCAGACCGCGGTGTTCGAGAACCCGGACCACGACTTCCCCAAGCGCATCATGTACACGAAGAGTGGTGACGACGCGGTGACGGCCCTCGTCGACGGCGGTGAGGGCACGAACGCAATGACGTTCACGTATACGCGCATCCGGTCGTGACGGGTCTAGGTTCGGCGCTGCACGGAACGGAACATGTTTCGCGCAGTGGACGCTGGGGGAGCGGTGGGCGCGGGGAATTTTCGACCGGTTGCGTTGACCATTCCTGACCTGTGTCCGCCGGTCTTCGATCTCTTTGTTTTGTTGCGGGAGCATTACTATCCGCCGGCCGGACCCGTCCGATTCGGGCGTAGGAGGTGGGTAACGTGCTCCTGGCCATCCCCCACGCGGCCCCTCGCCCAATGCGCTCACCTTCACGAGCGCAATAAACAACACGCTCCCCCGGCCAACCACCGTCATGGCTCAATACCACCATCGACCCGCCCCCAACCGGCCCCGCGTCCTCCGCACCCCCTGCGCCCCCCGCGTGAACCCCCGACCGCCGGTACCGCAGCCCGGAGCGTAAACGCCGGACTCAGGCACGCTGCCACAGACGACGCAGCAGGAGCCCGCTGACCAGCAGGGCCGTGCCGATCCAGAGGAAACCCCAGAAGACGGTCGGAATACCGGTCATTTCGGACAGGATGTACGCATCGGAACGCGCACCGGGCCGGTCGATGACATCGCTCTTGATGTCCAGGATGGCGTACAGGCAACTCGTGAGACCGAGGACGGTCAGGATCCCGCGGTTCACGGGCGGAGGCAGTCGGCGGGCGGCGGCAATCAGCGCGATGCCGGCAATGAGGCCGAAGACCAGGCCGAACGGCCTGCGGATGTAGAGCACGGTGACGGCCGCGACGAGCGAACCGATCGCGATCAGTGTGATGCGGTGCCATTTCACCGCGCCGAAGGCGATCAGCAGCAATAGCGCGCCCCAGGCCAGGCTGCCGAGATAGCCGGCCGACAGCGTGAGGAACGCGTTGCCGCCACCGCAGTAGCACGCGCCTCCCTGGTCGACGGTCAACTCGATTCGGTGGATCGCGCCGCCTGTGGCAATCGCGGCGATGCCGTGGCTGATCTCGTGCAGCATCACCACGAACACCTTCAGCGGATACACAACCGGCGTGTTCCAGAGCAACCAGATGGCGGCGAAGTATACGGCGAAGGCGGCCGCGAACTCGAGCTTCCGTTTCGTGGCCTTCTTCATGCCATCGCCGGGGGTGGCGCGGGCTGCGCTGCGTGTCGCCATTGCTTCTTCTACGGCCGGCGGCGCGGCGGCGTTTCACCCGGCTCCAGGCGCCATCGTGTTTCAGCCACGGACTCCACGGCTCGTCGCGTCCAGGCGAGCGGAAAGTACTGGCCGTTCGCCCACGAGTCGAACAGGTCGCGGTAGTGCGGGCTGTCGGGGTGGCCCGATTGACCGGGCGCGTTCGTGCCGACCGAGCGATCCCAGTCGGCCAGGTCCGCGATGATGCGAAACGATGCGCCCGACGTCTGGTTGTCGCCACCGCCGGTCGCGTTCACGGTCAGCGAGTAGCCGCCGCGTGGTGCGGGACCCACATCGACACGCTGTCGCATCTGCGGACTGAGCGCTGCACTCATCGGATGCCGGATCAATGCGTGCTTGTACTCCGCCTGCCCGTAGCGCCACGCTGTGGTGTCCTCGCCGAACCGCCCGGTCAATGCGGCAACCGCATCTTCGAGGCTGTTGACGAGGATCGAGTCGCGGGCAAGGAGTGGCCTCTCGCCGAACCGGCCATCGGGCGACAGCAGCCAATCGACCACGCGCGTGACCTGCGGCGTGCCGGCAAGCATTACTTCAGGCGACACGACGCGCTCGACGGTCACTTCGCGCAGGCGGCCCTCCCACTCGACGTAGATCCCCGCCGCAACCGAGCCGCGGTCCAGCACGTGATCCCATGCCAGCAGCTTCGCGCGTGCAGCCTCGGTCGGCGCGTCGTCTGACTGCACGGCCCGCAACAGCGGCACCAGTGTTCGTGCCGGTATCGACAGCTCGTCGTGCTGGAGCGTCATCATGTCGGCGAGCGTGAAGCGGCGCCCCGAACCGAGCACCTCATCGATACGGTTGCGACGATATCCGTCCGACCACGTCCACGCGACGGCATCGCGGTACGCATAGCCGGGCGGAATCAGGGCGTTGTTCGCCGTCGCGTAGAACCCCTTCGCCGGATTCGTCGCATTCGGCAGTTCCAGAATCGGCAGGTAGCCGTTCCATTCGAACCGGCCATCGCCTGGCACCGGGACCATGCCGCTCCAGTTCGGGCGCAGCGGCGCGCCACCCACCGCCTGCCAGCCGATGGTGCCATCGACGCCGGCCCACACCATGTTCTCACCGGGCAGCCGGCTGTAGCTGCACGCGACCCGGAACTCCTCCCATGACCGTGCCTGGTTCATCCGCAGACTGGCGAGGTACGGTGCTGCGCCGATATCGAGCCACGCGGCGCGCAGCGCGAACGCCATGTTGCGCGCACTGTCGCGGTACAGCACCGGGCCGTGCCGCGTGTATTCCAGCTCGACGGTGACCGGCGCCTCGTTCTCGACCGGGATCGTCTCCTCGATCGAGTGCATGTCGACCCATTCGCCACGGTACCGGTACTGCCGAGGGTTTTCGGGATTCGTTTCGTATACGTAAAGGTCCTCGCCGTCAACGCCGAACACCGTCAACCCCCACGCGCCGTACTCGTTGTGCCCGATCGAAACGCCCGGCAGCACGGGCTCGCCGCCGCCGATCACGTTCCAGCCGGGCGCGACCAGGTGCACGAAGTAGCGCAACGATGGCGCTGCCAGGGCACGATGCGGATCGTTCGCCATGAACGGCATGCCGGTTGCCGTCAGGTCTCCGGAGACCACCCAGTTGTTCGAACCGCTCCGGGCGTACAGCGTATCGGAGTCGTCCGGCCGGTCGCCAGCGAAAGCGGCCGCGTCGTTCGCATCGCGGTATTCATTCCGGGCGACATCGAGCGCGGCAAGCCACTCGCGCGCTTCCGCCCTGACGTCCGCCGCCAGATCCTCGGGAACGAACCGCAGCGTCGAGCGCGACGCGGAATACAAGGCCAGAATGTCGCCTGCGAGAACCGACGCGTCGATCATCGGGTCCAGCGTCAGATCCGGCTGGCCCGGATGGAACCACACGACATCGCGGACCGCCTGTTCACCGACGGCCGCTACGGCACGGCCGATGCGCAACTCCTGCGTCAGGTTGCCGACCAGGCCCTGGTGGCGGGAGATGACGACATCGGGCGTCCACCGCCCCGGCCTGATGCCCAGCCACGCGAACTCCGGCGGCAGCAGCGATGGGTCCTGCTCCGTCCGCGCGATGTACGCGTTCACGCCGTCGACATACGCGTTGATGATCGCATCGCCGCGCGGGTGGTAGTGCTTCAGCTCCGCCTCCATGTCACCGCGGAACTTCAGCAGCCGCGTCCCGATATCGCGCGCGAGTTCGCGCCGGCCCAGGATCTCCGACACCGTGCCTGTTGCCTGCCGGCGCCATACCTCGAACTGGAACAGACGGTCGCTGGCCGCCGTGTAGCCCTGCGCGAAGAACAGGTCGTGTTCGTTCTGCGCGTAGATGTGCGCGATGCCCCAACGGTCGCGGATGATCTCGACCGGCTCGTGGAGGCTGTCCAGACGCAGTGTCTCGTCCTGCGCGGCACCGCCAGCGCTCGTACCGGCCGCAGCGATCGCGGCCAGCGCAACGCTGTGCACCATCCGCCTGATCGTCATACGGTCACTTCAGCCTGTTCCATTCGATGATGGCACGGAGCTGCGAGCCGCAGTCCACGTCGTTCCATGTCATGTTGCCCGCCATGACCCGATCGGTGACGGCGCAGTGCTCGATGCCGCCGGCGTTGTTCGGCTCGCCGGCCCGCCAGTTCGTATAGACGACCGGCGACCCATCGACCCAGCTGAAATTGCCTTCATCGAGATAGTCGTCGAGGCCGATCCACAACGTGTCATCCAGCGGCACACCGAACCGGTCGGCAAGGAACTGGTTTTCGGCGGCATCGTTGATCACTACGAGATTGCCACCCAGCGACCATGCCAGGTTCCGGGCCTGGATCCACGTCATGGTGCCGCCCGTGACGGTATAGCGGTGACCGTTGTAATACTCCACTCCCTGAATCACGTTGGGCCCGGTGAATGGCCATTCGGCGATGCCGCGGAGGTTTTCTTGGCAATACACGTCGTTCCACAGGCCGGGCTGGCCCTGGGCAAACTCGACGCAATGCTCCTGACCGCCCGTGTTGTTCGGTTCGCCGGGCGCCCATGCCGCGAAGCCCGTACCGGGCGTGGCCGCGCCGGGCGGCGGGGCGGAGAGGTCGGTCCAGACCCAGACGTCCTCGGCCAGCAGGTAGTCGTACAGGCCGATCCACAGCCGGCCGCCCAATGGACCGTGGTACGTGTTCGTGAGGAACCCGTTCTCCTGGGCGTCGTTGATCGCGACGAGGTGGCCGCCGTTCTCGCGAGCGAGCGCCTGCGCGGCGTTCCACGTCAGCGTGTCGTTCGTCACTGCGTACGCGTGGCCGCCCGAGTACGTGACCGGGCCGAACCCGCCGCTCACGTTGACCTGTATCGAGCCGCTCCGCCCGAATCCGTCGGTGATCGTGATGGTCGTGCTGCCGGCACCGGTGGCAGTGATACGCCCCTCCTGATCGACTGTTGCCACGCCCGGATTCGAGCTGTTGAAGAAGATCTGCACGAACGTCGGGATCGGGTCGCCGTTGGCGTCGAACGGCGTGCCGTAGATGACCATGGTCGCACCGACGAATCCGAAGTTGACGACCGATGGCGTGATGACGATCTCGTTGGTCACGATCTGGACACAATCGATCTCGAACGTCTGCGCCTGTGCAAGCCGGCCGGCGATCACGTTGACGGAGACGGCGTTCGGTCCATCGAGCGTGCAGTTCGGCGCGATCCCCGAAATGGACACCGTGTGGCTGCCGGGTGTGACTGCGACGAACGTGACGAGATCCGTTCCGCTTGCGGTCCGGCCGGGCCCGCCGTCGACGGACAAGACGTAGCCGTCCGGATCGACGCCGGCGCCGCTCGTCGTGACGGTCGCTTCGATCTGGCCGGTCGTCGGCGCGCAGCTCGCGTCGAGACAGGGTCCCCAGCGCTGAAACGAGTTCGACGCGCTGGCACCCGTGTCCGTCAGCCGGACCGCGCCGGAGCCGTCAGGCCTGTACCTGTAGATCTCGCCGTCGCGCAGCAGTGCGAGCCATTCCCGTCCGGGCGACCAGTCCGGCCGCCCGTCGTGGGCGGCATCGTTCGTGACCTGGGCCTTCCACGATCCGTCCGGATTCATCGTCCACAGGTCGGTCTGGCCGTTGTCCGAGCGCTCCCAGGAGATCTTCGAGCCGTCGGGTGAGAACGTGGGCCAGCGATCGTCGCCGGGGTCGTCGGTCAACTGCTGGAGGTTCGAGCCGTCGGCATCCATGATCCAGATGTCGCGGTTGCCGGTGCGGTTCGACTCGAACACGATCCGTGTTCCGTCGGGAGACCAGCGCGGGTGAAGGTCCTCGTAGCCCGTGCCCGTGCCGGTGATGGGTCGGCGATTCGAGCCGTCGGCATTCGAGATGTTGATGGGACCGAGGACGCAGAGCTCGGCGAAGACAATCTCGGTGCCGGCCGGCGACCAGTCCGGGTAGCATCCGGATCCCGGCAGCAGGGTGCGGCCGCTGCCATCCGCGTTCATCAGGGCCAGTTGCTGGCCCTCCTGGTACACGATGCGCGTGCCGTCCGGCGAGATGTCGGCTGCGCCGCCGACTGTCGTGGTGAGCTGGACCGACGGCCCGCCCGAGGACCGCACGACGTACACCTGGTCCTGGCCCGTATGGTTGGCCGTGAACGCGATGTAGTCGCTGAGCGGCTCGATCGCCGGACCCGCGGTGACCGTAATGCTCGCGGACGGCACACCCGACGAGCCAAACTCGTTACGTGCGCGGACGCGGATGTAGTACGTACCCTCCGCGGACAGCGTCACGTTCGCCGTCGTTCCCGACACCTCGGTCTGCTGCGCGCCCGTGAACGCGGCGTTCTGAGCGTACTCGACGACATACGACGTCGCACCGGATACGGCGCTGAACGTCACGGTCACCGACTGGCCCGCCTGCACATCGACGGGCGGCGCGCCGATCAACGGTATGAACGAGTTCATTGTGACGGTCACGGTGGTGTTGCTGCCCGCGACCACGTTGACGCCGCTGCGGACACCGAAGGTCTCGACATCACCGCCGGTCAGGCCTTCGAGCGCAACCGTGTACGAGCCTGGCGCGAGGCCGTCGATGGTCTGGGTCGTGCCGGGCGAGACCGTGACAGTCCGCGACGTCGGCCCGATGATGCGAATGCGGCCCTGGTCGACATTGCCGAGAACCGCGTTGTCGGCTGCAATGAAGCGAACCGAGATTCCCGTTTCGCCTGTGCTCGTGATGGCATCGTCGCAGGCTGCCACCGCGAGCAGCACGATCAGGATCCGCGTCGCTCGACGCGCCAGGCGTCGTAGCGCCGATGCGGAGAACGCACCATGTCGAATCGAACGAGAGAGCGAATCGTCAGGCAGATGGACCGTCATCTTCGCTCCGTTCAGTTCGGGAACGTGATGATGATACCGCCCGTCGTCGGCGGAGGCGGATTGCCACCGCCGTTGCCGCCGCCTCCGCCACCGCCCGCCACGGCGACACCGACGCCCGCGACGGCCGCGCCGAGGCCCACCCACTTCCATGGGAACCCGCCGCCGGCCGGCGGTCGGATCTGGACCGCGATGAGCGTACGTGCCCGCTCGATCAGATCCCGCGTGAGCGCATCGGGCAGCGCGTTCGACGGGCCGGTCACGATCCCGATGAGGAACCCGCCGCGGTCGATCAGCGCCGAGCCGGCCGCGCCGGGCGGCAGCGGCACGCCCAGTGTGGCGGCCGCCGCTGCGTTCCAGTTCGCGATACGTGTCCGGTTGACGGTATCGCCATCACAGCCGGTCGCCTGGATCGACCAGGCGTAGTCACCGGGTGCGATGCCATCGCTGACTGCCAGCGCGGTCGTCGACTCGACCGGCAGGCGCAACACGGCGAGGTCGCGTCTCGCATCGGTCGCCACGACGGCGACATCGGTGAACGTGCGCGATCCGCCGAACGCGGAAACCGAAATCGGGCCCGCGTCGCGCACGGCGTCGAGCGTCGTGAGCACGAGGCCGTCCGTGGTGGCGACGTAGCCGCTACGACAAACCGGCTGGCCCGCGCGCTGATGCGTGATGCGTACGACGTTCGATGCCACGTCGGCTTCGACCGAGGCGGGCAGGAGCGGCACCAACTCGACAGCGAGCGCGAGCGCCGTGCCTGGCAGTACCTCACGGCGCACACGCACCGGCTCCCAGCCATCCGCGGAAACGGTAACCGAATACGTTCCGGGCGGCAGGCTCATGATGCCACCCGGCTGGACCGGTCCAACCGTCTCGACCGTGACGTCAGGCTGCGCCGCACCGGCCGCGACCTCGATCGTTCCTTCACTGTCGGCGTCGAGCGCGGCAGGCCAGCCCCATTGTGTGGAAACGGCGCCGTCATCCGCTTCGGCGGCCACGCTCTGCGCTGCCTCTTCGTAGGCGGCCACGACGTTGGGCGGGAAGTTCACCGCGTCGATCGGAAAGGCCGGTGCATGGCGAGCGACGGTCCGCAGCCAGAGCATGGCGTGGTCCGGCTGGTCGATTCGCAGTAACGCGAGCGCCAGCTCGTACCCGGCCGTGGCCCACAGACTGTCCGGCCCGCCTCGCGAGGGCGCCATCGCCGAGTGAAGCAGCCGGATCACCGTTGTGTCGCCGAACGTGACCCTCGCTTCGTCGATCAGCGCGGCGCGGTCCTGCTGCGCCGCAGCCGGCGTCGCAGCGAGAACAATCGCGCAAACGACGAGTACCTTGCGCTTCCAGCACGTCATGGCCCCCTCGGTGTCAGGGTGATCCGGAGTGAGCGGGGCTGGCCGGAAATGATCTCGAACGTCGTATCGACCGTCACCATGTTCGGATTCACGAGTCGCAATGTGTGCCTGCCGGGTGCGAGGTTCAGCTCGAGCTGCCGACCCTGCGAGCCTCGTTGCTCACCGTCGACCCATATGTCGGCCCAGGGCAGAACGATCAGCTGGAGAACGCCATCCGGTTGCGGTGCGGCTGGTGGCGGGTTCTCCGGCGGTGGCGGATCGGTGACTGGCCGGGTTTGCTGCGTTTCCTGCTGCGTTACCCGCGGCTGGTCCTCTGTCGGCCGGGGCCGCGTTTCCTGTGGCCGCGCGGCCGTCACGGGCGGCTCGGCCGCAACAGCCGCGATGTTCAGGTCGATGCCGCGAGTGACGTCGCCGGTCCCGGCAACGACGCGAACGGCGCCCGCGGCGAGCGCGAGCAGAGTGCCCGCCGCGTCAATCGAAGCGAGCGATGGGTCGGCCGACGACCACTCGACGCTCACGTCAGGCAACACGCTGCCATCGTCGGCCGTGACGCGCGCGAGCAGGAGAACCGTGTCTCCGACCGTCAGGTTCAACGCGTCGGAAACGGCATTGCCGTTCGCGTCGACGAGTATCACACTGGCCACCGGTTCCGCCGACACGGGCGGAATCGCATCGTCCCCGCCGCTGAACGCGATCCATGCCGCACCCACAACGCCGACGATGGCGACCGGCGCGAGCCAGATCAGGCGGCGGATACCGGTGCCGGCCGGTTCGCGCGCTCCACCTGCCCGCGCACCGGCCTCTCGATTCCCGGCCATGACGTTATCGCCCGCTGGCTCAGCGGGAACGACGTCCGCCGCCGTGTCGCCTGCAGTGCTCCCCGTGTCTTCGGTCGGCTCGGGCTTGAACACGACCGTGCCCCACGGCGAGGCCGTAACCTCGACGACCGCCGAGTCGCTCACACCGTCGCACTCCGCGATGATCGTGGCGCTGCCGGGGCCGGCGCCTTCGAGAACACCGCGCGCGGTCACCCGCGCGATCCACGGATCACTGGTCGACCACGAGACGGGCTTCTCTACCGGTCGGCCGCGCTGGTCCAACATGTGTACGGTCAGATCCGCGACCTCGTCGACGTGCATGGTCTCCGGTGGCGGTGACAGCACGAGAGCTGTGACACGGACGGGATCCACGCTCAACTCGACCTTCGATTCCACGGCGCCGGAACGTGCACATACGATAGTATGCCCATCGGCCAGCGCACGGAACCGGCCGTCGCCGAGCGGCTTGATCACCCGTTCGTCAGCCACGCTCCAATCGATCGCGAGATCGAGCGGCTGCCCGTCGCCGTCGAGTGGTGTCGCAATCAGGTGGAACGTGTCGCCTTCGATCAGTTCGCTGGGTGGCGAGGAAGTCCGTACGGCCGCCGCTGGCTGTGGCGACACGGAGATCCCGAACGTCGCGGATTGGCCATCGCACTCGGCGGTGATCGACGAACTGCCCAGTCCAACGGCGTCGATGACGCCATCCGGGCTCACCCGGGCGATCGCGTCGTTCGATGTCGAGAACGTCACTGCCGGATCGAGGCGAGCGCCGCGCGCATCACTCGCCTGCACGGCGAGTGTCGCGCTCGTCCCGACGTGCATCGATGTCGGCGGATCAATGAACTCGAGAGCCGCAACTCGAGCCTTCATTACCGTGATCGCTGCGGATGCGCCGACGCCTTCGCAGTGAGCCAGAACGCTTGCGCTGCCTTCACGGTGCGCACTCGCGGCGCCACGATCGCTGATGGTGGCCACGCCGGGATCGCTCGAAGACCAGAGCACTCGCCGTTCGAGTGGATGGCCTCCGCGGCTGCGCGGCTCGGCTGCGAACGCGCGCGTCTCGCCGACTTCCAGTTGCATGGCCGCCGGCTCGACGATGAGCTGCGCGACTCGCGCGGGCTGTACGTCGATCGGGACCGACTCGCGCACGTCCGCGACGGATGCGGTGATGACCGCAGAGCCTGCGCCGATCGCTACGAGCCGGCCGGTGTCGGGATCGATGCGCGCGATCGCGGGATCCGTCGTTTCCCACGTGATGTCGCCATTCTCGACCTCGCGACCGTCGGCGAACCCCTTGCGCGCGCGTAATGCGATCGCGTCGCCCGTCTCGATCGACTCCGGCAGGGCCAGGATCCGCAGCCATGTCGGCGTCGCGCTGGACTCGGGCGGTGCGACCTCCGGTGTCGGACCGGTGTGCTGGCGGCGCGAGCCGCGTGCGGTCGCTACGAGGCCGGCCAGCTCGTCGCGGACGGGATCGTCCGGCAGCGTCGGTCGCGCACCGAGTGCGCTCATCGCCTTCGCGATGTCCGGCCACCGATCGCCGGGCGCTTTCGCCAGCATGCGCGCAACCGCATCCGCGATTTCCGCCGGACAGTCCGGCCTCAGGTCGCGGATCGCCGGCGGCTGCTCCGCCGTATGGCCGACCAGAACGCGGTAGTGCGGCCCGGTGAACGGAGGGCTGCCGGTCAGCATCGCGAACGCTACCGCACCGAGCGCGTACTGATCGGCCGCAGGCCCGGCCGTATCGCCGCGACACTGTTCCGGGCTCATGTACTCCGGCGTGCCCATGATGAGGCCGGTCATGGTCAGTCCGCTCGGTGACTCGGTGGCCTTCGAGATGCCGAAGTCCGTCACGTACGAGCCGCCCTCGCGGTCCACCATGATGTTGCCCGGCTTGATGTCACGATGGATCACGCTGCGGCCGGGCCGGTGCGCATAGTTGAGCGCGGACCCGACCTGCCCGAGGATCGCGAGCGTCGCCGGAATCGACAGCGGCCCGTGCGTGAGCAGGATCCTGCCCAGCGAGACGCCGTCAATGAAATCCATGACGAAGTAGTGAATATCTTCGGCGCGGCCCACGCCATGCACGTGCACGATCGAGGGATGCCGCAGCGATGCGATCGTCCGGGCCTCGCGCCGGAAACGCTCGACCATCGAGTCATCGGTCAGCCAGCTCGCTGACAGGACCTTGATCGCTACATTGCGCTCGAGTTCCAACTCACGCGCGAGATAGACCGCGCCCATGCCGCCTCGGCCGATCTCGCGAACGAACTCGAACTTGCCGTGCGCCGCGATCTCGAGCTTGCGCAGCATCTCGGCGCGGATCTCGCGATGGCCCGGCTGCGACGTTGCCGGGCCGTACCGCGCACCGCATGTCGCGCAGAAAACCTCACCGGCCAGCACCGGACCGTTGCAGCTGCCGCATGCCAGCCTGTCGATCGTCGCCGTCGTCTGCTTGAGAATCGTCCTGCGGACGAGACCCGTGTCGGCATTGCGTGACTGGATACGCGTTCCGCACTGGCTGCAGAACGCATCTTCCGGGTACGTTTCCCGTTCGCATGAAGAGCATTTCTGCATGCGGCTTCACTCTCCAGCTTCGGACTGCGCGTGTCGACTGTATGGCCGCGGATCGGCGGTGCTCGGGCAAGAGTCGCCCGCAACTACAGGATAAGGCGACACGGAAGCACCAGCAACGATCGCGCCCCCACGGCCGGGAACCGCAGGAGCACAATGCAGGCGCACAATGCTCGGACAGCGCGCGCTCTCTACTGCACGGATGCCACGGTTGCAGCGCGTGTGCAGTGGTCTTCGAGCTACGCCCGGATCGGCCTGCCCCCTGGACCGTGCGATCAGCCGGCCGCTCTTGCGGCCCTCGCCCGTGGGCCCTATTCCATTGGGCCCTTCCGGTCGGAAGGGTGCGTCCATGGCGGGCGTGATGCGATCCGGTCGCAGGATACGGTTGCACGATGCGCGAGGTGCTGCTTTTCGTTCATCGCTGGCTCGGCCTGACGGCTGGCGTGATCTTCGCCATCGCCTCGCTGACTGGCGGAATCCTCGTATACGAGATCCCGCTCGACCGGCTGATCGCAGGGCCGAAGCTGGACACGACCGACGGCGTCATCGAACCCGCCGCCCTCGAGGCGGCCATTGGCGAGATCCGACCCGGCGCCCGGATCCTGCGTGTGGAATGGCCGACACGCGACAACGCCTTTCGCGTCGCAGTCGATACCGGCGCTGCGCCCGAGAACCTCGTGCTGGATGCAGGGTCCGGCCGCCTTCTCGAACCCCGGCAGAACCACATTCTGCTGCGCGCGATCCGGCGACTCCACGTGAACCTGTTCGCCGGTCCCATCGGTGGGCTCATCGTGACCTGGACCTCGGCGATCGCGCTCATTGCAATGGTGCTCGGTGTCTACCTCTGGTGGCCGGGCATCCGTCGTTTCTGGCGAGGGTTCCAGATCCGGTTCCGCCGTGATTTCTACATCCTCAACTTCGATCTGCACCAGGTGCTCGGCATGGTTACGCTGCCGGTGCTGATCGTGATGACGGCAACAGGCGTGCTGTTCAGCATGCCGCGCGTCGTCGACCGGATCACGGTCACCCTGCACGGCAACGTGTGGGTCGAGAGCGAATGGAGCCGGTTGCGCTCCGCACCCCTCGATTCGATCGCGCCCCCGCCTCCCTCGCCGGGGTTCGCGGACGTGACGAACCTCGCGCTCGTGACCGCCGGCGGTGGCAGTATTGCGCTGGTCAGGTTCCCGGCGACTGACGACGGCATCATCGATGTGGCCATGCACGACACGCCCGGCACCGGTGCGCGGGACACCACGCGCATCGCGATCGATCGGTATACCGGCGAGGTCCTGTCCACACAGATCGTGTCACCACGCTTCATCTACGATCGCGCGATGAACGATCGTCTTCATTTCGGCAACGTGGGCGGACCGATCGTCGGCGCGCTCTACGCCTTCGCGTGCTTCGTCGGGTTCCTGCTCCTGCCGACCGGTATCGTGGTGTGGTGGATCAAACGGCAGCGAAAGGCCGGCGCCGCGGACCGGCGAGCCGCAACACGCGCGGCGTCCTCGGGCGACTCGGCGCCAGCGACGACGTCCTGAGTCCGGCGAAATCCGGAGATCCCGACCGCGCGGCCCGGTCGAGCGGACGTTCCTGTCTGGTGATTCAGACGGTCTACGGAGATCGCCGGATATGATCGAGTATCGCGCTTGCCGCAACGCCGTACCCGGCCGGATTGAAATGGGACCGGTTGTGATAGTAATGACCACGCGGATCGCCCGTCTCCTGAAGGATCGCGTGCAGATCGATGACCGGCAGACCGACGCGGCGCACCGCGGACAGGATCCTGCCGCGCGCACGCAGTTCCGGTTCGTGCGTCAGCGCGGCGATGGTCATGTAGTAGCGCGCACCGGATGGCACGTACACGAACGTCAACTGTCCTCCCCAGCCCTCGACCGTCTCCCTCGCGTGGCCGAGGATCGTTTCGAACAGCTCGATGTCACAGCACAGACTGCGCTGGTTCGCGAGGTTCGCCACGCCGAGCATGCTTCTCAGCGAATGGAGCGTCATCGCACGAAGAACCAGTTGGCCGATTCGTGGCCGACGCGACGGCTCGGCCGCGTCCTCGCCGGTGCTCCGCTTGAGCCTCTCGATCTCCAGGTTGCGGTCGATGAACTGGCTGAGGGCTTCGTCGATTTCACGCCGTTTGGCCTTCAGATCCTGCGTGAATCCAGGCTCCAGGTAGCGCATGAGGATTTCTACGCTTTTCTCTTCGGACAGGTTACGCAGATCATTGCCTTCGTAGTACACCCAGACGACGTGGCGAGGCTCGACGGGCGCTACGTACTCGTGCAGGAGCGCCAGCTCGGACAGCGGACCGAAGTCATCCAGGGCGACCGTCAGGGCCGACACCGACTGGTCGCGCAGGAAAGCCGCCATGGTCTGCGACGGAGGGACGCATGCGCCTTGTACGAACGAGTCGCCAATGAGCGCAACATCGACTGGGGCATCCCACAGACCTTCCGGGTTGTTGAACCCGTATTCGTCCGTGCGGAACGATGCGTACTGCCCGCTCTCGTTGCAGTACACAATCGTCTTGCGGGATACATTGGTGAGCGGAACGACTCGCCTGCCATCGACTTCCAGAATGAAGACCTGGCCGTTCGCGAACGGAAGCCGCCGCCCCACCGGATCGCCACGGAGCACATTGCCGACGATGCTCGGGTACACGTCAGGGTCGGCAGCCCGCAGGTCCTCCACCACTTCGACGCGCGAGCGCTCATCGATCTCGGGAACGGACCCGTTCGCGGGCTCCCGTCTGATAGCCCAGATCCGATGCGTCGGCAGCACGGTCAGCACCACTTCGGCGATGGGCAGCATTACAACGACCACGCCGGCGAGCAGTGCAAGGTTGTCGCGAATGTGGCGGGGAGCCAGCAGCAGAGCAGCCGCGCACGCGGCCGCGACGACGGCAGGCCCAATGACGAGCACGGCGAACGGCCAGACATCGCCCGGCATGCCGAGCTGGATGCCGCTCGCGACGGCCACCAGCCCGGCCGCCAATCCAACACCCGAAAGGACTGCGTCACTCAACCGGATATTGCACGTTCCTTCCGGGATCCACGGAAACCCGCATCGCGAACTCGATCCGTTGAGGATGGCATCGCCGTGGCCGCGTGTCCACTGGTTGCCGGTGATGGTCGAGCGGCGCCGACTGTGCACGTCTCTTGCAACGGTCCCCGTACCTGATCGAGGAGGAGAATGGACCGAGAAGTGACTGAACCGGATCGGGATCCGGCTGCCGGGGGCGTCGCGTCGGACCGCGGCCGGCGGTCGATCAGCGGGCCTGCACTGAACCTCCTCCTGGCTACGGCGAGCATCCTGTTCACATTATTGGCGCTCGAACTGGCACTGCGCGTATACCACGGAAAACTCTTCGACTTCTCGAGTCAACTCACTCCGCTGGCGAACCGGTCGGAGAATCCGGTCGCTCAGTACGATTCGCTGCTCGGATGGGTACCGCGGCCCGGCGTTCATCAGCGGGCCGCCGATGAGCAATGGACCGTGAACGAAGCCGGACTGCGCAGCAACGGCTCGTCGTTGGCGTCGGTCGACGATCGTCCGATCGTCGTCGTCGGCGATTCCTTCACGTTCGGCGATGAGGTGAGGGACGACGAGACGTGGCCGGCCCGGCTCGAAGCGCTCCTCGACGTGCCGGTTCTGAATGGCGGCGTGTTCGCGTATGGTGTCGACCAGGCCTACCTGCGCGCCACTCGCCTGATCGAGACGCATGACCCCGCGGTCGTGCTGCTTGCGTTCGTCAGCGACGACGTCTCACGCTCGGAGCTGATGTTCTACGGCGGGTGGAAGCCCTATTTCGCGTACGAGGACGGAGCGCTCGTGTTGCGCAACGTACCCGTACCGTCCGGAGCCGGACCAGGAGCGAACTTCGCCGTTACTCGCAGGGTTCTGGGATACAGCTATTTGTGCAGCGCACTTTTTTCGAGGATAGCGGAGCGGTGGTGGTCGATCGGCACGGCAACGCGCGTTCACGAGGACGGCGACGCCATCGTGGTCGACCTGTTCGAACGGCTGGCGAGTTTCGCCCGGTCGAGGAACACGGACTTCGCGGTTGTAGCGCTTGCATCGAGTGGCCGGTTCGCCGGCAACACCAGGGTGGCCGGCGTCGTCGAGGAATCTCGCCGACGGGGTATAGCGGTGCTCGATCTGGTCGCCGAGGTGGAGCGGATCCCAGCCGATTCGGTCAACGTCGTGTACCTCGAGCGCGGGCACTACTCTCCACGAGTGAACGGACTCATCGCTGAACGCATTGCGGCCTTCCTGGATGAGCGTCGCTGAGCCCGGACAGAATACCGGGGCCGAGGAACAGGAATGATGACGTCGTCGAGCCGGATCGGTAACCGCATCGTCAGCATTGTGCTGGCAGCCGGGGCGGTACTCTTTGCCGTCGTGGCCTTCCGCGCGGCGGGCGTGGGCATCCCCGTTCATGATCCGTGGTTGTTTCCGATGCTGGTGGTCCTGCCGGCACTGATGTCTGTTGCGCTCGCCGCTTCCCTGCTCGGGTCGCCAGGTTTGCGCGCGAATATCGTTCTGCTGGGAGTCTCCCTCGTTGCGGGCCTCTACGTGCTCGAGACCGCGTTGGCATGGGCACCGCAACCCGGTGACCCGCCGCCGGCCGACCAGACGGGTCTGGACGGGCGCCCGTTTGACACGCGATCGCGCTTGAAGGTCGTGGCCGACATGCGAGCCGAAGGAACGGACGCACTTCCGGCAATCGGCGCTCGATCGTTGCGCAGCTCGCCGCCACTCGGTCCCGGAATCACCCTGATGGGCAGACCGATCGCTCCGTTCGCGCACGTAAGCAACCGGCTCATCGTCGACTGCAACGAAAGCGGACAGTTCGCGACGTTCAACTCTGATGAGCGAGGTTACAACAATCCGTACGGATCCTGGCAGCAGCCGATCGAAGTGGCCGCGGTGGGAGACTCCTACATCCAGGGCGCGTGCGTCGGTCCGGAGGAGAACCTCGTGGCCGGCCTCCGACGCGGCGTGGCCGGAACCGTGGGTCTGGGCATGGCCGACACGGGACCGCTCGTCATGCTCGGCATGATCAAGGAGTACCTGAGCGATGTTCGGCCTCGCGAAGTCTTCTGGTTCTACTACGAAGGCAACGACCTTCGCAACCTGCGCGCCGAGCTTGCTTCACAGGAGCTCCGACAGTACCTCCAGGCTCGCGGGACCCAGGATCTTCTGGCGAACCAGGCGGACATCGAACGCGTCGTCGCCTCGTTCCTTGTCGACCTGGTCGAACGCACACCCGAAATCGTGCCGCCGCAGCGGGACGATCCGTCAACGGCCGCAATAGTGCGCCGGTGGATCCGCCTCACGGGCGTGCGAACGGCCCTCGGGTTGGCTGACGTCAGTTCACGACTGCAACAATGCTGCGACCTCGAGATATTCACTTCGGTACTCGAGGAGGCCGACCGTACGGTCCGTGGCTGGGGCGGCCGCCTGCATTTCGTGTATCTGCCGGCCGCCGGCCGCTACGTGCACCCCCTGTCCGCCCTGCTCGATGACGATCTGCGCCAACGCCGGGTCGTCTTGCGCGCTGCCCGGCGCGTCGGCCTGCCGATCGTCGACGTGCACGCCGCGTTCCGCGCAACAGGCACGCCGAAGGACCTCATCTACAACGCGCGGTCCCATTTCAATCCGGCCGGCTACGGGGTTGCGGCGCAGGCCGTACTCCGTCATCTCGGGGAGAACCGGCGCTGACCGAGGCCGAGTCCACCGCATTCCTGAACTCGTACAGATAGGCGAGTGCGCCTGGCGCGCTGAATTCCTCGCGCCGCTCGGCGATCGGATCGATCTGGCCGAGGACGATGGCCACATCCTGCGGATAGTAGTCGACGAATACCATCCAGACGCGTGGATACTGACGCATGTGCTCGATCTCGGCGCGAATCGAATCCGCGCCCAGGCCGACGTCGGCGCCCAGGAATGTGCGGTCCGCCGGGTTGCGCAGCTGCTCGGTCCAGGTCGAGTACCAGAGGTATGCGCCATGGGAACTCCGTCCAAGATACAGCCCGTCACTCTCGTTCATTCGATCGGCCGCGTAGTTGACTGCCGCCTTGAGTTCTTCGCGTCCTTCGGGTCTCACTACCATTCGCGCGGCGCGTACAAGGGGGCTCGCAATGAGCAGCACGAGCAGCAGCATGCCCGGCTTGAACAGGCGATAGGAGCCTGCCTTGTCGAGCTGATCGATCCCGGCCGCCAGCACGATGAGCAGTAGCGGCACACTGAACAGCATGAGCCGACCATCGATCGGATACAGACGAAGCGTCGATGCGACCAGTGTGAACGCTGCAACGAGTGCAATGATCGCGGCGAGCGCGAGCTGTCGTCGCAACAGCGCCAGGAAGCCCACGATGATGCCGAACGCGAGCAGGCCGGATGACGTGAAACCGGCCGGCGTTTCCACGAACTCGTAGAATCGCGTGTTGAGCCAATCCAGTTGAGCGCGGGGAACGTTGGTCAGTGGCGGGAACCCGTGCCTCCAGTAGTTGATGAGATCGCCACGGCCGGTCTGGCCTCGCAGGATGAACACGTAGTTGAGCGCGAGGCTGGCGGTCCACGCCGCGCCGAGGCCCACCACATGCTTCAGATCGGCGGAGCGTGTTCGCAGTACGTGGACGAGGAGCACGATGCCGGCCGCGGCGAACACGAACACCGCGGGCTGTGAGAACCAGAATGCGGCGATGCCGACGATGCCGGCGATCAGCCACGGCCGACGGGTCGCGGGTTCGTTGAACAGTGGCTGAACAACGAGCAGTGCGAGCAGGCACCAGGTCACGTCGCTCGAGTACTGCTTCAACTCGCTCGCGTAGAAGACGACCTCCTGACTCACTGCGCCGAACGCGAGACAGATGAGTGCCGCGCGCTCGCCGAGGTAGCGGCGAGGCACGATCCAGAAGAGCGGCAGCGCGATGAGGGCGGCAACCAGCGGCACGAGCCGGAGCGAGAGTTCCCCCGTGCCGAAGGCCATCATTGAAAGCTTCTCCAGCACGAACCAGCCCGGCGGCGCAACTCTGATGAAACCTTCCATGTCGAGCATCTGGGGCAGCGACCGTTCCGCGATCTCCCAGGCAACGCGTGCTTCATCGTAGCGAAGCGAGCGCGCCCCCAGGTATTGCCGGATCCGGACGAGCGCACCGAACGCGATGATCGCCCACGCGACCATCTCGATCGTGCGTGTACGGGTCGTGCCCGATACCGGATCGGGTTCCGCGATTCCGTTCCTGTCAGCTGCACTCACGTTGATCCGACCTCATTCTGGTGTACGTACCCCGGGTGGTCCGCGGCGCCGACCGCGCGTGTCGCGCCGCGATCAGTGGCCGTCCGCTTTGCCAGACCGAGCGACCCGACGCTCAACACGACGCCGGCAGTTGTCCCTCTGAGCGGCGGAAACGCCGCAGCGAAAATCAGTATGGGCCAGTGCCACAGGTACCACGAGTACGACAGGCGCCCGATCCAGAGCATGGGCCGGTTCACGAGCCACCGGAACGGGCCGGCGGTCTGATTAATGGCGCCCGCGGTAAGCATCAGCGCCGTGCCACCTACAGGGACGATCGCGGCAGCGCCCGGAAACGCGGTCCCGGACCCGAACAGCATGTGCAGCCGCCCGTGAAGCCGGGCACGCCGGCATGATAGGCCACGACCAGCAGGATCGCGACCCCGCGCAGGCCCTCGACATCGCGGCGGAATCCGCGATCCTGACCGCGGTCGGTTGCCCCGGGTCCACCGGATTGTTTCAGCGTGGTCTCCTTCGTGTCTCCTGATCGGAGGCCCGGATCCCGCAGAAGCGGTGCCATAGGGCAGCGGCGTGGACGTTCGCTCGATGCGTTGCATGGCCCGGGATGTGCGCGATCCGGCGGATCCGCCCGGCCAACGCCTCGGCGTCGCAGCCTGTTTGTGGAGCGATGGAAGTGTTGGGGTCGCGCAACAGATGGGGTACATGCACGAGGAGCTTCTCATGCGGGATGTTCGGCGTCCGGATCGCGAACGCCGCCGGTTTGAATGAACGAACAGCGACTGCAGAATGACGCGATACCGGCGCTCGAGTCGAATGCCGGGTCACGACCGGGTCGCGTCGAGCCGTCGTATGCGCCCGGGACCGTCGAGACGCTCGTCGTGCTGGCGGCCGCCTTCGCCGTGTACGTACTGCTGTCACGGTATCTGCTCGTCTCGCCGGACACGGCGGTCACGGTCCGTAACAATGTCCTTTTCGAGGCTGATTCTGGCGTCCGGCTGCGATACCTGACGGATCCCGGGATCGCGCCGGCTTCGCGGCTGGAGTTCTTGCAGCATCCGGCGTTCTTCCTGGTGTGGCGACCCATCGGCCTCGTGTTCACGGCCCTTTTCGGATTCGTTGCGTCCACGGCGCAGGCGCAGGTTCTGGCCGCACAGACACTCGTGTGCGGATCGGCGGCCGCGGGCGCCGCATTCCTGTTCGCCATGGGACGGCGCGCGGGCGGCTCGCGATTCGAGGCACTGTTGCCAGTCGTGCTGCTGACGTTCGCGACCTCGACCGTGCTGGTCGTGGTTCCCGAGCATTGGGCAATGGCACAGGGGCTCATGCTGGCCGCCTTCTACGTGGTCACTCAGCCTGGTCGGCCCGGTCGCCGCCGTGTCCTGACGCTCGGTGTACTGTGCGCACTGATCGCGGGGACCACCGTTACCAACGCGTTGTTCGGCGTGCTCGTTCTGGTCGCTCTCGCCGCGGCTGCCGGCGTCCGGATGCCGGGCCGCCGCGTCGTGGCCGCGCTCGCGATCGCGGGCCTTGCCGTCGTGATCCCCGCCGCGTGGATCATGGTGCGGCTGCCGCACGTCGGCGGCTTTCTGAACATGCGGCTGGTGGAAGCGCCGTTGAGTGCAGCCGCGTACATGGTCTTCGGTGTGGCCGGGCCGATCGTCGGGCCCGTGCCATGGGAAACGATCGCCAGACAGCGACTCGTGCTCAGCTACGAACCGGTGTCGTTCGGGATGTACCTGCCCCTTCAGTGGGTCGGCGTCGTCGCGTGGACCCTGTTGCTCGGGGCGTGCACATGGCTCGCAGTCCGGGACCGCACGACGAGGTGGCCGGCCGCGTTCCTGATGGCATGGATCGGGTTCAACCTGATCTTTCACAATCTGTGGGGCGACGAGTTCTTCCTGTACTCTCCGCACTGGGTCTGGGCGCTGCTCACCCTTGCGATGCTGGGCATTGGCCGACTCCGTTTGCGCGTCGCCGTTCCCCTCGTCGTCCTCATCGTCATCGGTCAGATCACTACGCTTCTGACGATAGGCGACATGCTGCGGCAAGCGCCCGACCCGTATATCGGGGAACCGGAATCCGCGGCCGTCGGCG
>DATKCF010000203.1:0-36740 GCA_035513345.1 Longimicrobiales bacterium
TTTGTTGGAGAGCACACGATGCTACTCCGCGACCGAGGTCGGCCAACCTTTTCTCCTTCGTCTGCCAGCCACCGCTCCCGCCAACCTTCTCATCCTAACTACTCCGCCTCCATCGTCCGACCCCTCTCCGTCTCCGTGCCCCCACCCGTCTTCCGCAGTGCAAGCGCGGCGAGTGCGCGTTGACGGAAGGTTAAGGTTCACAGGCTGAGGCAAGCGTCCCGGCGGGTCACACACCCAGCCCGCGCAGGATCCCCGGCGTCACATCGAGCAGGCTTCGCCACCCGTGACAGAACTCCTCGTGGCCCGGTCCGACCACCAGTCCGATCGCCGGATTCCGTGTATGGCCGGTCGTCACGTCCTCGATGTTGCCATGGTCGCTCGACACGACAAGGACCATGTCACCCGGCAGCGATTCGAGGATGCCGGACAGGAATCGGTCGATGATGGCGATTGCCGCGATGGCGGCGTCCATCGAGCGCTTGTGGCCGGCGTAATCCGTGCCGTAGTGCGCGAACAGAGTGAGGTCATGCGCAGCCGCGATGCGTGTGAGGTTGCGGCCCGCTTCGCGCGCGTCGATGTCAGGCAGGCCGGTGCGGCCGAGCCGCGTCCGCCACGCATCGTTCGTGATCTCGCTGGCCAGTGCGTCGCCGTTCGTCAGCGCGGCCGTATGCCGGACAAGGACGTCGGCACCCGCCGCCGCGAGAGGTGGCCCCGCTGTGAGGAACCTGCTGGCTCGCCGCGAGCGACCGCCCGGCTGCGTATCGACAAGGATCTCTTCCGGATACGCATTGGCGAAGGCGACATCGAGCCCTGCGGCTTTAGCGCGCGACAGCACGCTCTCGTTGCGCACGAGTGGCTGGAGCACTGCGGGTACCCAGGGTCCGAAGTGACGGCCGAATGTCGCGACCGCATCATGACCGGTAAGCAGAGTCGCCTGGCCGGTCCCACTCTGGGGCAGCCCACTCGCACCAAAGCACGCGTCGAGCGCTCGCAGCGTAGCCCGTTCCGCGACAATCGGCGACGCGGTTGCCAGCGGGGCCGCGCCGCCGATCAAGGACGTCAGCACGGGCGGCGGACGGGCGACGAATACATTGCGTGATACGTCGCCTTCACCGAATCCGACGCCATCGAGGAAAACGAAGAGGACGCGCATGGTGCGGTCAGCCGCCGAGCACTGCCAGGACGGACGCGGGATCCGCGCCTTCGATCTCTACCACCTTGTTGCGGCTGGACTCGCCAGAAACGACGGTGACCGCCGACGTGGGAACGCCGACGGCTTTGGCGAGAAACCTGACGAGTTCACGATTCGCGCTGCCATCGACCGGCGGCGCCGCGAGTCTGATCTTCAGTGCCCCACCGTGCTCGCCCGCAATCTCCGTCCGCGATGCGCGCGGCTGCACACGAATGCGCAACCGCACCACATCGGGCGTCGACGACAGCCAGTCCGCCAGGATCGCCGCGCCAGGCTAGTCCATGACCGGCCGGAGCCGCCGTTGCGGCGGCTCGCTCGGCTGGAGTCCCATCCTTTGATCCGGTTGAGCGGCTCTGCCGGAACGGACCCGTTCACGCGGTGAGATCGCCGCTGCGCTGTCCAGGGCTGCGCGCATCATTGCCAGCGTACCCGCTGCCAGCGTGTCGTCGATCAGATTGCGGAGCTGCAGCGTGTCGGCGGCAATGTGATACAGCTCATCCTTGCCCCCCACGCCGCGGATATACTGCCAACCGTCGAGCAGGATCGCGCCTCTCTCGGCCTCACTACCGTCCCACGCGAGGATCGGCGAATCAGGTACGGCCGGGTGCACCTGGTCCCATGCCGTCGCCAGGCTCTGGCCCGGCATGTTGTGCTCGCCGACGTCGAGAAGATCGAGAATCGTGGCGGGCAGATCCGCCAGAGTCACCGGATCGGCCACGCGCCGCCCCGCGGGCAGCCGGTCCGGGAACGAGATGACGAGCGGCACCCGGATCAGCTCCATGTGCAGATCACCGCCATGCCCGAGCCTGCCATGCTCCTCGAAGGCTTCGCCGTGATCCGAAGTCACGATGACGATCGTGTTCTCGAGGTGGCCACGCGCGTCCAGCTCGTCGAACAGCTTGCCGAGTTCATCGTCGAGCCATGCGATCGATCCATCATGTCCTGCTGTGCCTTCAGCTCCTCGGGCGTGTTGCCGCTCAGCGTCATGCGGCTCGTGAGGTGCGGATGGTAGTTCGTTGCGCCCGTCGGACGGGTTTGCGCGAACCGCCGCTCGAATTCGGGCGCCGGCAGGAACGGGTCGTGCGCATCGAAATAGTTCGCCAGAACAAAGAACGGTCTGCTTCCGTGATCGCCGAGCCAGTCGAGCATCGGCCCGTTCACACCCGATGCAGGCTTGCGGATGGGGATCTCGTACCAGTCGAAAAAACGACGGACCCGACCGTTGTTGACGATCGTCCGGCCCAGCGCCGTGCTGATCGCCAGCTGACCGGGACTGATCGTGTGGTCGTCCCAGTAGTTGAACCCGCGCTGGATGCCGCTCTCGTCGGTCGTATACGACATGTTCGCAACGAAACCGGCCGTGTTGTATCCCCGGCCGCGAAGCACTTCGGCCAGATACGGGGTGCCTTCCGGCATCTCCGGCCTACTGCCAACCGCAGTCCTGGCGGCATCTCGTGCGGATACAGGCCGGTCAGGATCGAGAAGTGGGAGGGCAGTGTCCACGGTGCCGTTGCGATCGCGCGATCGAACGTCACGCCCCCGCGCGCGAACGCCTCGAGCTCCGGAGTCGTCGGCCGCCCGTATCCGTACAACCCCATCTCGCGTGACCGTACGGTGTCCAGGATGATGAGAATGACGTTCGGCGCGTCCGACGCCATCTCGGGCAGAGCCGCATAGGCTCGCCATGCACGCAACGGCTCGATCGACGCGAGCACCACAACCGTCAACGCGGCCGCGCCTGCCAACGGGCGGAGCGACAACCGGACCAGACGGCTCGCGCCGCGGTCTCGATTGACAACCATCGAACCGAGCCGGGCACCGACGCCGATCGCAAGAATCAGCGCCGCCACGCGATGCAGACCCGTGAAGACCAGCAGCGTGCAGAACACGGCCGTCACCGTCAGCGCCTGTATCAGCAGGCGCCTGGTCCGCGGTGCTCGCCCGATGATCGCAGCGGCTGTGACGCCGAGAAGCAGGAACAGCGCTACGTAAACCAGCACCGCCAGCCACATGCTCTCGATGTACCAGACGACCCGGTCGCCCAGCACGAAACGGCGGAATGACAGAATCGCGTACTCGACCACCCAGACCGAAAGCCCCAGCCAGAGCGCCAGCCGTACAACGCCCAGCCCTTCACCCGACCTCGAGCCTGCAGCGCCAGGCTCAGGTGTGGCGGACCCGCCGGATCTGCTACGTGCGTCGGTGCTGTTGGCTGCCATCGCTCATCCTCCGTTGGTTGTCGCGACCCCGCTCGACATCGAACCACGTGGCCCTCGCCTTCGCACATACTCGACCCGCCGAGTTGACGAGCGCCGTCCCCACGTGATGCTTGCGCCCATCGCGTCCGATCGGCCAGCCGATCACGACGCAACACTCACCCGCAGCGACTCGTTGGCTCACGATACTCGCGATCCGGCCGAGGACCTGCGCCACTGGCTGCCTGTCCAGAAGCGCTGCGTAGGCACCGGGGCAGTCCAGCGCAGCCCACGCGGCGGCTGCAGGGATCGGGCCATTGTCGTCGGCCAGCGATGCGTCCGGAATCCACGGCGACGCAACCAGCTCACGATCCGCTACGGGTCCCGCAAAGATCCGCAACCCATCGCCTGGCTCTCTTTGCGTTCCACAGACGAAGCAGCGCGGAAAGGGGTGGTAATCGAAGGCGACGTATCGCCGTGACGCTTCGACGGCGGTGTCGAAGTCCGACGCGGCCGGCACGTCCAGCGCGAGATCGCTGGCCACGGCCTCGACCAGGAGCCGATCATGTTGATGGACGAGCACCGTGTCGCCGATCATCCATGCGGCCAGGTCCGTGTCCAGCGGAACCGGCTGGCGCAGAGTGACCTGTACTGCTGTGTCCGACAGCCCACCGATCAGACCGGCCAGGTACCCGCCGTTCGCTGTCCCCGGCGGCCCGCAGAACCGCCCGTCCACCCGAATCGTCCCCGCCCACCCGTTGCCCCTGGCGAAGACCCCCACACCGCCCCCCTGCGTCATTCGCGTCCGGGGTTTCACGCGATGGGCGCCGGGGTGGCGAAGGACGCGGCAAGCGCCTGGACGTATCGATTCACGACCCGCCGATTCCGTCTCGAACAGCGGCCAGCCGGGTGTGCAGTTCAAGAGCCGAATGTATGATCGCCGCCGTGATCCGATCCAGCGCCCCACCGTAAACCCCAACCCGTTGCCTTCCCACCGCGCCGCTCCCGCCGCGCCCCCAGCGTTCTATGTCCATCCTCCAGGCTCCTCCACGGTCCTCCAGGTCCTCTCCTCAGAAGACTCTCACTTCGAATCGGACGAGGCGGCCCGGCTGGGGCAGGCCGCACTGATCGAAGATCGCCGTGTCGGCGATGTTGTCGACGGCGACACGTGTTTCGAGCCGGGAGAACCAGGACGAACCTGACGGCCTCAGGTTCCAGACGCGGGCGAGGTCAGCGCTGATGTGGGTGCCGGAATCGAGTCGCGTGTCCTGGCCCGAGTCCAGATCGATGCAAAACTGGCTGCCGGTGTACTGGACTTCGGTCTTCACACCCATGCCGGGCGCGAGCGGGAAGCCGGCGGTGACGCTGCCGAACGCTGCCGGCTGATTCTCGGGCTTGCTGGCCTCGCTCGTCGATGGATCGATGAGGTCTACGGTCTGTAGCGTGAGGTCGGCGGCGACCGAGACGCGGCCGAAGGCGCGCGACGCGAGGAGCTCGAGGCCGGTGCTGCGGAGTTCGTCGCGATTCACTCGCTGGAGCCGGCCGTCGCCCGTGGGCACCCGGACGATGGCGTCGTTCAGGCGATTGTGGCACACGACTGCCTGAACACTCGCCCCCGCCAGCCGCGTCGTGATTCCGCCTTCGACAGCGGTCAGGTGTTCGGGGGTCAGAACCGGGTTCGGCTGGAAGCGGTTCAACGCGCCCGAGTACAGCTCGCGCAGCGCGGGAAACCGGCCGCGGCGGCTCGCACCGCCGTGCAGCATGACGGTGCCACTCGCCAGCGACGCGGTGACGCCGGTGCGCGCGCCCCAGTCGGTGATGCGGTCCAGCGACGGCTTGTCACCGGTCTTCGGCGTCGTCCCGATGTCGAGCGCGGCACCCGCACTGACAGTGACCCTGCGGCCTGCCGCCTCGTGGACGCGCATGATGGTTTCGCCACCAACGCTCATCAGGCGCTGCTGGTATTCGTGCTCCTCGCCCGGCAGGATCTCGCGGTGGAAGATGTCGGCCAGCGTGAACGCGCCGCGCAGGTCGGCGCGCGAGCCGATCGTCTGGTCACCAAGCAGTCGGAGTGTCACCGTGCGGTCATCGCCGTTCTCGAAGGCGATGACCTCGTCATAGGCGGGCGTCGCGTATGAATCGATCTCGGTCCTGCCCTCGTCAACGCCCACGCTGAACTCGAGGTCGCCGCGTCCGCCGAACGGCGAGTCGTGAAACCCCGTGCCGGCGGATGCGACCGTTACGTAGCGCGAAACGTTCGGGTACCGCCACAACCGTGGGGCACCGGTCAACTCGGCGGCCACGCCGCGCTCAGCGTCGAAGCCCGAGCCGGACAGCGAGAACCACGCGCCGCCGTTCGCGTCCCAACGCGCCGAGAAGAAACCGTCGCGCGTTCTCATGTCCGTGTTCCGGCGCAGGCCCGGGTCCGACGCGGGCACCGGCTCCTCGATGCCAGCGGCCAGGGGCGAGCCCGGCGTGTCGCGGAAACCGAGACCGGCGCGGACCAGCCAGCTCCCGCTCTCACGCTCGAACGGTACCGTCAGCGTTCCCGCCGAGCCGTAGCCGCCGTACTGGTCGAACCCGCCGCCGATTGTGGCGGAAGCGGCACTCACCCGGCTCCGGCCATGGCCGACGCTGACCTCGACGACACCGCCGAGCACGTTCGGTCCGAACAGCATCGAGGACAGGCCACGCGTGAACGTCAACTCCTGAACGGCCGTCGCCGGCACGACCGATAAATCCGTGCGCGCATCCCATTGCAGCGTCAACGGCACACCGTCGAGCAGGACCGCAACCTGTCTGGACTCCGAGCCCCGCAGCGTCAGCTCTGCCTCGCCGCGCGAGTTGGTCCGGACGTTGATCATCGGCAGGTCGCGCAGTACTTGCGCCATGCGCGGTGCGAAGCCGGGCGACAGTGAATCGAGTCGGACCACGATCGCACTGGTTCCGCCAACCGACGTGACCGGTTGCACCGCGTGCACTGCGATGCCGGTGAGCCGGAACACCGCCGAATCCGTGCGTAGCGTGTCCCGCTGTTGCGCCAGAGCCGGTGCGGCAGCGCCAACCGCAAGGCACATCGCGATGTTCACGTTCCGCAGGATCATCGTGGGATTGAGGCTGTCGAGTGCGGCCCCGTCACTCGGTGAGAGCCTGGCCGGACCGGCCGGACCTGAGCTGCCGCTCGAACGCCTGTTCCTCGACCACCCGCTCGAGCGAACGCTCCAGTTCCTGGATCCGGTCCTCCGCCGCCTCGAGCCGCTGCGCCAGCGGTGCAACGATCTGACCGGTGTTCCGCCCATCTGCGTTCCGGCTGATCGCGGTCACGATCGGCTGCACGATGAAGCGGCCGGCGACCACCACCAGCGGAATGGACACGGCGATGATCGGAATCAACAGTGCGAGCGTCCCCTCCATCGTTCTCCTGACTTTCGTATCTGTGGAGCCGGCCGCGGTCCACACGGCAGAACCCGGCTGCGAAGTCCCACCACGCGGCGCTCGACACCCACCACGCCCGTCGGTCCCGCGATCCGGGGATCAACGTACAAGTATAGCGACCGGCCCGCTCCCGCGGTACGACTGGCACAGCCACCGCGGCGCGTTGCACCGTGCCCGCGTTCCGGCCATTTTTCTGGCAGCGCACGGGTAGCAGCCCGGAACGCGCGATTCACCCGCATGGATTTCGACATGATGCGATTCAGTCCACTGACGCGATTGGCCGTGACGGCGTTTGCACTTGCCGTCCTGCCGCTGGCCGCGACCGCCCAGGTCACTTATGACGTCCGGTTCCCGAACGCGGTCCACCACGAGGCCGAGATCCTGGTTTCCTTCACGAACCTGCCATCGTCGCCTCTCGAACTGCGCATGAGCAGGTCATCGCCGGGGCGGTATGCGCTCCACGAGTTTGCGAAGAACGTGTATTCGGTCCGTGCAACGGACGGCCGCGGCCGCGAGCTGCAGCTGACCCGCCCGGACCCGTACGGCTGGACCGCCGCCGGTCACGATGGAACGGTCGACGTCGTTTACACGCTGTTCGCGGATCGTGCCGATGGCACGTACTCGGGCATTGACCTGACGCACGCGCACCTCAACATGCCCGCTACCTTCATCTGGGCGAGAGGCCTGACCGAGCGCCCTGTACGGATCACGTTCCATCCACCCGCCGAATCGAATTGGAACGTCGCGACACAGCTTGTACCGACCGACGATCCTTTCACGTTCACCGCGCCGGACCACGCGTACTTCATGGACAGCCCGACCGAGCTGTCCGACTTCATGCTGCGCGAGTGGACAGTGGTGTCGAACGGCAAGGAGTACACGATCCGGCTGGCGGTCCACCACCAGGGCACGGATACCGTGATGGACGCGTTCACGAACCTCGCCATGCAGGTCGTCGCCGAACAGGGCGGCGCGTTCGGCGAGTTCCCGGACTTCGACTATGGCACGTACACGTTTCTCGCCTGCTACGTACCGTGGGCGGCGGGCGACGGCATGGAGCACCGCAACTCGACGGTCCTGACCAGCACGCGCGGCCTCGAAGACCCGACAGCCAACCTCGGCACCCTTTCCCACGAGTTCTTCCACGCGTGGAACATGGAGCGGATCCGGGCGGCCGCACTCGAGCCGTTCGATTTCGAACGGGCCAACATGTCTTCCGAACTGTGGTTCGGCGAAGGGTTCACTTCCTACTACACCAATCTCTTCATACGCCGCGCAGGCATCTTCGACGACGACCGATACATCGGCGGACTGGCCGGCACGATCAATGCCGTCGTGAACGGCGCGGGCCGTACGTACCGCAGCCCGGTCGAGATGAGCCGGATGGCGCCGTTTGTCGATGCGGCCACGTCGGTCGATCCGACCAGCTTCGCCAACACGTTCATCTCGTACTACACGTGGGGTTCGGCCCTCGGCCTCGCACTCGATCTCACACTGCGCACCGAGTACGACACGACACTGGACGCGCTCATGCGCACGATGTGGCGTCACCACGGTGTGCCCGAAAGGCCATACACGAACGAGGACGTCCGCGCGGCACTCGCCGAAACAGCGGGCGACACCGCGTTCGCCCACGATTTCTTCGAGCGCTACGTGTTCGGCCGCGAAGTCCCCGATTACGCCGCTCTGCTCGCTCGCGTAGGCGTGGCCGTCCGTCCCGCGAACACCGGCCAGGCCACTCTCGGACAGGCGCTGCTCCAGACACAGAACGGACGGGTCATGATCACCGGCAGCACGCCCGTCGGCTCGCCGTACTACGAGGCCGGGCTCGACCGCGGCACTGCCATCGTGTCGATCGACGGACAGACGATTGACACACCGGATGCCGTCAGCGCCATTATCGCCGGACATCGGCCCGGCGACACCGTGCCGATCACGTTCGAGCAGCGCGGCCGCACGCACGAAGGACGGATCACGTTCGCCGAAGACAACCGCCTGGAGGTGGTCACGTACGAGCAGGCCGGTCTGCCACTGACGCCGGCAATGCGACGATCGAGAGCGGACTGGCTGGCTTCGCGGGCGAGCGGCTCCTGAGAATCTGGCTCCTACAGCTCCAACGCGACTGTCAACGTCGAGTCATGGCCGCACAACCCGCACCGGACCGTCTGCTCGGACCTCAGTCGGCCGGGTTCCATGCGTACGCTCGTACCGCACCGCGGACATGTGCTCGTGATGGAGCGCAACGTGTAGCGCTCCGACAGTCTGCGGCTTGCCAGCACGCTTCCCGTCACCAGCGCGCCGATCAGCCACGGGAAGTGGGGCGGCGCGATCGCCACGACCGGGGCCACTCCGATCGTGATACCGGCGATGATGAGCGCGCGTGTCACCCGCCACGATGTCGGCCGCGCGATCGCCTCGATCGTTGCCACACGAGGTTCGAAGCCGAACGCCTCCAACCGCCCTTCGAGCTGCACCCTCATCCACTCTTCCGATCAACGCACGCGTCGCGACCTGCGTCGCAGGAAATCGCGCATCACGTATTCTCCGAGCGTCATCGTGTTCGTGAAGTACGCCTTGCCCCGGGCCATCTGGCACACTGTCGCCACGAACTGCACGAGTGCCGGATCCCTGGCCAGCATGAACGTGTTGATCAGGATCCCGGCCTTCCGGCATGCCGCCACTTCGCGCAGTGTTTCACGGATCACGCGCGGATCCAGACCGGCCGGATTCTTGTACACTCGCCCGTCCGGCAGCGTGATCGCGCTCGGCTTGCCGTCCGTGATCATCACGATCTGCCGCATGTCCTTCTTCTGCGCGAGCAGCAGCCTGCGAGCGAGCTTGAGACCTTCCGCGGTGTTCGTGTGGAACGGTCCGACTTTCGCCTCCGACAGACGCGCGAGCGGCACTTCCTTCGCGCGGTCGCCGAACGTCACCAGCTTCAGACTGTCACCCGAGTACTGCGTCCGGATCAGGTGCGACAGCGCGAGTGCCACTTTCTTCGCCGGCGTGAACCGGTCCTCGCCGTACAGGATCATCGAGTGCGAGACGTCGAGCATGAGCACCGTCGCGCACGAACTGCGGTACTCCGACTGATGCACCATGAGATCGGGGTAGTCGAGGTCCAGCGGCACCTTCGGTCCCTGCCTCGCCAGCGCATTCTTCAGGGTCGCCGGGATGTCCAGATTCATGGTATCGCCGAACTGGTATGGCCGGGCCGCAGCGCCCGCCTCGATGCCGGTCGCGAGCTGCGCCGTGTCGTGCGCGCCGTGGTTCGATTGCCCGATCGCCGACAGCAGATGCCGCAACGTGCGATAGCCGAGAAAATCGATGCCGCGTTGCGTAAGCTTGAACTCGACCTGTTGCGCCGCCTGCTTCCCTTCGTCGACCGTGCCTTCAGCCTCCGCCATTCCGGTATGACCGCCCGGCATCTGCGGCGGCTGCGTCAGGTTGAGGTACCCCTCGTCCACAAGCTTCTGCACCAGGTCGTTCAGCAGCTCCGCGATCTGCTGCTGGACATCCGCGTCGCCCTTGCCCTCGCCGCGCAGCTCGGCCAGCATCTCCGGCGTCAACTGGCCGCTCTCGATCAGCGCCTGAAGCAGCGCTTCCTTCAGCGAATCGACGGACCGGGCATCCTCATCACCCGACCAGCCCCACCACGGGTGAAAGTGCGGACCGCCCTCGAAACCGCTCTGCAGCAGGAAATCCGAGAGATGATCGAGCAGGTCCTGGATGTTCAGCGCGTCCAGAATAGAGCCGCTGTACTTCCTGTACGTGGTGAAGCGCATGGCTGCCGGACCTCGTGAGTGACGTGACCGACCGTCTGACGCAGGACCGCATCGAAGCGGTACGCGCCGGCGTACTCGCGTTCTTCGATGCGCATCGCCGCGACATGCCGTGGCGAGAGTCGACCGACCCCTACCGCGTCTGGGTCTCCGAAGTCATGCTCCAGCAGACCCGCGTCGAGACCGTACTGCCCTACTACGAACGCTGGACCCGGCGGTTCCCCACTCTCGAGCACCTCGCGGACGCCGACATCGATGACGTGCTCGTCGAATGGCAGGGACTCGGCTACTACTCGCGTGCCCGCAATCTACACCGGTCAGCCCGTCAAGTCAGGGAACACCTCGATGGTCGCCTGCCCGACAGCCACGCCCGACTGATGGAACTGCCGGGCATCGGGCGGTACACCGCAGGCGCGATCGCGAGCATGGCTTTCGGTCAGCGGGTGCCGGCCGTGGATGGCAACGTGCGCCGCGTCCTGCACCGACTCCTCGATGAGGGTGACATCTCGCCATCCATGCTCGAGGCCGCGGCCGCGCGGCTCGTACCTGCCGATCGGCCCGGCGACTTCAACCAGGGCTTCATGGAGCTCGGGTCGACCGTCTGCACGCCGCGATCACCATCCTGCGGATTCTGCCCGGTCTCGGGCGTGTGCGAGGCGAGGGCGAACGGGACACAGGCGGTGCGGCCTTCGCCCAGGAAGGCCGCGCCCGTCCCCGAGTTCGATATCGGAACCGCCGTCGTACGCCATGGCCAGCACGTTCTGCTCGTTCGACGGCCGGACGCGGGCATGCTTGCCGGCATGTGGGAGTTCCCCGGCGTCGCGGTCCGCGCTTCGGAGTCGTTCCGGGCCGCGGCAAGGCGAGCGGCCCGCGCTGCGCTCGCCATGCCGCTGCGGCGCGACAGCCGTTTCCTTGCCACCGTCCCGCACGCCTTCAGCCACCGGCGGGAAACGTATCACGTGTGGCTGTTCGAAACGAAGACAGCAGGCGACATCGTGTCACCCGGTGTCGCCGGGTCCACGCAAACCGCGCCCGGGGCTGGCCCGGATCGGGAACGCCGGCGCAATGCGCGGTGGGTGCCGCTCGACAGTCTCGAAAATCTCGCCCTGCCTGCGGCTCAACGACGGATCGCGCGACTGATCGCGCCGGACGAATGACCCACTCGCCGACGTCCCCGATCGTCCCTCTGTCCCCCGGATGTTGCCCCGGTGCGTCAGCCCTCGCCGCGGACCGTTACGTTGCCCAGCTCGACGGGCACCGCTGGCAGCAGCAACGGCTGCTCCTCGCAGAAACGCACGTCTTCGCCCGCCACATCGTTGAGCCTCAGACCGCTCACGATGTCGCCGCCGCCGTTCGGGCCCTCGCCGTTGTCGATCACGTAGAAGTACGATACCGTTCCGTTAACCGCGATGTCGCCCGACTGGTTGCGGATTATCCCCGCGATCCACGCCGTGTTGCCGGACACCGACATGCACGTCACATCGACATTGAACGAAACGTCGACATCCTTGCGGTCGACCCTGTACTGCCCGGTCACGCGCCCGTTCGCGCGCTTGATCGCGTTGAAGGACAGAACCCACAGTTCGCCGCCGCGGATCCGGTGCGCAGCGCCGGTCGCCGACGCGATGACGCCCGCATGGGCCGCACTGGCCGCGAACGGCTCGACGCCTGTGTCGGGCTCAGCGATGGGTGAGTCGCAGGCGAGCGTCAGGACGGCGAGCGCCGCGCCGGTGAATCGGGAAATTCGTTGCATGGTGCCTCCACGATCTGGGTCACGTATCGCGTTCGACACCCCGTTCGGGGTGCGCGTTGAGAAAACGCGCGGACCCGGATGTGGACCGCTGAAGGCTGTCCGAACAGCGCGCGGAGCACGTAAACGGCTGAATGCACAATGCGAACGGCGAACGAGGATCAGCGGCCGAGCAACGACTCGCGGTACGAGCGGCCTACCCGTAACACGGTCCGGTCAGACAGCACGGCAACGTAGTCGCCGTGAAAGTGCGGCTGAAGCTCGACGATCCTGTCGCTGTTGACGAGCGTGCTCCGGTGTATCCTGATGAAGCCGTGGCCGGCAAGCCGCGTCTCGAGCTCGCGTATCGAGTACTGGGCGAGGTACGTCTTCGAGCCTGAATGGAGCCGGACGTAGTTGCCGGCCGCCTCGATCCAGTCGATCCGGGCCGGCCTCAACAGCAGAACGCGTCCGTGCTGCCTCACGTGGAGCACATCGGGCTGCCCCGTGGACGGTCGTGCTCCGGTCGCAGGCACTCCGCCGCTCACCATGTCGCGAACCTGGCGGCCGAGACGGGCCGCCCGCCCGCCGTCCACATGCTCGCGGATCCGCAGAATCGCACGGTCGAGCCGCTCGTCACTCGGCGGCTTCAGCAGGTAGTCGAGCGCATCGACGGCGAACGCTCTGAGCGCGTAGTCCTCGTGCGCCGTCAGGAACACGACGGCCGCACCGGTTTCCCCGATCTTCTCGAGCATATCGAAACCGTCCATCTCCGGCATCTGCACATCCAGAAAGACAACATCAGGATCGACTCGGCCGATATCGCGACTGGCGGCAGCGCCCGACGGATACTCGGCGACGACTTCGAAGCCCGGCTCTTCTTCGAGGCGCAGACGGATACCCCGCCTCGCCAGCGGCTCGTCGTCCACGATCACTGCCCGGATCGGAGCGGCCGGCCCGGTCATGATGCCGCCGCAGGAACCGGTGAGCCGAGGCCGGCTGGCAACCGGACGCGTGCACGGCAGCCGCCCTCCGGCCTCCGGACCAGCGCGAGATCCGCGGACGCGCCGAACACGTGCTCGAGACGACGCCGCGTGTTGCCCAGACCCGTTCCTTCCATTGCGCCCGGTGCAGGCCCCGGACCCGTGTCGTCGACCCGGAGTTCGAGCATGCCATCGAAACACCGCGTCTCGATCGTGACTCGACCAGGACGGTCCGACACCGCTACGCCGTGACGGACCGCGTTCTCGACCAGCGGCTGCAGCACGAATCGCGGAACCACTGCATCCTCCGTCGCGGGATCCATTCGCACATGCACCTCGAGCCGATCCGGAAATCGCATCCGCTCCAGGTCCAGATACCGCATGACGAAAGCCACTTCGTCGCCCAGCCGAACGTACTGTGTGCCGGCATCCGAGAATGAAGCCCGAAGCAGTTCGGCCAGCGTCGTCAGCATCCGGACCGTCGTTTTCCGGTCACCGTCCCGGGCCAGAGTCGTGATCGCGTTCAGTGCGTTGAAGAGAAAATGCGGACGGACCTGCCCCTGCAGCGATTGCAACCGGGCCTCGGCCAGATCCCGCTCGAGGATCACCGCATCCCGATTGCGCGCGTGGTACCGAAACGCCGTGTACACCGCGACGAGCGCCCAGTAGACCATAAAGAACGTGTTGAAATAGACCGCGTAGTACCGGATCAGGAGTCCGCCGTAGGTCGTCGCGATCTCGTGCTTCAGGAACAGGTGGTAGCGGAACGCGGCAGCGCCTGTCAGGAACACCGCCGCGAACGCCGTCGCGCCCGCCAGGTGCACGAACACGTTGCGTCGTGCGTCCTTGCCCTCGAGCGGAAACCGGCGCAGGACCCTCATCGCGAACGGCGTCAGCAACCCGACCAGCAGCCACGAGGGCGCCGTGCGGGCCATGAAATCGGACCACGTCATCGGCTGGCCTCGCAGCGTCAGGCCGATTACAGGCCCACCGCCCAGATGGTAGCCGATCCATGCGTGCGTCGCTTCCAGAGCTCCAACGACAAGGAAGAACGCAAGCGGCAGGAGCCACAGGCCATGCCCGCGCTCCGGGAGCCGGCTCCAGCACGGAACGGACGCGACCGCGGCGGATGACCCACGTTCGAACACGGCGACTCCGCGCTTGCTGGAAGGTGAAGGGAACCCGTCAGGACAACTCGTGAAGGCGTGACGGACAGACAGGATCGGTCGGCTACCCGACGTGGCCGCCGCCCGGCATTGGACCTGCCAGTCCAGCTTTCGGCAGAGCCCGTCGATACTTGGAATGCACACTCGAAGGCGGGGTTATTGGTCTTTTCGGCGGAGCTGTCACGTTTCTGCCGTCAGCGCGGTCTCGAGAACCGGGCGATCCCACCGGGATGGCTCGATGATTGGATATTCTGTTAATGGACAATCCACGCAGGCTCGATAATGCGCCGCAAAGGTCGCCTGGCACGGTCGAATCGACTGATGCCGCTGGTGGCCGTGGCATGTCTGGTGTATCTGCAGACGGGTCGCTGGTCGGGATTCAGACCGGAACGGATCGAGCGGACCACAGGTGACAACGGAACTGACCGGTGTTCTGGCGAATTGCATGGCGGGGTCGTCGGTTGTCGACACGTCGATGGTCGCTATTGCGGTATGGAATCGTGAGGGCAGGATCCTGGAGACGAACCGCACGTTCCTGGAGGTTTTCGGCTACTCTGAAGCCGATGTCCGGGCCGGCCTGCACATCGACACACTGGCGTCTGGCGTCCTGGCGGACGGCAACGGCGGATCGGCCGACGGGGCCGATGTTGCGCTGTCACATCGTGATGGGCGATCGGTCTGGTGTCTGACGAACGGATCGCTGCCGCGCTCGCCGGGGCAGGAAGGCATCGGGCTTTTCGTCGACATCACGAAGCGGCGCCAGCATGCGGAGGAGATGAGCGTGCTGTACGACGCGCTGCGCGCCACAGTCAATGCGGTCGTGATCTGCGATAGTACTGGTGTTATCGAATGGGTGAACCCGGCGTTCACGCGGACGACGGGGTACGGTGAACAAGAGGTGGTCGGCCGCAATCCGCGAATACTCCGGTCCGGCCTGATGAAGCCGGATTTCTACGAGGACCTATGGAGCACGATCAAGGCCGGCGACGTCTGGAAGGGCGAGATCGTGAACCGGCGGCGTGACGGCTCTCTGTACGTCGAGGACATGAGCATCACGCCGGTGCGGCGGGACGGCCGGATCACGCACTACATCGCGATCAAGCAGGATGTGAGCGAGCGGCAGAGGACGGAGGCCGCACTGCGCGACAGCGAGCAGCGGTACCGCGATCTGTTCGAGCAGTCGCTGGATGCGATCCTGATCACGGACTCGGAGCATTGCATCATCGATGCGAACCCGTCGGTAGAGAACCTGACCGGCTGGTCGCGTGATGAGCTGGTGGGCAGGAGCCTGTCATCGCTGGCGGCGGATGCCACGGCGGGCGAGCAGGTTCTCGCGGCACTGCGCGATCACAGCACGATTCGCGACTACGACGTGACGGGCCTGACAAGGGACGGCGGCGCGGTCGAGATCCAGCTGACGGCTGTTCCGCGCTGGGACGAACGCGGCCACCTGCTGGGCTACCAGGCCATTCTCCGCGATGTCACGGCGCGCAGGCGGTTCGAGCAGGAACTCCAGCACCTGGCGTTCCACGACTGGCTCACGGGCCTGCCCAACCTCGCGCTGTTCCGCGACCGTCTCGAGCACTCCGTGGCCCAGGCAGACCGCACGTCCACTCGGGTCGGGCTGGTCTATCTGGACCTGGACCGGTTCAAGGCGCTCAACGACAGCCAGGGCCACAATGCTGGCGACCGCGCCATTCAGCAGATCGCCCGGCGCCTGCTCGCGTGCTTCCGCGAGGAGGACACTGTCGCGCGCATTGGAGGCGACGAGTTCAGCGTCGTCATCGAAAGTCTGAGCGGGCCCGCCCAGCTCACGCACATCCTCGAGCGTGTGGCTGCCGCAATCCGGACTCCCGTGCTGGTCGATGGTAACCGCATCGAGCTGGAAGCCAGCATCGGGGCGGTGATGTACGAAGGCGACGGAGACAGCGGCAGCGCGGCCGGCCGTAATGCCGAAGACCTGATCCGCAAGGCCGACGCCGCGATGTATCAGGCGAAGCGTCGCGCGGGAACGCTCTTTCACATCTTCGATCCGTCGGTCGATCTGGACGGCAGCGCCCGTCTGCTCCGGCAGCAGGAGCTGCGCGTCGCCATCGACCGTGACGAACTCACTACGCTCTATCAGCCAGTCATCGAACTCGAGACTGGGAACCTCTGGGGCATCGAGGTCCTTGCACGATGGATGCACCCCGAGCGCGGCGTCGTCGGCCCCAACGAGTTCATCCCGATCGCCGAGGAGTCCGGCATGATCGGCCGACTCGGCGAATGGATCCTCGATCACGCGTGCCGCGACATGGCCCGCTGGAACGGACTCGGCATCGCTCCCGGCGTTCGCCTCATGGTCAACCTGTCCGCCCGACAGCTCGAGGACCGCGACCTGCCCGACCGCATTGCCTCGCTCCTGCAGCAGGTCGGCATCGAGCCGGCGCAGCTCCACCTCGAGGTCACCGAGACCGTCGCCGTCCAGCATCCCGGACGTGTACAGGCGCTGCGTGACATGGGCGCCAGCGTCAGCGTGGATGACTTCGGTACCGGCTACTCCTCGCTCCGCTACCTCAAGGATCTCGAGGTCGACGGCCTCAAGGTCGACATGGGCTTCGTCCAGGACATGGAGACGGACGTCAAGCTTGCGGCGATCGTACGCACGATCATCGCGCTCGGCTCCGAGCTGGGCCTCGATGTCGTCGCCGAAGGCATCGAGTCGCAGACGCAGCTCGATATGCTCAAGGCCATGGGCTGCCGTCTCGGCCAGGGCTACTTCTTCAGCCGGCCCATCAACGCCGAACTCTTGGAAGCCGAACTGCGGCGCCACCTGGCGCTGCGCGCGGGCAAGTAACCCGGCCAGGCAGGACCCGAACCCGGATTACGGACTCCGGGCCTCGCCATCGAGCCGCGAGATCCGCCGCTCATGGCGCCTCCACAACCACGCTGTCAACGCCCAGGCGACGAGCCCCGCGACGGCGATGTCGCTCACGAAATGTGCCTGCAGCATGACACGCGTAAGGCCGCAGCCGATGGCGAGCAGGTACCAGATCGGTGTCGCGCGCGGGAACAACCGTGCGAGCATGGTCGCGGCCGCGAACGCGACGATCGTGTGGGTGCTCGGCAGCGCGAGACCGCCGGATGAGAGAGGCCGCTCGGTGAACGGCCGGAAAAAGTACTCGCCTGCGTGGGCGCGTGGCCGTTCCCGGCGGAAAACGAGTTTGAGCAGCTCGCCAACGATGCCGGACGTAGCGACCGCTGCGACCAGCAGCCAGCCGCGCATGATTGCGGGATAGAGCACACCGCGTGCGCGGCGCGGCCAGTCGTTCGCGATGAGTGCGAGACCGGCCAGCAGCCAGAGCGGCGCGAACCCCATGACGCGCAGCATGCGGCCCCAGTCTTCCTCGTGGACGCGTTCGTAGACGATGTTGTCGTATGCCCAGCCGTCGACGAGATGCGCCGCCACCACGATGACGAACGCCACAATCGTGAACCGCAACCACAACCGGCGCGTGTCCCTCACGCGACCTCACCATCAGGCATCGGAGCGTGACGCGTCCACGGCTTCAGCATCTCGATCTGACGCGCCACCGACAGCAGCGTGTCTTCACGCCCGGGCCCGGCCACGAGCTGGACGGACAGCGGAACGCCCACGCTGTGCATGCCCGCGGGAACGACCATGGCCGGGAACCTCGCCAGGTTCCATGACGCGGCGAATGGTGCGTACATCGTGTTGCTCGCGATGTTCGCGATCCATGACTTCTCCGCCCAGCGGTCGGCCGGGATCGGCGGAGCGGCGAGCGCGGGTGTGATCAGGACGTCGTATCGCTCGAAGAACGGTGCAATGAGTTGTCGCCACCACTGAACGTCCGACTCGCGGACCAGGCCCATCCGCGTGACGAGCCGACCCATACGGAGATGTCGCCGCGTGCGCGGCTCGAGCGCATCGAACTCGAGCGGCTCCGCGTCCGCCATCGGACCGGCGAACCAGCGCGCGAGTGCAGGCATCGTGTTCCGCAGCGGATATGGCGGATCGGCGTTCTCCACCTCGTGCCTCGAACCTGAGAGCAGGGCCGCAACCCGCTCGGCCGCGTCGCGGTAGCCGCTGTCGAGGGGCGTCGCCGGCACCGGTTTCCGGACCGAGACCGCGATCCGCAAGGGCGAGTCCGGCGGAAGCACATCGGTGACCGGGCGGCCTGCCATGACAGCGAACATGATCGCGGCATCGGTCACGGTCGTGGCCAGCGGACCATTCTCCGACATGCCGAACCACGCGTGAGCGCCCACGCCGCCCGGCACCACTCCGTAGCCCGGCTTGAGACCGACCACGCCGCAACACGCTGCGGGAACACGGATCGAGCCAAGGCCATCGTTGCCGTGAGCGATCGGCACCATTCCGGCCGCGACCGCCGCGGCGCTGCCGCCCGACGATCCGCCCGGCGTCCGCTGCGGATCCCACGGATTCCTGGCCACGCCGAACGCGTTGTCGGACGTGCCCCAGATGCAGAGTTCCGGAACGCGCGTGCTGCCGATGACGATCGCGCCGGCCCCGCGCAGGCGCCGAACGACCTCGTGATCCGATCCGCACGGCGAGTCCGGCGTGGCTGGCGAACCGACCCGCATCGGCTCTCCCGCAACGCACACGTTGTCCTTGATTGCGATCGGCACGCCGGCCAGCGGCAGCAACGGGAGATCGGCGCGACCGGACAGCGCCGCGGCCTCGTCGAGAGCACTCTCGCCGCGCACCCGCTCGAATGCGCCGACCCGCCCGTCCCGCGCGTCGATCCGGTCGAGGTGCGCGCGCACGATCGCCATCGCGTCCGCGCCCGAACGTACCTGTGCCGCAATCGCCGCTGCCGGTTCGCCGACCATGCGCCGGAAGCGACGACAAGCGCGACGTATCCGCAAGACCCCTCGACTCGGCGGCCCGGCTGACCCTACAATACCCGACGGATTGCCGTGCAACGACCGGAATCTCACACGCGGGAGTACTGCTGGTGAAACGCCTCGTCCTGTGCCTGCTGGTTCTGTCGCAGATGCCGCTGCCCGGGCGTGTCGCCGCCCAGGCCGCTGCCCCGGCCCCCGCGCGCGTCGTGCCCATCCAGGTGACCGGCGAGCCCGCCAGTCGCTTCTCGCTCGTCATCCTGAGCGACGGCTACACGGCCGCCGAGATGGACCGGTACCGCGCGCACGTCGACAAGCACCTGAACGTGATGTGGAGCCTCGAGCCGTTTCGCAGCTACCGCAACTACATCAACGTGTACAGCGTCGAGATCGAGTCGCCCGAGTCCGGTATTACATGCGACCCGGCGCACCGCGAGGTCCGCACCACTCCTCTCGGCACAGAGTTCAGTGGCGGCTGTGACAATCCGAACGCACGCGGCATCCGCGTCCGCAACGAGGACGCTCGCCTGTACGCCGCAATGGCAACACCCGACTTCGATCAGATCCTGACCATAGCGAACACCGACACGTATGGCGGCATCGGCGGCTCGACTGCAACCACTTCCGGCGGCAACGCACTCGGCCCGTACATCACGCCACACGAGCTGGGCCATTCGCTCGGCCGACTCCAGGACGAGTACACCTACAGCGCCCGCGGCGTCATGGGCGGCGTCTGGGACCGCGACGAGCCGACCTCGGTCCAGCATACGCTGCTGACCGAATCCGCAATGCGCGCGCAGCAGGCGAAATGGTGGCGCTGGCTGGGCGAAGAGAGCGAGTCGGGCGGCATCATCGGTCGATTCGAGGGCGGACAGTCGCACGTCGCCGGCATCTGGCGCCCGAGCCGCCACTCCATGATGATCTCGCTCGGCTACTACTTCGACCAGGTCAGCCTCGAGCGCATGACCGATCGCATCTCCGACCAGGTCGAGCTGATCGCCGCATCATCTCCGGCGACATCGGCCGTCCCGCCCGATGCGATCCTCTGGATCGATACCGCCCATCCCGTCTACCACGAACTCGACATCACGTGGCTGGTCGACGGCCGCGTAGTGAACGATGCCGCGGGCCGCCACCATCTGGACCTGCGTACCCTGTCACTCGGCCAGGGCGAGCACACCGTCGCCGTCACCGCGGTCGACCCGACACCGTTCGTGCGCGATCCCGCGATCCGCGATTCGGCACTGACCGCCACGCGCTCGTGGACCGTGCGCGCTGACGCGGCCCCTGCCACGGGTCCGGGGGCAATCGCCTTCACCGGTTCGACCGATACAGGCCGGCCGGTCGGCGGACGTGACGTCGTGTATGTCGAGACGACGCACACGCCGGACCGCGTGCCGGCCGTCCAGTGGCGCATTGATGGCCGCGTTGTCGACGCTGGCACGAACCCGCGCACACTCGACCTGGCAGCGCTCGGACTCGCGCGCGGAACGCAGCAGTTGACTGCAACGCTCACCGATCCGGTGACAGGCGACGTCTCGACTGAAGCTCTGTCGTGGGTGGTCGACAATACGCCTCCGACCGTGACCCACACGCTTGCCGACCCGCAGACCGTCGTCAACCGGCCCGATGGCGCGCCCCACTACTTCATTCGCGACCGCTTCACCATGCGCCTCGATCCGGCCGACGATCAGCCCGGTTACGTCGTTGCCGAGTTCCGCGTGAACGGCGATGGCTGGCACCACTACTACGGCTGGCCCGATGCGCCGCCCGGCACGCCGTTCCTTTTCACACCGCGCGGCACGACCATCAAGGAACTGGTCTACGGCAGTCTGAGCGCGGAAGGCCTGTCGCCTCAGCCGTGGGAAGAAAGGGCGCCCGGCTGGGGCACGCAGGCCATCGAGTACCGCGCACGCGACGCGGCCGGCAACATCGGCGATGCCGAAACGTTTCACGTGACGTTCCAGCCACTGACCGATTGCACCACCACCATCACTGCCGATCACGCAGGCGGACTGAACGTCGCGGCGGGCGTGACCTGTCTCGTCAATGCAACTGTCGCGGGTCCGGTCACGGTCCGTGAAGGTGCATCGCTCGTCGCGAGCGGCGCCACGATCCGGGGCGCGTTCGACGCGACTGGCGCGTCAGCGATCGAGGTCGTCGGCTCGACTGTCGAGGGCGAAGTCCGCATTGCCGGCACGACCGGCACTCTCACGCTGTTCGGCTCGACCTTCGCCCGCGGTGTCGTTCTCGAACAGACGACAGCCGCAACCGCGATCGTGGCTGGCAACCGCATCGCGGGCCGGGTCGCGTGTGACGCCAACGCGTCACAGCCCGTACACCTCGGCGCCTCGAACGACATCGGCGGTGGGACGAGCGCATGCATACGGCCATGAACCGGCCAGTACCGCCGGATGCGTCGCCGCCCTCCTTCGATGATGCGGCGGACCTTGCCCGCCGGCTCAACGCCGAGATCGGCCGCGTCATCATCGGGCAGCGGCAGGTCCGTCGCGAGATCCTCGCGTGCCTGTTTGCCGGCGGCCACTGCCTGCTGCGCGGCGTGCCCGGTCTTGCCAAGACGCTGCTCATCAAGACGCTCGCGGACGCAGTCAGGCTGAAATTCAGCCGCATCCAGTTCACGCCAGACCTCATGCCATCGGACATCCTCGGCACCGAAGTGATCGAAGAGGATGTGTCGACCGGCAAGCGGCACATCCGGTTCATTCCCGGCCCGGTTTTCGCCAACGTGATCCTGGCCGACGAGATCAACCGGACGCCGCCGCGAACGCAGTCCGCGCTGCTCGAGGCGATGCAGGAGTACCAGGTCACGGTGGGCGGCGTGCGCCACGAACTCGAGCGTCCGCTGTTCGTGCTGGCGACCGAGAATCCGATCGAGCAGGAAGGCACGCATCCGCTGCCGGAAGCGCAACTCGACCGTTTCATGTTCAATGTCGTGATGGCCTACCCGGACATCGCGGACGAACGGCGCATTCTCGAGGAAACGACAACGGGTGATGACGCGATCGTCGACAAGGTTGCGTCGGGCCGCGAGTTGGAGGCGGCCAGGCGGCTCGTGCGCGACCTGCCCGCGGCTTCGAACGTCGTCGACTACGCCCTGCGGCTCGCGCGCGCGACACGGCCGGCCGACCCGACGGCACCACCACCCGTGCGCGACTGGGTTCGCTGGGGCGCGGGTCCGCGCGCCGGACAGTCGCTGCTGCTGGGCGCGAAAGCGCTCGCGCTTCTCGACGGCCGTACCGTGCCGGCTCCCGACGACGTGACTGCCGTTGCGCTGCCCGTGCTGCGCCACCGCGTGCTGGTCAACTTCCACGCCGAGGCGGACGGCATCGATCCGGACCACGTGATTGAACGGCTCCTCGAAGCAGTTTCGCCGTGACCTGATGTCTGCGCTGTCGCCGGCCGTAGTCGCAGCCTTGCACGACCTCGAGCTTGCCGCTCGCCTGGTCGTCGAAGGCGTCCGCGCGGGCGGGCACCGCAGCCCGTTGCACGGCTACAGCGCCGAATTCCAGCAGCACCGGCCGTACCGCGCCGGCGACGATCTCAAGCACCTCGACTGGAAGGTCCTCGCACGCACCGACCGGCTCTACACTCGCCAGTTTCGCGAGACGACAAGCCTGTCGGCCATGCTCGTCCTCGATTCGAGCGCGTCGATGGCGTTCCCGCCGACCGGCATCTCGAAGTTCAGATACGCTTCCGTGATCGCCGCCGCTCTCGCGTACCTCATCTCGACGCAGGGTGATGCGGTCGGTCTGATGTCGATGCAGGGCGACGACTTCGCTTTCATTCCCGCGCGCGGAGGACGGCCTCACCTGCGGGCGCTCATTGCGCGCATCGACGGGCTCGATCCGGCGGGAACGTGGGACGCGCCGCGAACCATCGCGCGCGCCGCCGAACTGCTACGCCGCCGCGGTGTCGTCATCGTCATCTCCGATTTCTATGATGCGGAGGACGAAACCGGCCGCGCGTTGCGGCGAGTCGCCCGGGTCGGTCACGACATCGTCATGCTGCACGTCGTGTCGCCCGAGGAAACGACGTTCCCCTACCACGGCGATCTCGCGTTCGTCGATCTCGAATCAGGCGAACGCCGCCTGGTCGATGCGGCCGGAATCGAAACCGCGTACAGAACGGCGCTGCGCGAGTTCCTCGAACGCTGCCGCACCCGCGCCATGCGCGATGGCATGGACTACGCCCTGCTGTCCACCGGCGATCCGCCCGAGCGCGCACTGCGCGAGTATCTCCTGCGCCGCAACGCGCCGACCGCCGCCGCGCCCGCCGACCGCAGAGGTGTCGGGTGATCTGGGGCAATCCGTGGGCGTGGCTCGGAGCGGCGGCGCTCGTGGTGCCCGTGCTGATCCACATGCTGGGCCGGCGCCAGGCAAGGGTCCTGCCGTTCCCCACGCTGCGGTTCCTCGCGGCGTCCAGGCTTCAGCCGGTTCGCCGCACGCGGGTTCAGGATCTGACGCTGCTCGCATTGCGGCTGCTGATCCTCGCCTTCGCCGTCGCCGCCCTGGCCAGGCCGCTGTTCAGCACCGCGGCGAGGGACGACGCGCTGGCCGCCATGCTGTCCCGCGTCGTCATCGTCGACACGAGTGCGAGCATGCTGCGCACATCGACGGATACGACGGCTGCAGCGGTTTCGGCTGCAACGGCGGACAGCGAAACGGCCGCCGCTTCGGCACGGAGGGAGGCACAGCGCATTGCGAACGACGCCACGTCGAGTATCGTCGTCGAGACCGCTTCGCCTGCTGCTTCGCTCGCGGGAGCCGCCGCATGGCTCGGCACGCAGCCCGGCCCGGGGGAGATCGTCGTCGTTTCAGACTTCCAGGCCGGCACGCTCGATTCCGCTGCGGTCGCGCGAGTACCTGCGTCCTTCGGGCTGCGGCTTCACTCCATCGGCGTCGCGGCACCGGACGGTCCGGTCGAGATCACGTCATTGACCGGCGACACGGAAACGGTGGCGCGCTTCACGCTCACCGAGGATGCCACGTCTGCCGAGTGGTTCGTCCGACCCGTGGCGGAGCGCAGCGGAACCGTACCACTGCTTCTGGCGGGTGACGGTGAGGCGATGGTGGCTGACGCTGCATTTCGCGCGGCCAGGCACGCGGGGCACGATGTCCGATTCGGACCGGATCGGCCCATCGCGATCGTATATGAAGAATACGAAGGCCGCGACAGTCTCCTTCGCGACGCATTGGCGCTCGACTCGCCCTGGATGGCACAGACGCTGGCTCGCCTGCGCGACGACGATTTGCTGCACACCGCTGGGGCGACGCTCGCAGGCATCCGCGACGGTGGTGTACCGCGCGCGGGAGTGGAACGCACCGCGGTCACGGGAGGTCCCGCGCCGGGCGATGCAATGACGCCCGGTGAACCGTTCGTGGGCGTCGGCCACGCGTCCGACGGCAGCACACTCGCGCTGGCGGCACGCGCACCCATCGAAGGGCGCGACCACCTCGTGTTCTTCGCTGCGATCGACCCCGGCAGCCTTGCCGCGGCGGCGTTGATCGGCTCGATCGGGCGCGCGCTGTCGAATGCACCGCCGGTCACCGAGTTCGAGCCCGCTGTCACGCCCGATGTGGTCCTCGCCTCATGGCAGCGCCCGCCTGTCGATCGCGCCGCAGGCGGGGCCAACACCGATGCGTCCGACGGCCGCTGGCTGTGGCTCGTCGTGCTCGCGCTGCTCGTTGGCGAGACGGTGTACCGCCGTTCGCTGCGACGCGCCGCCACAGTGGCAATCGAATGAACCGGCCGAGCGATCACCCTTCCGGGGCACTGCGGCAGCCGGCCGGGTTGCGTCCGCCATGGTCCGGTGAACGCGATCTGCGCGTGTTCCTCGGACATACCGCCCGCCGGCTCGCATGGATCGCGGCCGGCGAAGGCGCGGCCGCAGGCCTGCTCGTCGCCATTGCCGTTGCGGTTGCCGGCCTGCTCCGCGGCGGACCACTGGTGCCGCCGTTGCTTGCTGCACCCGTGCTGATGGCGGCCGGCATCGGTGCGCGGCTTCTTGTGACGATGCGGCGGCGCCGGGCGGTTGCGTTCGCAGTCGAACGCGGCGCACCCGAATGCCGCAACGTCATCATCACGGCTGCCGAACTGCTCGACAGGCCGGGGCGTGTGCAGCCGTACATTGGCGACCGGGTCATGGCGGATGCGGCGCGCGTCGCGGCGGCGGTGGATCCTGCCGCGCTGTTCCCGGCGCACCGCGTCATCACCGCGCTGATCGTGTGCGTCGCATTCTGGGCCTTCGCGGTGACCCGCGCCGACGCGCGCACCGACTCGACCGGAACGCCGCTGCCGGTTGCTATCGGGAGCGTGGACATCTCGCGTATCGATGCGGTCATCACACCGCCAGCGTACGCCGGTCAGGCCAGCCGGACGCTGTCCGACCCGGCTCGGATTGTCGCGCTCGCGGGCAGTCGCATCGAACTTTCGGTGCGCGCAGTTGCGGCAACAGTGACTGCCTCGACAGCGGACGGCAGCCACACACTCGATCGTGCCGGCAACACGTTCACCGGTGAGCTGCCCGTCGAAGCCGACGGCCATATCGCCATCGAACCCGCCGCGTCGGACGGCCGTACCGGCGTGCGGCGATTGATCGGCGTGACAGCGACGCCCGATGCAGCACCACGGGTGCGAGTGACCGAACCCGCGCGCGATCTGTTCCTGCCCGACGCGGATCGGACCATCGACGTGGCCATCGAAGCGGACGATGACCTCGCCCTCGCCTCGCTCACTTTGCGCTTCACGAAGGTCTCCGGATCCGGCGAGCAGTTCACGTTCACCGATGGCGAACTGCCGCTCGAGATCGTCCGGTCCGGTGAGCGCAACTGGACGGGCCGCACGGTTCTGCGACTCGACACGCTCGGACTCGGGCCGGGTGATGTGCTCGTCTACCGTGGCGTTGCCGCCGACCGCCGGCCGGGCGCACAGCCCGCCGAATCGGACGCGTTCGTCATCGAGCTGACCTCGCCGGGCTCTGTCGCCGCCGACGGTTTTGCCATCGACGATGAGATGGACCGCTACGCTCTCAGTCAGCAGATGATCATCCTCGAGACGGAACGTCTGATCGCGCGGGCGCCGGATCTGCACTCGGACACGCTCGTGCGGGCGTCGCTTTCACTCGCCGCGCAGCAGCGGAGCGTACGCGCGGAGTTCGTTTTCATGATGGGTGGCGAGCTGGCTGCGGAAGTCGAGCAGGCGGCGGCCGGCATCGGCGATCTCCACGAGGAGGATCACATCGAGGCCGATGACGAGGCCATCGCCGGCCGGCTCGCGAACCAGTCGCGCTTCGCGCTGGTCCACGCGATCCGGTCCATGAGCCGCGCGTCAGACGCACTGACTCGCGCCGCGCTCGATCAGGCGCTCGTCGAGGAACGGCTTGCGCTCGATCAGCTTCAGCTTGCGTTCACGCGGACGCGTTACATACTGCGCGCACTGACCGAACGGGAACAGCTGGATCTGTCGAGACGACTGACGGGCCCGCTCGATGAGGCTGCGCGCGCTGTGCGACCGGCCGCCCGACCTCTGTCGCAGGAACGGGTCAGTGCGCTGCGCGGCGTGCTGGCCGGCATCCTCGCAATCGCGGGCTCGGCCGAGTTCGGCCAGGACGCCGCCTCCAATGCGGTGGCACACGCGGAAACATTGCTCCGCGTGGACCCATCCGATGCGGCGTTGCAGGACATCGCTGCGCACCTCGGCGAAGCATCCGCGATGATCCATGATGCCCGAGCCATGGACGCTCGCGCCCTTCTCGATCGCGCTGCGACCGGCCTGTCGAATGCCGTTGCGGACGCTCTGCCGGACGCCTCGTCCCGCCTGCAAACGATCGAGCTGAACCGACTGGACGGAGCACGTACCGACGCGCTGCGCAGGCCAGGCGGCGGATCGTGACACTTCGCCTCGTTGCGCGCGGAATCGCGTTCGCCATCGCGATTGCCGGTGTCCTCGATCCGGCGATCATCTCGACCCGGCCCGCACGCCCGGTCGTTTCCGTGGTTGCGACCGGCACGGCCGCGAACGACGCCGTTGTCGACCGCGTCCTCGCCACCCTCGGCAATCGATTCGTCATTCTCGATGCGCCGTTCGAAGCGGCAGACGCCACGATCCTCGTCGGTGACCGGCTCCCGGACGGCTCCGGCTCGCCCGCCGGACCCGTGTTCGCCGTCGTGCCGGACCTCGCCTCGCCGACCTTGCGGATCGAGCGCTTCGTCGTTCCGTCACGGGTCCCGCTCGAGTCCAGAGTGCCGATTACCGTCGGCGCCCGTGTGACTGGCGCGGCCGGCCGCCGGGTCACGGTCTCGCTGCTGATCGGCGCGCTCGAGATCGATCGTGTCGAACACAATGTCCGTACCGCCGACGAACGTTTCGGCGCACGTGTCGCCTTCATTCCGACCGCGGCCGGCGCATCGCTGCTGCGTATCGTCGCGCGCATCGATGGCGAGCCTGCCATGGCCGTGGCTGACGCACTGATCGACGTTCGTGATGAACCGCTCGCGGTCCTGTTCCACGATGCACGCCCCTCATGGATGTCGACGTTCGTGCGTCGAGCGATCGAAAGGGATCCGCGGTTCACCGTTGCGAGCCGCACGATCACGTCGCGTGACATCAGCACCGACGCTGGCCAGCCGCCGACGCTCGGCGATGCGGCGTCGCTCGAACGCTTCGATGCCATTGTAGTCGGCGCGCCGGAATCGCTGATCGAACGGGAAGTCGCCGGCCTCGAGACCTGGATGCGCCGGCAAGGCGGCGGCGTCATGCTGCTGTTCGACCGCAACGCTGACGGGCCGTACCGCCAGATGGCCGGCATCGACGAATTGTCCGCGCGGACCGCCGGCACAGGCGAGCCCGTCGACGTGGCCACGCACGGGGAGCCGGTCGCGCCCGAGGACGGTCCGCCAGCGTTGCGCGCCGCCGAGACGCTGTCGCCCGCACCGCTTCCCGCGGGCGCACGCACGATCGCTGTCCGTCGGGCAACGCAGGACACGGACGCGCTGCCGGTGATCTGGCGGTCCGCCGTCGGTGCGGGGCGGCTCCTGTCGAGCGGAGCGCTCGACGCATGGCGGTTCCGCGACCCGTCCGTGTCGGCGTTCGACGAGTTCTGGCGCGCTACGGTCGCGGAGATCGCTGCGGCGACACCGGCGGGGATCGAGATCCGGATCGCTGATCCCGTGGCGCCGCCCGGCGGTTCGGTCGACATGGTGGTAACGCTGCGCGAATTGTCGCTTTCGGATCCCGTTGCTGGCGACACCGTTCGCGCCACGATGTCGGCGGTACTCGAGGGGCCCGACGGCAGTCGCGGCATCCGCCTCTGGCCGGAGGGCGGACCCGGCCGGTTCCGCGGCGTGATCGATGCGCCCAACGAACCGGGCGACTGGCGCGTCAGCGTTTCGAGTGGCAATACTGAGGAAACGGATGCAGCGGTCGCCGTCGCCGCCGATCCCGCCCGAGCGTGGCCGGATCAGCGTGATCTCGTTGTCGCGTGGGCGCGTGCACACGGCGGCGATGCGTTCGAGCATGCACGTCTCGACGCGCTGCCGGCTTCGCTCATGGCCGCGCTCGCACCGGCACCGCGACGCGTGCCGTGGTATCCGATGCGATCGGCCTGGTGGATCGTTCCCTTCGTGCTCGCGCTCGGCGCTGAATGGTGGTGGCGGCGTCGCCGCGGGCTTGCCTGAGCCGCCCGCTTTTTTTGACAGCGCAGGCGGCAGACTCCAGACTGTCCGACCATGTATACTCGCGAAGAAGTCAGGGCCATCGTCGACAAGGTCATCGACATGGCATCCGCCGACGCCGTCGAGGTCAACTTCTCCGGTGGCGAGCGATCCGGCACGCGGTGGGCGAATTCGTCCATCACGACCAACCTCGTGCAGTACGACCGCAACGTGTCCGTCACGGTCCGCCTCGGCTCGAAGACCGGCAACGCGAACACGCGTGACTTCACGGACGCCGGTCTGCTCGCCATGGTCGATGAAGCAATGGCCGAGGCACGGGAGGCCGAGGACAATGACGACCTGCCGGAGTTGCTCGGCCCGCAGGAGTACATGCCGGTCGATGCCGCAACGCCCGACATGGTCGCTTTCGGACCGGCCGAGCGCGCCGCCATGGTGCGCGACAGCCTCGACATCGCCGAGTCCAAGGGCGTACTCGGCGCCGGCTACATCCCGAAGATCGATCAGACCAGCTGCGAGGCCAACTCGAACGGGTTGTTCGCTTATTATCGCGTCGCCGAATCCGGCTTCGTGCTGACCTGCCGAATGCCCGATGGCAGCGGATCCGGCTGGGCCGGGATCACCGGCTGCAAGGACGTATCGATGATCGACGCGAAGGCGATCACCGACATCGCGTCAGACAAGGCAGTCAACAGCCGCGCGCCGCGCGCGCTCGAGCCCGGTCGCTATACCGTCATTCTCGAGCCGCGCGCCAACGCTCGGTTCCTCTCGCTCATGACCGGCATCTTCAATCAGGGCGGTGGAGGCGGCGGCCGCGGTGGCGGAGGAGGCGGCGGAGGAGGAGGAGCCAACGCGTTCATGGAAGGCAAGCAGCCGGGCGACACGCTGTTCAGTGAGTCGTTCACTCTGAAGAGCGACATCGGCAATCCGATCCTCCGCCAGACGCCGATCCTCAACAGCAACAGGCCGGCCGCTCCCGTGACATGGGTCGAGAACGGCATACTTCGCAATTTCACCGGCGATGACACGCCGGCCGCCGTCAACATGAGCCTCGTGATGGAGGGCAGCGACCTTTCCATCGAAGACATGATCGCGCAGACGCGCCGCGGCCTGCTCGTTACTTTCTTCTGGTACATCCGCGGCGTGCCCGCGGAGAATCAGCCGCTGCTCAACACGGGCATGACCCGCGACGGCCTGTTCCTCATCGAGAACGGCGAGATCGTCGGTCCCGTGCAGAACTTCCGGTGGAATATGTCGCCGCTCGTCGGCTACAATAATCTCTCGCTCGTCGGCCGGCCGGTGCCGATGCACATGGGCGAATCGTATGACGGCGGGAACACTGCACTCATCCCGCCCGTTCGCATCGAGGAGTTCTACATGACGTCGATTTCGCCCGCCGTGGCGCCCTGAACGAGGAAACCGAGATGACGATATCACGTCGTACGTTCGTCAAAGGCGTCGGCATCTCCGCCGCTGCGTCGCTCTACTCGCACGACCTCGTCGCGGACCTGATCGCGATCTCGCCGAGAGGCCGCGTGCAGCAGTCCATGTTCAAGGGTCTGGCCGACATCGTCCTGGGCGAGGCCAGGCTTGCCGGCTGCTCGTATTCCGATGTCCGGTTCACTCTCAATGCCAGTATCCCCGGTGCATCGGCCAACTTCGCGGCGGAAGGTGAAGGCCGTGGCGGCGGACGCGGCGGCGGCGGTGGAGGGGGACGTGGTGGCTTCGGCGGCCGCGGCGGCGGCATCCAGGGCGTGCCCGCACCCGAGGACCGGCGTGCGGCCGGCTTCGGTGTTCGCGTGATCCACAGTGGCGTGTGGGGCTTCGCCAGCAGCCCGATCGTGACCGAGGACGAGATCCGGCGCGTCACCCGCGTCGCGGTCGAGGTCGCCCGCGCCAGTGCCATCGCCAAGCGTGCCGACGTCAGGCTGGCTCCGGTGCAGGCCTTCGTCGAGAACTATGTCACGCCGATGGTTATCAACCCCGAGAGCGTGTCGGCCACGGACAAGCAGAACTGGGCACAGGCTATTGTCGACCGGGCCAGCGCCGTAGAAGGCGTGACCAGCGTCAGTGCATCCGCGAACCACGGCTACGAGTGGCGCTACTTCGCGTCCAGCGAAGGCTCATACATCGAGCAGGAACTGTACACGACGAATCCTTCGCTCAGCGTGACCGCGCGCGTCGGTGACGTCACGCGCACCCGCAACTTCCCCGCGCCCGCCATGACCGGCGGCTGGGAAGTGGCCGAGGAGTCCGGCCTGCTCGAGGCCGCCGAGCGCGTCGCCCACGAGGCCGTCGAGTTCTGTACGGCGAAGCCGCTCGGCTCCGCCGGTCCGCGCGACCTGATCCTGTCGCCCGCGCACGCCATGCTCACGATCCACGAGATCATCGGGCACGCCACCGAACTCGACCGCATCGTGGGCTACGAAGCCAACTATGCCGGCACGAGCTTCATCAAGCTGTCCGATGTCGGCTCGCTGAAATACGGTTCGCCTCTGTTCAACGTCACCGCGGACAAGAACAGCCGCGGCCTTGGCTCCGTTGGCTTCGACGATGATGGTGTGCAGACGATGGAGTGGCCCATTGTCCGCGATGGCATACTGGTCGGACTCCAGACCAACCGCGAAACAGCCCACTTCATGGGCGAGGATTTCAGTCGCGGCTGCACCTTCGGCTCGTCCTGGCGAGACTATCCGTTCCTTCGCATGCCCAACGTCCACATCGACGCCGGACCCGTCGGCTCGCCCACGCGCGAGGAACTCATTGCCGATGTCCGCGACGGCGTGATGATTGACGGCCGCGGCAGCTACTCGATCGACCAGCAACGCTACAACGGGCAGTTCGGCGGCCACGTGTTCTGGGAGATCAAGGACGGCAGGGTCACACGCATGGTGACCGACGTCACCTACAACGCCATCACCACCGACTTCTGGGCCAACCTCGACGGGCTCACCGGTCCCGACGAGTACCAGATGTTCGGCACAGGCGGCGACGCCAAGGGCCAGCCGACGCAGACCAACAGCATCTCGCACGGATCGCCATGGCTGCTGATCCGCAACATCATGGTTGGCGCCGCGTTCGAGTAGCGGACTGGACGAGCGCGATGACCCGGGGACGGGCGAACGAGACCGGGAAGCCAGTGACGAGCCACTCAGGGCGCATGACGCTCACCGCTGCTGTCGGGCGGGCGGTCGTTCTCGGCGGGGCCGTCCTTCTGTCCGCGTGTGGTGGCGAGACCGCGCCGGACGTCGGTTCTGCGCTTCCGCCGGGTACGCCGGCCAGTGTCGACCCGACACCGATGATGAGCGTGGGCACCGTCGCGGGCGACACGCTGCACGAGTTCCATCGCGTGGTCACGCCGTTCCTCGACTCACGCGGACGACTCGTGGTGCCACTCGCCAGTTCCAACACGCTCCGCGTGTTCGGGCCGGATGGCGAATTTCTGATGTCGCATGGCCGGTCGGGCGCCGGGCCGGGCGAGTTCGAGCACATCAGCGCAGCGTGGGCGCGCGGTGACACGATCGAGGTGTTCGACGGCAGCCTGAACCGCATCACGCGATTCTATCCGGACGACCAGTTCGAGGTCGTCAACATGGAGAGAGCGGTCGACGTGCAGGGTGCGGCTCCGGGCGCCGCGCCCGATGGATGGATACTGCAGCGCGTCGCACGAGAACGAGCCTCCGCTTCGCAGGTCACCCGTCGGGACGACCTGGTGCTTCATCACTTCGCACTCGACGGTTCGCATCGTGGCGAGATCACCCGCACGGAGGGCATCGCGCGGTTTCGATCGCCGGCCGGGAGTGGTCCTGATCCTCTGAGCCCGCGCTCCGTCATGATTGTCAGTAACGGGCTTCTGTACGTCGGTGAAACGCTGACACCGGCGCTGCGCGTGCTTCAGGCTGACGGCACGCCGCACTCGGAGATTCGCTGGGATGCGCCGCAGCCGCAGTCGATCGATCAGCTGGTCTCCGACGTCGTGGACTCGGCCGTCGCGCGCTCGCCTGCCGGTCATGCCGATGGCACCCGCGCCCGACTGCAGGCCGCACCGCCTGTGGATGCTGTTTCGGCGTGGTGGGACTTCATTGTCGACTCGGAGGGCTTTATCTGGGTCAGGCAGTACGAACCGCTGCGCCACGCCGCCGCGCTCGGCGGACTCGGCACTTCGAGCTACACGCTCGGCGGCAATGGCCACGGCGGCACCTGGTTGATCGTCTCACCTGATGGCGGCATGGTCAATGACGTCGAGCTGCCACTCGAGTTGAGCCCTGTGCAGATCAATGCGGACGTGCTCGTCGGTATCCGCCGGGACGCGCTTGGTGTCGAATCCGTCCACGTCCACCGGCTGACTCGTCACTGAGGAACTGCCAGGGTCCCTCACCCTCCCGCGTACACCACGTCCCTGGTGGCTCGCGCTGCGTCATCGCCGAACGGCCGAGCCATGTCGGCTTCGAACAACGCGGGCGAGCACGTGCGTCGATCTCCCGATCACGAGGCCGCCGCCGCGAGCGCCTGAGCGAGACGCGCGAGGACCGGCGCCCGTTCACTCATGAGCTGACGCCACGTGATCCTCACGACGCGTAGCCCGGCGGCGACGAGCACGGCGTCCCGTCGGCGGTCGCTCTCGAATGATTCGGACGACGAGTGGAATGCCCAGCCGTCGATCTCGACGACCAGCCTGTGCCTGCGCCAGAGGAAGTCGACCTCGTGCCCGGCGATCCGGACGTTCACTTCCGGCGGATCGAGCTTCGCGCTGCGGACCAGGGTGAGAAACCGCTCCTCGGCTTCCGACCGGGTGAGAACCGGTTGACCGCCCGCGAGCAGCGTGCGGAGCATGCGGGTCCCCGGCCGTCCGGCGTGGTGCTCGAGGAGCGTCCGGATTTCGTCGAGTGACGTGAGGCGGCGGGCGAGGGCCTCGGCAAGGGCCCGTTCGGTCTGGCGCCGGCCGCTGGACGCGGACAGATCGAGCAGTGTCCGGGCCGGTGTCGTTATCGGGATCGATTCCAGCCGCGTCACGTCATCCGCGCGCAGTGTCGCCACACGCCGGATCCGGATCCCGGGCCGGTCGCGGTTGCCGACCGGATCGATGACGCAGATCAGCGACGACCTCTCCCGGACGTCCACGAGCTGCCACAGCCCGGAGGCCGTGGGGTGACAGATAGCGGCAGCCGGTCCGCATGCCAGGCATGCCGCCATGGCATGCGCGTGGGGTGATTCCACCGGCCCCACCCGGTGTACGCCGCGGTGGATCCGCCGCAGGCGACCCTTTCCGAGCCGGCGGTCGACGGCGTCGGCCGAGACACCGGCTGCGAGCAGTTGCGACCGCGTCACCACACCGTGCTGCCACGCCGCGATCGAGTCGATCAGGGCGTCGACGTCGACACGGCCCCCGACGCCATGCGGCACTATCGGGATCGCGCTGTCATACTGATGCCTCGGCGCGCCCGCGGTTCCCTCACGACAGACCGGGACCGTCTTCGCCGATGCATCCCTCGAGGTCTTCATTGCGTATCCTCGATACCCGACCGGACCGCCCGACCGGCTCGCGCCTGCACGCCCTCGGGGCCATACGCCGTTACCCGACCCGCCCATGATCACCTCCCGCGGAGCCGTCGCTCGCGCCGTTCCAACTTCGCCCGTGCCTCGCGTTCCGACTCGCCCAGGACTGGATCCTCTGCCGGCGTCCTGAAGCCTGCCCGTTCGCCTCGATCGCCGTCCGGCTCGATCGGCTCCTGCGCGGCGAACCCGCCATGCGGTGCGGCCGTCCGTTGCCCGAGTAGCGTTCGCCGCGCTTGGCACGGCAAAGACTCCACAGCCTCTCGAGCCTGATCCCTCGTGCAGCCTTTGCCGCGATATCCGCGGCAAACTCGACACGCACGCACGTGTACTCCCGTTTGCCGCGCGAGCCGGGCGCGGAGCCGCCGCACGTCTGCGGAACGCTCGCGAGCCGGCCGCAGGAGCGGGCTTCGTCTTCGTCGCGCCCGCCCCGGTTGGAGGCCGATGCCTCCCGGACCGGCCGTCAGACCGCGCCGCGCTCGTTCGGGACACCATGTCTGCACGGTTCGGCCTCCGGCCGACGCGACAGCGAACGGCAGGCGCGGGCCGCACGTGGATGAATGGCTCACCGTCCGGGGCACGGCCATGGCAGGATGTGAAGCGGGCATGAGTGGGGCACATCGGAGGTCCGCACCGGAAGACGAAACGCGTCGGCCCGGCGGTCTGGTTGCGGCCGGGCACGCGCCGCCGTCGCCGAGTAAAGCGCGCGGGGCCAGTCGAGACGCGGATCCACGGCTGTCGCCGATCCTGGCGGTGTCCCGGTCGACCGACGGCGCAACGCCGGGTGGTACAGCCCGCGCTACTCCTCGCGCAGGGCCTCGGTGGGCTGGACCGACAGGCCGCGGCGCACCGGGCCGAGCGCGGCCGCAAGGCCGACCACGAGCATGAGCGCCGAAACGGCCGGCAGCAGGACGGCGCCCCTGCCACTCATGGTGCCGCCGGGACCGATCCACTCGAAGGCGGCGGCGATGGCGAGACCGGCGGCGATGCCAGCACCGAGTTGCGCGCTCGCACGCGCGAACACGCCGGTCAGTAGTCGGCGAGGATCGGCGCCGAGCGCGGAGCGGATGCCGATCTCGCGTCGTCGCCTTGCGACCGTGAACGACATCATTGCGTAGATGCCGGCCCCGGACAGGAGCAGCACACTGATGATCCCGCCGATGATCGCGAGCCCGGTGTACCAGAACGCCATTCGCGCGCCACGGTATGCGTCGCCGACCGACTGCAGGCGCTCGAGCGTGAGGGTCGGATCGACGGCCGCGGCCAGGTCGCGCAGGCGAGCGGCAAACGCGGTGGCCTGACCGCCGCGCACGCGGACGATGAGCACGGCCGGATTCAGGCGATCGGGCGTCGTGGCCTGATAGATGCTCGGCTGGGCACCGTCGAACGAGCTCGGCGAAATGAAGCGGGTGCCGAACTCGGGCACGACGCCGATGATCTCGAGCCACGGCCCGAACTCGACGTCATCGCCTTCACCACGTACTTCGCGGATGCGCCTGCCCAGGACGTTGGCGCCGCCGCCGATCCTCGTCGCGAACGTCTCGTTGACAATAACTGTCGCGTCGGTGAGTGCGTCCGCATCCGTGAATCCGCGGCCGGCCAGAATCGGAACATCGAAGACGTCGAACAGATCGGGAGCGACACGATTGCGCCGCGTCCAGGTCCGGCGGACTGTCTGTGCGGCTGGTTCCGCCACTGGATTGCCGCCGGCGACCGGACTGCCGGCGCCGGTGTTGACGGGTTCGATCTCGACCTGAGGACCCGACTCGGTGCCCGGAAACATGCCCGCGACCGTGACGGCCGCGACCTGTGGCTCCGCTTCAAGACGTCGCATCAGCTCGATGGTGCGGTCGGCGTAGCGTGACCGCAGCAGCTCGAGCGCACCAGCGTCCTGTGCGGCTGCAGCGTCCTCGGACACCACGATGCTGGCGCGCAGCATGGCGTCCGCGGCCGCCGCGGGCTCGTTCGTGCCGAGCCTGAGCGACTGTTCGACCAGGTTGACCGTAGCAGGCAGCGCCGCGACCGCGATACCGACCTGCACGACAATGAGCGCGGTCCAGACGCCCCCGAGCTGCAGCGAGGACCCGCGCGCGGAGACCTGCTGCAGCCCGGCCTGCAGGCGCTTGCCCGTCGCCTTCAGTGCCGGCACC
>DATKCF010000204.1:0-11860 GCA_035513345.1 Longimicrobiales bacterium
GATGGAATTCGAGCCAATGGAAGGCTTGCCGGAGGTGATTCTGGTTACGCCGGACGCGCGCAGTGACGAGAGCGGGCGCTGGGTCGAGTTGTACAACCAGGACAAGTATGAAGAGGGCGGTGTGGCCTGGCAGTTCGCGCAGGCGAGTCTCGCCAGTTCGCGGCGTGGCGTGCTGCGGGGTCTGCACTACCAGCATCCGCGAGGCCAGGGCGTCCTGCTGTCGGTGACGCGCGGCGAGGCGTGGTGTGTAGCGGTGGACGTGCGTGTGGGCTCGCCGACGTACGGCACGTGGCGAGGCGCACGGCTGTCGGCGGAGACCGGGCAGCAGTTGTGGTTGCCGTCGACGTACGCGCACGGCTGGCTGGTGCTGAGCGAGGAGGCGGACGTCGTGTCACAGTGCACGGACATGGACGATCCGACGTCTCACCGGACGCTGTTGTGGAACGACGCGTCGTTGGGGATCGAGTGGCCGGGCGTGGCGGCGGGCGCTGTTCCGTGCGTGTCGGCGGCCGATGCCGCGGGCCGGACGCTGGCGGCACTGGCGTCGTCGAACGAGTTGCCGATCTTCATCGGCTGAACGCGGTCGCGGGGCAGCCGCGGCACAGACAGCACACGCGTCGGGCGTCTCGAAGCGGTGGGAGTCGTTCGCCGGGACAGAGGCAGCGCACGCGTCGGGCGGTCTCGAAGCAGCGTCTTGAAGCGGCGGGAGTTGTTCGCGGTGCGGTGCTGCCGCAGATTCCGTCCGCGGCGGAGCAGGGAACCGCCATCCCGAGTCGGCGGTCGACGATGGAAGTTCAGATCTTCGGCACAAAGAAGGACCCGTCCACACGGAAAGCGCTCCGATTCTTCGCTGAGCGCCGTATCCGCACGCACATGGTCGACCTGACGCAGCGCGCGGCATCGAAGGGCGAGCTGACGAAGTTCGCTCAGAAGTTCGGCGTGCAGGCGCTGATCGATCGGGACTCGCGACGCTTCGCGGACCTCGGTCTGGCGCACGCGGGCCTGAGCGACGCGCGCTGGCTGGAGAAGCTGGCGGACGAGCCGCTCCTGCTGCGCCAGCCTCTGGTGCGGTCGGCGAACCGGTTCACGGTCGGGTTGTCCGAGTCGATCTGGAAGGAGTGGGCGGGCCGTTGAGTCTCGTTTCGGTCAACGGCGTTTCCTTCGACTACGCGGGCGAGACGCTGCTGCGGGACGTGAGCTTCGCTGTCGAGCGGTGCGAGCGCTGGGGTCTTATCGGGCGCAACGGATCAGGGAAGACGACACTGTTCCGGCTGGTTGCCGGCGCACTCGACCCGACCGGTGGCTCGATCGCACGCGAAGGTGGCGTTCGCATCACACTTCTGGACCAGCATCGCGTGTTCGAGGGTGCTGCCACGGTGTGGGACGGCGCGGCGTCGCCGTTTGCGCATCTGGTCGATCTCGAGCGCTCGCTCGAGGAACAGGCGAGTGGTCTGGAAACGGACGCGTCGCAGAAGGCGCTCGACCGCTACGACCGTGAGCTTCAGCGATTCGATCGTGAGGGCGGCCACACGTTCCGTGCGCGAGTGGACGCTGTGCTCGAGGGCCTGGGGTTCGGTGCGTCGGCCGCGAAGTCACGGCGGCTCGACAGTCTGTCGGGTGGCGAGCGCGGCCGCGTCGGGCTGGCAAGGGAGCTTGTCGCTCCAGGCGACATTGTGCTGCTCGACGAGCCGACGAACCATCTCGACCTCGAGACGACAGCATGGCTCGAGGAGTTCCTCGTTTCGTCGGGCATCACCACAGTCGTGGTCAGTCACGACCGCGTCTTTCTCGACCGTGTGACCGATCACATCCTGCACCTCGAGAACCACACCGCAACCGCGTACGACAGCGGCTATGCGAAGTTCGTGCGGCTGCGCACCGAGAAGCGCGATACGCAGCAGAAGGCGTACGAGCAGCAGCGCAGGAAGATCGAGGCGGAGGAGGACTACATCCGGCGAAACATCGCGGGCCAGAACACTCGCCAGGCGCAGGGCAGGCGCAAGCGGCTTGCAACGCTGCCCCGCCTTTCGCCTCCGCCGTACGAGGCGGGAGCCGCAATGGCGCTCCGGCTGAATGCGGCGGAACGTGGCGGGGACCGCGTCGTGGTTCTGCGCGATGTGTCGCTGGAGATCGCGGACCGCACATTGCTACGCGGCTTCAGCGCGGAAGTGCGGCGAGGCGATGTCGTGGGACTCGTGGGTGCGAACGGCGCCGGGAAGTCGACGCTTCTGAAGGCGATCGCGGGCGAGGTTGCGGCGGCCGGTGGCGAGGTCGTGTGCGGTGTGGGCATCACGCTCGCGCACTATCGTCAGGACCTGGCGCAGGTGCCTGCGCAGAAGACAGTGTTCGCTGCGATCCAGGATCTGCGGCCGTCGTGGAACCGCGGCGCGGTGCAGTCGCACCTCGGACGTTTCGGTTTCCCGGGTGACGAAGTGCTGCGCATCGCGGGCTCGCTGTCGGGCGGCGAGCAGGCAAGGCTTGCACTGGCGATGATCGTGCTGTCGGGCGCGAATCTGCTCTTGTTCGATGAGCCGACGAACCATCTCGATGTCGAGTCGATCGAAGCGCTCGAAGACGCGATCGACGACTATGACGGCACGATCATCCTCGTGAGCCATGATCGTGCGCTGCTCGAGTCTCTCACGACGCGAACGTGGGCGTTGCACGATGGTGTGATCGAGGACTATCCGGGCACGTTCGGTGAGTGGGCGGTCGCAAAGTCCGAGCGCGACGCGCAGGTTGCTGCAGGAAACGCGTTGGTGGCGGAGCGCGAGCGGGATCAGGAGCGGACAGAGGCCAGGCGCAGCCATGTGGACCGCCGGCTGGCGGCGTCGAAGCGGCGAGCGGTGCGCCGGTCGGTCGAAGAGGCGGAAGCCCGGGCACACGCACTGGAAGCGAAGGCAGCGGACCTCGATGCGAGGTTGCACGACGAAACGTTGTACCGCGATGGGCAGGGTGTCGCGGAAGCGCATCGTCTGCAATCGGAGCTGGCGCTGGTTCGCGCGGAGCTGGACGCCGCGCTCGATGCGTGGGCGGCCGCGGAAGACGAACGAGCGAGGTCCGATGTCGGATGACAGGCGGCGGTTATACTGGGTCCGGAACCTGACCTACGTGGGCGTCCTGCTCGCGATCTGGTTCACCGTTTCCTACGGATTCGGCATCCTCCTGGTCGAACAGTTGAACTCGATTCGGATCGGCGGCTTCAAGCTGGGCTTCTGGTTCGCGCAGCAGGGTTCGATCTACGTGTTTGTCGTACTCATATTCGTGTACGTGTGGCTCATGAACCGGCTCGACCGCCGGTTCGGGTTCGATGAGCCGGAGGATGGTCCTTGAACGTCCAGGCATGGACGTTCGTCATGGTCGCGATCTCGTTCGCGATCTACATCGGCGTCGCGATCTGGTCACGCGCTCGCTCGACGGGCGAGTTCTATGTGGCTGGCGCGCGCGTGTCGCCGGTCATCAACGGCATGGCGACCGCGGCCGACTGGATGAGCGCCGCATCGTTCATCTCGATGGCCGGGCTCATCGCGTTCATGGGCCGGGACGGCTCGGTGTACCTCATGGGCTGGACGGGCGGCTACGTGTTGCTGGCGCTGCTGCTGGCGCCGTACCTGCGCAAATTCGGCAAGTACACGGTTCCGGATTTCGTGGGCGACAGGTACGCGTCGACCGTTGCGCGCGTGGTCGCGGTTGTGTGCGCGCTCTTCGTTTCGTTCACGTACGTTGCGGGCCAGATGCGCGGCGTCGGCATCGTCTTCTCGCGGTTCCTCGGCGTCGGTATCGAGAGTGGTGTGCTGATCGGGATGGGCATCGTGTTCTTCTACGCGGTGCTCGGCGGCATGAAAGGCATCACGTACACGCAGGTCGCGCAGTACTGCGTGCTCATCTTCGCGTATCTCGTGCCCGCGATCTTCATTTCGATGCTGATCACGGGAAACCCGGTACCGCAGCTCGGCTTCGGCGACCGGCTGGCGGACGGCTCGGGCGTGTTCCTGCTGGACCGGCTCGATGGTCTGACGCAGGAGCTGGGGTTCGGCGCGTACACGGACGGCACGAAGCGGACGATGGACGTGTTCGCGATCACGGCCGCGCTGATGGTCGGGACGGCTGGCCTGCCGCACGTGATCGTGCGGTTCTATACGGTGCCGAAGGTGAGGCAGGCGAGGAGTTCGGCGGGCTGGGCGCTGCTGTTCATTGCGATCCTGTATACAACGGCGCCGGCGGTCGCCGCGTTCGCTCGAACAAACCTGATCGAGAGCGTTTCGGGGCAGCCGTACGCGGACGTGCCGGCGTGGTTCACCAACTGGGAGACGACCGGTCTGATTGCGTTCGACGACCTGAACGGTGACGGTCTGATCCAGTACACCGGACCGTTGTCGGAGACGCCGAACGAACTGACGATCGACCGCGACATCATGGTGCTTGCGAATCCGGAGATCGCGCGGCTGCCCGCGTGGGTTGTCGGACTCGTCGCAGCGGGCGGCCTGGCCGCCGCGCTGTCAACAGCGGCAGGACTGCTGCTGGTGATCTCGTCGTCGGTCGCGCACGATCTGCTGAAGAAGACGATCCGGCCGTCGATCACGGAGCGCGGCGAACTGATCGCGGCGCGCATCGCGGCGGGCGCGGCCGTAGTCGTGGCCGGATACTTCGGCATGAATCCTCCCGGCTTCGTCGCGGAGGTCGTGGCGCTTGCGTTCGGGCTGGCCGCCGCATCGTTTTTCCCGGCGATCATTCTCGGCATCTTCTCGAAACGTACGAACGCGTACGGCGCCGTCAGCGGGATGCTGATCGGGATCACGTTCACGGCTGCATACATCATCTGGTTCAAGATGCTGCATCCCGAGTTGAACAACGCCGACAACTGGTGGCTCGGCATTTCGCCCGAAGGCATTGGCACCGTCGGTATGCTGGTGAACGTCATCGTCGCGCTCACCGTGTCGCGTCTCACGCCGCCGCCGCCGGACCACATCGGCGAGATGGTCGAGTCGATCCGTGTTCCGCGCGGCGCCGGCCCCGCACACGAGTTGTCGGCGTGAGGGTCATGCCTTGCAGTGCGCGATCGGCGGACCTACCGTTCGGGTTCGTGCGAACCGTTGCGCGCGGGTGCGGCACTCGCCTTGCGTCAGCCGCACCGACCATCGCGAACCCATGCAGGAGAGTGCAGATGAGGGCGAAGAACCAGGTTCTGTTGGCGACGCTGTTCGCGTTCGCGGCCGCCGGTTGCGGCGGTGAAGACGACATGGAAATGGATATGCCGGGCGACTCGGCGCAAACCGCTGGCATGGAAGCGGATCCGACGCTTTCGCCGGCGGGTGAAGCGACCGGGCTACCAGCAGGCTATGCGTTGCGGCTCGACCGGGCCACGGACAATGCCGCGGACTTCCGCGTAGTCGGGATGGGTGGCGGCTGGCACATCGAGACCGGACCTCGCGCGGTGCTGTACGACGCCGCGAACAACACGATCGAGGCGGGCGACTACACGGTGTCCGCGTCGTTCACGGAAATCGGTGCGCCACCGAACCATCGCGAGGCGCTCGGCCTGATCTTCGGCGGGCAGAACCTGCAGGCACCGAACTATACATACTCGTACTTCGTCGTGCGCGCGACCGGTGAGTACCTGATCAAGAAGCGGGTGGGCGAGGAGACCGAGGAAGTGACGGCGGGCTGGGTCGCGTCGGAAGCGGTCAATGCGGCGACGCCCGATGGCGCGGACGTCACGAACGTGCTTCAGGTCCGCGTTGCCGGTGATCAGGTCCATTTCTCGGTCAACGGCACCGAAGTGGCAACGATGCCGGCCGCCGATCTCGACGTCCACGGCGTCGCAGGTATCCGCATGAACCACAATCTGAACGTGATGGTCAACGACTGGACGCTGACGCGCGGCATGTAACGCGCCCTGTTTCGGCGGAGAGACCGGTACGGTGACGCGCCGGTCTCTTCGCATCGGGCCGGTACCCGCGTTGGTGCACCACGGTCTGCAAGCGTCCGAAACCACCAGTACACGAGGCAGGATCATGATCCGACCGGTTGCAGCCACGTTCACCCTTCTCGCGCTTGCCGCTGCCTGTGGTTCACCGGATCAGGGTGCGGAAGTCGACGCCGCGCCCGAAAGCGCAGTCGCGGAAGGCCCCCGCGTAGCATTGGATCCGACGGCGGCGAACCAGTTGCCGGACGCGCTGCTCGGCCAGGCGGGGCCGCTTTCAGGCACGCCGGTGGCGTACTTCGCGACGAATCCGGCGACGAACGGGTACCTGGCCGTGCCGGAGGGCGCTGGGCCGTTCCCGGCGGTGATCCTGATCCACGAATGGAACGGGCTGGTCGACCGGGTCCGGGAGGTGGCGGACGCGCTCGCGGCAGAGGGGTACGTGGCGCTCGCGGCAGATCTTTTTGGCGGGCGGACCGGCACGAATCCGGATGAGAACATGGCACTGGTGAACGAGGTCATGGGTGACAGTGCCACGATGATCGCCAACCTGAACGCCGCAGTCGACCACCTGCGGTCGCGTCCTGACGTGAGCGGCCGCATCGGTGCCATGGGCTGGTGCTTCGGTGGCGGTGTCGCCCTCAGTTTCGGGCTCGGTGGACAGAATCACGATGCGACGGCAATCTTCTATGGCCGTTTGCTTGACGACCCGGCGCGGCTGTCATCGCTTTCGCATGAGGTGTACGGCACGTTCGCGGCTCTCGACCAGGGTCCGAGTCCGGAACAGGTGAACGCTTTCGTCGAAGCGCTGGCGGCGGCGGGCGTACCCAACGACGTTCACATCTATGACGAGGTCAACCACGGCTTCTGGTTGCACGCCGACCAGGACCCGGCTGTTCGCGGCGAGCCCGCACTCGATGCCTGGCAGCGGCTGAAGGCGTACCTCGGCCGCACGCTCGGGCAGTAAAGGCCAAGGAGCGTTACATGCGCAGTTCGATCGTCCTCGCCGGCATCGGCGCGGTGTTCCTGTTCAGCGATTCCGCAGTGGCGCAGCGTGGTGGCAGAGGCACGGCCATCGGCCCTGGCGAAGCCTGTCCGCCGGGCACGACGGAGATCCGACCCCGGCAATGCATGGGGCCCGCAACTCCAGCGCCGAGCATCCTGGACTACCGGCCCGAGTCCACGCTGGTCACACCCGTGCATCTCGTGCCGCGCGCGAAGTTCCCGGCGATCGATTTCCACGGCCATCCGGGTGGACGACTCGGATCCGCGGAGAGTCTGGCCGAGCTGGGCGCTGCGCTCGACAGCCTGAACGTCCGGATGATCATTGCCGCCGACAACCTGTCCGGCGAGCGATTGCAGACCGCGGTCGCGACGATCCGCGCGTCGGCCGGGATGCGGGATCGCGTCCGGGTGTTGGCCGGCATCAATTTCCGCGATGTCGGGCCCGGCTGGGCCGAGGGTGCGGTGGCGCAACTCGAAGCCGATGTCGCGGCGGGCGCGGTCGGTGTCGGCGAGATCTCGAAGGGCCTCGGCCTGTCGATCCGCAAGGCCGATGGCACGCGGCTCCGCATCGACGATCCCGACCTCGATCCGGTATGGGAAGCGTGCGCGCGACTCGGCATCCCCGTGTTCATTCACACGGCCGATCCGCCGGAGTTCTTCGAGACCCTCGACTTGACGAACGAGCGCTGGCTCGAACTGTCACTGTTCCCGAACCGGCAGTATCCGGGGGACGAGTATCCTGCGTTCGAGCAGATCATGACGGAGCGCGACAATCTGTTCCGGCGGCACCCGCGGACGAAATTCGTTGCGGCGCACATGGGCTGGCACACCAATGATCTGGGCCGGCTGGGCCGCATGCTCGACGAGATGCCCAACCTCTATGTCGAAGTCGGCGCCGTCCTCTATGATCTCGGACGTCAGCCCCGAACCGCTCACGACTTCTTCGTCCGATACCAGGACCGCATCCTGTTCGGCAAGGACTCGTTCCAGCCGCAGGAGTATCCGTACTACTGGCGGGTGTTCGAGACGGCGGACGAGTATTTCGACTACTACCGCGACTATCACGCGTTCTGGAAGCTCTATGGCATGAGCCTGCCCGACAGCGTGCTCGCGAAAGTGTACCATCAGAACGCGCTCGACCTGCTGCCCGGAATGCCGACGACCGGTTGGCAACAGTAGTCAGCCCGGTCATACCGACGGCGCGATGTTCGCGTTCAGACGGAACAGGTTCGTCGGATCGTAACGGTTCTTGACCTGGACCAGCCGGTCATGATTCTGCCGGTAGTTCTCCCGGATCGTGGCGGCGGTCATGTCCGCAACCAGATCATTCACGTAGAACCCGTGTGTGAAGGGTTCGAGCGTTGTCCAGAACCGACGGATCCACTCGATATGCGCGCTCGGATCGGCACCATGGGCCCAGTTCACGAAGCAGAGCATGTTGGCCATGGCATCGCGCTGCGCGAACGCCGTGGCGCCCACCGGAACGCGTCCGATCGCGCCACCACCCGGCTGAAACGCCATGATCGTCGTGCGGGTTGGGTTTCCCGTGAAGCCGTCGACGATCGCTGACACCAGTCCGGGCGGCAGTTCGGGGATGAATCCCGCCTTGAGGTACTGCCCTTGCGCTCGTGGATCCGTGGTGTCGCCCGACCGCTGGAGCGCGACGTAATCCATCGGTGCAATCGAGTCGACTGCCGGTGTGCCGAGTCTGCGGATCGGCGCCAGCACACGATCGGCCTCGCTCTCGTCACCGGACCAGCATACGTCGAACCCGGCCAGGCCGAGCGCGCCGCCGGGCGGCAGGACCAGGAGGCAGGAAAGTTGCAGCTCGTCGGGGGCGCGCGGCGCGAACTCGGCGTACAGCTCGAGAACATCTCGTGCACGTGCAATGGGGAAGAGAAGCTGCCCGCCGATGACGCGACGCTGCATCTCGTGCAGGCGGAACTCGAACGAGGTGACGACGCCGAAGTTGCCGCCACCGCCGCGCACGCCCCAGAACAGGTCGGCGTTCTCATCGCTGCTGGCACGCCGGAACTGGCCGTCGGCGGTCACGACATCGACGGCATTGACGTTGTCGACGGACAGACCGAAGCGGCGCGCGACGCGACCGAATCCGCCACCCGTGACAAGGCCGCCCACTCCCGTGTGTGACACCGTGCCCATCGGTGTCACGAGACCGTACGCCATCGCCTCGTGGTCCAGCGCGCCGAGCAGGCTGCCACCTGTAACGCGCGCCGTTCGCGCCACAGGATCCACGCGTACGGAACGGAACGGCGACAGGTCGATCATCATGCCGCGGTTGCACGTCGACTGACCTGAGGCACTGTGGCCGCCGCACTTGACGGCCAGAAGCAGACCGCCATTGTCACGAGCGAAATCGACAGCCGTCCTCACATCCGCGGCGCCCGTGACCTGCGCAATCAGCGCGGGATACCGGTCGAATGACGGGTTCAGGATGCGCCGTGCGTCGTCGTAGCCAACCTCGCCAGCCAGCAGCACACGGCCACCCAGCGCATCGGCAAGCTCGCCGATCGCACTCCTCGACAGCGTCACCGACCGGCCATCGCCGGTGACCGCCTCGATATCCTGCGAGAAGTGTCGGGCCGGGCGGAAAGCGGCGGCGCGCAACGGTCCGGCCGGAACTGTGGCGGCGGCCGCGGCGGCGAGACTCGAGCGCAGGAACGTGCGACGTTTCATGGGCACCTCACTGACCGGGAACGGGGAAGACGCGTGCAGCGGCCCGAATGATACTACGCGATCCGACGATTCGCACGGGAGCGGCATTGCGGCCCGTCAGAGAGCGATCGGCTCGAGCGAGTCGTCCGTTTGCCCGTCCAGAACGCGGCACGGTTCTGACCGGATTCACCGGGTCTTTGCGCTCACAGGACAGGACCGCGAGCCGGCGGCGTTGCCGGACGCACGCATCGTCGCAGCCTCCCACACCCACCGGCTGGTGACGTGTCCGGTCCGGGCATTCCCGTTCGCGCGGTCCCGGCCGGACCACCCTGAGCGCGAACATGAGGAGGCCGATCAATGGCCAGACGCAGGGCAAAGCAGGAAATGACGCAGCCGCGACCGATCACGCCGGAACTCTCGACAACGATGGCGCTGGCCAGGTTGCGCAAGGAGTACGTGGCGGGCGACACGGGCATGGCGAGGATCGCGAGGTCGCAGCGCGTACGCGAACACGTGATCCTCGATCTCAACGGACAGCCGCTCTTCTACGACGTCGAGGTCGCGGATGAGGACGGCGTGGCGGGAATTCTCCGCGTCGCGGCCAGCGAGAGCATCGGTACATCACTGCTGTCCGTGCAGGACCGCCCTCGACACTGGGACCCGGACGCGGCCATGAAGAACGCGCAGAAGGCCGCGGGCCGGCTCGTGCCGAAGGGGGCCAAAGTCACGGGAACGGACCTGGTGTGCTACTGCTATCCGAAGATCGCCGTTCGCGTCATGTTCGAGACGGGAAGGAAGCAGGGCGCCCTCCTGCTGGATGCGGCCAGTATCGAGCCGATCGAACGCTTCGGCGGTGGCGGACTGGAAGGCGAGACCGCGTATTCGTACTATGCGGAGGTCGTCGAACCGACTCTCGAACGACGGGCCCGCCGGTTCGCACGGGAGCAGGAACACATGGAGGCGTTGCGCAAGATGACGCCACAGCTGTTCGAAGGCGAGTTCGAGCCGGCGGACCGGCAGATCACGGCAATGCGCACGCAGCTGCAGGTCGCGTCCATCTACACAGCCGTCGCGCTGCTCTTCAACCAGCGCGTCCTGCCCTACAGTCCGCGCTGCGGCGCCGAGGAGAACTTCCGCCTCTATGCGCAGCAGACCAACGTCTACTGCGCGGTGGCCGCTGGCCAGATGATCCTCGACTGGCATCGCTGGTACTACACGCAGGACGAGATCGCGGCGGCCATGGGCACTGGCGCCGGAGGTACCGGCAATACCGGTCAGGTGGCCGGCTACGAGTCGCTCACGAACTTCGCCTTCAATGCCACGTACGACACGTCCGCGCAGTGGTCCGAAGCGAAAGCCGAGATCGATGCGGGGCGCCCGCTCAAGAGCGGCGTCCCCGGCCACGCCCGCGCGTGCAACGGCTACCGGCGAACCTGGGATTTCACGTCCGGCGGCTTCGACTACGCCGTCCGCATCTACGATCCGTGGCCGTGGAACGCGAACATCTGCGACGGTGGTGCGGTCTACTGGGAGGACTGGGACGCAGTGACCCACACGAACTGGATCTACGTCCGGCACGCATGACGCGACCGACCGATCCCGAACGGGCACGCCAGATTGCCGAGCGCGAGCGCAACCAGCTCGCGCAGGCCGATCCATCACTGCGGCAGTGGAAGGATGCCGTCGCTGGAACGCCCGTACTCGTCCGCACCATGTCAGGCGTTCCGTCGTACTGGCTCGTCCCGATCGGCCAGCCTTCCGACGCACAGCGTGCCGACCAGCCGGTTGTCGGCTTCGTACGCGTCACATTCACCGGACGCGTGGCGGCCGCCGGCAGTTTCGGCGGCCGCGCGCGCGTCATCACCGGCATCACCGAGGCCGAAGCGCGCGCTGCCGCATCGGATGCCGCGCCGCGCGCCGTAATCGAGTCCGTGGTGTTCGTTCACGATGGACCACCCGGCCGCGAAGGCTGGCGAGTCCGCGTCACCGGCGCCGATGACGCGGGTCGCACGCTCTTCATCACGGCTGGCGGCGTGACCGAGCCCACGGGAGGTGGTGAGTACGGCTAGAGTGGCCTCGTCACGCCGCCGAAGCCCCCCGATCCCCCTCCCCAAACTCTTATGAGAAGGTATGTCAAGGGGGGCAACGTGGTGCCCGGGGAGCGAGGGGGATCTGTTGTCCGATGTGCCACCCTCTTATCCGCACTCTGATCGGCGTGGACGCCGGGTGCATGCTGGGGTCCGGTGTCGTGCGGCG
>DATKCF010000205.1:0-3769 GCA_035513345.1 Longimicrobiales bacterium
TGCATTTCTTCAATCCCGTACACATCAACCGGCTCGTTGAAGTCGTGCGCGGCAGTCGCACCGATGCGCACGTCGTGGATGACGCGACAGCATTCGTGCGCGCACTCGGCAAGGAGCCGGTGGTCGTGAACGATTCGCCGGGTTTTGCGACGTCGCGGCTCGGCGTCCTGCTCGGGCTCGAAGCGATGCGCATGGTCGAGGAGGGCGTGGCCAGCGCGGCCGACATCGACAAGGCGCTCGAGCTGGGATACCGTCATCCGATGGGTCCGCTGCGCCTGACCGACCTCGTCGGGCTCGATGTCAGACTCGACATCGCCGAGTATCTGCACGACCGGCTGGGCAGCGAGGCGTTCCGGCCGCCGCAGATCCTGCGTGACATGGTTGCGGCCGGCAGACTCGGCCGGAAAACGGGCGAAGGCTTCTACCGATGGGACGAGGAGCGGTGACGGGCGAATACGAAGCGATCCGCGTCGAACGCGACGGGCCGGTCGCGACGATCATCATCGACCGACCCGAGAAGCGCAACGCACTCAACGCGGTGGTCCGGCGTGAACTGATCGACGCGCTCGAGGGATTGCGCCATGATGAGGGCGCACGCGTCATCCTGATCACGGGCGGGGGAGACAAGGCGTTCATCGCGGGTGCGGATATCGGCGAGTTCGCCGAGCGCACGCCGATCGATCAACGCAATGCGATGGCCGCGCCGCGCGTGTTCGAAACGATCGCGTCGTATCCGAAACCGACGATCGCGATGATCAACGGATTCGCGCTCGGCGGCGGCTGCGAGATCGCGCTTGCGTGCGACCTGCGCGTCGCTGCCCGCTCGGCGAGGTTCGGCCAACCTGAGATCCGGCTCGGCATCCTGCCCGGCGGGGGCGGAACGCAACGGCTGCCCCGCCTGATCGGCGCCGGCCGCGCAATGAAGATGATCCTGACGGGCGAACTGATCGACGCCACCGAGGCCGAACGAATCGGACTCGTCGAGTGGGTGGTCGAAGATGCCGAGCTGCGACAGTTCACGCGTGGAATCGCGGAGAAGATCGCCAGCTTCTCACCGGTCGCTCTCGAACTCGCGAAGACCGCCGTCCGGACCGCAATGGAGTCTCCGCTGTCCGCCGGCCTCGCGCACGAACGCGAGTTGTTCATCGCGGCATTCGCCAGCGAAGACAGGGTCGAGGGCGTGAAAGCGTTCATGGAGAAACGGACCGCCGAGTTCAAGGGACGTTGACGCCAGATCGAGGAGCCACACAATGGCCATCAATCCGTTCGGCGATGACATGGATCCGCGGTCGCAGCGGGCGAATCCGTTCGGCGATGACGAGGGCGATCTCGACCCGGTCGTGCGGATCGGGCACGCGGCGAGGAAGATCCGCACGTTGCGGACGCAGATGGGCGCGGAAGGGTTGACGCTGTCCGCGACGCGCGTGCTGATCGACGAGCTGAGCGCTTCGCTGGACGCGATGGCGCAGGCGCTCGACGAGTTGAGGAGGAAGTCGTGAACGGACGATCGGTCCGCGTGCTCGTCAAACCGGGGAGGAAGTCGTGACCGGTCGATCGGTCCGAGTGCTCGTCGTCGTCTGGGGCGCTCTGTACATCGCGTGTCTGTCCTGGCCGGGGCTCACACTGTTCAACCGCATCGAGCCGAAGATCCTCGGCATGCCGTTCGTCATGGCGTTCGTGGCCGGCTGGCTCGTGCTCGGACTGCTCGTGCTCATTGTTGTCGACCGTGTCGTGGCTCGAGAGGAAATCGAATCGAGCGACGAGGCGGCTCGCGCCTCGATGCCTGACAAATCGCACTGACGACTCTCATCTGACGACGGGCGCGAATGGAACGCTGGCAGCTCATCACCGGAGTCGTCCTGGCGTATCTCGTGGTCACGCTCGTCATCGGCATCGTGGCTGGCCGGCGTGCGACGCGAGGCGTGACGGGATATGTCGCGGCGGATCGGCAGTTCGGACTGCTTGCGATGTACTTCGTGATCGGCGCTTCCGTGTTCAGCGCCTTCGCGTTCCTCGGCGGGCCCGGCTGGGCGTACTCCCGCGGTATGGCCGTGCTGTACATCCTGAGCTACGGCGTGATCGGGCTTGCGCCGTGGTACTTCATCGGTCCACGCTCGGCAAGGCTCGGCCGCGCGCGCGGCTACGTGACACAGGCGCAGCTCGTGACCGGCCGGTTCCCGAGCCGTTCGCTATCCGTTCTCATGGCCGCGATCGCGATTATCGCGTTCATCCCGTACGTCATGCTCCAGATGAGCGGCGCCGGCATCGTGTTCGAGGCGGTGACGCAGGGCAACATCCCGTTCTGGGCGGGTGCCGCGCTGGCCTACGGCGTGGTGGTGCTGTACGTGCTGCTGGGCGGCGCTTCGGCGGTCGGCTGGACGAACGTATTCGAGGGCGTGCTGATGGTGACGGTCGCGTGGATCCTCGGACTGTGGCTGCCGTACGAGCTGTACGGCGGCATCGGTCCGATGTTCGACCAGATCGCGGCCGCGCGACCCGAACTGCTCACCGTGCCCGGGCTCGATTCGGCAGGCAACCCGTGGACATGGACCGCATACTCGACCGCGTTCCTGTCCTCGGCGATCGGCCTCTGCATGTGGCCGCACCTCTTCATGAAGGCATTCGCCGCACGCGATGACCGTACACTGCGCCGGACCGTTGTGCTCTATCCTACGTTCCAGCTCTTCCTGATCCCGCTGATCCTCGTCGGCTTCGCGGGCGTCCTTTTCTCGTCACACCCGGAGAACCCGGACTTCATCCTGCCGCACGTCCTGCTCAACACGGACATGCCGTTCCTCATGGTCGGCCTGTTCTGCGCGGGCGCACTGGCCGCATCGATGTCGACCGGCGATGCGCTGCTGCACGGCGCCGCGTCGATCGCGGTAGAAGACGCGGTCGCGCCGTTCGTGCGTTTCAGCGAGTACGCCCAACGCCGCCTGATCCAGATCCTCGTCGTGGTCATCGGCCTCGTCGCGTACTACTTCGCGATCGTCATGCAGCCCAACCTCGTCCTCCTGCTCCTCACCGCGTACGCGTTCATCGACCAGCTCGCGCCGCCAGTCTACGCGGCGCTCTACTGGAAGAGGGCGACGACGGCCGGCGTTCTCAGCGGGCTGTTCGGAGGGATGGCGACCGCGGTTCTGTTCGTCCTTCGCCCCGGACTCAGGCCCATGGGCATCCACGAGGGCATTCTGGGCCTCATCGTGAACGTGGCACTGCTGGTCATGGTCAGCCATATGACGAGGCCGCAGAACGACGAGCACGCCTCAGGCTTCCTCGCCATTGCGCGAGGGCTACGAAAAAAAGGCCCCGGACCGACTCACGATCCAGGACCCCGACAATGATCACCGTCGCTTCAGCGGCGCACCCTAATCCGCGGGATACACCGACACCTGCTGGCGGGTGCGGCCTCGCCGCTCGAACTGGACCGTGCCGTCAATCAGTGCGAACAGCGTGTCATCCCTGCCCCGCCCGACGTTGGCACCCGGGTGGAACTTCGTCCCGCGCTGCCGCACGATGATGTATCCCGCCCCGACGGACTCGCCGCCGTAGCACTTGACGCCCAGAAACTGTGCGTTCGAGTCCCGGCCGTTGCGGCTCGAGCCTACGCCTTTCTTGTGTGCCATGGCAGACCTTCAGCCTGTGCGGATCTCCGAGACCCGCACTTCGGTGAACCCCTGTCGGTGTCCCTTCTTGCGCCGGTAGTTCTTCCGCCGCTTCCACTTGAACACGATCAGCTTCTTGCCCCGGCCATGCGACACGACCTCGG
>DATKCF010000206.1:0-9558 GCA_035513345.1 Longimicrobiales bacterium
CTTCACCGGACTGCCGATGATGCTTGCGGATCACCTGGATGGTGTCGCGAGCCTAGCAGCCGATTTCGCCAGCCGGGCACACCTGCCACGGGGCATCAAGGCCACGTTGCTCTGGGCCGGCCGCCTTCACGATCTGGGCAAGGCCGATCCCCGCTTCCAGCTCATGCTGCACGGAGGGGACGAGATTTCAGCACGGTTCGGCGGTGTCCTCGCCAAGTCTCGAGTCCCCTGGCAGGACGTTGCAGCGCGGAGGGCGGGCCGAATTCGGGCCGGCTATCCGCAAGGTCAGCGACACGAGCTCGTCAGCCTGAACATGATTGAGAATGCGTCCGGGCTTCGCGATCGCGTGGAGGCGGATGGCGCTGATTGGGAGCTCCTGCTTCATCTCGTCGCAACCCACCACGGGTGGTGCCGCCCGCTGGCACCCGTCGTAAAGGACGAAACCGGAGAGCCGGTCGCATGGAGTAGCGGCGAGAGCGAGTTCCGAGGTAGGACAGATCATGGCTTCGACGCCCTGGATTCGGGACTGGCAGACCGGTTCTGGCGTCTCAACACGCAATATGGGTGGCACGAGCTGGCCTACCTCGAGGCCATGCTGCGCCTCGCAGACCACCGAAACAGTGGAGGCGAGACAGCATGAGCGAGGCTCTGATCCTCCGGGGACTTGACGGCTCCGATCCGCTCGGTTTCATGGCTGCGCTCGGACTGCTCCGCGTCGTCTCGCGTGAACACACCGAGGCCCGGCTCGCCTGGAGCCGTGACGCAGTTTGGAACGCGACTCTCGTGACCGCCGAACCCTGTGACCCGGTCCAACTCGCCCTTTTGGACCTCGGACGCTGGCAGGCCGGACACCCCGCCGTGGACTTCGCAATCGGCGCCCACCGGAAGGTGCAGGACTTGAAGCACCGGCCAAGGGACTTCCGCTCGCTCATGGGCCAGCTCGTGAGACATCCGCGAGGCGCGGCTTTCGTGGCAGCCTACGCAACCGGAGCCGTAGTGGACAGCTCCGGGCAGACGAAGCCGACATCCCTCCACTTCACCGCCGGCAAGCAGCGTTTCATGGATGCGGTCCTCAATCTCCGAGACAACGTGACTCGCGATGATCTGGAGGAAGCATTGAATGGCCCCTGGCAGGGCCGCGTGGGGCCCAAGGACCTCCGTTGGCGTGCCGCCTCCGATCGGGCACGAGCACTGCTTTCGTTCGACCCCAGCAAGGAAAAGCCATCAGTGGTCGCCGGCGCGGTGTGGCTTGCGTTCCAGGCAATGCCGCTTTTCCCCGTGGTGGCTTCGGGTGGCCGGTGCGTCACGACCGGCTTCACAGGTCGAGGCAAGAAGGAGGCGTTCACGTGGCCGTTGTGGTCCGCACCTCTCACTGTCCACGAAGTGCGTGTGGTTCTGGGACTACGGGATTTGGAGGCGCTGGAGCCGATTGGACGCAGACGAAGGGGAATCGCCGAGGTCCTGCGTTCTGATGTCGTCAGGAGTTCACAGGGATACGGCAACTTCTCAGCGTCTCGGCCGCTGTAGAGACGGGCCAGAGCGACTTTTTTCTCGCGGACTTTCGGCGGGGTGCAGACGGGGCTTGAGCGGGTGGACGCGACATGCTGCCCGGGCGTGAACGGCCGCGTGTTCAGTTCGGGCCCGGGCGCCGGGAGCGGCGTGCGACGGAGGCCCGCCAAGGGGTCCTCTTCATCCGCCATGGGTCCCGGTAGTGGTCGGGCGAACGGTCATACCGCGGGACTGCTCTTCATGACCTTTGGGCTTCCGATGTAGCGCCGCAGTTCCGCGCGGATCGCGTCGGGCGGTCGGCCCGCGTTTGGAGCGCCCTTCGCCGGCCCGCGGCCGCGGCGCGGGTCGTGGCCAGGCTGGAACGGCCGACCGCGCGCACCGCTCTTCATAGATGCTGGCGCCACTGACTTTCCCGCAGACTTCGGGAGCGGGTCGTGGCCCCTCGTCAATCGCGTTTCGCGGACTGGCTTCTCGTAGGCTCGCTGGTTCGGACCGGTCGCCATGGAAATCACTCCCGCACAACTTGGATGATGAACGGGTTGTCCGGCGTGCCGATCCCGTCGCCGAACACGCCGCCGCCCGTCGTGCCGAGCTTCATGCCGAGATGCGCGGCCAGCGCCTTGAGGGCCGGATCCTTCGCGTGCAGCTCGATGTCTAGCTCGAGCGTTTCGTCGGTCGTTCCGTCATCGTTCATGTGGATCCGGTGTTTCGCCTTGATTTTCTTGACAGCCGACTTCGATTCTTCTCGAAGCTGATCGGAAGGAACGAAGCGTACGGACGTCGCGTCCCACGACACGAAGTCCGTGATGCGCGCGAACGCGACCCGCCGGAACTCCTCGACCACTTCGTCCTGATCCACCTCGGTCCGGTTCCGGCGTTGATCCACTATCGCCGCGATCCGCGCCTGTATCCGGGGGTCGTGCAGGAGATCGTGCGCCGATTGCCTCGCCCGGCGGGCCGAGTAGCCAGCGCGGCGAGCGGCGGCGGCGAAGTTGAAGTCCGCGGCGGCCAGAACCTCGTCGCAAAACGCCGACTGTCTCCGGGTCAGGGGCCGCGTGGAAGTCACGTTTTGTCACGATGTTTCTCTAGAACCGGCTCGCCGTACAGAGTCCCCGCCTTTCTCATCCGCCGCACTGCCAATGCGCGGCAGAACGGCGGCCAGCTCACGCGGAGCCCGTACAGCGGAGCCGGTTGAGCTGTCGCCCCGATCGCACCGAGGCGATCGAGCAGATCGGCGGGCTTCACAGCATCACCGACCCGCCAGCCAGCTGCGGCTCGTGACCTCCGCCGCTGCCCGCTTCTCCTGATTCACCGTCGAGGATCTCACCGACATGGCTCCGAACACGGGATGAGACGATCCGATCGATCACGCCTTCCGGTGTCCCATCAAACCGTTCGCGCACGTCCAGCTCGATTTCCGCGCGGATCCGGTGACTCTCGCCTTGGTTGAGGCCTTCCCATTCGGCAATCTGTCGCTGCCTTTCCTTCTCCCGCTCCTCCCCCATGTCACGACCGTTCGTCGCCGTCATCCGCCCGGTTCGTGGCTCGGTGCTTTGCGGGAGCTCGTCCATGTCACCCGTTGACCTGCCGCCTGGCCTCCGGGTGCGGTCGCGATCCAGCCAGGCGGCGTGCACGTCGCGCAGGACCTTCGCCCGCTGCGCAGCCAAGCGGGGGCGCCAGTGATCATCGCCGGCTGCCCATGTGATCGCGTCTCGTAGCTCGCCGAGCGGGATGTCCTCGAGGGCGGCCCCTGCGATCTTGACCTGTGATCCCCAGGCACTTCGCCCAATGGCTGGTCCGCCAGCGTTCAGGATGGCGGTCGAAAGATGGGTTACGAGCTGTTGCCGTTCATCGACCGAACCCGAACGGCGTGGCGGCGCAGCCGACGACGCACCCCCGGTAGGGGTTGAGGTACTCTCTGAAGAGCTAACTGATGTACTACGCTGAACCTCGTTCAGCAGACGTGGTGAACCTCGTTCAGCAGACGTGTCGTCAGGTTCAGCAGGAGCAGCCTTCGGATGGGTGGGGTTCGGGGCCGTTTCTGCTGAACCTCTTTCAGCAGAGTCTGCTGAACCTCTTTCAGCAGGCGGGAACGTTGCGATGTACGACGCGCGAGCCCGGACGTACCGCTTATCAATGCGGATCCACCCTTCCCGCTCGGCCTCTTCGAGGTGCGTGATTACACTGCGTTGCGTCAGCGCGGTCTCTGTGGCAAGCCGCCGGGTCGAGGGATAGCAGGAGCCGCCGTTCACATCCATGTGAGTCGCGAGCGTGAGCAGGACGTGCCGGGTCGTTGCCTTCTCCGGTCCCGCTGGTCCACAAACCAGCTCACGCCACCGAAAGAGCCGTTGGCGTCCCGGCGCCGACAGGTCAGCATCTCGGGCTGGTGTACTCATGCTGCCACCGAGCACGCCGGCCCGTCCTGGACGGTCGGTCGGGCGGACGCCCAACAGTCAGGTCTCAGGTCTCTCCGTCGACGCTCCAAGGCGGTTCGACATCCTCTGGACCCAAGTTCGATGAGTGGTGATCGACGGCGGACTGGTCCGCAGCCTGGTGCGCAGACGGCGGTCGGATCTCGCCGGTGCAGGCGCGCCGCACTCGGGACCGGGCATTCAGACCAGCCGGATTCCAGCGAGCGCGATCAACGGCGATCGACGACGACCGATCTATGGGATGGCACTCGAAATGCGGCGGGCGCAAGCCCATGGGGGTTCGAATCCCTCCGCCTCCGCTTTGTCTGACAACGACTTGCGGCACCGCCCGCCTCTGTCGGCAGCCCTCCCCGGCGGACTGGTCGGCAATTCTCACGCGGCGCCCCCCCGATTGCACGCGCGGACAGGATGCGAGGCCGCGCGTGCGTCTTCCGGTCGCGAACGCTGACTGTGCCCAAGCGCTCATCGTAGTCAGAGATTCGCCCGGCCAGCATGGGGCCGCGGTCGATCCCGGTCGTGAGCGCGAGACCGAGGACGGGCGCGAATTCCGGCTCCGCATGGCCGAGCGCAGCGATCGCCTCATCAGGCGTGAGGTACACAACCCGCTCGTCGTTCTCGGCCGGGAAGCGGACGTCCGCCATGATCGCCAGCATTCCACTCCTTCGGAGCCGATCGGTCAGGAGATCGGAAACGAACCGATGGAGCGTGCGACGTGTTGCGCCGACGTCCCTTCGCCTCCGCCCTGGCGGCGCCGTACAACCGCGTGATGTTCCGGGGGTCGGTGAGCCACGAGAAGCGCAGCGTGCTCGACCTGGTCTGCGCGGTGCCACCAATGGCCGCGACGACCGGCGCCAGTCGGAGAAGTGCCTCGCCTCCGGTTGCGACGCGTGGATCGCGGACAGTCTCCAGAAACTCACGTGCGGTGCGCTCGAGCGGCGGATCCTGCCTGCGGGTCCGCAGGCCGTCCAGCGCTTCCCTGTCGCCCACCCGTGTCGAGCAGATCGAGCCTGCGCCCGATCCCGCCGCCAAGCGGCGGGACGGGACCCTGTGTACGATGCCGTGAACGAGACAATCGGACGTCTACCAGCTGCGTTTGCTGCTTGCACCGCGCACAGCGCGGTAAAGAATGATAATCGCGGCCGGTTTCACCATTGACAATGCGGTATCGAACGGACTATCCTCGGGATGCACGACTGACGCGGCGGTGGAGTGGAATCCCTCTTTCGCCGATTCGGTTCGTGCAACTGCCAGCCTGTCTCGACGAGTCTCGATACTCGTGACGACGACCAGCGCATGAGAGACAGACGCCCGGTTGTGCTTCTCGCGTTCGCCAACAGCCCGGACCGCTACCTCCGTCACCTTGCCCTGGAAGCCCGCGGAGTGCGTGAGCGGCTCGAGGTCGCGGAGAACGCTGGATTGTGCGAACTCGTCATGCGCGCGAATGCGACGGCTGACGAAGTGCTCGATGTATTCCAGGACGCGCGCTATCGCGACCGGATCGCCGTCTTCCATTTCGCCGGACATGCAAGCGATTACACTTTGCTACTCGAGTCGGTGGAGCAGCGAGGCAAGGCTGTCCATGCCGGTGGCTTCGCCGCCTTCATCTCGAGGCAGCGGGGGCTCGAGCTCGTCTTCCTTAATGGGTGTTCGACGGAACCACAGGTAGAGCGGCTCCTGAACGCCGGCATCCCGGCGGTGATCGCAACAACGGAATCGATCGCCGATGATGTCGCGGCGCAGCTGTCCATTCGCTTCTACGCCGGGCTTGCCGCCGGCGCCTCCATCCGGACGGCGTACGACGAGGCGGTCGCTGCGGTACGCACGACGCGAGGCGAACACCCGCGTGACGTGTTCCGCACGGCATCGGCACGGCCGGATGCATGGCCGTGGTCGTTTCACGTCCGGGAGGGCTCGGAGCGGGTCTGTGAGTGGAATCTGCCGGCCGCGGCGGGCGACCCGCTGTACGGTCTGCCGCGGCCACCCTTGCGGGATCTGCCCGAATCGCCATACCGCGGCCTGCAGTGGTTCCGCGAGGATGATGCCGAGATCTTCTTCGGGCGCGGCCGGGAGATCCGCACCTTCCACGAGCTCGTCACATCGCCGTCGGCGTCGCCGATCGTGTTATTCTACGGCGAGTCCGGTGTCGGCAAGTCGTCGCTGCTGGCCGCGGGTCTGCTGCCACGCCTGGCCGCGACACACGAGGTCCGCTACACCCGCCGTGAGCGAGAAACGGGACTGGCCGGAACGCTGGTCGCCGCACTCGATGCGGGTACCACGACGCCGGCGGATGCATGGGCGGGCAGCGAGTCGATCGCGGGCAAGCCGCTGATCGTGATCATCGACCAGGTCGATGAGGCTTTCACGAGGCCGGGCGAGCCGGCCGAACTGGAAAGCTTCGTCGAGGTGCTCGCGGATGTGTTCGCAGACCGGGCCACTCGTCCGCGCGGCCGCATCGTCATCTCGTTCCGCAAGGAATGGCTCGCGGAAATCGAGGACCGTCTGCGCGCCCGCAGTCTGCCGCGCTCGAAGTTCTTCCTCGACCGGCTCGATCGGGCCGGCATCATCGAGATCGTCGAAGGTCCGGTCCGCGTCGAGCGGCTGCGCTCACATTTCCGCCTCGACGTGGAGTCGGGACTTGCCGCGGTCATTGCCGACGACGTGCTCGAGGACCCGGACGCCGCGATCGCGCCGACGCTCCAGGTCCTGCTCGCGAAGCTGTGGACTGTAGCCGTTGCCAGCAACGAGGTCGCACCGTCCTTCGATCAGGAACAGTACCAGACGCTGCGCAGGCAGGGTGTCCTGCTCGATGACTTCGTCGAGCAACAGCTGACAGCGCTCCGTGCCTCGAATCCCGAGATCACCGACAGCGGCCTGGCTCTCGATCTCCTCGCCTCCCACACCACCGCGGTGGGGACCGCCGACCACCGCTCGCGCGCCGATGTCGAGCGATCCTACGGAACGACGCACCCGGCCGTCCCGGAACTGCTACAGCGCATGATCGACCTGCAGCTGCTGGCGCCGTACACGAGTCGACCGGACAGCGAAACACGAGTTGAGGGTACGCGCCTCGCCCACGACACGCTTGCGCCGCTCGTGCGCAGACGGTTCGACGACTCCGACAGGCCCGGCCAGCGGGCGCGCCGCATCCTCGAGAGCAGAGCGATCGAATGGGCGGACTCGAGGAACGGTCTCCCGCTCGACCAATCGGACCTCGAAACCGTTGAAGCCGGGCGGACGGGGATGCGGGCGTGGACGGCACAGGAGGCACGGCTGATCGAAGCCAGCCGCGCGCGCCGGGCAAGAATGCGTTTCGCCAGACGAAGCCTGATGACGGCCGCCATTGTGGCGCTCGGCCTGATCCTGAGGCAGACGTGGGTGGCGCAGGCCCGCGAAGCCGAATCGCAGTCACGCGCGCTAGCCGTCGCCGCGACCAGCGAGCAGCAATCCGACATCGCGCTACTCCTCGCCGTCGAGGCGGTCCGCACGGACCCCACCTTCGAAGCATCGAACGCGCTCTTGGGCGCGCTGCTGCGTCCGCCGATGCGATTGCTGCGAAGCTTAACGCCCGGTTTCCGCGTGTTCGACGTCGCGTTCCATCCGAACGATTCGATTCTGGCTGGCGCCGTGGATGACGGCACCGTCCGACTGTGGGATGTCACGAACCGCGTGCCGGTCGGCGAGCCGATGACCGGACACGACAACGGCGTGACGGCAGTGGCGTTCAGCCCCGACGGTTCGGTCCTCGCCTCCGGCGGCTTCGACGGCACCATCCGCCTCTGGGATGTCGGAAGCCGGCAGCCAGTCGGGACCCCGCTCATGGGTCACCCGGGTTACGTCCTTCGCGTGGTCTTCAGTCCGGAAGGCCGAGTGCTCGCGTCGGGCAATGCGGATGGGGTCGTGCAACTATGGGAAATGTCGACCGGGCACCGGCTCGGCGAGCCTCTGCTCGGCCATGCAGGTGACGTCGAAGCGCTCGCGTTCAGCTCCGACGGCCTCATCCTGGCCTCGGCCGACGCCGAAGGTCTCATCCAGTTGTGGGATGTACCGACGGGTATGCCGATCGGCGGGCACGCGCAGGCTCACCAGTTTGCCGTCCTTTTCCTCGAGTTCTCACGGAACGACAGCCTTTTGATCTCCTTCGGAAGCGATGGCTACGGACGGCTGTGGGAGGTGCCGGCCCTGACGCCCACAGGCCAACCGGTCAGCTGGGAATCCGGATTCGTCACGAGCGTGACGGCGCACACCCGGGGTGCGCTCGTCGCCTTCGGAACCTCGGAGGGCGAAGTGGGCTTCCTGGATGGCCTTTTCAGACAGGTAATCGGCACGCGCCGCCCGCACGCCGCTTCCGTCACGCGCCTCGCTTTCACCGCGGATACTTCCCTGATGGTCAGCGGGAGTCTGGATGGTACACTCGGACTCTGGGACCTGGCGCAGGCGTTGCCCGGCCGTGACCTGGCCGGCCTGCCATTCGGTGCCTCGACCCTGGACGTGAGTACGGATGGTGCGTGGCTCGCCGCTGGAAGCCGCGCTGGCACAGTTCGACTCTGGAATTCTGCCACGGACGAACCCATTGACCTTCGCAGCCCGATCGACTTCGCTACGATGGCCGTCGATTCGTCCGAGCCGTACGCGCTGACCGAGGAAGTCCTCGCCATCGCGTTCAGCCCCGATGCGAGCCTGCTCGTTGCCGGAAGCAACGACGGGACGGTCCGGTTGTGGGACGCGACGTCGTTTCCAGCCGCTTCAGCTCCGGTCGAATGGACCGACACTGGCGGAATCTCGAGTCTCGCGTTCCATCCGGGCGGCAGGTTGCTGGCCACCGGCGGCATCGACGGGACAGTACGACTCCACGATCTCCGGGCCGGCGATGCGGCTGGCGAACTGCCACTGGGTGAAACGGCGAGCAGCAGCATCAGAAGCATCGTATTCGAGCCTTCCGGCACGCTGCTCGTGGTCACGGACGGCGCCGTCCGCCGGTGGAATGTCGAAACCCGGCAGCCCAGCGCAGCAACGCCTGTCGACGGCGACTTCATCAACGTCGTCGCCATCGATCCTGGAGGTCGCCTGCTCGCATCGGGCGGCCAATTTGGTGCACTCCGGCTTCGTGATGCGGACTCCCTCCGGCCGGTCGGCGACCCCTTCATCGGACACGCCTCGGACGTTATCAGCCTCGCGTTCGGTCCCGACCGAACGCGGCTCGCCTCCGGCGATCTGAGCGGTACGATCCGCCTGTGGGACGTAGCGTCCCGCCGGCCGATCGGCGGACCGATCTCGATCCGCGGCCGTGGACCGATCAACGGCATCCGGTTCAGCCCCGACGGCTCCAGACTGATTGCCGCAACCGAGAATGGCGCTGTCCTTGTGTTGGACATGCGCGTGGAGGAGTGGATTGGCCGCGCGTGTCTCGTCGCCGGCCGCAACCTCCCTTTCGAGCTATGGACCCGGCTGTTGCCCGATCGTCCGTACAGTTGCACGTGCTCTGCGTTACCTCCGGGCGAGGGCGTGGGTCCAGGCGCTGGGAATCTTGGCTGCAGCCGAACGGATGTACGTGTCGACAGTCCGGAGCGCGATTCCGAGCGCCCGGGCGACACCGCGGCGCGACCGCCCGGCCCGGATC
>DATKCF010000207.1:0-11558 GCA_035513345.1 Longimicrobiales bacterium
CTACGATGAGGGCACCGGAATCCGCGTTGAACGATCCCAGGCTGTCAGGACTTGGGCTGCTCCATGCGACTTTGCTCCGGTACGCCAACGATGTCGAACTGTGGCGGCCTCGCGGGAAGACATTGTGAACTGCCAGGGCCGGCCGTGCCAAGCCTATATCAGCTCACCACAGCGAGTTGATGATCGGGGCCGCCGCCGTGCCCGTCACGCTGCACTTCCCCATCCACTCGACGACCTCCGGGAAGTCGGTCCAGCCCGACTGCGCCTGCTGAAAATGATCGACCACCCCGGCCTCAGTCTCGTAGACTTCAGTCAAGACGAAACACACGTTGCCGGTTGGAGCCGAGTTTAGATCGAGCGGATTGGAAAGTTCAGGCGCTTTCGAAACACTGTAGCTCAGGAGTGCCCTGTTCCCTTCACGGTGATGCGTAGCCTTCATCCAGGGCTCGTGGCTCCTGAACAGGCGATCGCCATCCGCAGCGAGTTCTTTGGCGGCGACGATGACGAAAGTAAGCTGGATCTTGCCGTGATGGGCCATGGCGCTCCTCCGGGTTACGTTGCTTCGCTGTGTGCTAAGACCGCAGTAAGATGCAGATTATCGCACATATGGTCTCGTCACAAGGTCAAATAACGGTGATCGAGACGCGTGGCCTAACGCTTCTAGATTGCGGCTCGGCCCGGGCGGCCGCAGCCCGATTCGAGCTTGCCCGGCACTGGTTTGGGCCCGCCGGTGCAAAGGACCGACCAATCGGCAGCGGCAGCCTATTGCACCCGATAGTCCGCAACTCCTGCGGAACGGGCAGGGATGGATGCGGCGAGCTGAGCAGGGCATCGCTGCGGGCGCGGCGCCGTTTGCGACGCTCGTCAACGCAGCCCGTCGAGGGGGCTGATGACGCCACCGGCGCCACGGTTCAGGACGTGGGTGTAGATCATCGTCGTCTTCACGCTCCGGTGTCCGAGAAGCTCCTGGATCGTGCGGATGTCGTATCCGTCCTCGAGCAGGTGTGTCGCAAACGCGTGACGCAGCGTGTGGCACGTAACGCGCGTTTGCCAACGCCCGCCCGACGCGCGGCGGCGGACACCTCGCGCTGCACGGCGCTCTCATGGAGGTGATGGCGACGGCGCTCGCCCGTCTCGCGGTCGGCGAAGGGCCGCGCGGCCGGGAACAGGTAGTGCAGCCTGGATCGCGCCGCGCCGAGAGCATCCTCCTGGCCAGCGCGCCGGGAACCGTCACCCAGCCGCCACATTTCCGGACATCCCTGTCGTACCGCTCGAACGTGATGCAGCTGAAGGTGCGGGTCATCGGACAACGATCGGGGCAGCATTACCACCCGGTCATGCCACCCTGCCGGCTCTCACCAGGATCTCGCCTCGCTCAAAGGCCAGGTCCTTGCGCGGATCGAAAGTGTCTCGAGCAGGCGCAGGCCGGCGCCGTACATGAGCCGGGCGGAAGCGAAGCGGCCACGTACCTCATCGAGGACGGCGCGGACCTCGCCACCCGACACACGCCTCCATCGTTCGGGTGCCGACTGGCGGGCGCGGCAGGCGCGCGCGACCTCGTCGAGCAGCTCCGGCGTATTGCGCGCCGGCCTCACCTCCGCCGGGCACGTCCCGTCCGCCCTTCTTCGAACACCTCCCGCTGCGGTTTCCTGCGGTCCAGCGACACACTGCGGAAAGGGAACGAGCAGGTCCACGAGAGGGCCCGAAATGGAGCGCTGGTATGGGATGATTTTACGGCAGGATCACACTTCGGGCCCGTCAGTTACAGCCGCGAAATGGCACAAAGCCAGCGGTTGCAGTACTTTACAAGAAAACGACGATTTCCGGCCACCCGCGCTCGGGCCGCCTTCTGGTCAAGCATTGCGACCAGATCTCGCAGGGTCAAGGTCTCGGCGGCGACTCCGTCGCACGGCCGCAGGTACCGTCGCCATGAATCGACGGCCGTGCGGCCGCAGGCGGGCAAGGCTATCCGTCTCCCACGCGGGCCAGCCAGCGCCGCCCAGGGAGCTTGAAGGCCGCACCGATCTATCGCCCACCGAAATGCTGGACCACGCCATCGCATCCGCCGAGACTGACGGCCCCGAGCACGCGCTGACCACCCTGCGCAAGCTGGCTGAGCTCTGTCCCGACATGGCACCTGCCCGCTTCGTTCTCGGAACGCTGCTTCTGCGCGCCAACGACGCAGCCGCAACCAATGATGCAGGCTCAATCTGATGCCGGCTGGTGGCGCTCGCCGCCGGCGATGGGGTCGGTGCGCGTGTGGCAACGTTCCCTGAACCTGTCGCACCGAGAGTCTCACGGCTTCGTTGGCCAGCCTTCAGCTACTTGAATCGCAGGATGATCGTCCTGCGCATGATCGGCAAAGCGAACTCGGTGCGTGGCTGGACGACCGGGCCGGTCCCGTCCGCGAGTGGCACGGTGAACTCGACTACGCCGCGCAGAATGCCGATCTGGTAGTAGCACTCGTCGACTGTGAGCGTGGTGAAGGTCGGACTGCAGGTGTAGACATCATTGAAGTAGTTGACGGCCTGGATCGTGAACGTGCCCGAAGTGGCGTAGATGCGGTCGGGTGATCCCGGCCGCCGAATCGATGCAGCCGACAGCTTGAGCTGATTGATGAAATCGATCCCCGCCCACGTGCCTGATAGCGTGTACGTGCCCGGCGGCACGGATTCCAGCGACCCGGTGTTCGCGGAACTGAAGCTCAGGTAATCGATCGGCGAACCTGTCACGGCTTCATCCGGCACGGCCCTGACGGTGATGCCGGATGTCCGCCAGACCGTGCCATCCTCCAATGTGAGCTGCTGCATAAACTCTTCTGCCGTGGCGTCCATGGCCAGACCGGCCGGCCCGGTAAACGGTGCGGCCCCCTGAGGCAGCGCACCGTCGGCCGCCAGGCCCGCAGTGTTGGCAGCTTCGAGCAGGCCGGGATTGATGTCGGGCTCGCTCACGCCGCCATTGTCGCCGCAGCCCGCGGCGAGTGATCCGGAAACAATCAGGAAAAGGGCCGGCCAGAAGGACGCGGGACGGTTCATTGACGATGCTCCGTGTGAAGTGTGCGCTGTCTCATGCCGCTCACTGTTCGTCGCGACTCGCCGGTTTTCTGACGGCGCCGGTTTCCAGCGCGATATCCACAGTGTCCTTGCCTTGCTCGTGCCGGCTCAGCTCGATCGGATCCGCTCCGGCAACGCGTACAGACACGCGCTCGACACCATGCGACACGGAGACGACATAGGATGCCGCGGCGAGCGGTACATTCGCGATACGTATGCCGTTGCGGCTCCAGGTCAGATGCTCCGTCGCACCGCCGGACACCCCGATGTCGACATTGTCGCCATCCGTGAACCGGACCGTCAGCGACCCGGCTGCCTGGATCGAATCGACGACGATCTCGAGGTGCGACCCGGCCGGAACGAACGTGAAGGCCGCCATGCCGCCTCGCGTCGCGTCACGATCGATCGCTGCGGATGAATCGTCGCCTGCGATAGTCGCCAACCGTTCCGCGATCCAACCGCGGACCGGCGAGCTGGCGATGCTGGCTGCCCCGGCGAGCGCGAGAATCCAGCCGGCGGCAACGCGCATGCGTTTCGCTCGGACGCGGTGGCCCATCCCTGCGTGAACCCTGTCGAGCACGGCAATCCATTCGTTCGCTTCCGGCTGGTCGTGGGCGGCGGTCCGCAGCGCTACGCTCGTTCTGCGCATGCCTTCCTCGAGCGATTCGACGACGGACCGGCACGCTACACACGTATCAATGTGGACGGCCACGGAGCGCTCGACAGATGGATCGAGTTCGCCGTGCAGGTATCGAACGAGAAGCCCGGCATCCAGCGTTCCGGATGGTGCGTGGCGCAGGTTCACGAACCCTCCAGCCATGCGTCGTCGAGGCCGTCCTCGAGTTTGGCCAGAGCGCGGGCGAACATCGTGCCCACCGATCCCGTCGTCGTGCCTACCGCGTCCGCGATCTCGCGGTGCGTGAATCCCTCCTCGCGCATGAGCAGAATCGTCCGTTCCTTCTCGCTGAGACGGGCCAGCGCACGGCGTACGGCGTCGCGTGCTTCAGTACGCTCGAGCCCGATATCGGGCGGTGTCTCGGGCGAAGCCACAGGCAGGCCATGCCGACGGCCACGCAACAATGAAAGACGGCGTTGCCGCTTGCGCAGACCGGAGCGCGCCAGATTGCGGGCGAGTTGAAACAGCCAGGCCCTGCACTGTGCTTCAGCGGGAACGGGCCGTGTCGCCATGGTCATGAATGTCTCCTGCACGATGTCCTTCGCGAACTCCGGATCGTTCGTCATGCCGGCAATGAACCGGAACAACGCTGCATGGTGGTTTTCGAAGAGTTCCTCCAGAGTCATCCTCAGAACCGCGCGCGCAGCCCCAGTATCGGGAGGCGGGGCATGCCGCGGTCGAACCGGTCGCGAAGATCGGCGTTCCTCGCCGCCTCGCCGCTCACGCACAGGCACGACGAGTGATACGTCGTCGCATTGGCGCGGTTGGTCGCGTTCCTTAGCTGGCCGTAGACCGAGATCGACCATTCGTCGAAGGCGTGGGTCCACTCGGACATGAAATCGAGGCTTCCCCAGGCTGGCGCGCGCTGGCCGCCGGGCGTGCCGATCAGCACCGGCGGTGGACTCTGGCAAAGGCTCGACGTCGTACAATCGGAATCGATCAGAGTGATCCTCGTATAGGGCGCGCCGCTCTGTGCGCGCAGCGTTGCGCCAAGCATCAGAGCCGGCATCACGTCTGCCACCACACCGACATTCGCCATGTGGCGTCGATCTTCTGACGCGTCGAACTCGCGTGCGCCGATGCGGTGGCGGGACCAGGAGCGGGTATAATTGGCGAAACCGCGGATCCGGCCCTCGAGCTTTCTCACGGACAGTTCGACACCGCGCGCGTGCCCGCTCGCGGCGACGGGCAACCGTGGTGCGTCGATGACGCCGGGCGTCGGTTCGGGCAGCAGCACGCCCGCCGATTCGCGCAGCCAGCCTGTCACACCGACGAGCCATGTCGAGCCGGCCCACGCTTCCGCCCCGATTGTCACAAGATCGGCGCGCAGTGCTGGCGTTTCCGCGTCTGCCTGTACGAGCACTTCGCTCGCGCGCAGGCCCGGCCGCAGCACATCCGTCCGGGCGACGCTCTGGCTGTACTGCCAGGCACGGCCGTACGCGGCCGACACCGCGATGGGTGAGCCCGGCGCGCGGTACCGGGCGCGCAATCGCGGGGCGAATCGCACTCCGCTGCCCGCCACGCGATCACCCGCTTCCACCCGGAGCCCGCCTTCCACGTCGATGCCATCGGTCAGTCGCATTCGACGTTCGCCCCACGCAGCCAGGCGAGTCATCTCGTTCGTTGCAAGAAGCCGGGATCGCTCGATGTCGACAATGATCGGAGCAAGTTCCGCAATGCCGCGGCGCAAGAACTCTGCAGGCGACAACAGACGCGCCAGGTCGATTCCCGGACCGTTGTATGCGTGGCGTTCCCTCGCCGCGAGGATGCCAGCCGACCATCCGCCGGCCGCGTCGATCCGGCTCTCTGCGACAAGCGTGCGGTAGCGATTCTCCGTCGCCGGATGGAGAGGCGAGCGCTCCGCCCCACCGGTTGGTACCGCCAGCACGGAAGCATCGAAGCTGCTCGTACCAATCGTGCTCCGCACGACCGCTCCGCCAAAGGACGTCACGAAGGATGCGCGGGCGACGATGGAACCCCATGCGCCGTGGTTGCCGTACGCGAACCCCGGCACATCGCCGAACACGCGGTCGTCCTGCCAGAAGAAGCTGCCTTCGAAACGGGAGCCGCTCCCGACACGCGCATCGAGTCGGCCGGTCACGTCGCCGAACGCGTACGGGATGCCGTTCGCGGGTACCACGTCGGCCACCAGAGCGGACAGCACGTCGACGTAGCTGCGCCGCAGGCCGAGCGTCCACCCGATATCGTCGGACAGCCGCCCGGTCGCTGACGCCCGGGCGCTGACCGGCGACACCCCGATCGTAGCGGACTCGCCGTCCATCCAGGATCTGCTTTCGACCGAGACCACGCCTGCACCCGCGCCCTGAACCGACGCAGCCGAAACACCCGGCTGAAACGTCGCGATGCCTAGCACGTCGCTGTTCAGCCCGCTCAGAACTCCAAGCGCGTGCAGCCCGCCGACGACGGGAACGCCATCGAAGAACACCCTCGTCTGTCCGGCGGACGCACCCCGTGTCCACAGGTCGGCGCTGTACTCGTCGAGCGTGCCGACGCCCGGTGCACGCTGGAAGGCGCGCAGGATGTCATGCTCCGCGAGCGTGTTGGTTTCGCGCAGGTCCTCGTGGCTCAACTGGCGAACGTCCGTCGACAGGGATGCCAGCTGCCGGAACCGGACCGCCTGCGCACGACCGTCCAGACCCGCAGCCGGCGATCCGTGCGACCATGACGAGATGAGCGACGGGCCGCGAACCGCCGCCCGCCCGGGCGCCATCGCGTCGAGAGGGAAGGGCACTGGTTCCAGCACCACGGACAGGACCACCCGCGCATGGCGAGCGAGCGTCACTTCCAGGTTTGCCGACCGGTACCCCACGCGCTCGACGGCCAGCGCGTATCGCCCGTAGTGCAGGCCCGTGAATCGATACGCGCCGTCGCAACCAGTCGCCCGGCGAGCGGGTCGGTCGCCAACCGACGGATCCAGGGCGGTGAGCAGCACCATCGCCTCCGCCACGGGCGTACCCGCAACACCATCGACGATAGTTCCGCTCAGCGCCGCCGGCCCCTGCGCCAGGGCCCGGACCGGCATGGTCGACGCCAGCACCATCGTGCCGGCGCCGACCATGCGGCTCAGACGTCTCGCCGTTCCCGACATCGGTCTCCGCCTGTCGCTGTTTGTCACGCCCACTGATCGGGGATGCTACTGGATCGTCGCGAATCGGCCGTTTTCTGACAACGCCCCGCAACGAGCCGGAAACAGGCGGACGACCGGGTCTAGTTGAAGTGGAAGTGCGCTCCCAGCGCGAGGCTGACCCACGACATGTCGACCGTGCCGGGCTCGAAGTCCGCCTCGTAGCGGTGGTACCGCAGGGCCGGCGTGAGGCTGAATCGCGGTGTCAGGGCCAGATCGATGCCGCCGCCAGCCTCGAATCCGAGAGCGAAATCCGTAGATGCCGTGCCGCTCTCCGCCTCGTGCAGCATGAGGCCGCCGCGAACCCACGGAGTGGCCGTGCCCGAATGGCCGAAAAGGTACTTCACACCGCCGTGGAGGCCACGGCTCGACACCTCGTCGCAGTTGTTGCCTTCGCAGTTGAACGAATGCATGCCGAGTCCCGCGAAGAGACTGACGTTGAGCGACGGCGTGTACATCACCTCACCTTCCACCATCATTCCGGCTTCGGCGCCACGGTCCGAAAGGTCGCTCACCGGAATCGCCGTTCCTATCCGTCCTTCGAGCGAGATGTGCCTCGATTGGGCGGATACCGGAGCGGCCGCCACCGCACCCACGATCAGAAGCGCATGAATGATGCGCGCGTGTCCTCTCATGTTCGACTCTCCTTCTCCTGTGATCTTCTCCCGCTGCACAATCGCTGCACGACGGGCAAACGAACCGCGGGCGCACGACCCATGCCGCACGGGCTGCGCCGAGGATTGGCACGCAGGTTGCACCGCTGAATCGGGATGCACCGGAAGTGGATGAAATACAGGAGGTAACAATGGAGAGGGTCAGAATGAAAATGACGAGATACGGATCCTTCACCTCGATGGCTGCCGCTGCAGCTTTCGCATTGACCGCGTGCTCGCAGGCGCCTGAGGACGCCGCCGCCACCACCGGAGGCGAAACGTCGGATCGATCGGCCGAGGAGCGAATCACAACGACCGTGCCGACAGGTACCGAGTTGACGTTCGTCATCGACGAGACACTCTCCACCCGTGACGCCAACGCAGGTCAGATGTTCGACGCGCATCTTGCCGGCCCGGTCGCCTCTTCCGATGGCTCGATCGCGTTGCCTGCCGGAACCGCTGCCCGCGGCATCGTCGTCGAGTCACACGAGAGCGGCGGTTCCGACGATCCGGCTGCCCTGATACTCCGTCTCGAGACTGTCGAGCTCGAGGGTCAGATGGTGCCGATCATCGGTACCGTCACGGGCGCGGAAATAGACACGTCGACACGCGATACGGGTGCCGAGACCGCCGCCAAGATCGCGATCGGCGCAGCTGCCGGCGCGATCATCGGTCAGATCATCGGCAAGAACACCGAATCGACGCTGGCCGGAGCCGGCGTCGGCGCGGTCGCCGGAACCGTCGTCGCACTCACGACGCGTGATGGACACGCCACAATGCCGAGCGGATCGACAATCGTCGTGCGGCTCGATCAGCCGCTCCGCGCCAGCAACTGAGATCCGGACGCGTGCGCGGCCATTGAGCCCGTGGCGGGGCCCGGATCCGGCGCGCGATGCCGGCTTCCGGATTCCCCCCCGGGGGATCCTCGCCGCCTGCCGAGGTCCGGCGGGCGGCGAGGACGGACACACTTCGCATTTCGCGCCGCCATGCGATATTATTCAGCATCACGGCACGGTCGTTATGCTGGCACTCCGGCGGAAGTGAATGACGTGGCGACAACGCGAATCCGGTTCCCGAAGCGTGAAGCGGAGTTCATCGACGCGGTGAAGGCGCGCGTGGCGGAGTACTTCGAAACGACTGGCGAGACACAGAAGGCAAACGGAGTGATGGTGCTCAAGACGGTGCTGATCCTGGTCACCGCGGTGACATCCTACGGGCTGATTCTGACCGGGTGGTTCTCACCGTGGGAGATGCTGGGGCTGTGCGTTCTGCTGGGTATCGGGCTTGCCGGAACGGGCTTCTGCGTTGCACACGACGCACTGCATGGTGCCTACTCGTCGTCGTCACTGGTCAACCGGCTTCTGGGCTACACGTTCGATCTGACAGGTGCCAACGGTTACATGTGGAAGATCACGCACAACGTGATACACCACACATACACGAATATCCACGGAATCGATGAGGACCTGACGGTTTCGCCGCTGCTGCGGCTGTCGCCGGGCGCACCACGCTTCTGGTTTCACCGGTACCAGCACATTTACGGTTTCGTGGCGTATGGCCTGGCGACGATCAACTGGATCTTTGTGAAGGACTACCAGCAGTTCCTCAAGAAGGACATCGGGCCATACAAGGATCGGAAGCATCCCCGATCGGAATGGATCCAGCTCTTCGTCGGCAAGCTCTTCGTCTATGCCTGGATGATCGTCATTCCGCTGGTGGTCCTCGACATAACATGGTGGCAGTTCCTGATCGGATTCCTGACCGTGCATCTCGTGGCGGGCATGATCCTTGGCGTAGTGTTCCAGCTCGCCCACGTGGTCGAGGGGCCGGAATATCCGATGCCCGATGCCGAAGGCGACATGGAGCACACGTGGTTGATCCACGAGATGGAAACGACGGCCGACTTCGCGCACGGCAATCGCCTGCTCTCGTGGTATATCGGCGGCCTGAACTATCAGATCGAGCATCACCTCTTCCCGCGGGTCTGCAGCATTCACTATCCCGCGCTGGCGCCGATCGTCCGCGACACTGCGCACGAGTTCGGCGTTCCGTACCACAACCAGCCGACGCTGCGCTCGGCGATCGCTTCGCACTACCGTATGCTGAAGATGTTCGGTTCGCCCGAACCTGTCGCCTCGGCGGTTGCCGTCGCCTGAGGTGCCCCGTGGGTCGGTCGGCCTCGGCTGCATGCGCCTGTCGACCGCACCGGATCGTGACGAGGCAGCAGCGATCGGCGTCATTCAGTCGGCACTGGATGCCGGCGCTCGCCTGCTCGACACGGCCGACGCCTATTGCCTCGATGAAGCGGAGCGCGGGCACAACGAACGACTGATCGCCGAAGCCCTGCGCACGTGGGCGGGCGACCGCTCGGCGGTCGAGGTTGCGACGAAGGGTGGCATGAGACGTCCCGGCGGACGCTGGGTGCCGGACGGTCGGGCAAAACACCTGAAGGTCGCCTGCGAAGCGAGCTGCAGGGCGCTCGACATCGAGGCCATCGACCTCTATCAACTCCACGCGCCGGATCCACGGACACCGTTCGAGACGAGTGTCCGTGCGCTCGCTTCCCTGTACGACGCCGGTCTCGTGCGCGCCGTGGGCCTGTGCAACGTCACCGTCGGCCAGATCGAGGCGGCCCGCAGCATCGTCGATGTCGCATCGGTCCAGGTCGCCATGAGCGTTCTCGACGATTCCAGTCTGCGCAACGGTGTCGCCGAATACTGTCGCGACCATGGCATCCGGCTGATCGCGTACCGGCCGCTCGGCGGCAACCGGTCTGACCGCATTGCTCGGAACCGCGTGCTTGGCGACATTGCGGCGGACCACGGTGCGACGCCGCACGAAATCGCGCTGGCATGGCTGCTCGACCTCGATCCGGTCGTGGTCGCGATCCCGGGCGCGACACGGATCGAAACCGCCCGATCCGCGATCCGTGCGAGCGCGATTGCACTCACTGTTGCCGACCGCACGCTTCTTGACACTGCGTTGCCGGCGGGCCGCATGCTGCGCATGCCACGGGCCCAACGCAGGCCTGCGTCGGACGCCGACGGTGAGGTCGTACTCGTGATGGGTACGCCGGGCGCGGGCAAGAGCACTACCGCACAGGAGTTCACAGACAGGGGATACGGCAGGCTCAACCGCGATCAGCGAGGCGGCACGCTGTCCGATCTGGTCGATGCTCTCGACGACGGCCTCGCCGGTGGCCAGCGGCTCTGGGTGCTCGACAACACGTACCCGACGCGCCGCTCCCGCAATGAAGTCATCGAATGCGCCTGGTCGCGTGGCGTACCCGTGCGTTGCGTCTGGCTGACGACGTCGACCGCGGACGCACAGATCAACGCGATCGAGCGGCTGCTCCAGCTGCACGGCCGGTTGCCTACGCCGGAGGAGCTGAGCGAACGCGGCCGTTCCGACCCGCGGTGGTTCGGTCCCGACGCGCAGTTCCGTTTCGAGCGACAACTCGAGCAACCCGCGATCGATGAAGGCTTCACGGTGGTCGAGCAACGTCCGTTCACACGCCTCGAGCACGATGGATCGAGCGCACGGGCCGTGATCTTCGAGTTCGATGACGTGCTCGTCAGCGGCAAGGCGACCGGGTCCCCCGCGTTGACCGCCGCGGAGGTCCGCCTTCTTCCCGGTCGCCGCGAACGACTGGCCGAGCTGCACGCCGACGGCTGGCTCATCGGGGCGATCGCATGGCGGCCGCAGATCGGCGCCGGCGAGGCCGACGAGTCCGCCATCCGGACGGCGTTCGCCCGTGCACGCGACCTGATCGGCATCGACATCGACATTTCCTTCTGCCCGCACGTCGCGGGACCACCCGTGTGCTGGTGCCGCAAACCGCTGCCCGGCCTCGTGCTCGCATTCGCGCACCGCCATCGCGTTGCGCTCGGCCGCAGCACACTCGTCGGCCGGTCCCCCGCGGATCGAACGCTCGCCTCCCGCCTCCGTCTACAGATGAGGCAACTCGAGGACGAATGGCGAGATTGAGGAGGTGGGGCATCCTATAGTGGTAGAACGGACACTATTTCACC
>DATKCF010000208.1:0-12074 GCA_035513345.1 Longimicrobiales bacterium
CACCCCCGCTTCAGCGAACGAATTCGCACGTCACCCGCCCCACGTCGCCCGCCCCACGTCGCCCGCCCCACGTCGCCCGCCCCACGTCGCCCGCCCCATGTCGCCCGCCCCACGTCGCCCGCCCCACGTCGCCCGCCTCCCCCGCAGTCGGCAGCAAATGTGACGTTTGACCGCCTGCCGGAGTCTGTGTAACCGTGGACCAGACGGACGCCGAGCTCGTACGCCGCGCCAACGCGGGAAGCGGCCGTTCGTTCGACGTGCTCGTGGACCGGCATTACCGGCGCTGCCTTCGCTACGCCCTTCACCACCTGGGCGATGCGACGGACGCGGAGGACGCGGTGCAGGAGGCGTTCGTACGGGCGTGGCGGTCGCTGTCGACCTGCACACCGGAGAAGTTCAGGCCGTGGCTGACGACGATCGTCGTGAACTGTTGCCGGTCGGCGGGCATGCGCCGGACACGGAAGCAGGCGGAGCTCCCGCTGGACGGACTGGACGGGCCGGATGCCGTCCGGCTTGCTGTCGCGCCGGCCACGCCGATCCGACCGATCGAGGAAACGCCGGTCGGCCGTGCGCTGGCCAGCCTGACGCCGCGGCTGCGTGAAGCGTTCCTGTTGCGTCACGTCGAGGAGTTGACGTTCGCGGAAATGGCAAGGGCGACGGGCGCCGGCGAGTCCGCCCTGAAGATGCGTGTCAGACGGGCCGAGCAGGCACTCGCCACCGCACTGGAGCGAACCCATGGACAATGACATCGACACGCTGTTGCGTGATGCGGTCACGCAGCTTCGGCAGCTGCCCGAGGCCGAGCCGGCCGCACGGGAACGGCTTCGGCGACGGTTGGCGATGGAGCGGATGCGCACGCGTCCGGTCATCCTCTCTCGCACGGCGGTGCTCGCCGCTGCGGCGGCGATCGTGGCCGTGACCAGCCTCGTGTGGGCGGTGCTCGTGCTCGACCTGCCGTTGGGACCCGATGGAAGGCCGACGATGCCCGTGCAGTTCGTGCTCGTCGCGCCGGACGCAAACACGGTGAGCCTGGTAGGCGACTTCAACCACTGGGATGCCCGCGCCGCTCCTCTGCGCCAGGGGGATGGCGGCGTCTGGTCGGTCGTGCTGCCGCTCGCCAGAGGCGCGTTCAGCTACTCGTTCGTCGTCAATGGCGACGACTGGCGAGCCGACCCCATGGCGCCCACCGCAACAGACGATTTCGGCAGGCCCAGTTCGGTAGTGTATGTTTCGCCGGAGTCGATGCCGTGATGCAGGCGACAGGGTGGAAGCTCCGTTGCCGTAGGGCCCGACGCCCGTCGACGCCGGGCAGAGTCGCCCGCTGGAAGATCATACCGGCCCTGTGCGCCGCGATCGCGGTTCCGGCAGTCGCGAGCGCACAGGTCCGCGCGGCCGGCACGCTCGACTCCGCATCGATTTCCGCGATCGACCGGATCGTAGCTGAAGCCGGCGGGGCGGGTCTGCCGATCGAGCCGTTGCGGAACAAGGTCGCCGAAGGCATCAGCAAGGGTGCGGATGGCGAGTTGATCGTGCGAGCGGTCGACCGCCTGCGGCAGCGCCTCGGCCGGGCAGCCGCCGCGTTGGGCGAAGCCGCCACCACTCCTGACCTGGTCGCCGCGGCTGCACTGCTCGACCTCGGCATAACCGACACGCACCTCAGGCACATCCGAGCCGCCCGGCCCGGCCAGCCCGTCGCCAGTGCACTCGTCGGCCTCGCATTCCTCGTGCAACGCGGTGCGGGAACGGACGGCGCCGTCGGCATTGTAGTCGACATGCTCAACGCCCGCGTGTCCGACGCGGAGTTCGACCGGTTCCGCGAAACCGTGTCCCGCGATGTACAGGCGGGCGCGTCCGTTACCGGCGCGGCCAGGGCCCGCGCCAGCGCGGCCATCCAGCGCAGAGGCGGTTTCGTGCCCGGAGGCGACACGTGAGTCGGCCGCGTACGATGCTTCGCCGCATCCCGTCTTTCGCCACGCTCTGCTTCGCCTGCGCGGCGCCGATCCGGACAGAACCGACAGCCCGCCTCCCGGTATCCGCCGTGCTCGCGCCCGTCGACATCGCCCTCGATTCCGATGCCCTCGCCTTCGACGGCGCCGTCGAGGTGCGCGCCTCCTCACGCGCCCGATGGCATCCGGTCAACGACAGCACGCTCTCGCTCTCACTTGACGTCGGCACGGCTCACGGGCGTCGTCACTGGACCGGCTTCCTAACAGCCGCGCGATGGAGCGGCCGGTCGACCCGGCGGCCATGGGCGGAACTCGGCGCCGGCGCCGGAACCGGTGATGGTGCAAGACGAGCGTTCCAGGCAGCCGTCGGCTCTGAAGACAGAAACGTCGCCTTCTCCCTGCGCGCCGTGCACTGGGAGGCGTCGCCCAGGCAGTTCACCGATTCGGTGACGGTCGACCCCGACGGACCGCTGGAATCCGGTGGCTACACCGACGGCGAAGTCATCGGACGCATTGCCGCGGGCAGGCTCCAGTTCTTCCTGCTCGGTGGACTGCGCGTTTCCGACCTCGGATCCACCAGCCCATGGGCCAGCACAGAGGTCGGCCTTCCGCTCGGCGGCCGTATCGAGCTGCGCGCCGCCGGCGGCACGAGGCCGTACCGGCCCGAACGCGGCGAACGCGCGGGTGCGTTCGTCAGCCTCGGCATCGCTGTACGACCCGCCTTGCCTCGACCGGCCGCCGGGCCCGTGCCTCGCCCGCCCGCGACAGGACCGCTCGAGGCCAGCCCGCTCGCCGATGGCGGCTGGACGGTCGCCATCAGAATGCCGGACGCGCAGTCGGTCGAGATCAACGGCGACATCACGGAATGGTCGCCGGTCCGCCTGCGGCAATCGCCGGATGACCCGGCAAACTGGACCGCTCGGCTTACCGCCGACGCAGGCGTCTACCTCGTCGCTCTGCGCATCGACGGCGGGGACTGGCGTCCGCCACCCGGTCTGCCCGTCGTGCCCGACGGATTCGGCGGACAGGCCGGCCTGCTCGAACTGTTCAACCCCCGACTGCCAACGAAGGAGAAGAGAGATGAGACGCGTCATCCCGCTGGTGCTGAGCCTGGTCGTTCTCATGGCGTGCGACGACTCGCCGACAACCGTTGTCAACGAGCCACCGCCCGATGCCATGCTTGCGACCGTCGCATCGATGTCCGCCGGACCCGCCGGGACCTACGCCTGCCCCGAAGGCGGCGAGACTGTCCGTGAAAGCGACTTCGAACAGACCGTGGCCGGCGGCATCATCACGAGCACGTTCCAGGCAACCATCGAGCATCGCTCGTGCGCTTTGCGCATCGACCAGCTTGTGCTTACGATCGACGGAACCATCACGATCAGCGGCATCGACCGACGCGAATGGGACGGCAACGCGCCTGGCGCCATCATCGAAAACACCACGCACCAGGTCGGCACACTCCGGTGGCGCACCAGCGACGGCTACGACCGGACGTGCGCCATCGATATCACAATGACTCTCGATCCGGCAACGAACGCCCGCCGAATCGTCGGCTCGCTCTGCGGTGACACAGTAGACTTCGAGCTGACGTCGCCCTGAGCGCATCGGGCCGAGGCTGTCGCACCGGCGGCCGAGGCAGTCGCCCGGAACAGCCTCGGCCCCGACTTCACGTGCGGAGAACGTCCGCTGGGTCCCGCAGACTGGCGCGACGCGCGGGAACGAAGCTGGCCAGGAGTCCGCTCGCGCCGAGTACGAAGGAAACGGTGAACAACGTCGTCGCATCGGACGGTTCTATGCCCCAGAGCAGCGACTCGACGACGCGGCCAGCGCTCAGTGCGCCGGCCACGCCGAGCACGAGGCCGGCCACGATCCATGTTGTTCCGCTGCCCACGAACTGGCGTACGATGTGGCCGCGCGTCGCGCCCAGCGCGACACGAATGCCGACTTCACGGTCGCGCATGCGGGCGGCCTGCGACGCGACGCCATAGATGCCGACGCAGGCAAGCGCCAGTGCGCAACCCGCCAGTACGCCGAAGACCGCGAAGATGAATCGCTCGCGCGACAGCGACGCGTTCCGGATCGTCTCCATGGTGCGCACGTTCATGAGCGGGATGCCGGGATCGAGATCGCTCACCGCATTGCGCACGGCCGGCACCAGCGAGAGCGGCGGAACCTCCGCGCGCACGACGACGCTCAGCGTGCCGGGCACGTCGCCGAAAATGTGCGCGATGATCTCGGCTACGGGCTCTTCGTGTACGGCCATTCGTTCGTTCTCGACGACGCCGACGATCTCGTACCAGTAGCTGGTCTCCGTCGGCTCGCGGTCGTTCGCGATGAAGCGTCCGACCGGCGATGAGTCCGGGAAATACAGCTCGGCGAACGCGCGGTTCACCAGCACCGGAACCTGTCGGTCCCGCGACGGCACCTCGGGAAACATCTCACCCTCGAGGACCGCAACTCCCATCGTCGTGAAATAGCCGGGCAACGCTTCGCGATGCCGTACTTCGCCACCGACCCGGCCCGCCGGCCAGTCGCGGATCGCGAAGTAGCTCGACCAGGCATATCCCGTGAGTGGAAAGCCGCGCCCGACGCCCGCGTCGCTCACGCCGGGAATCGTGAGCAGACTGCGCCCAAGCTCGATCGCGAATTGTGCGCGGCCCGTGTCGTCGTACGATCCTGACGGCGGACTGACCTGGAACGTCAGGACATCGCTGGTGGGAACATCGCTTGCGACATCGGCCAGGCCGGAAAGGCTGCGGAACGTGAGTCCCGCGGCCGCAGCCAGCATGACCGCAAGCGCGACCTGCGCCATCACGATCACGTTCGAAGCATCGACAGCCTTGCGGCCCGCCGTGCCCGTACGTCCTGATTCCGCGAGCGTCCCGCGCAGATCGACACGGCTACCGCGTAGTGTCGGCGCCAGACCGAACAGAAGCGCGCTCGTAGCGGCGAGACCGAACACGAACAGAGCCAGCCGACCGTCCGGCACCAGCTCGAGCGGCGGCAGACCCTCCACGCCGATCGTCCGGACCAGCCGCAGCGTCAACCACGCAACCGCGATGCCGGCGACCGTTCCCGCGGCCGCGAGAATGGCACTCTCCGTAAAGAGCTGCTGCATCACGCGACGACGTGTTGCGCCGAGCGACGACCGCACCGCCATCTCACGCACTCGCGTCGCCGAACGGACGAGCAGCAGATTCGCGACATTCGCCACAGCGATCAGCATCAACAGGCCGACCGCGCCGAGCAGCAGCAACAGCGGCGTCCGCTCGTCACGCACAAGAAACGCCTTCAGCGGCGTCAGCCCAGCCTCCATGCCCGCGTTAAGCTCCGGATTCTCCCGCTGAAGCTGCGCCGCCACCGCGTTCAACTCCTGACGCGCCTGCTCGATCGTTGCGCCGTCGCTGAGTCGCGCCACCGCCCGCACGACGTGCGCCTGACGGAACCACACCGATGCAGCCCTCGCCGCGGTCCACCGCATCGTCACCCACATCTCGGCATCCGCGAACGCGTAGTCGAACCACTGCGGCATGACGCCGACCACCGTATGCGATGTGCCGTCCAGGTCGATCACGCGATCCAGAATCCCCGCGTCACCATTGAAATACCGCTGCCACGCGTCGTGGCTCAGAATCACCACCGGTTCGGCGTCCGACCACGTCTCCTCGTCCGTGAACACCCGGCCCAGCGCGGGCCGCACGCCGAGCACCGAGAACAGGTTGCCACTCACCGGCCCCACCGATACGTGATGCGCCCCGTCCGATTGCACGAGCGAGACGCCCCGCCGATACGGCGAGTAGTGCGCCACGTCCTCGAACGCGCCGACCCGTTCGCGCCAGTCCGCCACGTTCGCGGGCGCCGCCTCCACCTGGTTCCAGCCGCGCTCGCGGTTCGATTCCCAGAGCATCACGAGCCTCGACGGATCCTCATATGTCAGCGCTTCGAACAGCACCTCGTTCGCCACTGTGAAGATCGCGATCGCCGCGCCCGTCCCCGCGCCCAGCGTCGCCACCACCAGCGCCGCAAGAACGGGTGTCCTGCGCAGTGAACGAATGGCATACCGCACATCAGCAACCACTCTGTCCATCGGGCCGTTCCTCCGTGATCTGAAAGATGTGGCACCGCCACGCGGCGACAGCCGCGACCGCAATGATGCCGTCGCGCTCCGTATCACTTGCGACCTGTACCACCGCCTCGCCGACGCCGCGTCGGCGAACCGCGCAAACTCCTCGTCCAGGTCGCCAACCACGAACTCCCGTTCGTCCGCGGCTACCGCCCGCCCGAGCAGCCACCGCCAGAACCGTGGCGGCTGCGATGTTGCGCCCGTCATCCGCCGTCCGCTTCCATCGCCAGACGCTCCAGTTCCGGCACCACGCCAGACGCCATCGCCCGCAATGCCTTGTAGCTTCGATGCAGGGCCGCGGCGCCCTCCGGCTCGATGCGGTAGTACTTGCGTCGTTGACCTGTCCGCTCCGGTACCGTCTCGCCGATCCGCGAGCGCACGTACCCGCGAGCTTCCAGACGCCCGAGTGTCGTGTACACAGCGCCCGAAGCGACATCGCGGCCCGTTCGTTCCGCCACCGCCCGCCGGATCTCCACGCCGTACGCCCGATCCTTCAGTCGCAGGATCGCAAGCATGATCAACTGTTCGAACTCACCCACCGCACCCGCTCCTGTCAGAGCCAGCGAAGGGCATCACGCGTCGCGAGTTGTCCGGCAAGGGTGGCGAGGTCCCGGACAACTACATCGTAGCCCTCCATGAGCCCTACATTGTAGCTGTCCGCTCGCATTGTCAACCCCGAGCCGGCCGACCGGGCGGCAATCAGCCGATCGGCTGGCCGGCCCGGTCGATCGGAACGGGGTTGCGGATCAGGCCGGCCGACCGACCGTCAGCGGACAGGCTGGCCGTCGCGATCGATCGGGATGGGGTCTCCGAGACCGAGGGCGTTGAGCCGGTCACGTTGGGTTGCGGCGTCGCCCACGATGAGCCAGACCATGCCCTGCGGATCGAGGAACCGGCTGGCAAGTTCGCCGATGCGTTCGGCGGTCATGTTGCGGACGATGTTTTCGCGCTGGAGCACGTAGTCGTTGGGGAAGCCGTAGTCGGCGACGTCGCGCAGGATGCCGATCTTGGCACCGAGTGTTTCGAAGGCCATGGCGTTGCTGCGGGTGAGGAATCCCTTCGTCGCGTCGAGGTCATCGTTGTCGAAGTCGGGGCCGTGTCGTTCGAGGAGGTTCTTGATGAGTTCGAGCGATTCGAATGTGACGTTGGAGCGCACTGACGAGGAGACGGAGAACGGTCCTGGAAAGTCGGATCCGGCGAAGCGTGAGCCGACACCGTACGTGTAGCCCTTCTGCTCGCGAAGCACCTGAGTCAGGTCGGACGCGAAGCCGCCGCCGCCGAGGCGGAAGTTCATGACGGTTACCGGATAGAAGTCGGGATCGGTTTCAGGCAGTGCGAGGTAGCCGATCTGGAGAACGGACTGGCTGGAGCCGGGCACATCGAGGAAGTACAGCCCGGCGCGGTCGGGGGACCACGCGGGCGGTTGGGGGAACGAGACGGTGCCGCGCTGCCACCGCTGCGCGATGCCCTCCAGCGCGCTCGACGCGTCATCGACGCTGGCCGCGCCGGCAACGAGGAAGGAAGCTTCGTTCGGCACGAGTGCGCGCCGGTAGTAGTCCTGGAGGTCGGCGATGGTGATGGACTGGATGGTGCCATCATCGCCGAGCGGGTTGCGGGCCAGGATGTGATCGCCATACACGAGGCGAGCGAACGCATCGGCGGCGAGCGCGGTCGGTACGGCGGACCTCTGCCTGAGTGTGTTGGCGACGCGCTGGCGGGCGAGTTCGAACTGCTCCGGATCCCATCTCGGTTCGAGCAGGATCTCCTCGACGAGTTCCATTGTGGCGGCGAAGTTCCGGGCGAGCGTGCTGCCGCTGATGACGAAGGTTTCGCGGCCGGAGCCGACGTTGATGGAAGCACCGAGCACGTCGATGGCGTGCTCGAGTTCTTCGGGCGTGCGGTTCGCGGTGCCCTCGGTCATCGTTTCGGCGAGCAGGTTGGCTACACCGGTCTTCATCGGATCGTCGAGCAGCAGGCCGCCCTTGATGCGCAGCTCGAACTGGACGAGCGGAATCTCAGGGTCCTCGATCGCGAAGATCTCGATGCCATTGGCCAGTGTCTCGCGGCGGACGGCTGGCGCACTCAACGCGGGCGGCTGGCCGAACGGCGGCTCGAGGCTGCGGTCGAAGGATGATTCCGTTCGTTCGATGACGCCGCGGTCGGCCAGCACGAACTCGCCTTCGCCCGGCACGATCGGTTCCTCGACGACGGCCGCTACCTGCGATCCCTCGAGTGCGAGCGCACCATCGCCGTGCGGTACGAAGCTCGCCGCCACGAACGGCCGACCCCTGATGTACTGCTCATAGACCCGCATTACGTCGGCCTCGGTCACGGCCAGCAGCCGCTCGAGGTCTTCGGTCAGGTAGCCGGGCGATGGCGCGAAGATGTTGTATTGCGCGAGCTGGAACGCCTTGCCGAGCACGCTCGAGAGTCCGCCGTAGAACGACGTCTCGTACCCCGCCTTGATGCGCTCCATCTCTTCGGCGGGCACGCCGCTCCGCTCGAAACGCGCGAACGCCGTGTCGATCGCGGCGGCCACATCGTCGAGATCCTTGTCGGCGTACGCGCGAACCTGAATCGTGAACCGGCCGGCCAGTTCCTGCGAGCCGTTGCCGGCGTTCACCGCCGGCGCAAGCTCCTGCTCCTCCACGATCACCTTGTAGAACGGCGACTTCTTTCCGTCCGTCAGTACGTCGGCCAGGATATCGAGAGCGTACGAGTCCGGGTGATAGATCCGGACGGTTGGCCACGCCATGGTGAGCTGTGGCAGCCGGGCGAAATTGTCTTCGTGGACGAGCAGTTTCGATTCCGTCAGTTCGACCGGCGGCGGCGCAGTCGTCGCTGGTGCGGGCCGGGCGGCTATCTCGCCGAAATACTTGTGGATCCACTCCTTCGTCTGTTCGACGTCGATGTCACCGGCCACGACCAGCGTCGCGTTGTCCGGACCGTACCACCGGCTGTGGAACTCCTTCACGTCGGCGAGCGAAGCGTTGTCCAGGTCATCGAGCGAACCGATCACCTGCCAGCGGTAGGGATGGCCCTGCGGATAGAGCGCCTGGTCGATGGCGAAGTTCACATGACCATACGGCTGGTTGTCGACACCCTGCCGCTTCTCGTTCTTGACGACCTGCTTCTCCTTGGCGACGACGGATTCCGTCACCGTATTGATGAAGAAGCCGAGCTTGTCCGCCTCTGCCCACAGCGCCTTCTCGAGTCCGTCCTTCGGCACCACCTCGAAGTAGTTGGTCCTGTCCCGGTTCGTCGATCCGTTGGTCGAGCTGCCGATCCGGGTCATCAGCCTGTCCAGCCCGCCGTAGCCCAGGTTCTCCGAGTCCAGGAAGAACAGGTGCTCGAACAGGTGCGCGAAGCCCGTACGACCCTCCACCTCCCTCGCCGACCCCACATGGAACGTCATCGCGACCGCCACCGCCGGGTCCGACCGGTCCACGTGCAGCACGACATCGAGCCCGTTCTCCAGCTCGTACTTCTCGTAGTCGACCGAGATCGGTGTCCCGGCCCCGCCGCCCGTCTCGTCGGTCAGCCCGCAGCCCGCAGCCACCACCAGACCGGCAATCGTCGTCGCAATCGTCACACCGCGCATCGCAATACCTCCATCGGGTCGCACACTGGATGCCCAATGATCCGTGACGCGGCGAGGGCGTGCAAGGCGGCTGTGACCAACGGCAGGCAACTGGTGCCGCTGCCCGTTCGGCTCGGACGGTGACGAACGGCGGGCGACACAATACGGCGGGCGACGAACGGCGGGCGACATGGGGCGGGCGACGAACGGCGGGCGACGAAGGGCGGGCGACGAACGGCGGGCGACGAACGGCGGGCGACAAAGGGCGGGCGACCAACGGGGGCGTTTCGGCCATTCCTTTGCGGATTGCTGCTGCGGGTCTCACGTGGCGGATCTCGCGGCGTCGGTGGATCGCATTGCACGCGCATCCGCCGGGGATAGGAGCATGGTCGACCAGTTGAGGCGGATCCGCCGAGTCGATCGTCGTGAATGTCGCGGACGGCGACGGACCCTACAATCCCGGCCGCACGATCCCGACGGTGCCCTCCCCCGCCTTTCCCGCCCCACGTCGCCCGCCCCACGTCGCCCGCCGTTCGTCGCCCGCTCTTCGTCGCCCGCCGTTCGTCGCCCGCTCTTCGTCGCCCGCCGTTCGTCCCCGCTCTTCGTCGCCCGCCGTTCGTCGCCCGCTCTTCGTCGCCCGCCCCCATGTCTGCCCGTTGGCCCGGATTCGACCGAATCAATTCGTACACCGTTGGCGCCGCGCTCGCCGCTTGCATTCGCTCCCGCCAGACTGCCAGGTTTCCGTGCCTCGAAAGGAGCCACCCATGCTTGCCGCATGGCCCCGCCATCGCTGGTTCGATCGCGCGTTCGACTTTCCCGTCGATGTCGCGCTGTTTCCCGAGACAGCTGTTTCCCGAGACAATCGAGCGTCTGCGCGGAACGCCGGCGCGGCTGAAGGATCGGCTTGCGAGTGTGAGCGCCAATGCCGCCCGGCTGCGAATCGGCGAAGCGTGGTCGATCCTCGAGAACGTCGGCCACCTGATCGACCTCGAGCCGCTCTGGCTGGGTCGCGCGCACGATCTTGCCAACGGTCTCGACGAGTTGCGGCCCGCGGATCTGCGCAATCGCGTGACTCACGAGGCCGGCCACAACGATGCCGATCTCGCCATGCTGCTGGCCGCGTTCCGGTCCGCCCGCGCCGCGCTCATCGAAGTGCTGGAAATGTTCACGCCGGAATCGGCCCGGCGACGCGCCAGGCATCCACGGCTCGGCTCGCCAATGACCGCCGTCGACCTCGCGTTCTTCGTGGCCGAGCATGACGATCACCACGTTGCCGGGATCGCGGAACTGCTGCTGGCGCCCGTGCATCCTGACCGGCTCGTCGAGCCCCTCACCCGGAAACAGGAAGGCCCGCCGTGACTCTGACCGATCGCCAGTGCGAGCAGTGTGAACAGAGCCACTGGGACTTCTCCGACCTCAGTGCGATCTTCCTCAACTGCACGCTCAAGAAGTCGCCACAGCTCTCGAATACCGAAGGCCTCATGAACGTGGCGCGTGCAATCATGGAGGCAAACGCCGTCGCGGTGGAGACGGTCAGGCCCGTCGATCACCGCATCCCGAATGGCGTGTATCCGGACATGACCGAGCACGGCTGGATCGCCGATGACTGGCCCGCCATTCAGGCGAAGGTCATGGATTCGGATATCCTGGTGATCGGCTCGCCGATCTGGCTCGGCGAAAAGTCGTCAGTCTGCACGAAGGTCATCGAGCGACTCTACGGCTTCTCAGGAAAACTCAATGCGCGGGGCCAGTACGCCTACTACGGCCGCGTCGGCGGATGCGTCATCACCGGTAACGAGGATGGCGTCAAGCACTGCTCGATGAGCATCCTCTACGGTCTCCAGCACCTCGGATATACGATTCCGCCGCAGGCCGACTGCGGCTGGATCGGAGAAGCCGGGCCGGGACCGTCGTACCTCGATGAGGCATCGGGCGGACCGCAGAACGACTTCACGCAACGCAACACCACGTTCATGACGTGGAACCTGCTGCACCTGGCGCGCATGCTGAAGGACGCGGGCGGCATTCCCGCGCACGGGAACCAGCGCTCGGAGTGGGACGCCGGGTGCCGGTTCGATCACCCGAATCCCGATTATCGTTGACGCCCGGCGGATCCGACCTATCGCAACGCTGCCGGTAGGAGCGCTGGTGGCAGCGGCCGCCCCCCGGGGATCTGACCGCCCCCGACGCGGTGGAATCCCCACCAGCCGACGCACCGGCCGCCCACCGGGGATCTGACCGCCCCTGACGCGGTGGAATCCCCACCAGCCGACGCACCCGGCCGCCCCCGGGGATCTGACCGCCCCTGACGCGGTGGAATCCCCACCAGCCGACGCACCCGGCCGCCCCCGGGGATCTGACCGCCCCTGACGCGGTGGAATCCCCACCGGCCAACGCACCGGCCGCCCCCCGGGCATCCCAC
>DATKCF010000209.1:0-16204 GCA_035513345.1 Longimicrobiales bacterium
GTTCCGCGTCTCGCGGGGTACGCCGTGGCTCTGGGCATGGCCGGCGGCGCAGTCGAGGCATTGTACAGGACGCTCCGGCAGGTCATCACCAGCCAGCCTGCGTTGTGGTACTATCCGGAAGTCCTCTGGATGGGGCCGGTATCCGCCGCTCTGGTGTACGGCGCCCTCGCCCTCGTGCTGGGCGGCCTGATCCGCCTCATCGGGCACACGCTGAACGTGGGCCGGGCCACGTTCCTGCTGACGCTGCTCACGGCGCTCGCATTGTTCCGCTCGCCGGGCGTCTCGCTGCATCCGGTCGCGGAAGTCCTGGTCAGCCTGGGCATTGCCACGGCACTCGGGCGCATCGCGGCCGCCAGAGCGACCGCGGTCGAGCGGGCGATCCCGCGCATGGCGGCCGTCACCGGAGTCGTCGCGGTGGTGCTCACTGCCGCGGGCGTGTCGCAGCTGCCGAAGCTGCGCGAGCGCCGGGCGCTGGCCTTGCTGCCGTCGCCAGACCCCGCCGCCCCGAGTGTACTGCTGATCATCCTGGACACCGTTCGCGCGGCCAACCTCGGACTCTACGGATACGAACGGCCGACATCACCGAATCTCGACGAGTGGGCATCGACGGGCGTCGTCTTCGATCGCGTGGTTGCACCCGCGCCGTGGACGCTGCCCTCGCACGCCACGATGTTCACCGGACATTACAATCTCGTTACCCGGACCGGCATTGACCGCCCGCTGGACGGGCGCCAGACGACGCTCGCCGAGGTGCTGGCTGGAGCTGGCTACGCCACGGCCGCCTTCGTCGGCAATCCCGGCTACACGACACGGGCGTCGGGCCTCGACCGTGGCTTTGCCCGTTACGAGGACTTCCCCGTCACAGCCGGCATGTTCGCGAGGTCGGCGTGGCTGGCGAGGATGGTTACACGCAGAATCACGGCCTACACGGGCGTGCTCCGATGGGACATCCCCAAGCGGGCTGAGCGGGTCACCGACGAGTTCGAGCAGTGGCTCGACGGCCGACCCGACCGTCCATTCTTCGTGTTCCTGAACTACTACGACGCGCATGGACCCTACGATGCGCCGCCTCCCTACCGTGGCCGCTTCGGCCGTCCACCCGAGGAGGAGCTCACGGCCGACGAGCCGCGTACGCCGGAAGAGCTCGAGGCCTCCGTCAACGCGTACGACAGCTGCATCGCATACATCGACGATCAGCTCGCGCGCGTATTCGATCTGCTGGATCGTCGTGGCCTGAGCGAGAACACGCTCGTGGTCGTCACCTCCGATCACGGCGAGATGTTCGGAGAGAACGGGCAGGTGGCGCACACGAGCGGGCTGTACATGCCCGGGCTCCACGTCCCTCTGGTGATCGGCTTTCGCGGCGTGCTGCCCCCCGGAATCCGCGTTACGGAGACCGTGACGCTGCGCGATCTGCCCGCTACCATCCTCGACGTCCTCGACACGCCCGGCGACTCGCCCCTTCCGGGCGAATCCCTGGCGAGTCACTGGAGCGATGTCACCCGGAACGTGAGCGAATCTCCGTTTCTGTCGGAACTGGACCACTACGACTGGGCGCCGGCCTGGACACCCATCCACCGCGGCGACATGCGATCGCTCGTCGACGGCGACCTGCATTACATTCGGAATGGCGATGGCGTGGAGGAGCTGTATGACGCGATCGCCGACGCCGCTGAGGCCAACGACCTGAGCGCGGTCCCGTCAATGCGCGCGGACGTGTTGCGCCTGCGCGCAAGACTCGACTCCGTGCTCGAGCGGTTCGGTGGCGCGCGGCCTTCGCACTGAAGTGGCCGATACTCCGTCACGGCGGCACTGGCTGGCTCCTCTCGGATTCGCCGGCGCCTTCTGTATGCTGGGCCTCCTCACCCTCGATGCGTTCGGGGCGAGCTGGGATGAGCCGCTCCACCGCGGGTGGGGCGAGGCGAACTGGGCCTACCTGCGCACGGGCGACCCCGCGCTGGTCACCGGACTGCCCGGCGGAGGAGACCACTACGGTCCGTTCTTCTACCTCCTCGGGTATGGCGTGTCCCGCCTGCTGCACGACGTCGCCGGTCTGGACTTCACACCGGCGAATCACGTTCTGACACTGATCACGGCCTCGATCGGCGTGGCCTGTACCTTCCTGCTCGCCGAAAGACTCTTCAATCGACGCGCCGCCATCGCGGCGACCACGCTGCTGATCCTGACACCGCCGTTCCTTGCACACGCGCATTACAACCCGAAGGACATCCCGCTGCTGACCCTCGTGACCGCGACCCTGCTGTTCGCGACGATGGCATACCGGTCGCGCCGTGCTGTCCACGCCGCGATCGCGGGTGCGCTCCTCGGCCTCGCGATCGCCATGAAGGCCACGGCGTTCATCATCGTCCCGATTCTCCTCGCCGCCCTCTCCGTCGACCTCCTGCCCTCACGGCTCCCCGCTCTACGGGCCAGCATCCGCCTTACCCTGATCGCCGCCGTTGCTGCCGTCGTCGCACTCTTCCTCGGCTGGCCGATTCTCTGGCGCCAGCCCGCGCGATTGCTCGAGTCCATCGCCTACTTCGCGCGTGGCAGCTTCTGGTCGGGCAACGTCCTGTACTTCGGCCAGCTGACACCGGCAACGGCTCTGCCATGGCATTATGCACCCGTCATGCTCATCCTTGCCCTTCCGATGAGCATGGTGCTGCTTTCCGTCATCGGAGCTGTTTCATCTGCGGAACAGGCGAGAGCGCCCGAAAACCGGTTTCGTGCCGCGCTCCCGATCCTCTGGGCGATCCTTCCCGTGATGCTGTTCCTGAAGCCCGGACTCGCACGCTACGACGGCATGCGACAGCTCTTCTTCGTGGTTCCCGCCGTTGCGATCCTCGCCGGCGCGGGGTGGGATGCGATCTGGTCCCGCCTCCGGGCCCGACGCTGGAGGCGCAGCTTCATGGTCCTCTCCGCGCTCCTCGTGTCATGGCTGGCCATCGACGGTGCACGCGCCTTCCCCTACGGCGGGTCCTGGGTGAACGCGCCAGCGCGAGCCGTGCTCGGACCCCACCTCGAACGCCGGTTCGAGATCGAATACTGGGGCGTCAGCTACCGCGAAGGGCTCCGCTGGCTGCAGCGATCGGCCGAGGTCGATGCCCGCGTCTGCACACCGGTCGCCACGCACCTTGTCGCATGGCAGCCGGACGTCATCCGGCCGGATCTCGCGTACGGCTGCGACGGCGAGCCGGATTACATCATGCTGATGACACGCTTCTCCGAGTGGCCCGACCGATACCTCGACTTTCGCGATACAACACCGGTCCTCACCATATCGCGGTTCGGTTCCGACCTCCTGTACATCTACCGGGCGCGCTGACCTTGCTGACGGACGGATCGAGCGTAACGGCCCGGTGTCGGATCCCGGCGCGTCCGTCCTTGCCGGTTCGGCCCGGGCTCCGAGGGGTCGCGTCGAGACGCGGCCAGGCCCGTGCAGGTCGACGGGCGGGGCGCACTTCTTGCTTCCCGCCCTTGCCGTAGATACGATATGGCCGCGGCTGCCAGTGCATTCCCCGATGTTGCCCGACCTTTCGTCGGTCCGCTCCGGGCGTGGCGCCAGCTTGGCGCCAGAGAGCCGCCTGCAGACGGGTGGAGCACCCCGGAGCTTCACGCTGCACCGCCCGCCGAACGTAGAGCTACTGCGGGTGCTGCCAGCGTGCCCACCCGGCACGCTGGCCCCGCGCGGAACGGGTGCGTGAAGCAGCAACCAAACGGCGTGTCATGAAAAAACCGCTGCTGCGGACTTCCTGCAGCGTTGTCGTACCCACGCTGAACCGGCCGGCCAGCCTCGAGCGATGTCTGGCCGGACTCGCGGCGCAGGACTATCCCCGGGATCTGTGGGACGTGATCGTCGTCGACGATGGAGGCGACGTCTCGCTCGACGGTGTGGTCGGAGCGGCCCGCGAGAGACTGTTTGTCCGCCTGCTGCGAACGGAGCACGGCGGGCCGGCGCTGGCACGCAACCACGGCGTGCGGAATGCGACAAGCCATCTGATCGCCTTCACGGACGATGACTGCAGCCCGGATCCGGGCTGGCTCACAGCCCTCGTCAGGTCACACGCGACGGATCCCGACGCGATGATCGGTGGCCACACGTACAATGTGCTCCACGAGGACCCGTACGCCACGTCAAGCCAGCTGCTGATCGACTACCTGTACGCGTACTATAACGCGAGCTCGGACGACTCCCGCCTGTTCACATCGAACAACATGGCCGTCGGCCGCGGGCGATTCCTCGAATCGGGTGGATTCGATCCGCTGTTCCGGTCGGCTGCGGGAGAGGATCGTGAACTGTGTGCGCGGTGGCGGCATCTCGGCTGGCCTCGCGTCTACGCACCCGAGGCACGAGTCGCACATGCCCATTCGCTGACCCTGCGGGGATTCGTCCGGCAGCATATGCGGTATGGACGTGCCGCGTACTACTTCCGGGTCCGCGAATCGCACCGGGCGCATGGAGGTGTGCGTCTCGAGCCGCCGCGCTTCTACGTCGACTTGGTGCGATTCCCGTTCGGACGCCTGGACATGCTGGCGGGTGTGCGGTCCGCAGCTCTCCTCGTCGTCTCCCAGGCGGCCAACGCGGCCGGTTTCTTCACGGAGAAGCTCGGCAAGGGAACCGGCGGGGCTGCCGCTCTGCCTCCCGATCCTCTGGAAGCGGCCCAGCGGACGTGGCCGAAAACGCGCCCTCGTCACACGAGTACCATGCGAAATTGATATGATGCCTGCGCCGGTCCGCCTCATCCGCGGGCTCTCCATCGGCCGACCAATCCAGCACCGCCGACGCACGCGAGTACCACGAAAAGATAGTCGAGCGTGTGCTCGAGGAAGTGCGCGGCGACCATGGCTGACAGACCGAGATCCGCCTGCGCCGTCGACATCGAATCCGGGCTCCCGGATGGATCTGCGGCCGGCATCCTGATCTTCACCTGATGCCGGGCGCGAGGGACGGGTCCCGGAACGGAGGTATCCTCTCGTTCAAGGTGCAGCGCGGAGCTGGCGAGTGTCCCGGACGCGGGATGCCAGCGCCGCAACCCGGACCCGGGGAACAGTCGCGTCGAACAGGATGATCGCGGTCTCGATGTCGCTCATGAGCAGCCTCGGCGCGTCGCTCGGCGACGAGGGATGGAGGGACGGGAGATCCACTCGAGGACAGGATTGTCCAGACGCATCGTCGACACACTACCGATGGTGGGATCGAGCGCGAGGGGAGTCAAGCATCGGCGTCTGGCCGAGCGCGGCCGTGCCCGCGCCGCTGCCGTGCATCCCGGGTCCAGTGTGCGGACCCAGGCCTTACGCGCACGATCGGACCCGCGCGCTTGAGTCCCGACGACTGTCCTCCGGCCCGGGCCTCCGGTTGACCGGACCGTACCCGGAGCGAGAATCCCGGGGGAAGAAGACGGCGGAGGAGTCGTTGCCAATTCCGCAGTCGCTGCACGTAGCAGTGGCGACTGCGGCATTGACTGCGAGTATCACAGCGGAACCCGCAGACGTGACCGGGCGCCACCCGCGCCTGCGGAACTCGGTGTCTCATGGACACCGAATCGCGCAATCACCGTTGTCGCCGTCCGCGTTTGCGGTTTTCGCCACCCGCAACGTCGCCCGATGGACGCGTAGCGCTCGCCCGGCGTCGCCGACCGCGTTGACTACGCCGGACCTCGAAGTCATCGCTGGAACCGATCGTCTCACCAGCCGGCCTCTCGCCGAGCCGGCCAGCGGTCTCAGGCCGATCCGTCCGCGTCCGAAGGTCCGCGCTCGAAGTAGTCCTCGCGGACAACCCCCACAGGGGCAGGCGCCGCGCCCCTTGCACGGGACGGCCACGAGGCGCTCGGTGGCGCAGCCGTCGCAGCGCACGCGGGCGAAGCCGTGGGCCAGGATGCCGCAGCGCAGGTAGGCGCGGAAGTCCTCCTCGACCCACTCAGGCACGCCGCTGCCGTATTCGTCCTCGGACCGAGCCCGGGCCAGGAAGGTCTCAAGGTGGTGCTGAACCACGGGGTAAAGGGGTGTGCGGGTGGGCTCGCGACGGCGGTAGACGGCGGTGGGGCCGGAGGGTAACGCGGAAGTGGGTCGACCGGGATATGGACCGGGGGACGACGACCAGGTGCGGTGCGTGGCGGCGGGCGCGGGCATGGGCCACGCTCAGCCGGTGGCCCGGGCGGAGCCATGGCATCATGGGACACGACCTCGACGGGTGTGACTGTTGACAGGCTGGGCCGCGGCGTAAGAGCACCCACACCGACAGGCGAAGTCACGAGTGATCTCTTTCAGTGGACCATCGGCACACAACTGCACTTCGGTCGTTTCCGCCGGTCGCGAGTGTGCACGTTGCGTGATTCGGTAGCGCAATGCTGACTCCGTACGCGCAATATGTGCGAACGTTTGGCGGCCAGACGGCCGGGTGGAGGCGACTACTTGTACTCGACCACATCAGGATCTCAGACCTTACCGGCGCCGCCACATGGTGAATCCGGGGTTTTCGTACAGTCGTTCGAAACGCTCCGGTGGAGGCTCGAGACTGTCATTGTAGGTTGCCTTCGCGAGGACAACCACGTCGAGCTGACCATCGGAAAGTGGGCTCGAGTCGAAGATCGCGGCCAGTCGTTCCCTTTCGCTGCGTGGCAGTACCAGTTGGAAACTGTCATTTGCCCCGGCCCGAATAATGCGCCGACGATCGATCGCGTCATAATCACTCAGCGGCTTCCGGCTGTAAAGTGCGTTCGCCTGATAGAAAGCGCAGGAATGCCAGAAGGAAAGGACGAACGGCCGGCTGACGAACGCGAGGAACCGGTCCCGATCCATTCCAGTAAGGCGGGCGAACGTGATGAGTCTCCGCTCGATCTCGTCGGCAGGCAGTGTTGTCGTACATGCATCAGGCAGGTACGAATAACCGGTGCCGAACGTGACCCACCAGGACCATACCTGGTGATCGAAGGTGCCGAGCACGATCGGCCCGTCGGATGAAACTGCCGCCAACCGGCGGATGAGGTCGACGAAGTGCTTGCGGTATGGATCCAGTGCCGCGTACTCCGCAACGTCGGTTCGCATGTGAGTCGTCTCACGCGGCTTGTCGAACGCGAGCCGCCACGAAGACACCAGACATGGACCCGCAACGACGACAACAGCGGCAGCTGCGAAGAAGCCGGGTGAGACGGGCCGTGTGCGTCGACCGTTCCAGGAACGCAAGGACCTCACGACCGCGGTAGCAAACTGCAGCAGAATCACGATCGCGGCGACCCAGAGAGCCCGCGTCGCCGCCTGCGGATAGTGGTAAATCTGAGTGGCCCGGCCCAGCAGCGCTGTTGAAACGGGCAGTGCGAGCAGTGAAGCGCCTGCGATGATGAGCAGCAGTCTGCGAGCGTCAGCCGCCCCCCTGTCGGACATCCGTCGTTCCCACCGCTCCAGTATCACGGAGAGTGCGACGAGTAGAATCAGTGCTGCGGCCACCGGCCATTCGAAGGGAAGCCGTCGATCGAAGCGGGGCGTCGGGAATACGCCGAGCCGGTCGGCCACGGCGCCATCAATGGCGAGTGAGCTCACCAGGAACGGAGCCGAAGCCAGTAGCGCCCAGGCGGCGACCACCAGAGCCGCTCTCAGTGCGGCCCGTGAAGAGAACTGCCGCGAAACCAGCAACAAGGGAAAGCCTGCGAAGAATGCCAGTCCGAGACCGGTCGCGGTGAAGACGTCGGCCTGGAGGAGGAGTGCGGCGCTCACTCCGGTGATGAACAGGACGAAACCCCGTGGCGCGCGATCGAGACGCAGGTCGCTGAGAGCCGAGAGCGAACCGCCGATCGCGAGAAGATTGAAGAGGTCGGACACGAATGGACGAGGGATTCTGAGGCCCCAGAAGAGATACTCGACACCCACCAGCCTGATACCGGGCTGGCCGAAGTCGTTTGTGGCCAGACACACGAGCAATGCGGCGACCGCATGGGCGATGACCGTGCCGATCCCCGCCAGCCGAAAGACTCGCGCCAGGACGAGGAACACACCGACCGTGATGATGATGTCTGCCAGAATGAACCCGGCCGGACCGGCAATCGCAAGCAGAACCGCATGCGGAATGTAGGGCGCGATGCGAGCCATAGTGCCGAAGCCGTACCATTCGAGTACGCCGGCCTCACCCGGGTTCAGGTTGGCGATGGCGCGGATCAGGGGCAGCGACTGGATGTCCTGACCGCGATAGATTACCAGAGTCGACAGCGGGTCGTCAGGCCGAACCAGGAAGGAACCCAACCAATATGCAGCCGCCTTGAGCACTACAAGCAGAAGCAGAGCCACGATAGCCCGGCCGATTGGCGCACCGGAATCGGTCGCCGCTGGGAACGGCCGGTCAACGGGCACCGCCGAAACGTCAGCCATCAGCGTCGAGCTCGCCCGCCGAGATCAGCGCGTGTCTCACGGCCGGCTCGTGCTGCTCGGCTAGCGAATCGACATCGCGGAGGATGGATCGTCTCATACGCGTCAGTCTCCGGTATTGGCTCTGGATGGACCGTGGATTGTATACCGGCCGGCGTACGCCCGCACCACGATCAGACAACGCCCGTCCCCGCCCAGCGCCTGCCCCGCTTCGCCCTCACGGGCCGGGCCCGGGACATGCAGATCGACGGTTCACCGCCACCATACGGAACAAGGGCCCGCCGACATCGTGGTCGGCGGGCCCTCGTGGTCACGACGCACTGCGCGCCGCGTCAATTACGAGCAATATCGGTCAGTCGGCGCAATGACCCGGACCGATGTCGCCCTCGTTGTAGCTGTCCAGGATTCCGGCGAGCGCTACGAACTGCGCCCGCAGGGCATCTTTACCCTTGAGTCCGGCGATGTCGGCCGGAGTGTACGTGTTGAACAGGGTTGTCGCCGCGTCGAATGCAGCCTGTACGTTCGCAGGAACGCTGGCGCCTGCTTCCATGTTCAGCGCTGCCGCCATGTACTGATGCGCCAGATTGTAGTACTGGTTGCCTGCAACCGGCGTCCAGAACACGTCGTACCAGCTCGCGCCGCTCAGGAAGAACGTCGTGGCAGCACCGCTCGGCAGTGATGCCCACGTGGCGTCGTAAGGCGCCGGGCCGTTCTCCGAATGGGTCTTCCAGTACCCCTGCGTCAGCGTGCAGCCACCGGTCGGCACAGCGATGTCGCGGAACAGCAGCAGGCGGCCGAAGTCGTCACCGAAGTTCCGCGAACTGGCGGGATTCGTCGTGGACGGATTCGGCGAGAAGCTCCCGTCGAGAACCGGTACGCCGGTCGCGCCGGTCGTCCCCGAAAGTACATAGTTCGCCACGTCGACGAACTGCGTCCCGGCCGGCTGATTGATCTCCTCCACCGTCACCGTGCCGCCGGTGCTCGTCGAGACCATCGTGCACTCGTCCGCACCCAGCGTGAACTGGTCGCCCACAGAGGCGCTCACACCGCCCGTCGTCGCTACGACTTCGAACGTGTATGTGGGACCGGCCGGTCCCTCCTTGCACACCCACAACTCGCCCAGCCCGATCGTCGGCAGAGTCACCGCGAACGCAGGCGTGAACTCAGCCGAGTCCGCTACCGCGACCGGATTCTGCTCGCACGCCGCCACGGTTCCCGCCGCTACGGCCAGCGCGAGCCACTTCCCGTTTCCTCTCATGTCCACTCCTTGTTGTTCGAACCGACCGGTATTTGCATCGGGGGGAGAGCGCCGATCGAACGCTCGGTCCGCATGTCCGACCTCACGGCTAATGCAAGGTGCAGGCCGGCTCGACGGACCACTCTTCATGACGCAAGAATCGGGAAAAACCGGCCAGGTACCGGCCATCTTCGCGAATCGACCGGCACGCCGGCTCTACACCGATCGGCATAGCCGCCGGTCGACTCTGACCGTCAGGGCACCGTCATGAATCTGTTCGGCGACGCCGAGGGCGGAGAGATCTTGGAATTTCGTTTTTCTATATCGTTCGATATATTGGCATGTCTGGGTTACACGGCCAGACCGGAACGCTGCGACGTAGCGCATGTCGAGAGGCCGGATCGCGATTCCACGCGGTACGGCCGGTGCGTGCCGGTTCTCTCCATCGACTGGTGGCGCAACCATGCAACGTAATGTCGCGGCGGCGTGGCCCGACGGCGGAAGCGCGACGGAAGCGCGCGGGATCGACATTGTGGTCGCCGACGACCATCCGGTGGTGCTCGCCGGTCTCTCCGCGGTACTGGGGACCGCCGAATCCGGATGTCGCGTGGTGGATCAGTGCCACGATGCGGTGACGACGTTCGACGCGATCCGGACGCACCGTCCTGCGGTGGCGGTGGTCAAGCTCGAGATGGACGGCGCCCTGGATCTGGTCCGCCGGGTGCGGCGGTCGCGAGTGCCGTGCGGCATCATCCTGTTCGCATCGGCGATCGCCGAGGACCAGGTGCTCGAGGCGTACCGGCTCGGTGCCCGTGGGTTCCTTCTGAAGTCGTTGCCGGTCGAGTTGATCGGGGAATGCGTCCGGAAGGTCGCGCGAGGGGAGCGGTGGATCGAGCAGAATTCGGCGGAGCGGGTGATCGAGCGGGTCGCGGGCGGCGCTGCCGCGGGAAAAGACGGCGTTCTGACGTCGCGCGAGAGGCAGATCGGCAAGCTGGCGGCAACCGGCCTGCGGAACCGGGAGATCGCCGACCGGCTTGGAATCAGCGTGGGCACGGTCAAGGTCCATCTTCACAACGTCTATCGGAAGCTGGGCGTCCGGGGCCGGGTTCAACTCGCCACGTATGCGCGGACCCGTGGATTGGTCTGAGTCGGGTCGAGGTGCGCTGGAGCTGACGAGGTTGGGCGGGGCGGGATGACGAGCGCCGGCCGGCTGATGCGACTGCGTGCACGTGCCGGGACGTGGATGATCCGGTCCCTGCTCCTTTCTGTCGCCGTTTGGCTGGCGGCGGTGCTCCCCGAAACGGTTTCTTCCGGGGCGGTGTTGATTGCGGAACGGATCGGCCACGCGATCGCCGCCATCCAGGTACCTCACGCCGCCTCGCCAACCGCCGAGCACCTCACCGCGAGTCTCGGTGTTGCCTCGGTCAACTGCCGGAACTTCGCTTCCCCCGAAGAAGTGGTCGCCCTGGCGGACGAGCAACTATACCGGGCGAAGTCGGAAGGGCGGAACCGGTTTGCGGCGATGGACCGAACCGAAGGCCGCGTTTCCATGTGAGCCGCAATCCCGCGCCTCGTGCGACCCGCTTCCTCGACGCGGAGTGATACGTCGCGACAATGGCCCGGCCGCCGGCACCCGGCAAGCAGTCGAGAAACTGGCGTTTAGCGCCGATACTTGGTTTGGTGCGAATGCCCCCGGGAAGGCGGCACACTCTCAAAAGGGGCGATCAATGCGAATCGAGCAACGACGGTGGTCTGAAGCAGGTGGCTGGGAGCGGATATCAGGCGACCTTGGGGCGTTCCCGCCTCAGGTCGTGCTTGCCTTTGGGGGTCGCTTCGCCCTGGCGCGCGACGGCGTGCTTCGGGAGATCCAGGCAGAGTACCGCGGCGCACAGATCCTGGGTTGCTCGACCGCGGGCGAGATCTGTGGCACAGAAGTCACGGACGAAACGGTGGTGGCCACGGCGATCCATTTCGAGTCGTCGCGGGTTCAGGCGGTGCATCGGAAGCTTTCAGACGCCTCCGAGAGCGCAACCGTTGGCGAGCAGCTCGCCGGCGACCTCGAGCACGCGGACCTCGTGCACGTTTTCGTTCTGGCTGAGGGCGTGGCCGTCAACGGCTCCGAACTGGTGGCGGGACTTCGGCGTGGCCTTCCGCTGAACGTTGCAGTTACCGGCGGACTCGCGGGCGACGGGGATCGGTTCGAGCACACCCTGGTGTGCGCGGACGGAGAACTCTCCAGTGGATCGGTTTCCGCGCTCGGTCTCTATGGGGATCGCCTCCGCATCGGGTATGGCTCGCTGGGCGGATGGGACCAGTTTGGTCCCGACAGGCTCGTCACGCGAGCCAGCCGGAACGTCCTCTACGAGCTCGACGGCGAATCCGCTCTGGCGCTCTACAAAAAGTACCTCGGACCCTACGCCGATGGCCTTCCCGCCACGGGCTTGCTCTTTCCACTCAGCCTGCGGATCAACGACCAGGATCAGCGCGTGGTGCGGACGATTCTCGCCGTCGATGAACAGGCCGGCTCCCTTACCTTCGCCGGCGACATCCCCACCGGTAGTTTCGTGCAGTTGATGAGGGCGAATATGGACCGTCTCATCGACGGCGCCCACGACGCGGCAAATGCGTGCTACGAGCGGGTGGGAACGGAGACTCCGGACCTCGCCGTGCTCATCAGCTGCGTGGGACGCAAGCTGGTGTTGAAACAGCGTGTGGAAGAGGAGGTCGAGAGCGTTCGCGATGTCCTGGGTCCTGTCACGACGCTTACTGGTTTCTACTCGTACGGAGAAATCGCGCCCTTCTCGTCGTCTGCAAAATGCGAGTTGCACAACCAGACGATGACAATCACCACGATTAGTGAACGATAGTCGTGCACAAGCTGCTGGAGCGCCAGCTGCGCCGTTTTTTCGGAACGCACGAGTCTCTCCCGGCGAACCTCGGGCCATTCCTGGCCGCGGTGGACGACGCCTACCGTTGCGCCGACGACGACCGGCTGCTTCTCGAGCGGTCGGTCGAGACCGTGTCCGCCGAGCTCGTAGACCGCTACCAGCGTTTGCAGGACGTCCTGACGGAGAGCGACGGGACGCGAACTGAGCTCGGCCGTACGCTAGCTCTCGTCGAGGCCACCCTGGAAGCGACCGCCGATGGTGTGCTGGTCATCGATCGCGAGGGCCGCATCGTTCAGACCAACGCGCGGTTCCGAGAGCTCTGGCAGCTCCGCGCAACGTTTCGTGAGGAATGGAGCGATACGGAAACCTATGAGTTCATGCTGAGCGCGCTGCGGGATGGGGAGCAGGTTCGCGCCAGTGTGGGTGCTGTGCTTGCCGATCCCGAAGCCTCGAGCTTCGATCTGCTCGACTTCAAAGACGGAAGGATTCTCGAAGCGCAGTCGATGCCGCATCGAGTCGACGGAGAGGCGATTGGCCGGGTGTGGACTTACCGCGACCTGACAGCGCGTCGCCAGCTCGAGGATCAGTTGCGCCAGGCACAGAAGATGGAAGCCGTCGGTCGCCTCGCGGGTGGTGTCGCGCACGACTTCAACAACCTGCTCACCGTCATTCAGGCCAACGCTGAATTCCTGGAGCAGGGCCTTGCCAACGATCCCGCAAACCTGGCCGATGTGGCGGAAATCCGGGAAGCAGCGGGACGAGCCGCCGGCCTGACGAAACAACTTCTCGCGTTCAGCCGCAAGCAGGTGGTGCAGCCGAAGCCGCTGGACGTCAACGAAGTGGTGGCCGGCGTCGAGCCGATGGTCAGGCGACTGATCGGCGCTGACGTTCGCGTGGCGATACGGCTTCCGGATGTACCCTGCATAGTCGTCGCCGATCACGGGCTGGTCGAGCAAGTCCTGGTGAACCTGGTGGTAAACGCCCGCGACGCGATGCCTGCTGGCGGCAACCTCACGATTTCAGTGCAATCGGACGAGGTGACTGTCTCGCAATCGGTGGCCCGGGGCGGTATCCCGCCCGCAGGCTCATACATATCGATCGTCGTCGAAGACACCGGCCTGGGCATACCGCTGGCCGTTCAGGAGCGTATCTTTGAGCCGTTCTTCACGACGAAGGAGGCTGGCCGAGGCACAGGCCTCGGCCTGGCCACCGTATATGGGATCGTCAAGCAGTCAAACGGATGGATCTCTGTGGACAGCGATCTCGGTAAAGGCACGACGTTTACGGTGTTCCTCCCGGCGGCGCTCGACATGCTGCCGGTTCGTGAGATCCAGCCGGTCGCTCCGGTGGCAGTGCACGGCGGCGAAACCATTCTGGTCGCCGAGGACAACAACGCGGTCCGCGAGTTGATCTGTCGTACGCTGGCACCCCTCGGATACCGGCTCATTGTCGCCAGCGACGGTGAGGAAGGGATTCTCCTGGCAACGGCCGCCCCGGAGTCTGTCGATCTCGTCCTGACCGACGTGATCATGCCCGGGCGCAGCGGCCGCGAGCTGGTCGAGTTCACGCGCGGGCTGTGGCCCACTGTGCCGGTACTGTTCATCTCGGGATACACCGACAACGAGATCGGGCGCGGCGGAGTGCTGCAGCCGGACACGGCGTTCCTTCAGAAGCCTTTTACTGGGGGCGCGCTAGCCATCGCCGTTCGGGCCACGCTGGACGCCGCGACGCTGCACGCCCCGGCGGAAGTGCGCTCGGGCTAGAGTACGCAAGCGGGTAGCGCGAAGCGGATGTGCTTTATGTCCTTTCGTTGCGATTAGCCATCAGAAGCACCGGCCACTCCTCCGCAAGCTCGCGGTAGCGGCAGAAAGCGTTCGCCAGCTTCATCTGTTCCGGACGGCTACACGCCGGAGTAGAGCGGCGAGCCGAAGTCAGTCGCACCTCAGAGACCCGTCGCCGCACGTCGCAGATCAACCCACTTGGCCACCCCAACTGTGAGAGGGCCGGGATGTCCGGGCCGGCGGCCATCGGACGGGCGGGCAGGTAGAGGACTCGACGAATGGGGCCGGAGCCAGCGTCACCGCGGCCAGCGTCCCCCTGCGCTGGCCCAGCTCCAGCCGTGCAGTCCCTGACCGTACTCCAGGCTCATGCGCGCCAGAGCGAAAGGCGGACGGGCGCAGTAGCGGAGCAGACGCTCGCGGCCGCCTCGGTCGGTGCCGTGAATGCGGACGGAGGGCGTCCAGGCTGAAGCCGCCGCTGCCCTGCCAGGTGAGCATGTTCTCCGTGGTGGCGGGGTCCAGCAGGCCGCGCTGCTCGAAGAGGCGGAGGATGCGGGACTGGTGCGACGGAGCCGGGTCTGGATGGCGCGGAGCAGAACGCGCAGGATCGCGCCGGCCAGCTCGTGGTCATGGGGCAGGTAGGGGCGCAGGCCCTTGGCAGGGAGAGGACCCACTGGCGGAGGGGCACGGGCGGCAGGAGCGTCCGGCCGCACGCAGCACGTCCCGGTACTGCCTGACGGGGCGCCTACTCGTTCTTGCGCCTGCCTTGGCCGAACACCGAGCCTTCGCCGCCCACGAACCGGAACCCGGTCGCGCGTTCGCCGTCATCCGTGAAGTCGAAGCCGACCCCCATCTCAACGTTGAAGAACTCGCCGTCGTGGTACAGGCCCGGGTTGAAGCGGCCGGGGCCCGTCGGGACCATGTCGAAGACTTCGTCGTCCACCGGATGGATCGTGAACGACATGCGTCCGCGCAGCCGGCCGTTCTCTTCGAAGACCTCGAGCGTCGCGGACTCGGGCCACGACGGGTCGACCGGCACGACGGTCATGTCGTAGGAGCCGACGTACATCGCGATCACCTCCGCCGCGATCACCGGCCGGGTCGCCGGAACCGCGACGCGCATCGGGACCGCCGTCGTTCCCCAGTGCAAGGCAAGCGTCGCGAAATCTCCCCGCACGGCTGAGAACGACCAGGTCAGCATCTCGGTGTGCGCAGCCGTCTCGGGCGTCGCCCGGATGTGGACGGCTGCCTGCGTCGAGTCCGGCTTGAGGAAGTGGAAGATCTGCGGCTCGGCATTCAGCATTATCAGCCATTCGTCCGGCCGCGGGATCGTCCAGACGGAGTACTTGCCGGCCGGTACGGCGACACCGTTGAGATTGATGTCGTTCGATGTCTCGAACGTCGTGGCCCAGTTGGCGCCGGGCGTCCACACGACGTCCCACGGCACGATCCCGCCGAACACCTCACGGCCACGCACCTGCGGTCGCGAGTACTCGATTGTCAGTTCGGTGCCGTCGATGGTCTGACCGACGATGGCGCGCTCGCTGGCCTGGATCTGCGCCGCGGTTGGCAACGACAGCGCTGCATTCGCGAGCGTGACGAAGAGCGCCGCGCGTATCGATATCCGAATCATGTCGAGTCCTCCCGTAGCTGAGAACGATAATGCAACGCCGGTCGTCATCGAAGCGATAGGAAATCCAACCCATGTATTGTGGCTGAGCCAAGGTAGGTCGAAGGGCGCTTGTGGGGCAACGAACCTGGTAGCCGGCCCCGGTCGCCGTCGTACCCCTGAACGAGTCCGGCACGATCGAGGTGCGCGTGAGGCGGCCGCCTCGGTAGGCGACCGTGCGGGGCGCGGGACCGCCACCCGTCGGCGAGGCTTCGCGGGTCACCGCGTATGGCGGTGGCGGACCAGCTCCCGATCGAGGGACAGCGCCCCGCTACCG
>DATKCF010000210.1:0-44478 GCA_035513345.1 Longimicrobiales bacterium
GCGCGATCTGCACGAGTCCGCCACCGTCAGCCCGCGGCGGCTCGGCCGGCGCAGGAACGTCCGCTTCCAGGATCTCGCGAATCTGACCGGGCCCGCCCGCCTGGACCGTCCTGGCCTGCGTCTCCGCGTGGTAGCTCGACCGGACCAGCGGTCCGGACTCGACGTGCCGGAACCCCAGCTCGACCTCGCCGATCCGCTTCCATTCCGCGAACTCCGCGGGCGTGACCCACCTCGCCACGGGCGCATGGTGCTGCGACGGCCGCAAGTACTGGCCGAGCGTGATGATGTCGACGGACGCCTTGCGCAGATCGGCCAGCGCCTGATGTATCTCGTCGCCAGCTTCGCCCAGCCCCAGGATGACGCCGGACTTCGTCAGCATCGCCGGATCCATACGTTTGGCCGCGCCCAGCAGTGAAATGCTGCGCCAGTACCGGCCACCCGGCCTGGCCCACGGGTGCAGGCGCTCGACCGTCTCCAGGTTGTGGTTCAGGATGTCCGGCCTGGCCTCGACGACGGCGCGCAGCGCGGCTTCATCGCCCTTGAAGTCCGGAATCAGAACCTCGATCGTCATCGACGGCCGGCGCTCGCGGCACTGCCGGATCGTTTCCGCGAAGATGGCCGCTCCGCCGTCCTCCAGCTCGTCGCGGTTCACGCTGGTGATGACGACATGTTCGAGTTCGAGGACCTCGACCGATTCCGCGACCCGCCTCGGTTCGTCCCAATCCAGTTCGGTCGGCATGCCGTGCGCGATCGCGCAGTACTTGCACGCCCGCGTGCACACGTCGCCCAGAATCAGGAACGTGGCCGTTCCCGCTTCCCAGCATTCGCCGATGTTCGGGCAGCCGGCTTCCTCGCACACCGAATGCAGCCGCTGGCCGCGCATCAGCTTCTTCAGCCGCTGGTAATTCTGACCGCCCGGCGACCGGACCTTCAGCCAGTCCGGCTTGCGCGCAGTGATGGGAATCGCTTCGCCGTCCAGGATCGGCAGCCGCGCCGTCCCCTTCGACTTGACGATCCCCGTGTCCTTGCCCGCTGGTGCGTATCCGTTTGCCACTATTGCCTTTGTCGTATTCCGGGCGGGCCGCCATCGCGCCCGCCACCCGGCATCGAACCTAACGGAAGCCGGTCCGGCCCGGCAACGCCGCAAGGGCGCGCCCGCGCCGATTTCAGCCGAGGAGAAGCGGGATCTGTTGCGCGGGAACGGGGTGCAGTTGAAGTAGCGCTCGGAACGCGTCTGTGTGTGCCACGACATCGGCCGCATCCGCCACGTAGAGCGCTGCCGGCAGATCGCGCCATCGGAGCAGTTCCCGGCGAAGGGCCGGCCGGCGTGCTGACGCGACCGTCAGGTCGGTGAGGCGAAGGACTCTCTCGTAGCCGAGCCGCCTCGGTTCCGGCGCCGCCTCGGCCAGCCGTTTCGTCGTCCGATGCATCTCGTTGCCGATCATCAGGATCTGCTGCTCGAGCGGAAACTTCGCCCAGCGCTCCACTGCCAGCGCGGCATGCTGGGTCATGGAAGCGGCTCGCCCCTGCCGATGAGGAGGTAGACAAGATCGCGGACGCGTTTCCGAACGGCCGGGTCCTCGATCTCCATGCTCCTGTTGCCCGCGGACGGCCGGATGTTGATCAGTGCCGTGTACTCGATGCAGCCGTCGGTTCCGCGGCCCGGATAGTAGTTGGCACCCCACAGATCCTGCTGTCGGCTTCCGCCCTCGAGAAGAATCGCTTCAGCATCGGCGTGAAGTTCGCCGCCGACCGCGATCCGGCTTCGCTCGACGTCGGCAACGAGTTTGACCATATCGGTGAAGAACCGCGTCACGAGAACGCTCAGCCGATCGGGCTCGATGGGCTCCGTCAGTACGATGATGTCTGGAACGTCTTCGGCCACGCGCTGGTCCCGGGCTGCGTCCGACGAAATGCAACGAGGAAAAGGGTCGTACCGTAGTGTACCGGCTGCAAGGGTTGCGTGACGCGGTCGCCAGGTCCCGCGTCAGTGGCCGGCGGCCATGCCGTCCTTGCGCGGGTCCGAGCCGGCTGCCCAGCCGCGAGCCAGCTTCAGGATCAACTGGGCTCCACCGAAGGCGACACCGCTTTCGTCGGCAATCTCGTGGCCGAGCGCGCGTAGCGCTTCGCGGACCTCGTCGTCGATCGGTGACTCGAGCGCGACGCGCAACCCCGACAGATGCCGGAACCGCGGCGAGTCCGCCGCCTGCTGCACGTCCATGCCGAACAGCAGCATGTTCAGCAGCACCTGAACGTGCCCCTGCGGTTGCATCGATCCGCCCATGACGCCGAACGACAGCCACGGCTCCTCGCCCGCGGCGTCCCGCAGCACACCCGCGGTCCGACCCGTCTTCGTGACAAACGCGGGAATGATCGTGTGGAACGGCCGCTTGTTCGGCGCGACCGTGTTCGCCACGCCCTCTTCCAGCGTGAAGCCAGCGCCACGGTCCTGGAGCGCGAAACCCGTTCCCGGCACGACCACACCCGAGCCGAACTCGTCGTAGATGCTGTTGATGAACGAGATCATGGTACCGGACGCGTCGCTTGCCGTCAGGTAGATCGTCTCGCTGGCGGTCACAGCCGTGCCCGGCTCGATCCGTTCGGCCGCGCGGCCCGGGTCGAGCAGCGCTCGCCGGTCCGCAATGAAGTCGTCAGCCAGCAGCCGCTCGGGCGGCACCCGCAAATGCTCCGCATCGCCGACGTACCGCTCGAGGTCGGCGTACGCCAGCTTCTTCGCCTCGATCAGGTGGTGCAGGTACTGCGCACTGTTGTGGCCCATGGCCGCCAGGTCGTACGGCTCCAGGATCCGGAGCATCTCGAGCGCGGCAATGCCCTGGCCGTTCGGCGGCAACTCCCACAGCCGGTACCCGCGGTAGGGCACCGACACCGGATCGACCCACTCGATCTCATGGTTCGCCATGTCCTCCGGCGTCAGGAACCCGCCCAGCGAGCGGACGTGGTTCGCGATGCGCGTGCCCAGCTCGCCGCCGTACATATGGCCGATGCCGCGCGCCGCGATCTCGCGGTACACCCTGGCCATGTCCGGATTGCGGAACCATTCGCCCGCTGCCGGCGCGCGCTTGCCGTCAACCAGGTACGTCGCCGTGGCGCCGGCATCCCGCTCGAGCAAGTCCGCCTGCTCCGCCCACTGCTCAGCAATCACAGGCGACACGGGGAACCCATCCTCCGCGATCCGGATGGCCGGTTCCAGTGCTTCCGCCAGTGTCAACGTGCCGAACCGCTCGAGAAGTGCGGCCCACCCGGCCAGAGCGCCCGGCACGGTGATCGATTCGGGACTGCGCGTCGGGACGCGGTCCAGGCCCTTTGCCACCAGCGCCTGTCGCGTCATCAGTGAGCCGGACCGTCCACTCGCGTTGAGTCCGTACAGCCGTTCATCGCCGCCCGACCAGACCAGCGCGAAGGCGTCTCCGCCGATGCCTGTCATGTGCGGTTCGACCACGGCCAGAACCGCGGCGGCTGTGATGGCCGCGTCGACCGCGTTGCCGCCCCGTTGCAGGACGGCAAGGCCGGCCGCCGTGGCCAGCGGCTGACTGGTCGCTATCGCCCCGTTCGGCGAGTACACCGCCGACCGGCCGGCCAGCGTCGAAGACCGATCCTGCGCCGCCGCAGCTGCCGTCATCGCCGGTGCGGTCATCGCCGCCGCGAGCAGAACGGTCGTGAACAGCCGGTTCCCACGATGCATTGTCGACTCCCGGTCACGATGGGTCGAAAGGAAATGCCACTTCGCGTCCGGCCCGCTCTCATCAACCGAACATGTGCTTCAGCGCCGGCTCGAGGTCGGGCCAACGGAAGGCGAACCCGGTCTCCTCCAGCTTTCGTGGCACGACCGGCGCGCCGCCAAGCAGCAGCTCATCCGCCATGCCGCCGGGCGCCAGGCGGGCGGCCCATGCCGGGATCCGGAGCAGTACAGGCCGGCCAACAGCACGGGCCAGGGCGAGGGTGAAGGTCTCGTTGTCGACGCGGCCGGGCGCCACCGCGTTCACGGGCCCCGCCATCGCGTCGTGTTCGATCGCGTGCAGCGCAACGCCCACCATGTCATCCAGCGTGATCCACGGCCACGGCTGGCGGCCTGAACCGAACGGCGCGCCGAGGCCCAGCCGGAAGATCGGCAGGATCGTCGCGATCAGGCCGCCGTCCCGACTGAGCACCAGCCCGCTGCGCACATTGACGAGCCTGATGCCCGCGTCCGCGGCCGGCCGCGCTGCCGTTTCCCACCGGACGCAGACCCCGGCCAGGAAGGTGTCGCCCGGCCCGTCGTCCTCGGTCACCGGCGTCGCCCGGTCGCCGTAGTAGTCGACACCGGACCACGATACGAGCACCGCGGGCTTCGATTTCAGCCCCGCCAGCGTTCTCGCCAGCAGGTCCGTTCCGCGGACGCGGCTGTCCTCGATGCGGCGCTTCTTCGACGGCGTCCAGATCCCGGCCAGCGATTCGCCGGCCAGGTGCAGCACCGCGTCGTGGCCTTCGAGACCGGCTCCGTCAATCGTGCCCGCGCCCAGATCCCAGTTCACCGACCCGGCCGCCGTCGTGGCGCTGGACGGCCGCACGATGCGCGTGACCGACCAGCCGCGCGCCGCCATCGCCTTCCGCAGCGCGGTACCCACCAGTCCGCTCGATCCTGTCATCGCGATCCGCATGCGTCCAAGATACACGGACAACGGGACTGGCGCCGCACAACCCGTCGACGGGCCTTCACACCCGTCCAAGGTCAGGTCCCCGAACCCCGCGATGACGGATTCAACCGCGACTCGCCTTGCAGTATCATCCTTTCCGGACGGCGAGCCTCCCCCCGGCTCTGCCTCGCCGTGCCGCCGCACCGGCCATGCCGGCAGCGGACATTCGAACTCGACATGAACCCCGGAATGGGAGCAATCATATGTTGTCCGCGCTGATCCTGTCGCTCGCCGCGAGTACCGCGCTGCAGGGCGACTCCGTGCCGCTCTACGATGACCTCGGTGATCACCATCACGAGATCACCACGTCGTCGCGCACAACGCAGCAATACTTCGATCAGGGACTCCGCCTGATCTACGCGTTCAATCACGCCGAGGCCGAGGCCTCGTTCCGTCAGGCTCTCGCCTCCGACCAGTCCTGTGCGATGTGCTGGTGGGGCGTCGCGCTCGCCCTCGGCCCCAACATCAACCTGGCAATGGACGAAGCCAGCGCTGCCGAAGCATGGAACGCCATTCGCCGCGCGAAGGGGCTCGCTTCGAACGTGTCGCCTGTGGAACGCGGCTTCATCGATGCACTGGCACAGCGCTACGCCGCCGACCCCGCGGCAGCGCGGCCGCCACTCGATTCCGCGTACGCACTCGCCATGACCGAACTGGCGCGCGCGTTTCCCGACGATGACGACGCGGCCGTGCTCTACGCCGACGCGATGATGAACCTGTCGCCCTGGCTCTACTGGAACACCGACATGTCGCCGCGGCCCGGCACCGAAGCCGTACTCGCCGCTCTCGAACAGGTCGCCAACCGCAACCTGAAGCACGCCGGCGCGTGCCATCTCTACATCCACGCCGTCGAAGCCGCCCAGCCGAAACGGGCGGAACCGTGCGCGGACAGACTCGCCGGACTCATGCCCGGCGCAGGTCACATCGTGCACATGCCCGGTCACATCTACATCCGCGTCGGCCGCTTCGCGGACGCGATCGCCGCCAACCAGCACGCGATCCATTCCGACGAGACATTCATCCAGGACAGGAACCCCAGCGGCGCTTACCCGCTCGGCTACTATCCTCACAACTTTCACTTCCTCAACTTCGCCGCGATGATGGCCGGCAACCGCGAGATCGCGTATCAGTCCGCCGCGGACCTGGCCGCCAAGAGCACGCCGGAACTGATGGCCGTGCCCGGCCTCGGTGGCGCGATCCAGCACTATCACCAGGCCATGCTGTTCGCATACATCCGCTTCGAGGACTGGAGCGCCATCATGGCGGCGCCCTCGCCACCCGCGGAGTATCCGTATCCGACCGCACTCCGGCGGTATGCGCGCGGCCTGGCATTCGCACGCACGGGCGACACCAGCGCCGCACAGTGGGAGCTGAACGAGCTGAAGCGCCTCGGCCAGGACGAATCCCTCGAGGAACTCTACATCCTCGGCTACAACAACGCGGCGTCCGTTCTGGCCGTTGCCAGGCAGACGCTTGCAGGTGAGGTCGCCGCCGCCCACGGCGATATGGAACAGGCGATCGTCCGACTCAGGGCGGCCGCCGCTCTCGAGGACGCCTTCATCTACATGGAACCGCCCGAGTGGCCGGTCCCGCCCAGACAGCACCTCGCCCGCGTGATGACCCTCGCCGGGCAGCACGAGGACGCCACCAACGTCTGGCAGCAGGATCTCGATCGGTTCCCCGAGAACGTCTGGTCCCTGCGAGGTCTCGCCGAGTCACTGGCGCTCCAGGGTCGGACCGAGGAGGCCGCCGCCGTTCACGACCGGCTGGCCAGAGCGCTCACTGGTTCGACGGCAGGTATGAAGCACGATCACTGACGTGATGTAACGCAGAACCGAAAGGCGCATCGTTCGTGCCCTCGCCGCGGGACCGGGTCTCACCGACCCGGTCCCGCCGTGAGGATGCGTCGACGGCCTTTTCGTTGAACCGGACCGCCTGCCTCGACGGCGACAGGTCCGCCTACCGGCGCCTACCGGTCGCCTACCGGTCCCTGTCCAGCATGGACGCCTGCACGCCTTCGAGCCGCGCGCGGTTACTCGCGGCTTCGTTCCTCGCCGACGCTTCGTATTCCGCGGTCAGCTTCTCGAGCATCGCCGCGCGGCGTGCGAACAGCCGCTTCGGCTGGCGCGCCTCGTGGCGAGACAGCGCGTATGCCGTCATCAGCGGCATCGCGATAGTCGAGTCCGTGTAGCACACGACCGCGTCCGGCAGCCGGTCCGGGTCGACCTTGCCCCAGCTCACTGCTTCGGCCGGCGTCGCGCCCGACAGGCCGCCGGTATCCGGCCGCGCGTCGGTGAACTGCAGGAAATAGTCGTGCCCCTTCTCTTCGATGCCCAGCACTTCCTGGATCTGCGGTTCCGTCTGGAGAATGAAGTTCTTCGGGCTGCCGCCGCCGAAGATGAGCACGGCGCTGCGGCCGCCCTGGCGCTTCGCGTCGAGCACGATCGCCGCCGTCTCGTTGACGTCCGCACTGACGTCGAACGACAGTGCGTTGCCCTGGAGCACACCGGCGGCCACGTTCATGCCGATTGATGAATCACCGGGCGACGATGTATAGACCGGCACGTCGTACTCCCAGCACGTGGCCAGCAGCGACTTGCCCTTCTGTCCCAGCTTCTTCTGTCGTTCCGCGACATACCTGCCGCACAGATGATGGAACTCGGCCGTCGACATCGCGCGCTGGAACTCCTTCGCCTTGATGATCTCGCGAAAGAACGCGTCCGTGTCGAGCAGAACGGAATAGTCGAAGAAGATGTCGTATATGCGCACCACTTCATTCTCGCGCAGCTCGACATCGGATACGAATGGATTGCCCTGCCGCATCTCGAGGCCCAGACCGAAGTGCGTGTCGTGGTACAGATTCGCACCCGTCGACACGATCCAGTCGATGAAGCCCGCTTCAATGAGCGGGATCAGCGAACTCATGCCGAGACCGGCGGGCGTCAGTGCACCAGTCAGCGACACACCCACTGTGACATCGTCTTCGAGAATGCGTTCGACGAACAGCCGGCAACCTTCGCGCAGCCGGCCGGCATTGTACGCCATGAACGTGTCGTCTATGAGATCGGCCACGGACACGGCCGCGCCGATCGGCGTCGGATCGATGCGCCGTCCCTTCAGGAAACCATGCTTGTGGTGCGCCATCTCACTCTCTCGCAGGGCGTCGGGTTGCCGGGTTACGTCGTGTCGTCAGCGTTCCGGCCGGCAGGCAGCCGGCCAGTGTGTCGTTTTGTCAGTCGCCCCGGCCATGCCGGTGCTGGAACCTTCTCAATGCCGGCCTGAGGCCATGACTGCGCGGGCCCGCCGCGGGAACCGTGTTCCGCTCCGCGCAGCTCTTCTCGTAGAACTCGCACACGATGCGGACGGCTTCCTCCGGTGAGTCCGTGACGCTCATGTACCTGGCATCCTCCGGACCGATCTTCGCGCCGGTCTGCATGGTTGCGGCAATCCAGTCGAGCAGGCCTCGCCAGTAGTCGCTGCCGAACAGGACGAGCGGAAAGTTGCGGACCTTGCCCGTCTGCACCAGCGTCAATGCCTCGAACAGCTCGTCCATTGTTCCGAAACCGCCGGGAAAGACGATGAAGCCCTCCGCGTACTTGACGAACATCGTCTTGCGCACGAAGAAGTAGCGGAAATTGATCGGCACCTGGACCCACGGGTTCGTGCCCTGCTCGAATGGCAGCTCGATGTTCAGCCCGATCGAGTCGCCACCCGCCTCGGTCGCGCCGCGGTTGGCTGCTTCCATGATGCCGGGTCCGCCGCCGGTGATTACGCCGAACCCCTGCTCGACCAGCAGCCTGGCCGTTTCCTTCGCGGCGTCGTAGTCCGGAGTGTCCGGCAGTGTGCGCGCACTGCCGAAGATGCTCACGGACGGACCGAGCCGCGCGAGCGTGTCGAAGCCCTCGACGAACTCGCCCATGATGCGGAACACTCGCCACGAGTCGGGCGTCGGCGGCCTCTGGTCCGGCGTTGCCTCGTCCTCGCGAGAAAGCAGCCGCTCGTCCTCGGTCGTGTGCTGCTCGTCGGCGTGTGCAGTCAGCGTGTCAGCCCTCTTCGACCGTTTCGTCATCACTGGGTCCCGCGGTTTGCGCGTGCGTGCCTGGCCATCTCGACTGCCAACGTACCCGGGAACTTCGGCGCGAGCCAGAGAACGGCCGCCGGGATTGTCACGCCCCGCCAATGTCGCATATACTGCCGCCCATGAAGTGCCCGGGGTGTGGTATCGAATCGGATGGACGCTTCTGCTCGTCGTGCGGTACGCCGCTCCGCGGGCAGAGCCACTGCGCATCGTGCGGGACGAAGCTGGCCGCCGGCGCCCGCTTCTGTACGGGTTGCGGCGAGGCCACGGACGGTCGTCGCCGCAGCAACCTGTCCCTGCCGTGGATGGTGGCGGGCGCCGCCATCCTCGCCGCCATCTTCATCATTATGCTGCCCGTCATCCGCGGTGACGCACCCCGACCCGCACCGCCGTTCGCCGGCAGCACGTCGGCGACCGCCGGCGCCAGCCAGCCGCCACCGCTCTCGGGCACGCCGCGCGAACAGGCGGACAGGCTCTTCAACCGTATCATGCAGGAGCAGTCGGCCGGCAACATGGACCAGGCCCGATTCTTCACGCCGATGGCGACACAGGCATATCAGGCCGCCGAACCGCTCGACGCGGACGGCCTCTACCACCTCAGTCTGATCCAGGCCGTCGCACAGGACTATCCGGCCGCGATCGCGACCGCCAATCGCATCCTCGACGCCGCTCCGACTCACCTGCTCGGGCTCGCCGCACTCGCCGAGGCCGCCGCCGCCAGCGGTGACTCAGCCGCCGCCGCCACCGCATGGACCACGTTCCTCGACAACCTCGCCACTGAACGAGCGAAACCGCTCACCGAGTACACGGACCACACGCCGATCCTGTCGACTTACGAGGAAACGGCGCGTGGCATGACTGGCCGCCAGTAGACCCCCGGGCCCGGGGGTCGAACCGGCCAGCTGTGGTGTACCATTCGGCACAGGAGGATCCCGGCGCCGCTTCGGGTGCCGTCCGATCCCCTCGACTTGTTCCCCGGCACTGACTTGCGACTTTCCGAATTCATCGACCAGGACCGTGAGCCGATCATGGTCGAGTGGGAGACCTTCGCGCGACGGCTGGGCGCGATCACCGAGACCATGGACATCGCGGCGCTGCGTGACCACGCGAGTGAGATGCTCACGGTGATCGCCGCGGACCTGGAGACACCACAGACCGAGCGCGAGCAGCGCAGGAAATCCAGGGGCCTGGCACCCGATGAGGCGGGCGACCCTCCGACCGCGGCGGAATCGCACGGCGCGGACCGCGCCGAGCGCGGCTTCAGCATCGAGGAGATGGTGTCGGAGTACCGTGCCCTCCGGGCGACTGTGATCCGTCTCTGGATGGACACGTGCGAGACGATCGGGGAGACGGAGGTACTCGACATGGTGCGCTTCAACGAAGCCATCGATCAGGCCCTCGCCGAGTCCGTGGTCCGCTACACGGCGGATCTCGACGAGTCCAGGGAGATGTTCATTGCGATCCTCAGCCATGACCTGCGCACACCGCTGGGCGCGATCATCACCGCATCCACGTTCATGCTCGAGACGGACGAGCTCGAGGAGCCGCAGCTGACGCTCACGTCACGCATCGCGAGCAGCTCGCGACGCATGGAGCGCATGATCGGCAACCTGCTGGACCTGACGCGCAGCCGTCTCGGCGGCGGGATCCCTATCGAACGCGGTCCGATGAGCATGGAGACGGTCGTGCAGGACGTCGTGGCCGAGCTCGCGGCCGTCCACCCGGCGCGCGCCGTCGAGGTGGACATGAAGGGTGACCTGGGCGGAAGCTGGGACGAGGGTCGGCTGACACAGGTCATGGCGAACCTGGTCGGGAACGCGCTGGACCACGGGGACCCTGAAAAGCCGGTCTCGGTTACGCTGAGTGGGCGCAAGGAGGACGTCACGATCGCGGTCCAAAATCACGGCCTGCCGATCGTGCCCAGCATGATGAGCAGGATCTTCAACCCCATGAAGCGGCGTCAGGGGCGGGACGGCCGCCCAGCCGACACGACCCACCTGGGCCTCGGCCTGTATATCGCCGAGCGCATCATGAGCGCCCATGGCGGCACGATCGACGTGGCCTCGTCGGCGTCGGAAGGCACCACGTTCACGATCCACCTGCCGCGGGACGCCAGTCTTCCTGGCCGGTGAATCCGCGCGCCGCGGTCAGCCTCGCCGAGCAGTTATTCGGGTGCCGATTCGGGCCGTAGATGTAATCGAGCGACTACATTTCCCCCGATGTAGTCGATCAGCTACATCATGTTGACGAACGCCTACACTTAGGCTATTGTAGACGATCGACTACTACGATCCCTTCAGCAGGCCGGTGTTCATTGCGAATAAGGAACACGAAGGAACTTGGCCTGTTGCTGCGGAGCAGCCGTCAGGAGAAAGCCCTGTCGCAACAGGCGCTGGCGGACTCGATCGGCGTTTCGCGGCACTGGGTCATCGACATGGAACGCGGAAAGCCGACTCTCGAGATCGGTCTTGTCTTCCGTGCTATTGTCGCACTTCGACTATCCATCGACATCCGCGAGGCAGGAGCGGTGCATCTGCACGCGCGCAACACGAATCAGACCGAAGACGTTACGGCTGGCCTCGGGCTCCATGCGCCAGGTAAGTCGCCGCGCAGTCTGGGTGGAACTCGGTCTCAGTTTGTACCCGACCTTGGAGCGGTTCTCGCCAGAGCCAGGGGAGGCAGCCTGACCGGGGCACAGCCGGAATCACGGAAGGACCCTGGCGTGGTGACGAATAGAGCAAAGAAAGGAACCAGAACAACGAAAACGACGCGGCCCGCGAGCACCACGAAGAAGAAGGGTGCCGATCGGTGATCATGATGATCATCATCATCATGACAGCATCTGGCAGAACACCCGGCATCGTGCGAGCACTCTAATGGAGGACCTTCTCGTTCTGCTGAGCGGCAGCATTGCAGGCACAGTCGCGCAGGCCGCCGGCGGCCGCCTGTCCTTTTCCTACAACCCGGACTGGCAACAGGATGAACTAGCGTATCCGCTCTCTTTGTCGATGCCGTTGGCGCAGCGGCTTCATGCGGATGAGGTAATCCGTCCCTTTATGGAAGGACTCCTCCCCGACAACGTGGACATCCTGCGCGACTGGGGCAGGCGGTTTGGGGCATCACCAGGCAACCCTTTCTCAATGCTCACACACGTTGGGGAGGATGTTGCTGGTGCTGCGCAGTTCATAAGGCCCGATCGACTCGACGAGTTGACCAACGACACTGGCACTGTCGATTGGTTGTCAGATGCCCAAATCGCTGACCGGCTCCGAGTGCTCTTTGCTGACAAGAGCGCGTGGCGGATAGCGGGCGACAGCGGTTATTTCAGTTTGGCGGGAGCACAACCCAAAACGGCCCTGCTACGGAGCGGGGCAAGATGGGGGCTACCGTCCGGGGGGCTGGCGACAACGCATATCCTGAAGCCGCCCGTGCTGGACCTGGAGGGGCTGGCGACAAACGAGCACCTATGCCTCCGTGTTGCGGGCGAACTCGGCCTTCCTGTGGTGAACTCCGAAGTTCTCGTCTTCGGTGATCAGCGAACGATCGTTGTCGAGCGTTACGACCGGCTATCGACGCCGGCCGGCTTGATTCGCATCCATCAGGAGGACTTTTGTCAAGCGTCAAGCACTCCGCCAAGCATGAAGCACGAGGGCGAAGGAGGACCTGACGTCGTCCGCTTGGTCCGGATTATCGAGGAGAACTCCAGCAGCCCGCAGGAAGACGTGCTGTCTTTCATTCGATCGCTCGGGCTCCACTGGGTGTTGCTCGCACCTGATGCGCATGCGAAGAACTACTCGCTGTTGATTGCGCCAGGCGGACAGGTACGACTGGCGCCGCTCTATGATGTAATTTCTGTTCTTCCGTATCCGCAGAGGTACCATGCTCCCAGGACAAAGCTGGCCATGCGTATCGCTGGTGAATACCGCGCACACTTCATCCGGGGACGCCATTGGCGGCGCCTTGCTGACGAGATCGGCCTCGACCAGCAGGAGGTTTGGGACAATCTCAAGCAACTCGTCTCGGCAGTTCCTGATGCGGCAAGTGCAGCTGCCGCTGATGCCCGAGGAGCAGATCTCGAGCCGGAGTTCATTGACCGCTTCGAGAAGTTGGTCACGAAGAATGCAGACGTATGCGCGCGGCTACTTGAGTAGCGCGCAGCTACCTGATCAGATGGAATACTGATGCTGTCAACGATCACAACTAGGCATCAGCCGGCGACCGATCTTGGCTACCTGCGGAGACTACGACAAGGCCCTGACAGCGGCGGCGCGTATCGAGGTCTGGGTCGCCACCCACCCGAAGTGACCGCTCGATCAGATCGGCCGGAAACCCGGCGTAGTCGAGGAGCTGGCGCCAGCTCTCCCAGCTCGGCATGGATGATCGATACCATTCCCATTGCCCGAGTGACTGCAACTCGGCCTGCAGAGCGCCGGGCCTGGTAGATATCGGCCTGATCGCACGCCTCGCCGAGGCCGTGCGCCTCCCGCTCAACATCATGGTCGGCGACACCACTCCTCCCGTGCACGTGCTGGCGGAGCATGGTGTCGCCCGCGTGAGTCATGGCCCGCGCCCCTATCTTCTGGCGATGCAGGCGCTTGAAGCGGCGGCGCGTACGTCCGCCGCGTAACGGCGCTCGCTCCCGATGGGCGCGCCTCCTCGTCCGCATACAAGCCATTGACGGGGCGATTGGTAGCGCGCTTCTTGCACTGCCGACTCGCATGGCGGCACACAAACCAGTCTGGCGCGAAGGGCACGAGCGCGCGGCCCACGCTTCCCTGTCCCACGATATCACCACCGACGTTTGCGTCGTCGGCGCCGGCATTGCCGGCCTCTCGACGGCCGTCGAAGCGGCGCTGGCCGGCCTGCGCGTCACTGTGCTCGACGCCGCGTCGGCGGGCGCGGGCGAAACCGGCACAACCAGCGCGCACCTCACGAACGTCTTCGACGCGGGCTACACCCACGTCGAGCGGCACGCGGGCGTCGAGGCCGCGCGGCTGGCATCGCGCGCGCACATGGCCGCGATCGGCCGAATCGAGGAGCTGTCGGCCGAGCACGGCATCGCCGCGCAGTTCAGCCGCGTCAATGGCTACCTCTTTGCCCACGACACGGCGGCCAACAGCCGCATTGACGATGAACTCGAGATCGCGGCGCTCTGCAGCGAGCCTTCATGGAAGCCCGTGCGTCTGGCCGAATCGCCGGTGGGCCCGGAAGGCCGCGCAGCGCTGCGGTTCCCGAACCAAGGGATCTTCCATCCACTCGTCTATCTGGAAGGGCTCGCGAACGTCCTTCGGACGCGCGGTGGCGCGCTGCACGAGAACACGCGCGTGACGGCCGTGCATTCAGGCGAGCCTGCGCGCGTCGAAACAGCCGGAGGGCCCGTCGTCACCGCCAGCTTCGTCGTCGTCGCGACCAACAGCCCGATGAACGACCTGGTGGCCATGCACACCAAGCAGGCGCCGTATCACACCTACATCGCCGGCATGCCTGTGCCGCCGGGGTCCGTCGAGCCGGCGCTTCACTGGGACACGGACGAGCCGTTTCACTACGTCAGGCTGCTGCCGGGCGGCGCGCGCAACGGAGCCGATCTGTTGATTGTCGGCGGCGAGGATCACAAGGCCGCGCACGAGGCGGATTGCGACACGCGCTGGGAGCGGCTCCAGGCGTGGGCGCGGCTCCACTTCCGCGACGCCGGCGATGCAGAATGGCTGTGGTCGGGCCAGGTGCAGAACGCGCTCGACGGGCTCGGCTACTACGGGCGCAACCCGAGGGACACGCCGAACGTCTTCATCGCCACAGGCGACACGGGCATGGGCCTCACCGGCGGCGCGCTGGCCGGGATGCTGATCCGCGATCTGATGCTCGACCGCGCGAACCCGTGGACCGAGGCGTTCGACCCCTCGCGCAAACCGCTGACGGCCGCGGCGGGGTTCATCAAGGAGCAGGCGGACGTCGTGGCACAGTACGCCGACTGGGTCACGCCGGGAGAAGTCGACAACCTCGACGAAATCCGACGGAACAGCGGTGCGATCCTCCGCCAGGGCGCGCGCAAGATCGCCGTCTCACGAAGCGCGCAGGGCAAGATCACGTGCGTCTCGGCCGTCTGCACGCATCTCGGCTGCATCGTCGCCTGGAACCCGGCGGCATCGACCTGGGACTGCCCCTGCCACGGATCGCGCTTCCGCCCCGACGGCAGCGTCATTCATGGGCCGGCCAGCAGGCCGCTCGAGCACGTTGAGGAACCATTCGGAAACGTAGATGGTAAGTCGTAAATAGCATCGTCTATCGGTTATCGCGCCGCTTCAGTGCAACCGAGATGCGCATCCTCGCCTTCATCACCGCAGAGCGCCGCCGCCTGAGGCGGAGCCTCGCCCGTCGACCTCGGACCCTGGCGCGCTGACCCGGCGCTTCGGTGCGCGCCTCAGCCTGGAAGCCGCCTCTAGTCCTTAGTTCTTAGTCCTGTCCTCTAAAAGTCCTAAGTCCTAGTTGGTCCGCTCCAGGCCTTCTTTCGGTGAACACTAAGGAACTGACACCTGACAAGCTTGCCGAACTCTGTGGCTCCTCAACGGATCACGCCTCGCCGTCTACCGCTTCGAGGAGTTCGCGAAATCGACAACGAACCCGAAATCAGACGCGACGTTTACCTATGGGCGGCCGATGAAGGGGCACTCGTGGCATGCGTGGACATGGGCCGACATGGTGCGGCAGATCGCCGCACACGTGCTGGCCGGCGCGAATCGATGAATTCGTTCGGATTCCCAACATTTGATGGGGCCACTGACAGCGCGCAGTCCCACGGCGACCGGGCCGAGCATAAGCCCAGCCCGGTCGGATGCATGGACTCGCGTCAGCCGTTGATGATCGAGGTCACCTTGATCACGAACATCCGCTTGTACACAGCTTCGATTGCGAAGCCCCCACATTCGATCGTGATCGTGCCGGGCGCCGCGAGCACCACGGTGCCCATGATCGCGAAGTTTTCGCGATCGCCCTCACTGTCTGGCGAGGCGCCGGCGAGGAATTGGGAGGTTACAACCGAGCCCTGAAGCGAGCAGACCGCAATCTGGCGGTCTGTATCGGTGTTCTGGGCCCCGGCAGACGCCATCACGAGATAGCTTCCTGCCGGCACCGAGACGGAAAGGGGGCCGGCGTTGAGTCCGTTGCTCGCCTGGCGAACCTCGCTTACACCCGCCGCACCAGGCGCACCGGGTGCACCGTCGGCACCCGTCGCACCGGTCGGCCCCGCCACGCCCTGGATGCCCTGGATACCCTGAACTCCCTGCGGGCCCTGCGGGCCCTGCTGGTTCCATGAGAACTCGACGTGCTGTGCTGACACGCATGCCTGCTTCAAGTCGGTCTCCTTGATTCGATACACCGTACCTGAAGAAGGAACGTAGCAGGCGTAGATGAGCACGGGCTCGTTCTGGACGGTAGGTTTGTTTGCAGCCGGCGCGCTCTGCACCGACGCCGCGGATGGTGCGGCAAGCAACACGGCAGTGGTTAGCACGATGGCCGCGCGGCAGACGTTGTGCCCGCGACCGGAAGCGGTCAGGAGATTCATTCTGAAGTCCTCGTCAGGGTGAAGTGAGAGAGGTCGGGTCGTTGCCGATCGTCATGTGCCCGCGAACCCACGTAGCGCATCGAATGTGATCTCCAGCGCGCCAGCGTCAGCGGCAGTTTCGGGCGGGAGGTTTTGCGTGAGGCCGGTCAATTGACGCTGCATCGCGGCGATGAGCTTTGCGTCGATACGACCGCCGTCACGGAGCTGGCGCAGCGGCGCGCCGAGGGCGGCACCCGCGGGACCAAGCGCGGGCACCAACCGCTCGATCGCGTCGTCGATAAGTCCCAGCGGGGTGACCTCCGGGCTCGCGATCAGGCTGCCCGCCGAGGCGACCACATCCGCAAAGAGTGATTGCTCGGTGGGAGGGCCGATTGCGTCGGGCCCGGCGCATCCGCCCACGAGCACGCCTGTCAGGACAATGAAGAGCATACGTTGCATCTCACCTACCTCCTGGATGAGTACGGTTGGTTGCGGTCGCATAAATGCGGGATGGTGTTGGACGAAGGCACGCGCCGAACTCATCTTCGTCACGGCGTGTCCCGCGTTTATCGCAGTCAGCATAACAATCGTGGCGTCAGCGCACCGTCAGCGTTCCCCCAAGTGGAAGGCGTGGCACGTTTTCCGTGAGTTCATCGTTTCGGCTTAAGACGCTGGGCGAGTTGCGGCTCGAGGGTCCCGATGGCGACGTGCGCGAGCTGCGCCGTCGTGAGCGGGCGTTGCTCGCGCGCATCGCTCGTTGCGCGCCTGCCCCTATCCGGCGTGCCGAGCTGACGGCTTTGCTGTGGGGCGAGCGGGACGACGCACGGGCCAAGCATGCCCTGAGGCAGGCGCTGTTTGCGCTGCGTCGCGTGCTCGGCGATGCGCTCGAGGTCGGTGGCGAGAACGTGCGCCTGCGGCCGGGCACCGTCGAGCTGGATGTGACGACGCTCGAGGCGGAGTTGAGCGCAGGCCGCGCGGCGGCTGCCTTCGACCTGTGGCACGGCGCCTTTCTGGACGGCGTGGAGGAGGACGCGGACGACACGTTCCGATCGTGGATCGAGTCGGAGCGAGCGGTCGTACGGCGTCTGCTGGAAAGCGCGCTGGAGATGTTACGGGTCGCAGCGCAGTCGAACGGCGCGTGGGACGATGTCGCGCCACGCGCGCGTCGTCTGGCGGAAGCTCACCCGTGGGATGAGGCAGCGCAGCGTCGGCTGGTCGAAACGCTTCGGGACGCGGGTTGCCCGGAGGAAGCGGCCGCAGTGCTATCGCGTTTCAGCGCAAGGGTGCGATCGGATCTGGGTATTGAGCCGAGCGACGGATTCGTCGCGCTCGGGACCGAGCTGGAAACCGCACTGCGGCGCCCGGCCCTGGCCGGCCGTCCGGAGATCGCGACGCCTGTGCTGGTCGGTCGCGGCAAAGTCCGCACAGAGGTGCTGGACGCGTGGCAGGAAGTGACGCGCGGGGCTGCGCGGTGCGTGCTGATCGAGGGTGTGGACGGCTCAGGTCGCACGCGTTTCTGCGACGAGGTGGCCGCGGCTGTATTGAGCCACTGCCCGGCGAGTCTCGTGCTCCGGGCGCAGCGCGATACCGAAGCGGACAAAGAAGCATGGTCAACAGCCGCCCGGTTGCTCGCGCCGCTGCGGGCGGCGCCAGGTCTGTCCGGCGTGGCCGACGACGTACTCGCCGAGCTCGCGCTGCTCGTACCATCGATCCGTGAGCGATTCCCGTCGTTGCCAGAAGCGCGCGGTGGGCCGGACGCACTCGGCACGGCCGTCGAACGTGTCCTGGCCGACGTCGCTGATGAGATCCCCATCCTGATCCTCGCCGACGATCTGGCCGAATTCGATTCGGCCAGCCGGCGCTGCGTTGGCCAGCTCGCGGCCCGGCTGCCGTCGCGTGTGCTGTTGGTTGCGACGGCTAGCCATGCCGCCCTGGACGCCGATGCGGACCTGCGCTCACTGCGCCGCCAGCCGTGCGTCCGCCCTATCGGGCTACGCGCGCTTATGGAGAACGAGGTAGCGGCGCTCATCGGTTCGATGATCGAGCTGTCAGCGGCAGACCGGGTAGTGCTCGGGCAGCGAATCCTCGAGGAAGCCGGTGGTGAGCCGCTCGCGGCAGTGGAGACCATCGCCGCGCTCGCTGATGAAGGCAGGCTGGTCGCCGACCGCGCCGGCGGACCATGGCGCTTGACCACACCGGTGGATAGCCAGCCGCTGCCGTCACCGCCGCTGCTGCGCCGCACGCTGCAACGCCGACTGGCGCGGCTGTCGGCTGCGGCCCGCGACGTCCTGTCCGCTGCCGCTGTACTGGGCCGGGCGTCGGAGCCCGAGCTGCTGGGTGCTCTTACGGGCCTGTCCCCCGCCGCCGTGGACGATGCTGCGGCCGAGCTGAACGCGCATGGTATCCTCGCTGATGGCGAATTCGTGCACGCGTCGATGCGCCGAACGGCGGAAGCGATGCTCGGGCAGGGCGACCGCGTGCGTCTACACCGGACTGCCGCGGCGACGCTCCAGCGCGACGCCCAGGACGCACCAGCCCGGGCGCGGGTGAGATATCACCGTGAGCGAGCGGGGTCGCGGAGATCGCGACTGATCGCGACCGGCATGACGCTGGTCGTCGGCCTGAGCATGATCGCGCTTCCGAGTCTGCGCGGCACCGCGCCTGCACCGGTCATGGCCGTAGCAAGCCTGAGTGGACGCGGGCTGGCGGATGACGATCCTGCCTTGCGCGCCCTTCCCGAGATTCTTTCGACGGAGCTCTCGCGCGTCGGCGGTCTGCGTCTGATCGGCCGGAGTCGCATGCTCGAGCTCATGGCGCGTGCAGCCGATTCGCGGTCGGCGGCGGCGGCGGGCGGCATCGGCGAGGTGCTCGAGGGCGAGCTGTCCGCGGATTCTATCGGCTACACGCTGGTCTTGAGGCGAGTCGATGTACGGTCCGGCCGCGTGCGCATGGAGTACACTGCGGAGGCCAGCGATGCGATGGAACTCGGACGCCGCGCTGCATCGGCAGTAGCTGCGTCGCTCGGATACCAATTGACCGCAACGTCCGGCGGATCGCCGGGGTTTGTCGCGGCACGCGCGCTGTATGAAGAAGGCCTCCAGGCGTTTTACGTCCATCGCGACTATCGAAGCGCAATGCGTCTCTTTACACGTGCGCTCGAACAGGATCCCACGTTCGCAATGGCCGCGTTCCATGAGGCGCGGTGCGCCACCATGCTGCTGGACGCTGCCGCAGCTGCCGCACCGCTGGCGCGCGCTGAAGCGCTCGCGGATAAAGCGCCAGAGCGCGACCAACTACTCATTCGCGCCTACGTCGCGGAGGCGTTCAACGATCCGGGATTCGCGGCGGTCGCCGAATCACTCGCCGTGCGTTATCCGCAGGAGCCCTGGGGTCCGCTTCTCGCCGGCAACGCGCTTGGCTGGGCAGGACATTTTCTCGCGGCAGTCGCGCGCTGGCGCCAGGTGGTTGCGCTCGAGCCGCTCTCGCAGGATGCAGCAGCGCCCTGCGCGGCGTGCGATGCCTATGCCAGCATCGTCGGCGCCTACTGGTTTGCCGACTCGTTGCCCGCTGCGCTCCGCGTCGCGCGCGAGTGGCTGTCCCGCCAGCCACAGAACCCCACGGCCTGGCTCAAACTCGCCGAGATACTCGAGGTGAACGAACGTTATGACGAGGCGGACGTAGCCCTGCGCCGTGCCGCACAACTCGGATCCGATCACGCCGAGGCCGTGCTGTGGGAAGCGCTTCGCGGCATACGCAGAGGCGATTTCGCCACCGCCGATGCCGCGCTCGATTACTTCTCCCGTGTGTCCGATCGCGACGTCGCCCGCGACGCGGTCTGGTACCAGGTGGTGAGCTTTCGCACGCAGGGCCGCTACCGTGAAGCTGGCCACGCGGCTGAACGCTACCGCGAGTTGACGCTCCAGCGAACACCGGCCCGCCACCCGTTTGCAACGCCGCAGGCCGTCGTGTTGCAGGAGACCGGCTCACCGCTACGCGCGGCCGCGCTGTTCGATACCATGTTCCATGGCATTGGCGAGCTGGGCCGCGTCTCGCGCACGTCGCGTGACCAGGCATGGCTGCTCACGCTGCGCGCGTCTGCTCTGGCCGCGGCCGGTGATACGGCTTCGTTGCACCGCCTCGCGGACACGATCCAGACGATCGGTGCACGGAGCTCCTACGGGCGCGACGCGCGCCTGCATCATCACGTGCGGGGCATGCTCGCCCGTGCTCGGGGCGATCTTCCCGCGGCCGAAGCCGAACTGCGCGCTGCGATCTTCTCCACCACCGGCGGCTACACTCGCACCAATCTCGAGCTGGCGCGTGTGCATATCGCGCGCGGGAACGCAGCGCAGGCAATCCCCCTGCTACAGGCCGCGCTGCGCGGACCGCTCGACGCCGCAGCCCTGTACGCGACGCGCACCGAGGTGCATGAAGAACTCGCTCGCGCTTTCGACGCGGCCGGCCGGGCCGACAGCGCGGCCAGCCATTACCGCAGCGTGATCACGGCATGGAAGCACGCGGACCGGCCGTTGGCAGCGCGCATCGGAAACCACCAGCGCCGACTTGCGACGCTCAGCCCCGCGAATGAATAGCGCGCCGATCTCGCGCGCGCTGACCGCGTCAGCTCGCGCGCGGCTTCACCGAATTCCACGTTACTCATGACCCTGCCGACCTGTTGTTCCGCACGCGCCAGCCGTGCCTGCATGCCCGCGAGCCGGCGCCCAGGGTCCTTGCACAGGCAGCTTCGAAGCAGGCCCACCAATCGCTCCGGCGTTCGCTCCGGCAGCGCCTTCCAGTCCGGCTCGCTCCCGAGGACCGCCGCGATCGTTGCTGCCACCGTGGGGCCCGCGAAAGCGCTCCGGGCGGTGAGCACCTCGAACATGAGACAGCCGAACGCCCAGATATCCGCCCGATGGTCCGTCGGCTCGTCCAGAAGATGCTCGGGGCTGATGTAGGGAGCGGTACCGAGAAGCGTTCCGGTTCTCGTCAGCCCGGTGGTCTGGACGGCTGCGTCTGGAGTTCGCATGGTCTTGGCGATCCCGAAGTCCAGGACCGTCACCCCCAGCGTTTCCGGCGCGATCATCACGTTGGCTGGTTTCAGGTCACGATGGACGACGCCCGCATCGTGAGCCGCGGCGAGGGCCTCGGCGACCTGACGGCCGACACGCATGGCTTCGGAGATGGTGAGCGGACCCCGCACCAGCCGTTGATCCAGCGATTCGCCCTCCACCAACTCCAGCACGAGAAATGGAGTGCGAGCCTCGAACTCCATGCTGTAGATCGAGGCGATCCTCGGGTGGTTCAGAGAGGCCAGCAGCTTCGCCTCGCGCGCGAATCGAGACAGCCGGTCGGGATCGGCGGAGAGGGACTCCGGAGGATCTTGATCGCAACCTCGCGGTCGAGCCGCGTATCCAGCGCCCGGTAGACTTCACCCATCCCGCCGGTGCCCAGCGCCGCCAGCAGCCGGTATGGACCGAAAGATTTGCCGATCATGGGAACAACGCAGGTCCAGGTGCAGGGAGGTGGGTCCGTATGCCGTCGACTGCCGCGTCCGTCGGCCTCTCCACCTGCGCAGCCGCCACCTCGAGGGAAATCCAACGCTTCCTGGTAGAGATCCGGCTCCTCCGGCAGGATACTCCCGCCCGAGAGGGAGTGGGTCAACGGACTCGGAGAGCCGGCGCTGACCCGGCGCTTCGGTGGGCGCCTCAGCCTGGAAGTAGCCTCTAGCGCACCGCTCCCGCCGCGCCGGACCGGCGAGGATCCGCGCCGGCTGTGGCCCGTCCGTCACCGACCAGGACCGCCGCGCCGTACCCCATCCGCAGCTCGCCGCGCAATGAGATGCGCCGGATCTCGTGGCCCATCGACTCCAGCCGCCGAATCGCGCGGGGCGCGAAACCGTCCTCGATCTGTACCGCTCCGCCTCGACCGCCCGGCAGGAACCGCGGTTGCTCGAGTGCGGCCTGCGGACCCAGCCCGTGATCGAGCACGCCGACAACGATCTCGTAAACCGCCGACGTGATCCATGCATTGCCGGCGGCTCCGAGCGCCATCAGCGGACGCTTGTCTCCGCCGCTGCCGCGATAGATGAGCGTGGGCGCGATCACAGTGCCCACCCGTGCACCCGGCTGGCTACCGCCTCGCCCGCCCCGCGGTGTCACCAGCTTGTCGTTGTACAGGAACCCCAGCCCCGGCGTCACATGGAAACTGCCACCCCAGGTTCCGAGCGTCTGCGTGACCGCCACCATGTTGCCATCACGGTCCGCCACGGCGAACGCGGTAGTGCCGGTCGATCGGCAGGCTCGAGGATCGCCGTCCGGGACGCACGGGAACAGACCGGCCGGCATCGGGTCCGGCACGTCGCCGCCTGCGCACGCGGTCACGTCGTCCGGTACGCCAGTGCCGGCGCTCGACGCATCGAAGCAGGCCCATCTCGCCCGCGCCGTGTCCTTGCTCTCGAAAGGCGACACGTCCACGTCCATCACGTCCGGATCCCCGATCCGCCCGCCCGTCGATGGCTGGAGCTTCCACGCCTCGATCATGGCGTGCAGCTTTGCCGGATCCGACCGGAATGTCTCGCCCGCGGGCGCCTGCTCCAGCAGGTTCAGCTTGCCCACCAGCCCGACGCCGCCCGTGACCGGCGGCGGTCCCGAGTAGATCGCATTGCCGCGGTACGTCGTCCGGACGGGTCGCCGCTCCGCCGCCGTGTACCCCGCCATGTCCTCGAACGATATCGGATTGCCCGCCGCGCGCAGATCCTCGACCAGCGTGCGCGCGATGTCGCCGCGGTAGAACGCGTCCGCACCACCCTCCGCCACCTGCCGCAGCATGCCCGCCAGGTCCGGGTTGCGAAGCGTGTCACCCTCCTGGAACGGCCGGTCGTCACGGAAAAACAGGCGACGACTGCTCTCATACCTCGCGAACGCGTGCCACTCCCGTCGCAGCGTGGTCGCGAATCCGTCGTCGATCACGAATCCCTGCTCCGCGATCCGGATCGCCGGCTCGAGCAGCTTCGACCAGGCGACACGGCCGCTGCCGTATTTCCGCCACGCCATGTCCATTCCGGCGATCGTACCGGGCACGTTGACGCGCATCGGTCCGTCCGGCGGGAGGTCGAGCAGAGCTGCGTTGTCCGGTGTCGCCGCCAGCGGCACCTTCGTCATGAACTCGATCGCCGTCGGCTCCGTCATGCCCTCGAGCTGAACCAGCATCACGCCGTAGCCGCCCGGCCCGCTCGCATCCGGCTCGACAACGCCCAGCGCGAACGACACCGCGACCGCCGCATCCACCACGTTCCCGCCGGCCTCGAGGATCTCGACGCCGGCCGCCGTCGCCAGTGGGTGCGCGCTCGATACCGCGGCCCGGCCTGACGCCTCCGCGCGCAGCGCCGGCCGATCGGCAAGCAGGCCGTCGATCGCCTCGTCCAGATCGTCAGACGTTTCCGCCGCGATCGCTGTATCACGGTGTCGCCTCGCCGCGTCCCGCCACGCGCGCAATGCCGGCGTGCTGGCCGAGTCGGACGAGGCGCCCCGCCAGCCAAGGTACGTCCTGGCCGTCCGGTCCCAGACCCGGTCGAACGCATCCGCGTTCAATGACGCGCGCGGCAACGCGAACACCTCCGCGAACCGAACCGCGCCATCGTCAGGCGGACGCGGCGCGCGAACACGCATCAGCCCGCCGCTGCCCTCGAGCACATCGCCCGCGGCACGCCCCGCCAAGCGGTCCGGATCCCCGTTGTAGCCGACATCGGGAACGTCGGCATCCGCTATGTACAACCAGGCGCCGTCCGCCGACCACGCCGGCGAACCGGAGATCGCGCTCGCAGGCATCAGGTACGCACCATCCGCGGGCGACACCCACACACCCGCCGTGCGCCCCGCCGACCCGATCGCCAGCATCCGGCCATCGGGCGACCACGCCAGCCGCACCGGCGACAGGTCCGTCCCGATGACCCGCTCCCCACCCGACGCCTCCCGCACCCGGACCGCACTGCCATCCGCACGGTCCTCGATCCACGCCAGCGCACCCGTCGGCGACGCCGCCGGCGATCGCTCCGCACCCGCCGTCTCCGTCAGCCGCGATGCCGTCCCGCCAGGCCGCACTACCCAGATGTCCGCCGCCGTCGAAACACCGCGCACGAACGCGATCCGCCCATCCGGCAGGACCGCCGGCTCCGTATCCGTCGCCTCGCCGCTGGTCAGCTGCTCCGGCTCCGCGCCCGCCTCGCCCGGCCGCAACCGCCACAGATCCATCGTGCCCGCCCGATCCGACGCGAACACCAGCCAGCCGTCCGCAGACCACGCCGGATCCCGGTCCCACGCTGCGCCCGCGGTTACCCGCGTCGCCTGCCCACCCTCTCCCTCCAGAACCCACAGGTCGCCGCGAACCGATACCGCCACACGCCCGTCCGCAGACACCGCCGGCGTCCGCGCCCCCGCCACCTCGACCATTCCACCCTGCAGTACCACCGCCAACAGCAGAACCGTCATCCCCTTCGCCTCCTACAGTCCTGGTGGCTCGTCACCGAAGTCTGTTGCCTCGACCAGCAATCCGCGCGAACACCGGAAACCAGCCCCAGACACGTTTGCCTCCACATCCCTCAGAGTCCCGTCGGCACGTCAATGAACTCCCACTCCAGGCCGAATCGCTCCGCCAGGTGCGCCGCCAGGGCCCTGATGCCCCAGACCTCCGTCGCGTAGTGGCCGCCGTAGTATACGTTCAGACCGTCCTCCATCGCCGCGAAATACGTGTGATGCGCGCCTTCGCCCGTCACCAGCGCGTCCAGCCCCGCCGCGATCGCCTGTCCGATCGCGTCTCCGCCCGCACCCGTCAGAACCCCCACACGCTCCACTCGCTTCGGACCTCCCGGTATCATCAGAACCCGACCGCCCAGTACCTCGTCCAGACGCGCCGCCAGGCCCTCACGCAGCATCGCCAATCGACCGTGGTACCCGATCTCCACGCCCCGGTACGCCCCGAACGTGCCAGCCACCTCGATCCCCAGCGCCCGCGCCAGTACCGCCGAGTTGCCAACCTCCGGATGCACGTCCAGCGGAATGTGCGACCCGTACAACCCGATCCCCGACTCCACCAGCGCCGACACCTTCCGGTACCGTCGACCCGTCAACGGCGCCAGACCGTCCCAGAACAGACCGTGATGCACGATCAGTACATCGCACTCCAGAGCACGCGCCCGCTCGATCGCTACCTCACTCGCGTCCACCGCCACTCCCACCTTCCCTACCTCTCGCCGGCCCTCCACCTGCAGCCCGTTCCTCGCCCGCTCGTCGTCTGGCACCTCGGCCGTGCGCAGGTAGTCATCCAGATACTCGACCAGCTCGCTCAATCGCATCGCGGACCTACGTCTGTGGACAACGGCAAAACAGTTATCGACATCGGTATGTTCATAAGTCGGCGTGCCAGTTCATGTGACACCATAACAATGACTTAGAGACTTTCCACAGACTGTTGGAAAGTCTGTTTGCACTCGGGTTATCAACCGCCCGCCGAGGCTCCGTAACATGCTGGCGTTACGCGGTCTTGGCGCGTTCGTGACAGCGGGCTCGAGGGTTTCGACATCGAATTGGCTGCGCCATTCTTCCGCGACAAGGTCGTCGGGTTCGCGTGCTGGCAATGGGGACGCCGGGATGGCACTGCGATTCGGGCACTGGATCTGTCTTGCGGGTCCGTCAGGCCTCTGTCCATCGGTCCCGCCCACTCTGTCCAATTCACCGCGCCGGGCACGGCCAAAGGGACAAACGACCGTCGCGATACCATGCCCGTGACCGATTCGCCGCGCCACGCGCGGTCAAAGGGACAAACGTCCGTCGCGATACCATGCCCGTGACCGATTCACCGCGCCAAGCCAAAGTGACAATGCCGCTCCCCCGGCCGCGCCAACAACCAACCTTGCCAGGTCCCGGCCCCCGAACCTGATGTCCATTCCTCGCCGAAAACGTGCATGGTGGTGGCATGACTGTACGGGCCGGAGCCTGAATGAGGCCCCGGCCCGCAGAAGATTGTACTGCCTGCCGGTCAGTTCCGCGATGACGTGACGGCTGGCGCCCCGGATTTCTGTCCGGATCCCGATCCGGATCCCTGTGATCCGGAGGTGCCCGATCCGGACGAGCCCGAGGTGCTCGAGCTGGACGTTGTCGGCGCGGATATGGAAGGCGACGATGTCGTCTTCTTGATCTCGCCGATATGGATCGAGCCGTTGATTGTGCCACCCTCATCGAGCTTGACCCGCCGGGCGAAGACCTCGCCTTCGACGGTGCAGGTGGCCTGGAGTTCGAGGCGGCTTTCGGCGGTGATCTTGCCGTTGACCTTGCCACCGATGATGGCATCCTGGGTCACGATGTCGCCTTCGACTTCTCCGTCCTTGCCGACGACGACGGCCTTGCCGGCTCGTACAGTGCCGGAGACGTTGCCTTCGATGCGGAGCGTTCCGTCGGTCTCGCAGTCACCGACCACGCGCATGCCGGGTCCGATGATGGAGATTGCGGCATCGCGGTTGCCTGTCGTTGGTGCGATTTCGTCGTTCCTCGCCATTGGTTCGTCTCTCTCCGGCGTTCCTCGGTTGAAAAGCGTCATCTGAGCATTCACGGTTGACGTACGTACTGCAACGGGTCGACGGTCCTGCCGTTTTTCCGGATCTCGAAATGCAGATGCGGAGCGGACGACAGACCGGTCGAACCTGCGAGCGCGATGAGCTGCCCGCGTGAAACCCGATCGCCCTCACGGACGAGCACGCGGGATGCATGCCCGTACAGTGATTCGAGACCTTCTCCATGGTCAACGAGCACGTAGTGCCCGTACACGCGGTCCTGTCGTGCTTCCTTCACGACGCCCTCGCCCGAGGCGCGGATTTCCGTTTCCGCGGGCACGGCGATATCGAGACCCGGGTGTTCGCCCTGCCGCGCCGATTCTTCGCGGCTTCTGGTTATGAACCCCGCAACGGGCAGCGGCCAATCGAGCAACTCCGCATCGCCGGCCCCTGGTTCAATCGCGGCATCGTCGCCGGGGCTTCGCAACGGGGGCAGCGCCATCAGGCTGTCATCGCCTGACGCGCCATCGGCGCCCAGCATCTGGCGAACACGTTCGTATTGAGCTTCGACCTCTGCGAGCGTTTGCGCCAGTTGCACGACGTGGGCGCGCTCTACCTCCAGCTCTTCCAGCTCGCGAACGAGCGCCGGAACCCGGCTTGCCTGGGACAGAACCGGGAACCACGCGGCCACCACGATGCCCATAAGGGCAACCGCCACCACCGCACCCGCGATCGCCAGCTTCAGCTTGCGGTACGGTATCTCGTATGTTCGCGTTTCGAGATCGCCATGCGGCACCACGATCACCGTCAGACGGCGTTCGTCCCTCTCGCGATCACTCATCGGCCGCCGCGCCGTTCCCGCACCGCCGGTCGGCGGCCCGCATTGGTGCTGGTTTCCAGAGCGGGTTTCCGGAATTGCGCCGGGCATTGTCCGCCGCACCCCCCAGAAACGAGCCCCAGTAACACGGCCCAGACTCGTTTCGGCATCCTTGCCTGAGTTGTCCCGTAGATCGGCGTCTCGAAGATCAGGAAACCACGTCCGTTGCAGATTTGCCGACGACCAGTTCGAAGACCCTTTCGAAATCTTCGGCACCGTAGTACGGGATCTCGATGCGACCCGTCGCGCCGCCACCACGCCGGATCCGTGCCCGCGTACCCAGCACTCGCTGCAATTCGTCCTCCAGCAACCGAACGCCCGGATCCGTCTCCGACGATCCCTTGCGCGGCTTTCGCGATTTCCCGACACCGCCGCGCCGACGCTGGACTTCCGCTTCGACCTGCCGGACGCTCCATCCCTCCTCGGCGGCGATCTTCGCCACCGCGGCCAGCCTTCGCTCATCCGACAACCCGAGCAACGCCCTGGCGTGTCCGGCGTTCAGTCGCCCCTCCGCCACCAGACGACGGACAGATGCAGGTAACTGTAGTAACCGCAACGCGTTAGCTACCGTCGAGCGGTCCTTGCCCACCAGCTCCGCAATCTGCTGCTGCGACAGGTCGAACTCGTCCGACAACCGCTTGTAGCCTTCCGCTTCCTCCAGCGCCGTCAAGCCGGACCGCTGCAGGTTCTCGACCATCGCGAGGACGAGCAGGGTCCGGTCGTCCACATCCCGCACGAGCGCCGGGATCTCCTTCCAGCCGATCCGCGTGCACGCCCGCCACCGCCGCTCGCCCGCCACCAGTTCCCACTGCACCAGACCCTCGCCGGGCCGCGGCCGCACCACGATCGGCTGCAGCAACCCGTTCTCCCGGATCGACGACATCAGCTCCGAGAGTTCTTCCTCGGAGAAGTCCCGGCGAGGCTGGAATGGGTTGGGCGCGATCGATGCGATCTCGAGATTGCTCGTCTGCGTCCTTGACGGACCTGTCGCGCCCTCGCCCAGATACTCGCCGAGCAGCGCGCCCAGTCCCCGGCCAAGCCGATCGCGACTCCGGCTCACTTCCTGGTCCCCCCGCCCGGAGGGGTCTCCGCCTGCACACTCTCACGCCCGAGCATCTCCCGCGCCAGACCGAGGTAGGCCTGCGCACCCGCCGACAACACATCGTACAGCAGAATCGGCTTGCCGAAACTCGGCGCTTCCGCCAGACGGACATTGCGAGGAATCGCACTACGGAAAACCTTGTCGCCGAAGTACTCCTTCGCTTCTTCCGACACCTGCCGCGAAAGGTTCAGCCGCTGGTCGAACATCGTCAGCAGCACACCCTCGATCTGAAGGCTCGGATTCAGGTTCTGCTGGACCACCCGCACTGTGTTCAACAGCTGGGACAACCCCTCGAGCGCATAGAACTCGCACTGTATCGGGATCAGCACCGCATCCGCCGCCGTCAGCGTGTTCAGCGTGAGCAGTCCGAGCGATGGCGGACAGTCGACCAGGATGTACTCGTACTTCTCGCGAATCGCTGTAAGAGCTTGTCGCAGAACAAGTTCCCGATGTTGGCGACCCACCAGCTCGACCTCCGCACCCACCAGATCCTGGTTCGATGGCGCCACGTCCAGGAACGGGAAATGGACGCCGTGCCGGATGACGCGCTCGAGCGGCACACCATCGACCAGCGTGTCGTAGATCGACAGGTCCTCGACGCTCCGGGCGATACCAAGCCCGCTCGTCGCGTTGCCCTGCGGGTCCATGTCCACGACCAGGACCTTCCGTTCCGCTACGGCAAGCGCCGCACCGAGGTTGATCGCGGTCGTGGTTTTCCCAACGCCGCCCTTCTGATTGGCGATGGCAATGACGCGGGACATCCGCCTCCTGACACCAGGGGGGTGTGCTGTTTGGTGACCGGGAATAATACCCGCGTGCGCGTCGAGGGGGAAGGCGGGGTGATGCCCGGGTTCGGGTTGGAGTGCTGCCGGCTGCTTTAAGTCGTTGGCGGCGTGGTTGGTAGTTGTTGGGAGAGGGGCGGGGGTCGGGAGAGGGAGATGGGGTCGGACGATGGAGGCGGAGTAGGGTTTTGGGGAGGGGGATCAGGGGTGTTTTGCCCAATCCGTTCCCGTCAACGCTTCTCAGCCTTAGCCTCCGAACGTTTCCTCTGACCGTTCTCCGTCCTCTGACCGTTCTCCCGTCCTCTGATCCTTGTCCGTCTCTCCCCTCCCGCCCCGCCGGGGCTGCCATGGCTGGGCACGCCAGTCGGCGGAGACCGTGGAACGTCACGGAGATTCGGTGGACGCTGGCACCCCTGTTCCGATTCTGCTTGTTCTGTCGCGCTTGCTGCTCGGACGGGTCGCCGGGTTGCACCGCCAACAAGGCGCGACGCCCCTCGGAGCTTCAAATAGCTTAGCTCCGGTTCGGACCCGCCTCAGGCATGTTTCACGTGAAACGGCCGATTGCACGCCGAACTCGGCTTTGCCGTTGCCCCGTCCACGTCGGAGAGAAGCCTGTTTCACGTGAAACATTGCGGCACGACGACGGCCGGACGCATCCCGCTTCGCCTCATCGACTTCCTTCTCCGGCACGCCCCTGATCGTCGCCCCCCGGCCTCGAGCTAAGAACGCAATTCCCGACGACTTCCGGCTCTCCCGCCCACTGACAGATGTCCCCGGACTCCCCCACCCCACGCCGAGTCACTCCCCATTCGACGCACGGCCGGCATGGCCGACCGTCGATGGGCGTGAGAGTGCGCGGTGCGCGCGCTCTGACAACTGTAGCAGCCCGCCTCGATCGCGCCCGCTCGGGCCACACACCCCGTAGTGACGGTTTCACAACCAGGCGATCCTGATTCGACCACTAGTGATCAGCCGTTGCGAACGACAATCGGGCCTACTGCCACGCGTCCGTCGCCTCCCAGCCGGACATCGCTTCCCGGCGCCGTCCCGCGCTTCGCACAACCGTTACCGCTTGCGATCGAACGCGCGACCGGCTTTCAGCCCAAAAAACTGCGTCCGTTCGCCTCAAGTCGTTCCGTCGCGCGGCCTCGAGCCGCAGAGAATCCCCTCCCTCTTGCCGCTTCAGCGCGACACGCGCCCCACGGTTCCGGTCCCGCAGCCAAACGTGGCCCTGGCACCGTGACCTGAACTCGGCATCGTCCCGTTGCCACCTGAAGAAGCGCATGTCGCGCCCCGCCGTCGCGTCCAACACATTGCAGGGCGACCGGGACACGGCACGTCAATTCGACGCCATTGGTGTCGCGGCGTATCGGCTACAGGGCGGCGGACATGTGATCTGGCACGGGACACGGCGCGCGGCAGTGGTTGGATCCCGGCGGAAGTCGAGAACCGATCTGAATGGGGTCGATCCAGCCCTGGTAACCAGTCGGGAGGCCCGCGTGACGGGAATCGCCGGGTGTCGTGCCATCTGACCCCCGGCTAACGTCGCCGATGTTTCACGTGCAACACTTCGGTCTTTGTTCGGTTTTCGTCTCAACTCTCGGCGAGCAGCAATACAAGGGGTGAAGGAGGAACGGAGACGTAGACACCAGAGGCCGGGCGGAGCGTTGCGGGGACATCGCGCGCGAAAAAAGAGACCACCCCGGTACGGACCGGGTGGATCGGTAACAGATCAGACCGGCCTACAGGCGGTCGAATCCCCACCGCCCACCGCGCGGAGCCTGATCCTGGGATTTCACCGGCCCAGGCGCTGTCGAATCCCCACCGGCCCGCCGCGCGGGCCTGATCCGGGGGATTAGACCGGCCCACAGGCTGTCGAATCCCCACCGGCCGCCGCGCGGAGCCTGATCCGGGATTTGACCGGCCCACAGGCTGTCGAATCCCCACCGGCCGCCGCGCGGAGCCTGATCCGGGGATTATGACCGGCCCACGCGCTGTCGACGGGAACGGATCGGGATCCTGATCCCCCTCCCGTAACTACTCCGTTTCCATCGTCCGACCCCTCTCCATCTCCGTACGCGCTCTCCCGCAGTGCCAGGCGGGGCGCGGGACGCGTTGGACGACACCTTAGCACTGCCAGAGGCCAATGCGTAGCAATGCGTAGCAGCGTTGACAGGCCATGGCAGGTCATCGAGCCACGCGGTCCGCCCGGTACTTGCGAAAAACCCGCCCCTTCCCGGTACGTTTACACTGGCCGGAGTTTACCTTCGCTTAGCCCGGAAACCAGACGAGTATGGATCGATCGTCGGCAGACGCCTCGAGTATGCGCCGCAGATTTCTTGTCGTTGGCAGGGTCCAGGGCGTTGGCTTCCGGGCCTGGGCGGTCCGGAGGGCGCGTGCGCTCGGGTTACGGGGCACGGTCTGCAACCGTGCGGACGGCTCGGTCGATGTCGAGGTTGCTGGCGAAACGGATGCGGTGCAGCGGTTCCGCGAGGTTCTGGCGCGTGGACCGGAGCCGGCTGCCGTGCGCGCTGTAAGGGAGGAACCGCCGACGGACTCGGCGCTGCCTGACGTGTTCCGGATCATCGGCTGAGGCGGAACAGCGTTGATGGGAAGGCATGGGGGCGCAAAAAAACTCCCCTGATCCTCCTCCTAACTACTACTCCGCCTCCATCGTCCGACCCCTCTCCGTCTCCGTGCCCCCACCCATGCCCCGCTGTGCAAAGCCCCTGTCCGTCTCCGTGCCCGCTACCCTCTCCCGCAGTGCAAGCGGGGCGGGTCTTCACCGGAAAGAGGGTACGGGTGACTCAATCCTTCTTCTCGAGTACAGCGGCGCGCTTCTTCTTCTCCCTCATGATCTGCAGCTGCTGCGGCACCGACGCGATGTTCATGGACGCGTAGTAGAGGTTCAGGCCGGACGCGAAGTTGATGAACAGGACGGTGAGCACGACCGGCATGATGTATGTCATGTACTTCAACTGCACGGGAGGGTCCTTTGTGCTCTTCATATTCAGCCATTGCTGGATGAACATGCTCACGCCGAGCAGGACGGGCAGGATATAGAGCGGATCCTTCAGTGACAGGTCGGGAAGCCAGAGGAACGGGACGCCGCGGAACTCGATTGTCGCCTGGAAGACGAAGAAGAGCGTGATCAGCACGGGCAGCGGCAGCAGCATGGGCAGGCAACCGCCCATCGGGTTGAAGCCTTCCTCCTTGTAGAGCTTGAGCATTTCCTGCTGGAGCTTCTGCGGATCGCCCTTGTGGCGAGCCTGGATCTCCTTGATGCGCGGCTGCATTTCCATGTTCTTGAGCTGGGACCGCATTGCCTTGGCGTTGAGCGGCCACAGCACGAACCGGATCAGGAACCCGAACAGGATGAGCACCCAGCCGTACCCGATGTCGAGGGCGCGGTGCATCTGGAGCAGTGCCCATGTGATCGCGTGGCCGAGCGGTCGCAACACAGGCTGGAGGAACCGCCAGCCGAACACACTGACATCCTGGAGCTGGTTACCGATGTCGGCCAGGCGGTCTGCCTGCTGCGGTCCGACGTAGAGTCTGTAGCCGAACGCGCCGGCTTCGTCACCGAGTAGTGTCGCAGTCAGGTCCGCGCTGTACGGTTCGGCGTTGGGTCGTGCGATGACGCCGCCGAACGGCGTGGGCCGGTCCGCGGATTCCATTGCGGCGACGACGAAGTACTTGTTCTTGATGGCAACCCAGCGGAGCGGTCCTTCGTCGATCTGCTCGCGCCCGATCTTGTCGAGGGCCGTGCTCGCGATTCCGGTCTGCGAACTGTTGATCACGTAGAAGAGCGATGCCTGGTCCTCGCGCGGCTCGACTTCGTTGGATCGCAGTGTCGGGCCCATGTCGATGAGGAGCTGCGGCGTCGTACCCGTGCCGGTCACACGACCGGCGACATCGAAGACGTAGCTGTCGGGCGCGATGGTGTACGTGATCGTGATTCCGAGTCCGCCGTCGGGCTGCGACCACGTCATCTCGAACGTTTCCGGACCTTCGCCCGGTGTGACGGTGACGGTTGTCGCGAGCGTTTCGAAGGCGAGTGTGTCGAGGTCGATGATGTGGTCGTCGAGACGAACGCGGTGGCGGATCAGGCCACGGCCGACATCGGGCTGCAGCTGCACTGGTCGGCCTTCGAGGTCCGGACTGAACGACTCGTACTGCAACAGTTCGGCGGAAACCAGGGCGGCGCCACGATTCGAGAACCCGAACCGGACCACGTCGCTTTCGACTGTGACGATCTGTTCCGGAGCCCGGGTGTCCGCGGTTTCCGTCTGACCGGCCGCCGGCGCCGGATCCCTGGCGGGTGGAGGCGGTGTGGTCGCGGACGGAACCGGCGGTGCGCCCGGGTCCGGACCGGTGGCCGGAACATCGACCGGCTCGACCGGCGGAATCAGAATGTTCGTTATGACGACCACGGCGATCATGAGGACGACCGCCAGCAGAAACCGTCCGCTTTCCATCAGGCGTATCTCTCTGCGACCCGTTGCAGGGCCCTTACGGAACGGGATCGTATCCGGTTCCACCCCACGGGTGGCACCGAAGCAGGCGACGCAGTGCCAGCCACGATCCCTTCGCGGCGCCGTACCGGCCGACCGCTTCCTCGGCGTATGCGGAGCACGTGGGCGTGTAACGGCAAGACTGCCGCAACATCGGCGATATGCCCGCCCGGTACCCGCGGATCAGGATGAGGACGAGCCGCGCGAACACCGTCGCTCCCACCACTCGAGCAGCTCTGCCCTCAACTCGGCGAATGCCGCGTCGTATGCGTTGCGTCGGACCCGGACCAGCACGTCCGTCCCGGAGTCCGGTGATGTCAGGCGCGGCAGGATCTCGACCCTCAGAATCTCGCGCAACCGCCGTTTCAGCAGATTGCGATCGACGATCCGATGTCCGTGCCGTGGTACGATGAGTCCGATCCGCGAGCGCGATGCGGGGGAAGCGGAGTCGTAGACGTCCAGGTGCGGCGTCCTGCTCCTCTTCCCCCGATTCAGTGCTGCGCGGATCTCGCTGCCCCGCGTCAGCCTGCGCGACCGCGGAAACTGGCGCGGCTCGCGGCCGCCGTCTCCCGCGTCCACACGCGCTGTCTACCGCTACTTCGATCCGATGGTCACGACCAGCCGCTTGCGGCCTTTCCGGCGGCGCCGGTTCAGCGCGGCACGGCCCGCCTTCGTGGCCATGCGTGCACGAAACCCGTGCTTGTTCTTGCGCTTCCGGTTGCGCGGATTGTATGTCGGCTTTCCCATGATCTGCGTTCCGGCTCGGTGTCGTGCCCAGTGGAGCTAGGTAGTATAATCGCGAGCGACGAGCCGGGTCAACGGCAACGGCGACGTCTGTCAGGCGCGGATGGAAATGTCCCCGGTAACGGCGAGGTCGATCCGTCACCGGACCGTTGACTTATCCACAGCCGGCATCTAGGTTGCCCGCCCTTGGTGGTACACCCGCCCTGCCGAAATACTGGAACCTGATGGAGCTGACGGCGTCCGAGGCCTGGGCCCGGATCCTGGAGCGGGCTCGTCCCCTGCTTCCCGAACCGACGTTTCGCATCTGGCTCGATCAGACCGAGCCGATCGCGCTTTCGGACGATCAGCTGGCGATCGGCGCGGGCAGCGATTTCGCGGCCGAGTGGATCGAGGACAAATACGGCCCGGTGCTGGCGGAAGTAGCGGAGCGGGTGTTCGGCCGGCGTGTCGCGATCGCGTTCCGGCACCGGCCCGACCTTGCAAGCCGCCGCTCGGCCTCGCCGGCCGGCCAGCCGGCTCCGGCTACGCTGACGCCGCCCGCGACGGACCGCCAGCGCATGCACGACGGCGGTTCGGGCGCCGGCTCTCAGCGTCATGCTTTCGAAACGGGTGGTCAACAGCAGGCCGTCGACACCGATGGTCAACGTCGTGCCGGCGCTCAGCGACAGACCCACGCACCGCCTGCCAGCGCTCCCTTGCCGGGAGGATCCGGACGCATACCTGTGACGCTGGGTTCGCCGCTCAACGAGCGCTACACGTTCGACCGCTTCGTTGTCGGCCAGAACAACCAGCTTGCGGCGGCTGCGTGCCGCGCGGTGGCGGAGGCTCCGGCACGGATGTACAATCCGCTGTTCATCTACGGTGGTGTCGGGCTGGGCAAAACGCACCTGATGCACGCGATCGGTCACGCGATCGCGATGAGGGATGCGGACCGCCGGATCGCCTACGTATCGAGTGAGCGATTCACGAACGACCTGATCGCGTCGATCCAGGACGGCCGGATGGCCGGCTTTCGCCGGCAGTACCGTGAGATCGATCTGCTGCTGATCGACGACGTCCATTTCCTGGGCGAGAAGGAGCGAACGCAGGAGGAGTTCTTCCACACGTTCAACGCGCTGCACGATGCGCAGCGGCAGATCGTTATGACCAGCGATCGGCCGCCCAAGGAGATACCGGGCCTCGAGGAGCGGCTCGTATCCCGGTTCGAGTGGGGCCTGGTCACCGACATCAAGTCGCCGGATCTCGAGACTCGTGTCGCGATCCTGCGCAAGAAGGCCGAGGACGACAACATCGCCCTCGAGGACGAAGTGCTCGAGTTCATCGCACGCAACTGCCGGTCGAACGTGCGCGAACTCGAGGGCGCGATCATCAAGCTGCTGGCGTACTCGTCGCTCACACGCCGCGAGGTTACGACCGAACTCGCGCGCGAAGCGCTCGGCGGCGTACTCGGGGACCTGGACCGGGCCACCGAGATCACGCCACAGCTGATACGGCAGTGCGCTGCGGCCGAGTGGGGCGTCGAGGTCGATGGCCTCACTTCGAAGAGGCGAACCAAGGACCTGACGGTGCCGAGACAGGTCGCGATGTTCCTGATGCGTGAACTGCTCGACATCTCACTCGTCCGCATCGGCAAGCTGTTCGGCGGACGTGACCACTCGACCGTGATTCACTCGATCCAGAAGGTCGAACACCAGATGCACATGGATGCCGGTTTCGCCGCTCGCGTCGATGTCGTCCGACGTACCATCAGGGGTTGAGGAAACGCTGTGGATGCAATGTGTACGGGCCGGATGAACTCCACACCGCCTGGTGCGCGGTTCTGGAAACGGTGGACAAGTGTCTCATCTGCCTACATCGCGATCAACACGGTCCGGCTACCTCAGAACCGGTGCCTGGCAAGGCATTTCAAGGTTGGCTCAACCGCTTATCCACGGATCCACATCGCCTATTACTATGACTGAATATTTCAATTTGATTCAAGTGTCCTGTAGTGGCTGTGGGAACCGCGCGGAATCACCGGCGGTCGACCTGGGAATCGGCAGGGGTGAGCGCTCATGAGATTCAAGATCACGCGGGACAAACTGCAGCAGGGTCTGGCGGCGGTGGGTGCGAGCATACCGACGCGCACGACTCTGCCGGTGCTGTCGAACATCCTCATCGAGGCGGGCGGTGACTCGGTATCGATGAGCGGTACGGACCTGGACATTGCGGTGACGGTGAGTGTGCCGGCGGAAGTGGAGGAGGAAGGTGCGCTGACGGTACCGGCCAAGAAACTCCAGGAGCTGGCGCGCGAGCTGCCGGAGCATCCGGTACGGGTGCAATCGAAGAGTGACAGGTTCGAGCTGTCGTGCGGTCGCGCATCGTTCAAGCTGAACGGGATGGCGAAGGATGAGTTTCCGACATTTCCCTCGGTCGATTTCGGATCCGCGTGGCAGTTGGGTGGCCAGGTTCTGCACGACCTGATCAGGCAGACATCGTTTGCGGTTTCGACGGAGGAGAGCCGTCCGATTCTGAACGGTGTGTTATGGCAGATGGAAGCTGGCACGATGCGGATGGTCGCGACGAACGGGCATCGACTGGCGAGGATGGAGGTTCCGGTAGCTGGCAGCGGGATGCCGAAGGAGGAGCTGATTGTACCGCCGAAGGCGTTGCAGCAGGTCGAGCGCCTGTTCTCGATCGGTCAGGATATCGAAGTGGCGCGCAGTGAGAATCATCTCGGGTTCCGTCATGATGGCACGCAGGTTTTCACGCGGCTCATCGAGGGCCCGTATCCGAACTACGAGCAGGTCATCCCGAAGGACAATGACAAGACGGCGATTGCCGATCGCAACCTGTTGACGCAGGCGTTACGGCGAATGGCGGTGGTGGCGAGTGACCAGACGCACCGAGTTCGTCTGGCTTTCGCATCAGGGTCGCTGCGGTTCTCCGTCGAAACGCCGGATCTGGGCGAAGCACACGAGGAGCTGGAGGTCGAGTTCCAGGGTGAGCCGCTCGAGATCGGCTTCAATGCCAGCTATCTGCTCGAGGTCCTGAAGTACATGCCGACGGACGACGTGAAGATGACGTTCAAGGCACCGGAGCGTGCAGCAACGATCGAACCCATCGCGAAGGAGGGTGAGGAAACGCCGCAGTACTTCTGCCTGGTGATGCCACTGCGGTTGCTCGAGTAGGACGCGTCAACCGGCGCGCCGGTTCCGTCGAGCCGATCGACGACGCGACTCTCAGGCGCGGGTCAGGATGCGCGTCCGAGCAGTTCGGAGACGGTGAACAGCGCGAGCAGTGGCAGTCCCGTGGCCTCGATGTGTTCGCGTCCACCCTGCTGGCGGTCTACGACGACGAGAACCGCGATCACCCGGCCGCCGGCTTCACGCACGGCATCCACGGCTTCCAGGGCGCTGCCGCCCGATGTCACCACGTCTTCCACCACGACGATGTCGCGACTCGTGTCGAATACGCCCTCGATGCGCTGGCCGGTACCGTGGGCCTTGGTCGCCTTGCGGATGCTGAAGGCGTCGATATCGCGACCTGCCAGTGATGCCGAGTGCGCGATCGCGTACGCGACAGGATCCGCGCCCATCGTGAGTCCGCCGACAAGGCCGGGTTGCAGCCGGTTCTCGTCAAGCAGGCGCAGTGCCGCAAGCCCGATGAGCTGCTGGCCTCGACCGGACATGGTAGTGACCCGCGCATCGATGTAGTAGTCGGACCGCTGGCCGCTGGCCAGGACGAACTCACCTGTCCGCAGCGAGTGCGTTCGGAGCAGCTCGAGGAGGTCGTCACGCACCGTGTCGCCTTGCGATCCCCGCGCTGTCCCGCCGGTCGTACCTGTGTCACTCGTGCCTGTCACGAAGTTGCCCCCCTCTGCGGTTGTCGAAGGTCTGGACGGCGTCATGGCCCGTCGCGTGAGCGGGCATCCTATCCTCCCACACCCCGTGCGAGCCGGGCGCGTGGAGAATTGGCCGGTCGGTCGGGCGGGTCGTCAAGCGTTGGTGGCCGGTGTGGGTAGCGATCCGGCGTGAATTGCGGTCAGGTCCGGGGCGACACGGCGCGTTCGAGCAGCCCGAGTCCGCCATCGACGATGAGTGCGAGGATGGCGGCGGGAATGGCGCCGGAGAGGATCATGCGAGTATCGGACAGGGCCAGGCCCGAGACGATGGGTTCGCCGAGTCCGCCCGCGCCGATGAACGCGGCGAGCGTTGCGGTTCCGACGTTGATCACTGCCGCGGTCCGGATGCCGGCCATGATCACGGGAGCGGCGAGGGGCAGCCGGACGTAGCGGAGAGTCTGGCCGGGAGTCATGCCGATGGCCTCTGAGGCGCGGACCGCTTCGGGCCCGGCGTTGCGCACGCCGCTGTAGGTGTTCCGGACGATCGGGTACAGAGCGTATAGGAACAGGGCGACGAGGGCGGGTCTGGCGCCGATGCCGAGCAGCGGGATCATGAAGGCGAGGAGTGCGATACCGGGCACGACCTGGAGCAGGCCGACGGCGCGGATGACGGATTCAGCGGCGGCTGTTCGTTCGAGCGCGAGTCCGATGGGCACGGCGACGAGGATCGCGAACAGCAGCGAGATCCCGACGAGCACCAGGTGTTCGAGTGTGAGTGCGGCGAGTGTAGCGCGGCGTGCGACCAGGTACTCGATCAGGCCTGTTTCGTCGGTGGTCCGTCCGCCTGTGGTGGTGCCGGGGTCGCGAAGCAGACCGAGGTCGGCGAGGGCGTGTGCGGCGACTTGCTCGACGGGCACGCGGTCGACCTCGATCCTGCGATTCAGGGCGCGCATGCGTTCGACATCGAGCCGGCCGCCGAGTTCGGCGAGCGCCGCAATGGCGGCGGGCCGGTTTGTGGCGAGGTCGCGTCCGACGAGGGGTGCGGCCTCGTAGGCGGGGAAGAAGCGGCGGTCGTCTTCGAGCACGACCAGATCGAATCGGTCGATGAGGCCATCGGTCGAGTAACCATCGATGACATCGACGGCGCGTTCTGCCAGTGCCTGGTATTTCACGGCCTGCAGCAGTGACCTGACCTGTCCGAACTCGAGGCCGTAGGCGGCGGCGAGGCCTGGCAATCCATCGTCGCGGCCGATGAAGTCGGGCGAGAGGCCGGCCACCAGGCGGGGTGCTGCCGCGGCCAGGTCGGTGAGAGTAGCGAGTCCGAGCGAGTCGGCGGTCGCGCGTCGAACCGCGATGGCGTACGTGTTCTCGAAGCCGAGCGGTGGCAGCCAGCGCGCGCCCCAGCGGTCGCGGAACCCGGTCGAGACGATGTCGAAGACGCGGCGAGCGTCGGCGTCCGGTTCGAGGCCCAGGATGGCGACGAGGCCGGTGCCCGTATACTCGGGGTAGACGTCGACGGACCCCGCGCGGACGGCCTGGAACGCGATCTCGGTAGCGCCGAGGCCGGGTCGGCGGTCGACGGCGAAGCCGCGGGCCTCGAGCAGTTGCGCGAACATCTCGGCCAACAGGAAGCTCTCGCCGAACGGCTTCGAGGCCACGACGATGCTGCGTCCGGGCGGTATATCCTGCGCGGCCGGGACCGGAGCGGACAGCGCGAGGCCGGCCGCGAGTACGAGGTGCGAAGCCGCCAGGCGGGGGATTCTCCTCATGCGGCCGGAGTCCGCGCGCGGGCCAGCAGTTCGGCTACGTAGGGCGATGCGGGGTGCCGGGCGAGGTCGGCGGGCGGGGCGACCTGCTCGATGCGTCCCTCGCGAAGGACGGCAACGCGGTCGGCCAGGAGGAACGCCTCGTGGAGGTCGTGCGTGACGAGGAGCGTGGTCACGCCCAGGTTTCGCCGAAGCGCGAGGAACGACTCCTGGAGGTCGGCGCGCGTGATGGCGTCGAGCGCGCCGAACGGCTCATCGAGCAGGATGATCGACGGCTCGGCGGCCAGGGCGCGAGCGATGGCGACGCGCTGCCGCTGACCGCCGGACAACTGTCGCGGCCGGCGCTGGCCGAAGCCGGAAGCGGGCAGCCCGACCTTGTCGAGAGCGGCGCGTGCGCGGTCCGTCGAATCGGGCCGGCCGAGCAGCCATGGCACGAGGGCTGCGTTACGGAGCACAGTCCAGTGAGGCAGCAGTCCGCCTTCCTGGGGAACGTAGCCGATGTTTCGGCGCAGGGCGATCGGGTCGATCGCCCGGGTATCGCGGCCATCGACGAGTACACGGCCCGAGTCGGGCTCGACCAGGCGGTTGAAGCAACGCAGCAGCGTGGTCTTGCCGGACCCGCTCTCGCCGACGAGCGCAACGCACTCGCCCGGCGCGACCTCGAGCGAGACGCCATCGAGCGCGGTGGTCTCGCCATAGCGCCGCGTAACGTCGTCCGCGACCAGCGCCGCCGTGACCGATTCGGGCATGGTACATTGTAGGCTGGGTTCGTCTGGAGGAAAACGGCTCGAAACGTTTCAAAACGTTTCCAGGGCGCGTTTCCAGGGCTGGTTTCTGGGGTGGCCGCGACCATGCCCGGCGCGCACCCCAGAAACCAGCCCTGGAAACCAGCCCCAGAAACGATTTCCCCCCAGCCATTTCGGGCACCAAACGCCCCGTCCCGGTATTGATCATGGAGGGCGCGACGTGGACCCGCCCCCCATGGCCCGCTAGCTTGGAAGTTGGCTGCCCGGTTGAGAGAATAAGGAATGGCAGAAACGATAGATCCGAAACACGACATCGCGCGCAGGCTGGCGGAGGCCAGGGCGCGCACGCTTCTCCTGACCTCGGTCGTATCGGAAGGCGATCTGCGCAGGCAGCACGACCCGCTGATGGGTCCGGTGGTCTGGGATCTCGGTCATATCGCGCACTTCGAGCAGCTATGGCTGGTCGACAACACGCGCGGCGAGATCCGGTTCGCGGAGATGCCGGGGTTGTTCAACCCGATGGAGAATCCGCGCGCGGTGCGCGGCGCCCTCGCCTTGCCGTCACGGACCGACGCGCTCGAGCTGCTGGCCACGGTCCGCCGGAACGTGCTGTCCAACCTGCAGGGCACCGCTCTGGCGAACGGGTCCGGGCTGCTGCGAGACGGCTTCGTCTACAACATGGTGTTGCAGCACGAGTACCAGCACGACGAGACGATCCTGCAGACCATGCAGTTGAAGCAGGGCGAGGCCTACGCGGCGCCACGGGCCTTGCCGCTGCCGGAGCCCGTTCTCGAGATCGCGACGGGCGCGATGGCAGCGTTCGCGGGCGGGACGGCGGTGATCGGAACGGACGACCGGACGGAGTCCTACGACAACGAGCGGCCCGCACACGAAATCGAGGTCGCGCCGTTCGAGATCGACGTAGCGCCGGTCACGCGTGAAGACTACGTCGCCTTCATGAACGATGGCGGATACACCACGCGGTCACTGTGGTCGGACGCCGGCTGGGCGTGGCTCGAGGCGGCTGGCGCCGACTCGCCGAAATACTGGTTCCGCAAGGATGGCGAGTGGCGCGTCCGCGTGATGGATCGGGTCTCGCCGGCCGCGGCCAGGGTTCCGGTCTGCCACGTGTGCTGGCACGAAGCCGCCGCGTACGCGCGCTGGGCCGGCCGTCGCCTGCCGACCGAGATCGAGTGGGAAGTCGCGGCTTCGTGGGACCCGGTCGCGGGCCAGAAGCGCAAGTATCCGTGGGGCGACGCCGAGCCGGGCCCGCTGCACGCGAATCTCGACCAGCTCTCGTTCGATGTCGCGCCCATCGGCGCGTATCCGCTCAACGTGTCGCCTATCGGTTGTTATGGTATGCTGGGCGACGTGTGGGAATGGACGGCCAGCGGGTTCCACGGCTGGCCGGGTTTCGAGGCGTTTCCGTATCCCGAGTACTCGGAAGCTTTTTTCGGCGACGAGTCCCGCGTACTGCGTGGCGGCTCGTGGGCAACGCGCACTGGCGCGGTTCGCAACACATTCAGGAACTGGGACTACCCCATCCGACGGCAGATCTTCAGCGGGTTCAGGTGCGCACGTGATGCATGAGCACAGTGTCCGGACATCGTTCGGCGAGGGCCTGATCGACGAGGTCCGCGAAGGACTGAGCCAGCCGCAGAAGCAGCTTTCGTCGAAGCTGTTCTATGACGAGCGCGGGTCCGAACTGTTCGACGAGATCACGGGCCAGTCGGAGTACTATCCGACGCGACTCGAGCGCATGCTCCTGCGGTCGCGCGGTGCCGCGTGGATCCGCTCGTTCGAGCCACGCTCGCTCATCGAAATGGGTGCGGGCAGCGCGGACAAGACGCGGGCCCTGCTCGACGCGATGCCCGACGGCGCCTGGTACGTTCCGATCGACATCAGCGCATCGTACCTGTCGACCATCGCGGAGCAGGTCGGCGCCGAGTACCCGCAGCTCACCATTGTGCCGGTCGAAGCGGACATCTCGGCCGGTCCTGTCGTTCCCGACGGCGTGCCGGCCCCGTCCGTCGTGGCCTTCCTCGGCAGCACGATCGGCAACTTCGATCGCGCGGACGCGGTCCGGCTGCTGAAGGGAGTCCGCGGTGCGATCACGCGCGGCGACCGGTTCCTGATGGGCGCCGACCTCGTCAAGGATACCCGCATCCTCGAACGCGCCTACAACGATTCGGCTGGTGTGACGGCCGCGTTCAACCTGAATGTGCTGAACGTGCTGAACCGCGAACTCGATGCCGATTTCGACAGCGACGCGTTCGAGCATCGCGCGTTCTTCAACAGCGACGCGAGCCGCATCGAGATGCACCTCGTGTCGAAGGACGAACAGGTCGTGACGATTCCGAACGCTGGCGAGTTCCACTTCGACGCGGGCGAGTCGATCCTCACCGAGATCAGCTGCAAGTACACGCGCGCCACGCTCAAGGCGCTGTTCGATGACGCCGGCCTCGACCTCGAGGACTGGATGACGGATGCGTCCCAGTGGTACGCCATTGCCGTCGGGCGGGTCGCCCGTTGACCACGGCAGGCGACGGGACGCCGATCCCGGATGCCGGCGCCGCCGTCCGGCTGATCCGCGACGCCACGTTCCGGCCGGCCTCGGGTCGGGCGTTCCGGATCGGCGTGGAAGCGGAACTGATCCCGATCGATCGCGAAACCAGGCGCATCGCCGCGATCCCGACCGTGACGGCCGCGCTGGCGCCGCTGGCCGCAACGAACGCCTGGCGAGCCGTCGCGACCACCAAGGGCGCACCGGCATTCGATCTGCCGGGCGGCGGCCGGTTCACCTTCGAGCCGGGCGGCCAGCTCGAGTACGCCGCGCCGCCCTTCGCTTCGCCGTCCGCCGCACTGGCCAACCTGCGCGCGGTTCTCACGCCGGTCACGAACCGGCTGGCCGATGCCGGTATCGATCTGTACGGACTCGGCATCGACCCGTTCAACGCGCCCGATGATGTTCCGCTCCAGGTCGGCGAGGATCGATACCGCCGCATGGACGCGTACTACGCCCGCTTCGGACCCGCCGGCGCCCGCATGATGCGCCAGACCGCATCGATCCAGCTCAGCATCGATTCCGCGTGCGACCAGCACCTGGTCTGGCGAGTTCTCAATGCGCTGGCGCCCGTCATGGTCGCCACGTTCGCCAACTCGCGCCGCTATGCCGGCCGCGATTCCGGATACGCCAACTTCCGGTCGCGCACATGGCAGCTCCTCGACCGGACACGGACCGGTCTGCCATGGCAGGCGGAATCGCCCGAACG